>CAMZBI010000071.1 GCA_947304585.1 uncultured Clostridia bacterium | reverse complement strand
TCTCAAAATATATGTTTTAGCACTAGTTTTAACCTTGAACTCCTAAAGTCAGGTTTTACTTTTTTTCTCTTCTCTTTTCAATACTGTACACTCACTTTCTTTGATTATTCGCACAGAAGCTTCCATGGTCATAATCTTGCGATTTATTTGCCGGCAAAGAGGATTCTATCAGACTGTCAACACTTGTTCAACAAGAAAAATATTTCCAAGGGGTGCCTAAAAATGCGGAAATATTTGTATTATATAATATTTATAATTATGTCTTAACAGCAATCAAGTATTAATTTTCGCCAATAGTATCGGGCTTTTACATAATCAATATTATGTAAAAATTATAACGACGCTCCGATTTAACGAAAGGAAAGACGATTGATGACTTCCGATGATATTAAACAAGCTTCTGAACCGGATGAAGTGACAGCGGAAACCGTTAGTGTTGAAGTTTCCGATGACAGCTCTTTGACGGCTGTAAGTAATACAAAGGATAAAGAAAAAAAGAATGCCGAGAAAGGATCCAAGAAGAACCTGGTTTTAACCATCATCGGCATTGTTTTATGTGTTATCCTTGTACCTATCCTTGTTATCAATATCACGCTGATCATTCAAAGTTTTACAAACAAGGATTCTGTTCCTAACATAGGCGGAATATTCCCCATGATAGTGCTGACAGACTCCATGTATCCCGAGATCAAGAGCGGCGACCTCATAGTCTGTAAGCAGACAGACACTTCGAAGATCCAGGTCGGGGACGTGATCACGTTCTACGATCCCGCAGGAAACGGAACCAGCACGGTCACCCACAGAGTAACTGAAATCACTGAAAAAGACGGATCGCTTGCCTTTATGACCAAAGGTGACAATAACAACACAGAGGATAAAGATCCGGTGCCTGCAGAAAAGGTCATAGGCAGATACTCATTCAAGATACCGGGATTGGGAAACGTTGCAATGTTCATGCAGACCACACCGGGTCTGATAGTGTGCGTGATACTGCCTCTTGTTGCGCTGGTTGCCTACGACGTGATCAAATCCAGACTGTATCAAAAGAAGAAAGCGGAGGACAACGAAGCACTTCTTAAGGAGCTTGAAGAGCTCAAGGCCAAACAGAATGCCCAAAACAAAGACGAATAATCTTACTAAAACAGGTTGTTTATTACTCAGGTATTGACCCCGGTACGCCACACCGGGGACGATATAAATCAAATATGCCGGATTCCTGTGTTCCGATTAGAGAACGGTCTTGGCCGTTTCGAATAAGGAATGGCAAAAACGCCCGTACCCCTTAAACGGAGGAACGGCGAGGAGCGTTTCTTAAATTGGAACATAAGAAAACGGAAAACTTATTTTAAAGGAGAAATTTGAAATGAAAAATAACAAATGGATTCGTATCGCAGCAGTTCTCTGCATCGTTTGCCTTCTGACAACATGCGTTATTTCCGGAACATTTGCTAAGTACACTACATCTGCTGATGGAACAGACAGCGCAAGAGTTGCAAAGTGGGGCTTCAAGCCTACAACCATCTCTTTTGATGATCTGTTTAAAACAACTGCTGAAGCGGCCAAAGCTGTTTCTGGAAACACCGAAGACATTATTGCTCCCGGAACAAATGGATCAATTACATTTGGTTTTACTTATGGCGGCGAAGTTTTAACAACTGATGCACCCGAAGTTGCTTACACTTTTACAGTTGACACAGCTGGGTCAGCTTGCGATGACTTTATCAAAGCAAATAATGCTATTCAGTGGAAACTTGACACTGGTTCTTGGGGAACTTTTGATGCTCTGATTGCTTCGATTAAGGCTCTCGCAGGTGAGGCTGATGGCTCAAAAGATTATGCACCGAACACTCTTCCTACTGCATTTGCTACACCTGGAGCAAATACACACACAATTTCTTGGCAGTGGATTTTCGAAGGAACAGGCACATATTATGTTGACGAGGCTGCTGGCACAATTGAAGATGCAGCTGGAGCTGGTATTACCACAATGACTCAGGATCAGTTCGATACCTACATGGGTAACATGGATGAGCTTGATGATGTTACAATTACTGTAACTATCACAGCAACCCAGATCGACTAATTCCAACATTAACGACTGATTATCGATTTCGTCGGATGATTGCAGGTAATACTGCTTTCATCTGACGGATGATCAGGCGCCTGCCTCGCCTTGTGGCGAGGCGGGGCAGGCGCTAAACTTAAACCTTTTAAATATAAGCCGGCTGAGCCGGGTCTCGGAACCGAAGGGTTTTCTTTCAAATATTTCCGGAAATGACGGCGTATATTTAAAAATATAGTATTGAAGGAGCATAAATTGTCCGCAGATTCTAATAAAACACGGAATAGATTGGCGGTCCTCGGCGTATTGCCGGTAATCCTTCTCATTCTTGAAGTATTGGCGTTTGTTATACTGTCCGTAAGGCTCTCAGGGCTGACCTTCGCTCGGGGCTACAGGATATCTCTTTCCTCCGGTGGAACTTCCTCTGTGCTCACCATCCTCGCGGGCGGTCAGGAAAAAGGCCCCTCCGACGACGACTTTGAGATAAGTGACGCGGATACCGTTTGGCAGACAGATACGAAAGTAAATATCTTTGAGACGCTATACGGTAATGAGTCTAAAGGCGTTATTGCCAAAAGTTCCGACGGTTCCAAGATCATCGCCCCCGGAACAGGGAACACCTACCGCTTTACTCTTGACAATACGGGAAAATTCCCTCTTGATTATACTCTGAGCTTTGAATCGAAACAGGAGGGCTATACCAGTCCTGTTCCTGTTGAGGCAAGGATATATGACGAGAAGGGCGAATTCTGCTTCGGTTCCGACGAAGAGTGGAAGGGCATTGAGAAGATCTCCGAGGCAGAGGACAAGAATTCTCTGAAGTCGGGCGAGAGTCTCACTTACACCCTCGAGTGGCGCTGGCTCTTTGACGGCAACGACGATCTCGATACGTTCATGGGAAATCAGTCTGCCGAGTCTCCTGTTACTTTGACACTTGGAATTAAAACCGTTGCCGAGATCGACGGTGAGGGCGGAGGCGGAGAAGAAGAGCCCGGAAAAGACTGGCTCGGACGCAGCCACTGGGCACTTCTTAACTTCATTTGCATGATCGCCACGGTTGCCATCGGAGTGTATGAGTTGATCATATTCCTCAGGGGCAAGAAAGAGGCCGAGATCGCTTCCGAATATCCGGATTATCTGGAGAGCCAGGTCTATACAAGGCGCGTCAGACGCCGCAAGAGGAAACTTTTCGACCTCATACCTGTGGTCCTCGCGGTTGTTGCCTTCGTTCTGACGGAGAATATGCTACTGCCTATGGTCTTTGTTGACAAGTGGTCGCCTGTTATGGTCATCATACTGCTTATCAGTATCACCATCGCCTTTATGACCAGGCTTAGAAGGATCATGGAAGAGATCAAGGACGTTATAGAAGTTGCCGAGATCCCGGCGGGACCTGACGACGGTGACGGAAATAACGGCGAAGGCGGACAAGACGGCAACTAAATTTCATCCCGGGAAGGGCGCCTGATACAGGCGTCCTCCCGTTCAACCTGTGGAAATGAACACGATCATTCATTCCTTCAGGTATTTCTTGGTAATGGCGGGTTTGGATCGCTTTCGGTCTTCATCAGCGTTATTCGAACATAACGGATGTTATGTCAAACGCTTAAGTATTCAGCACGGGATGAGATTGGCC
>CAMZBI010000070.1 GCA_947304585.1 uncultured Clostridia bacterium | reverse complement strand
AATGCGGAGCCGAAGGCGGCCGGAAGCGAATCTCCGTCAAAACTTGACACGGTCCCTTCTGAAGTCTGCTCTTTCGCCAAAGCCGGGGCTGTGATATAATGGAGAAAAGTAATTCCGAAAGGAAGGTATTGCCATGGATATTGTAAGAAAACACAGAATCATCATCGACACCGATACAGGAGGAGATGACGCCGCGGCATTGATCCTTGCCGTGAAGAGTCCCGACGTGGAGATCCTTGGCGTCACTGTCGCCGCCGGCAACGTTTCCCTCGACCAGGCTGTCAAAAACGTTCTTTCCACCCTGGAAGCTTCAGGGTCAAACGCCAAGGTCTACCCCGGCGCAGTCAAGCCCCTTTCCGGAGAGGACAGGGAAACCTTCAGCGTTTACGGCAACGACGGTATGGGCGATGCGGGAATCGTCAACCCGAAGGGAAAGCCCCAGAAGGAGCACGCCGTTGACTTCATTCTGAGAACAGTCAAAGCAAATCCCGGAGAGATCGAGATCTGCGCCCTGGGTCCTGTCACCAATATCGCCCTCGCGATACAGAAGGACAGAGAGACCATGCTTAAGGTTAAAAGGATATTGTCAATGGGAACAGCCGGTTTCGGGCCCGGTAACGCAACACCTGTCGCAGAATTCAACGTCTACAAGGACGCCCATGCCTATAAAATGATGCTGGAACTTGGCGTGCCCGTGACGGTCCTCGGTCTCGACATGGACGACGAGCCCACCTGGACCTCCGAGCGCATGTGGAAAAAGATGCTGAAGGGCAGCCCCCTCCAGGTGTTCGTCGCAAAAGCGACCGGCAAGCTTCTCGAATTCAAAAAAGGCAACGGCATCAACGCCATAGACCTGCCCGACGCAGTGGCAATGGCAACCCTGGTCTGGCCCGACTTCGTGCAGGAAACCGCCAAATGCTACGGCAGCTGCATCACCGAGCCCGGCGAGACCTACGGCATGGTCATTTTCTACAAAGAAGGCTTCACCTACGATTCAATGCCCAAGATTGGCAAATGCAACGTATCCGTGGTCACAAAGGCCAGGAAGAGCACCTTTGTAAAGCGCCTTAACGAAGTGCTGGCGCAGCAGTGAGGAGATCAAGAGATGGAACAAAACGATAAAATAGTTGTTGACAACGAGCGCTACAGGAAGCTGGTGCTTCTGCACTCCAACGACATGCACGGCGACTTTTTGTCCGAGAACATCGACAATAAACTCATTGGCGGTGTCTCCATGCTTTCGGGCTACATCAACAAGGTCAAGGAGGAGGAGCCGAACACGCTCTATTGCATTGCCGGCGACATGTTCAGGGGCTCGGTCATCGATTCCGAGTACCAGGGCATTTCGACCATAGAAATAATGAACATGCTTTCGCCTGACGTGGTCACCCTGGGAAATCACGAGGTGGACTACGGCGTTTCCCACTTGCTGTTTCTGGAAAAATGCGCCAAATTCCCGATCATCAACGCCAACCTTCACGTAAAGACGAATCACGCCCGTCTGTTCAAGCCCTACTTCATCAAAGAGATCGGCGGCATGAAGATACTGTTCATCGGCATCATCACCGAGATGGTCATCAAGCAGGCTAAAAACGACGGCCTTGTGGGAACCTTCGTCAACATCAGCGAGGCGGCGGATGAGATCGGCCGCATCTGCAACGCATACAACTCCATCGACATAGATTTCACGGTCCTCCTCACCCATATAGGCTTTGACGAGGACAAGAAGCTTGCGGCGCTTCTGGACCCTGCCTGGGGCGTTGACGTCATCATTGGCGGTCACTCCCACACCTTCCTTAAGGTAGCGGAGAAGGTAAACGACATCATCATTGTCCAGGCGGGCACCGGAACCGACCAGATCGGCAGGTTCGACATAGTTGTGGACACCGAAAACAACTGCGTTGCAGACTACAAGTGGAGAAGCGTTCCCATCAACGCCGACAATTGCCCGTTCGACGAAGACATTGCGGAGCTGATCAACAGCTACAAGAACCAGACTGACAAAAAATACGGCCGGGTGATCACCCGTTTCAACAGAAAACTCACCCATCCCTCAAGGACCCAGGAGACCTCTTTGGGCGACCTGTTTGCGGACGCCCTCAAGCGAAGTCTCGGCCTTGACATCATGCTTCTCGGCTCCGGCAGCATCCGTGCGGAAGAACTTGGCCCCATAGTCATGTTCGGCGAACTGATCACAGCGTTTCCCTACGACGACGACGTGTTTTTAGTCAAGGTGACCGGCGCACAGCTGAAGCACATGGTCAAGCACACCCTTCGCGACGAGGTCTGGGAGGGAGCTCACACCGAGTTCTATCAATATTCCGAAGGTCTCCATATCGTCTACTCCAGGAAGGACCACGAGTTCAAGGAATTCAAGTTTGAGGGCGAGGACGTTGCCGACGACCGCATTTTCAACATAGGTCTCCAGCTGTTCCACTACAACAACATGATCGACTCCTTCGACATCACCCCCGAAGAGGTACTCGCCAATGCCCCCCGCCGCACCGTAACAACCTCCTGCCGCGAGGTCATAGAGGAATACCTTTCCGAGAACCAGCACCTTGACCGGGAGGCCGGAGACAGGCTGATCATTGAGTGACAGGGGCGGGTTTAAGCTGATTGCTGAATACGGCGCACCAAGCCGGACACTCCGGCCGCACTGATCGAACAGTTGCGACGCCGAAAACTGAACACCACCCTGAACCATACGACTATCGAGTGGTTTTTTGCTACAACAAGGGGCTGTTAAAATACCGGAATTTCAGCGGGTGAATTAACAGTCCCTTTTCGCGTTACAACCGACGATGCGGCTCGGTTGGTTATTGGCACGTTATTGCCGGGTGCCAAATTACCGAAAACCGCCCGAGTGTTTCATCGGGCGGCAAAAGTTTTTATTATTTTACTAAAAGCTGATCTGTTGTTTAGTGACTGTATTCCTATCCGACATTTGTGAAAACAAGTTTGTACTTCATGCCGTGCCCGCTGGTTTATTGACACCTGCCTCCGGAGGATAATATAATCTCCGCAGAAAACAAGCGACTTTCGCAAAGCAATTCACAAAGCAATAAGGAGTTTCAATGAACACAGTAAAAATAAAGCCGGGCCTCCCCGGGAGACCCTTTGAGGACAACATTTTCGGCATCAATGCGGAGATCACCCGCAAGGGTTATTTTGGCGGGCTCCTTGCGCAGATGCTTAACAACCGCAAGCTGTATTCCGGAAAAGGCTCGCCCGCCGGCTGGGAGTGCGAGAACTGTGAATACGTCACGGATAAGCCTGACGAAAGCCTTTGCCGGAGCAACTTTGTTATTCTCAGGAACGGCACAATGAAGCAGACCTCTCAAGTCATTGCCATGAAGAGCGGAGAGCAGTACGAGGCCAGGCTGTGGGTCAGAGCCCTCACCGAAGCGGCAGCCGTGGAATTCGGACCCGAGGGGTTCCTTGGAAGGTTTGACGTCACCGCAAACGGAGAAAAATACGTTGAGCTGTCCTTCGAATTTCAAGGTTCGGATACGGATTGCGGGACTTTTGTTATAAGATCAGAGGGCGACGTTGCGGTTTTTGAAGCTTCGCTTATACCGACAGACAATTTTTACGGCATGCGGCGGGACGTGATCGAAGCGCTGAAATACATCGGCCCCACCTCGGTCCGTTTCCCGGGAGGATGTGCCTCCGACCATTTCGATTGGCGTGAGTCTCTGAAAGCGCCGGAATTCAGGCAGCCTGCAGACGCCAGGGAAAAGGCCTGGCTCCTCTTTCTGAACTCGTACGACCAGGACTGCCTTGACGTTGGCATCAACGAATTCATGATGCTTTGCAGGGAGATCGGTGCGGAGCCGGAATTCACGGTGAGCATTCTTCTGTCGGACGGGGAGGACGCCGCAAAGCTTGTGGAGTACTGCAACGGAGACGAGACAACTGAGTACGGCGCCGTCAGGCAGTCCCTCGGGTTCGACAGGTTCGGCATCAAATACTGGTTCATCGGCAACGAGGTTTACTTCTTCGGCTTCGAGTACCGGGACAACGGGGCATTGGCGGCAAGGCGCACGAACGAGCTTGTCCACGCAATGAAACGTGTCGACAATACTATCGTTCCCATTCTCGGCCTCACCTGGGGTGCGGATCTTCACAAATGGAATTACGATTTTGTGGCAAATATCGATTTTGACTATGAGTACGTTTCGTTCCACGACTATATCGGCATCCTGCCCGATCCGACCCAGGGAAAAAACGGGTTGGCGACGCTTGAAATGGTCGAGGATCTCTTCAGCGACGGCGAAAGCTACGGGCTGAACTTTTACAAAGACGCACTGTACCCAGGCCGCTTCCGGGACATCAAAGTGTGCGTTGACGAATGGAACTACAACTGGGGTCAGGGCTCGAACAACGGCCTGTTTCTGTCGAACGCGCTTCAATTCCAGTTCTTTGCCAAAAGCGGCGGCAAGTACCATATCGAGCGGGCCGAGTTCTTCATGCCGGTCAACGAGGGCATGATCTTCGTCAACGGCAACGTCTGCAAGGTCGAAAGCACCGGCGAGCTGTTCAGGCTGATGGCAGGTCACAAAGGCGGCAGGATCGTTGAATGCGAAACCGGATCGAAGGATATTGACGTGTTGTGCACATGCCAAGGCGAAAAGCTCTTCATGTCCGTGGTGAACCGCCGCGCCGTGCCCTTCAGGCTCGAAATCGAAGGCTGCAAGGTGCTGACCGTTGCGGAAATCAAAACCGGAGAATATTCCTTTGAAAGCAACAATTTTGAGGTCACCGGGCCAAAGGCTTCAGAAACCGCGGAAGTCAGCGGCCACAGCGTACTGTTCGTCACTCTGGAAAATTGCGGAGCCTGAGCAAGAGAACCGGCATTTATCATTCTGCCCCGAGGTCGATTGTTTTCAACCAAGCGTCGGCTTCGGCCCGGGTATGGAAAACCAGAACCTTCTTTTCCGGGTATTGTTCAAGGAGGGACAACAGTTTGGGTCGTTTTTCCTGTCGGTAGCTGTAGACGAGATCCACCAGCTCCTGCTCCAGCCTCCGCTCCACCCAAGGGATGTCTGAACGCTTCTGTCCCACCCGCTGACGGAGTCCCTCCATACAGGTTTCCTCGTCGTAGTCCAGAAAGATCAGCGTATTGCAGGCCCGGAGTCGGATTTCATAGGTCCGGCTGTAGTCGCCCTCGATGATCCAACGCTCTCCCGCAGAAAGCTCCCTCAGGATTCTATCGAAGTCCTCCCGGGGAATGTGGCTCTCGTCCGGCCACCACCAGATCATATTCAAGTGGAACAGGGGCAGCCCCGTGCAATCTGCCAGTTTGCGGGACAGTGTGCTCTTCCCGCTGCCGCAGCATCCGGTAATCATGATCTTGGTTCCGACGTCTTCTATCTTCATCGCTTCCTGCCCTCCATCTTCGCAACAATAAAGTCTCAAGTTGTCAAAGTGATTATACTTTACTCGACCCCGCCATACAACAAAAAACCTCTTCCGTCATTTTTGGCAGACAAAAGAGGTTACTTTGTTGTATAAGAGCGCGTAAATGATACATAATCACCTAAACTTTTCTACTAACATACTAACAAGTTGATTAAGGGGCCCAAATTAGGG
>CAMZBI010000069.1 GCA_947304585.1 uncultured Clostridia bacterium | reverse complement strand
GGTTTTTTGGCACATTAAGCATATCACAAAGGCGGATTCTATGGATATTTTTTTTGCCTTTGAGCAGTCTGCCGGTAAAAATCTCCGTCAAAATTTTACACCATCTTTTTTGAATGCGCCAAAGGGCCCTTCACGGTCAGATACGAGGTTGAGACTCAAGTGGATCAATTAATGATCATTGTTCGGGTTACATTGGTAATACTCAGCCGTTTCGGATATAACTTCCCAGTCTTTCCAGGTCCTGCGAGTATTCAGGTGCGGCTTTCGGATTGTAGATCAGGCTCGCAGGATGGTACACAGGATACAGAAGACTACCCGAAACACCCGGAATTTCAAAAAAAGTTCCGTGGCAGGAGCCAACAGCCGGAGCCCCTTTGTCAGCGAAAAAACACATAAAAACAGCCTTGAGAGGCGTGTTGCCGAGTGTCACGATAATCTGCGGTTTTAGGATCAATATCTCTTCCCTGAGGAAATCAACCGCAAAAGAGATCTCCTTTGACGTTGCGGGTCTGTTGGCCATATCGGAGTTGGCGTAATCCCCAAAAAGCGTCGGCATGGCGTTCTTGCGAAGTCTGGCAAGTCTGTACTTAACCGTATTGGTGATGAACATATCATCCCTTTTGCAGGACGTCTTTTGAATGAACTCGTCAAGGATCTTCCCCGCTTTTCCGCAAAAGGGTATCCCCGCCTCCACCTCGTCTCTTCCGGGCGCCTCGCCAATGAGAAGGATCTTTGAGGAAACGTCGCCGTTGCCGAATACAAATCCGGACGTAAAGAAGCCGTTTGCGTCAATAAAACTGCTTGAACGTGCCTCGCAAAGGCTGTAAAGCTGTTCGAGTCTGCGTATTTTATCGGTGTCGCCTCGCAGGTTGTAAGTCATTTTCTCTTTCTGTATTCGTCAAAAGCAGTTTTTACCTGCTTGAGATCATAGTAAAAATCAGTCTTTTTGTCTTCATCCCGAAGAACTGCGGCGGGATGGTATGTGGCTGTAAAAACGGTCCCGCCTTTATTGAACCACTGTCCCCTGACGTTTGAAATCTTTGCGTCTTTTCCGATCAGATTTTTTGCTGCAACAGCCCCGAGTGACACGACAATGGCAGGTCTCAGCAGCAGAAACTGCTGTCTCAAGAGGGGCAGGCATGCTTCGCATTCATCGTCAGCGGGTATTCTGTTTTGAGGGGGTCTGCACTTGACGATATTGGCGATGTAATAATCCTCGGGTAAAAACTCCAGTGCGTTAAGGGCAAGGTCAAGCAGCCGGCCCGCCTGCCCGACAAAAGGCACACCCTGGCGGTCCTCATTTTCTCCGGGGCCCTCCCCCACAAAAAGGATACGGTTCAGGTTTTTGCTGCCCCTTCCGATCACAACGTTTCTTCTTGTTTCGCAAAGTCCGCAGGCCCTGCAGATCTTTGCCTGTGCTTCAAATTCTTCCCAGGTCATTATAACTCCGTATGATCACATGATTCAAAAAAGCCGCAGGATCCGCTTTGAACAGAAAGCTTATCCGCGGCCTGACAGTTTAACGCACCGATCCCACGGTTCTGGGATAAAGGGTGATATCTCTGATATTTGCCATTCCGGTGATGTACATGAGGATCCTCTCAAAACCCAGACCGAATCCGCTGTGGGGAACGCTGCCGAACTTTCTGAGATCCAGGTAATCCGAATAGTCATCAAACTTCATATTCCGGGCTTTCATGGCTTCAGTAAGCTTGCCGTAATCCGCTTCTCTCTCGGAGCATCCGATGATCTCGCCAACGCCGGGCACCAGAAGATCTGTGGCGGCAACTGTCTTTCCGTCGGGATTCTGCTTCATATAAAACGCCTTGATGTCCTTCGGGTAGTTGATAACGAAAACAGGCTTTTTGAAAACCTCTTCGGTTATATATCTCTCGTGTTCCGTCTGCAGATCGCAGCCCCAGTCGCAGGGATAGTTGAACTGACGGCCTGATTGTTTCAGTATCTCAATGGCCTCAGTGTACTCTACGATCCCGAATTCATGGGAAATAATGCTTTTGAGCTTGTCCGACAGACCGGGCTCAAAGTGCTTTTCAAAGAAAGCAATCTCATCCGGGCATTTTTCAAGAACGACGCCAATGATATTTTTGATCATATCCTCGGCTATTTCTATGATATCAGGAAGTTCTGCGAAGGCGACTTCGGGCTCAATGTGCCAGAATTCCGCAAGGTGTCTCGGGGTATTGCTGTTTTCGGCTCTGAAACTGGGGCCGAAAGTGTAGATCTTGCCGAAAGCCATGGCGGCGACTTCGCCTTCCAGCTGGCCGGATACGGAAAGACCTGCTTTTTTGCCGAAAAAGTCATTGGCGTAGTATTCCTCTTCGGTCTTGCAGCCGTGGTCGAAACCCTGGGTGGTGACGCGGAATACCTCGCCCGCACCCTCGGCATCGCTGCCTGTGATGATAGGAGTGTTGACGTAAACGTATCCTCTGGATTGGAAATAGTTATGGATGGCGCTGGCAAGAACCGACCTTACTCTGAAGACCGCGTTAAAAGTATTTGTCCTGACCCTGAGATGAGGCATGGTTCTGAGAAATTCCAGGGTATGTCTCTTTTTCTGAAGCGGGTAATCTGTGGGGGATTCGCCGAGAACAAGGATCTCAGATGCATTTATCTCAACACCGTTGTTGGGGTTTTCGCAGATGGTTCCGTTCACTTTAACGGAGCAGCCCAGCTTCATGGCGTTCTCATAACCTGTGATCTTCTCTTTATCTATAACAACCTGAAGGTGCTTCAGGGCCGTTCCGTCGTTTATCTCGAGGAACGAAACGTTTTTGGAATCCCTCGACGTTCTGACCCAGCCGCAGACTGTGACCGTCTTTCCGACAAAACTGCTGTCATAGAAAATATCTCTAATATCCGTATGCTTCATAAAACAAAATCCTTTCGGGATCCCCGGCCTTTCGCACAGGGATTTATTGCCAATTATAAACAGGCGAAATCCACCCGTCGCCAATGAATTTTACCACTTCAGCCCGAATTAATAAAGACTTTTTTGTTTCAGCCCTGTGCTTAGTCCTGCCCTTCCCCGTACCGGGATAAGGCTGAAGTATACCCGGAACCTCAGCCGACAAAGTTGACATAAAGAGATTAAATGGTAAAATTATCCTGGGTTTATAGAAGACAAACACTTGCAAGCCGGCGGGTAATTCTACCCCTTTAATCACAGATCAAAACGGAAGAAAGCAATGAACAAATACAACGTTACAACAAACAAAATGTCCTCTCCGAAACTCTCGGATATAAAACTTTCCGGTCCCTTCGACGATGCGATGAAAAAGATCACCGAAGGTCTTTTCCTTAAGCTCTCCTCAGATGCCCTCGTAAGCTGGTTTAAAGACAGGTCGGATCCCTTTGCCGCAGGTGAATTCTTTGGAAAGATCCTCCGGGCAGCCGCCAACATCTGCGCGTATACAGGTGATGAACGCCTGAGAGCAAAAGTCGACGATCTTGTAAGGCACATTCTTGCCCTCCGGGACGGTGACGGGTGCATCAGTACGGTCAAACGGGAGAACCAGCCCAACGGTCAGAACGGTTCGGACCTCTGGGAGCGAAAATACGTACTTTTAGGGCTTTTTGAGTATTATGACAACTTTGGGCCGACCCTTGATGCCGAAAACGACGTCCTTGACGCCATGATATCACTTGCGGTATACACCGCTTCTCAGGTCGGCGATGAGCCTGGAAAGACTAAGATCACAGAGACAGGCTGGGCCTTCTGCGGCATCGAATCCTCTTCGATCCTGGAACCTGTGATGAAACTCTTTCTTATAAGCGGAAACAAAAAGCTGTTTGATTTTGGCGAATATATCGTAAGATCCGGAGCCTGCTCAAGGGAAAACATATTTAAGGCGGCGCTCGAAATAAAAAGCCCATATAAAGTAGGATCCAACGGAAATCCCAAAGAAAGCATTGCCAAGGCCTACGAAATGATGAGCTGTTTTGAAGGGCTTCTTGAGTATTACAGAGCCACCGGCTCTAAGAATGCGCTCAAAGCGTCTCTTAATATGATTGACGGGATACTTGCCGAGGAGATCACACTTCTCGGATCAGGCGGAGGGGACGCCCCTTACAATCTTGGTCCCGGCAAAGGCGAGCAGTGGAACCGCACAAAGTTTGAGCAGACCAATCCCGACATGGACCTTGCCATGGAGACCTGCGTCACTGTGACTTACATCAAGCTTCTTTACAAAGCATTTCTCATCACAGGGGACGTTTCATACGTTGACAGGATCGAGGTCTCCCTCTACAACGCCCTTCTCGGTGCGATCTCTGAGGACGGCAGCTACTTTGAATACTTTCCGAAGTTCAACGGCAACCGCCGGGTCTTTGACAATTTCTCCTACATGGTTGGCGACATGAGGCTCTCCTGCTGTACCGCCAACGGGCCAATGGGCCTTGCCGTGATACCAAAGCTTGCAGTCACAAAGAGTGTTTCGGATGATTCGGAGGTGTTTGTCAATCTTTACGTTCCGCTTTCCTACAAAGATCCCTCGGGAGTCGCCTTTTCTCTGGAAACACGGTACCCGGAAGACGGAAAGATCAGTGTTAAAATAACAAGTGCGCCTGTCGAAGGAATCGGTCTGAACCTCAGGATACCGGATTTTTGCGAAAAATTCGGCATCAGCGAACCTTCAGTATCCAATAACGGGTACCTGCGGATCGCAAAAAATCTTTTTGCAGGCGATGAAATCACTCTTGATCTGTTCTATTCTCCCGCGGCAAACCCATCCCCGCTCTCGGCCAATCCCTTTGCGGAAAAGCAGATGCTTTTCACCTACGGCCCCTGCGTCCTTGCAGCGGACGTGAGTTACGGGGGAGACGTGAATCCGTCTATAACCTTTACATCGCCAATACCTTTCGAAGTCACAAAAGCCGGTGCCGGAAAGCCTTTCACCGTCACAATAAACGGAAAGACCTTCGTGCCCTATTACGCAGCAGGAAGGTCCTTTGACGACTCCACAATGTTCAGAAGCTGGTTTACCGTCAAATAGAATGATTGTTTTAAGACTTCTTCTTTCTCACTGAAAAACCGAACTCGCCAAGTTTTCTCCCTGTCAGCCTGTATTCACCATGGAGATAGCAGATCAGTCCGGCCTTTGAGAAGTCTACTCTGCCTTTGTCGTCGGCAAGTACAGGATCCGCAGTTATGCCCACTATCTCCGCAATAAACATGTCATGAGAGCCCAGATGCTTCACCTCGGTGACTTTACATTCAAGGTTTATTGGGCACTCTGCGATCACGGGGCAATCCGCAAGTACAGTCGAAGGAGTTTTTGTAAATCCGCAGATCTTGAACTTATCGCCTTTTGCGCCGGTCTTCATACCGCATATGTCGACTCTTTTGGCAAGATCGCCTGAGGGCAGATTTATCACAAATTCGCCCTTTTCCAGTAAAAGCTTATGTGAGTACCTTTCCGGCCTTACCGAAATGTATGTCATTGGCGGTTTGGAATTGATGATGCCAGTCCAGGCAACCGTGATGATATTCGGTTTTTCCAGAGTCCCCAATGAAACCAAAGCCACCGGAAGCGGTCCCAGAAGCGTGCCCGGATTTAGGCTGATTTTGTTTTCAGACATTTTGATTCTACTCCTTTGTTTATGTTAAATGCGTCCACAGCGCCGTCAAGTTCGTAGATTCACGCAGCGCCCCAACTGTTCACTATTCACTCGCGCCGAAGGCCGCTTCCGGCAATTGCGGCGCAGGCAGCAAAAAGCGCCGCCCCTCAACTCTTCACTCTTAACTAATCACTGTTCACTAATCACTGCGCGTCAGCGCATCACTTGCGGCGCAGCCGCACTCACTCGCACCTGAGGTGCGCTCACTCTTCACT
>CAMZBI010000068.1 GCA_947304585.1 uncultured Clostridia bacterium | reverse complement strand
CTAATTTGGGCCCCTTAATCAACTTGTTAGTATGTTAGTAGAAAAGTTTAGGTAAAATTACACTTTACGGGCCGTCACGTAGTTTCTGCCGTCTTCCCCCTCAAGAAGTTCAAGTACCGAATAACTGTTCTCTCTAAGCGCCCGTGTGACATCTTCCGTCTCAAGGGCTCTCTCGCAGACTGTGTCCTCCAGCCTCTCGTAGGATCTGTCCTCATCTCTTAAATAACAAATAATGTCGTAGGTCATCAGCCCGTTTTGATAATCCGCGGTCCAGAGGCAGGTGCCATCATCTCCGTCCTCAAAAAGCACGCCTTTTTTTGCGGCTTCTCTCAGATATCCGTCGGTAAGGAAATCAAATATCAGAAGTCCTCCGTCGTCAATGAAATTGCGGGCGTTTTTGAGGAACTTGCCAATGTCCCCCTCCTCCGTCAGATGATTGAGACCGTCCTCAAGACAGTACATTGCCGCGTAGGAGCCGAATGTGTCCATCTCCCGCATATCCTGACAAATCCACAAAACCTCTGACTTCTCTCTGCCGGCTCTTTCAAGAGCGATCTCCAGCATTTCAGGACTTGCGTCAAGGCCCGTCACGTCGTATCCTCTCTTCGAAAGAAGCACCGCAAGTTTTCCCGTTCCGCATCCCACGTCCATCACAAGAGTGGACATGGAGATGTCGCTGCCGTTTTCATCCCCGGTTTTTTCAGACTTCCGTCCCTTTCGCTGTGCCGCCAGCCGGAGTCCCTCGTTTCCGTACTTTTTAAACCTCTCCTCAAGAAGATCCGCCAGCTTCCGGGTATCCACGTCACCCGTAAACATATCGTAAAAACAGGCAAGATTTTCGTACATTCCCCATCAATCTCCCTTCTCTTCCAGCATGAGCAGCG
Source organism: uncultured Clostridia bacterium (assembly GCA_947304585.1). Lineage (GTDB taxonomy): Bacteria > Bacillota > Clostridia > UBA1212 > UBA1212 > UBA1212. The sequence goes on along the minus strand of CAMZBI010000068.1, from coordinate 5,393 downwards.
CAGCTCTCAGTTGGGCGTCGTTTTCATGGCTGAGGTCGGATGCTTTCGCCTGTTCGAATCCCTCATAGGGGAGCACCGTTTCATCCGGAGTAATTCCCTCGCCCTCGATACAGTCCCCGGAGGGGGTGTAGAAGCGGTAGGCCGACAGGGAAATGCCGCTGCCGTCGTGGTCAAAGGTTTTCATTATCTGGCCAACTGCCTTGCCGTAGGTCCTGACGCCAATGACCTTCCCCGCACCAAAGTCCCTTATTGCGCCGGTCAGCAGTTCCGCCGCGCTGGCAGTGCCGCCGTTGACAATGACCGCAATCTCAAGACCCGCAGAACCTTTTTTCGAGCTGTAGGTCTCCACCACTTCTCCTGATCTGTTTCTTGACACCGACACCACCCCTTCCGGAAGCAGTATGTCGGCAACGCCTACAGCCTCAGCCACATAACCCCCGGGATTGTCCCGAAGGTCAAGAATGAGGCCTCTGACGTTTTCGGTCTTCAGACCGCCCAGAACCTCTTCAAAATCCTTCTTAACGCCGTCACCGAACTGGGTGATCCTGATGTAGATTATTCCCGATCCCAGATCCTCGCCGAAAACAGCTTTCTTTTTCAGTTTTTCATTGGAGCAGGTGACCGTTCTGTACTCCTCTCCGCTCTTAATCACAATGGTAAAGGTGCTGTCAGGCCTTGAAAAAAATGATTCCGCGGCACCCTCATCGAGCCCCGCGGTCTTTTCTCCGTCTATTTCAACGATCATGTCCCCCGGGGAGATCCCTGCGCTTTCCGCAGGCGAACCCCGTTCCACCTCCGTCACCAGAAACCCTTCCCCGTTACTTTCAAGATACGTTCCGATGCCTGTGTGCCTTCCCCGGACGTAATCCAGAAAGGAATTCATTTTGCCGGGTCTGTAATAACTCCCGTAAGGGTCTTCGATCACCGCTGCCATTCCCGCCACAGCGCCTTCTATCAGTTCGTTGGGGTCTGTTTCAAGGTAGTAATTGTCGTAAATAAACTCAAATATTTCTTCAAGTTTTTTGATCTGCTCTTGGCTCGCCCCTCTGCTCTCAAAAGCTGCGGATTCTGAACTCTTCCCGTCGTTTTCCTTTACCCTGTTAGCTAGTTTCCCTATAAAGATCCCGCACAGGAGGATTATCAAAATAAGAAGAACTATGCCGACGGCAACAAGAGCTATCGTGGTCTTCTCGTCGCTCGTAAGGTCTCCGGAGTTTTTGTCCGGGCCTCCGTCAACGGATCCGTCAGAGGCAGGCTCCGCGCTTTCCGTCTCCCCGATATCCCGGTTGTCTCCGCCCTCCGGTCCAACAGCCCCGGCATCCGGTCCTTCGTCCTCAAACTGGCCGTAAAGAACCGGTCTTGCCTGTCTTTCTTCTTTTTTCACCACATCGGAGAAAAAGGCATCCGCCCAGGCGTCTCTTTCAATATCGTCTTTTCTGTTGTCGTCTATGTCTGTCATGGTCTTTCAGCTTTCATCGGTAGTATATTTTGGACAGGAGGACCGTCTTGTATCCAAGAAAGGCTCCCGTCAGACTTTCATGTGTTTCTTGGCGGCAAAAACGCTGGCAATGAAGCCTGTCACCGCGCCGAACAGCAGGAAGAACAGCAGGATGACCCCGCCGCCCGACTCCGCAAACGTCATCGGCACGATCTTGCTGTCCGCCAGCAGATCCTTCAGGAAGGAATAGACACCGTTGTAGATCCCCCAAAGGGACAGGAAGGCGATGAGCGCTCCCAGCAGGCCTGTGGTCACGCCCTCTATCACAAAAGGCGTTGCGATGTAAACGTCGGTGGCGCCTATATACTTCATGATTTCGATTTCTTTTTTGCGGGCTATGACCGTAAGCTTTACGGTGTTAAAAATGAGGAGCAGTGAAAGAGCCGTCATAACCACGGAAGCAGTAATCGTTGCGATATTGACCCAGAACCTCACCAGTTCCATCTTTTCGATGGTCTCCACTATGTTCTGGACGTTGTCCACGTCCGGTTCGGCCTCGATCTCGCTCACAAAGGATTCCCTGTCGGAATAGGTCTTCAGCTGAACTTCCAGGGAGATAAAGCCCAGAAGTTCACTGTCTCTGTAACCCTCGTAGATGTCCCTGTATTCGTCAAAAAACTCTATGATCCTCTCGATGTTCTCGTCTCTTGAGATATATTTAACCTCTTTTACCCTTGAGTCGGCGGCAATATACCTCAGATACTCATTGGCGGTCTCCTCGGTAACGTAGGTCTTGAAATTGATTTCCACGTCCGCCCTGTCGCTGTACTGCTCGATGGCATTGCCAAGGGTCAGCCCCGTCTCAATGAATGCGCCTGCCACAAGCAGCACGAAGAACACGACCACCACCGAGGCGAAGATCATAAAGAAGTTCCTGGCGATGTTTTTTGCGCTCTGGCGGATCACATAGAAGCAGATTCTCAAAAATTTCATGATGCCGCCCCCTTTACTCGTCGCCCAGGAGTCTTACTCCGTGGTTGAGCTCGATGACCCGCTGGCCTGTCTCCGCAACGATCTCCCGCTCGTGGGTCGCCACGATCACGGTGGTACCCATCATATTGATCTTCTGAAGGATCTTCATTATCTCCACTGAGTTCTCTTTGTCGAGATTTCCGGTGGGCTCGTCGGCAATTATGATGCCCGGCAGATTCACAACAGCCCTTGCTATCGCAACTCTCTGCTGCTCTCCTCCGGAAAGGCAGTCCGGCTTTTCGTTTCTTTTCTCAGCAAGGCCCACAAGGTCAAGAGCGGCCATGACCTGCTTTTCGATCTCCTTGCGGCTCTCCCCCAGCATCTCCAATGCAAAGGCCACGTTCTCAAACACAGTCATGCTGAATATTATTCTGAAATCCTGGAAAACAATGCCGATCAGGCGTCTGTAGTAGGGAATGCCGCTGCTTTTAACGGATCCCAGGTCCACGTTGCCAACGGTGATGGACCCCGACGTAGGCCGCTCCTCAAGCATTAGAAGCTTTATAAGCGAAGACTTTCCGGATCCCGAATGGCCCATGAGGAATGCAAACTCCCCCGGCGCAACACGGAAGCTCACGTTGTCAAGAGCCTTTACACCGTTGGGATATTCTTTGGTAACGTTGGTGAATACTATTTCAGGACCTTTGTTTACAGTCCCGGTCTCTTCCTTGATCTCTTCCATAATCAATTCCTCTCCGCGGGGCCCATTATCAGTGGGAAATCCCGTGCTTTATCTTTTGTTCTGCTGTTTTTTCGATCTGGCACCGGTCTCCCTAGATACCCTTTTTTCGGAAGAACCGTCGTCACCTTGGGGCTGAAGCGTCTCGAGGTAGCTTGCGACCATAAAACCTATGCTTATCTTCACCCCGTCCTCAAACTCTGTGCAGTCGAGGCCTGTGAGCTTGTTGAATTTTTCGATTCGGTAATTCAGTGTGTTTCTGTGAACAAAGAGAGCCTTGGCGGTCTCGGTCACGTTTTGGTTGTACTTAAGGTACATCTTTATCGTGAATATCAGCTCTTCATCGCCGGCCGAGCGAGTCTCCCCCTCCTGAACTCTCAAAGAATTCTCGAAGAACTGAACGCCGAAGACTTCTTTTAGGTAGCTTTCGCACACGTCCCTCTTCTGTCCGTAGAGTATCCTGGCGACGCCAAGGCTGTCATATGAATAGACTCCGGTGCCAATGTCAAAAGCCTCGCCGATCGCAAGCGCCCTGTCCGCAGTTCTGTAGGACGCATCAATGTTTCTCAGCAGTTTAACTCTGCAGCCCACGGAAACCGTGATCTCTATCGCAAGTTCCGTTCTCACGGTATCGATGACCGATTCCGCCGCCTCCAGCGCATTTTCAAACTGCATCTCCTCGGAAAGAGGCACTATTACGGTGCAGGCGTCCGGTCTGATCCTGACGTTTACGTATCCCTCGTTTTCCGGGAAAGCATATTCAAGGAGAGTGAACACCTCCGAAATGCGGCCGTCCCGCTCTCTGTCCTCCGGGGTCTTTCCCTTCGCCAATGTCACCAGAAGGACCGTGTATTCCGAGGCAGGAGAATTCTTTTTTGTGTTTACCGTGAAATCGCCCTGAAGGGCCTGATCCTTTCCTCCCAAAAGAAGCTGTCTGAAAAATTCGCTTCGCCTCGTGCTGCTGGCAGTGACCGTTTCCGTATAGAACGCTGCGGCAATCTTAAGAGCCTTTAATCCGCTCTCTACCCCCTGCTCTCCGCCTCCGGGAACATCGTCAAAAAACCAGAGATCTCTGCCCTCGGCCCTGACCATGCAAAACAGCTTCCCGTTCAGTTCGGCTGTATCCGCATCATCGTCCGGAAGCACCAAGGTTTGACCCGCAGCGGGATAGATAACAGTTCCGAAACTGTCGGCCGCGCCGAAGCCCTTGCCCATAGTTTTCGCTATTTTTTCGATAAAAACAATATCTTCAGACTTTCCGGGCTCAAAAAAACTCATGCTTTGTATCCTTCGGTTTTGTCAAGACCCGGCCTTTTTCAAGGTCTCGATCTTTTCTCATTCCTTCGTCTTTCGTCGGTTTCATTCCGGGCTGACTTCAGCCCTCGGACAGTTCCGCGGAACAGCCGTAGCACTCGAATTCATAAATGCTGCAGTAGGGATATCCGGATATCGATTCTCCTTCGGGAACGTCCGTTTCTATCCTGATCATAGTCGCGAAAGTGTCCTTTTCGAAGACGCCGTCGTCGGTCAGTGGGGTGGCGTTGGTAAAGCAGTCGTCATATTCATACACGGCTGTCCAGTTCTCCCCGTCCTCAGTCACAAGGATCTTGTAAAAACCGGTCAGCGTCTCCCAGACAATGTAAAAATCGTGCAGTTCGTAACGTCCCATCAGATCTATCGTGATCTCATGACGGAAGTTCGTGCTCCAGCCGGGCCTTCCCAGGTCGAAACCGCTCCATCTCGTAGTCTCGTCCTCGTCAACTATTGCCGCAGGATTCCCCACCGCACCGCCTTCGCTGTAATCCACTTCCACGTCTTTCATGTAGACAACGTTTATCTCCTTTTTCTTCGGAGTTTCGTCAGCAGGTTCCGCAGTGGGCTCCGTCGCAGGTTCCGTGGCGATCTCCGGCGTATTCTCCGGAACAGCAGTTTCTTCGGGTGCAGGAGCTTCCGTCACTGTTTCAGGGGTTGCCTGCGCCTTTGTGGCCTCAGGTTCTTCGGTGTTCACTGCACAGCCGAAGAGGCAGATCAAAACAACGCCAATGATCAATAATGGAATGAATCTTTTCATGTTTTTCCTTCTTTCATGTGCCTTTTGCGGCAGGAAGCCCAAACCGCTCTGTTTTTGTGCACTCTGCACATATTTTACAGCTAAACAGTATTATTATCAAGGGTCTTCCGCAGCTTTTCCAGGGCAATCGCTTAATGTATTAGGTCTCACTTTAGCTCACTCAATTTGGCAGA
>CAMZBI010000067.1 GCA_947304585.1 uncultured Clostridia bacterium | reverse complement strand
ACGATAGTTCGCCGGAAGCGGCTCGCGAAAATATGTCATTGCCGGGTAACTAAAAGAGACGCTGCGAGGCGTCTTTTTTTGTGCTTGGTTAACGGTGAAGCGAGAAGCGTGAACAGTGAGCAGTCGATCGTTTCAGCACGTTTAATGATTGCCGGTGCTGAAGACGGTATTTACCAGTGCAGCGGATAAAGCGGCAGGACGTCAACTAAATATCTTGATTTCCGTTTTGATGACTGATAAGATTATCTTCAGTAACATTGGCAAATAAGATTGCGGGGTACATTGCTTGCAATACTCAAAAAGGATGGAAAACTATGGAAAACGAACGTTTGCTTGAATACCGTGTGCGCGATCTGTTTGTATCGAAAGGTTGGGACGTAGGTTTTGATATCCCCGGATCAGGGAAGGCTTTTACACCCGATATCGTGCTTTACGACGGCGGCAGAGCCGTTGGAACGGTGGAACTAAAGAAAAATCACGCGGCTGGGCCCGCAGATTTCGAGCGGCTGACAAACTTTGCGCGTAAGCTGTATGACGGCCTTGACTTGTTGTTTTTCATGCTTTTCATCGATGATGATGCGTACGTCTGCACGAAGGTTGGTTTTAAAAGAATCAGCGTTTTGCCGACGCCTGCTAACTCCAGGGACTACGCATTTCTGACAGAGGCGGAAAGCGACCGGGAGTTTGAACGTCTGCTGGTGCTGGTGCACCATATCGACGAAATGCAGCACGCAAAGCGTTCAGAGGCAGCTTCCGGGCCGGTCTTTATAAGCTATAAGAGCGAAGAACGTGAGCAGGCGAGGGAGATAAGAGATTTTCTGACCATCGCCGGTCACGCCTGCTGGATGGCGCCTGAATCAATCCCGGGTGGACAAAACTATCTGTCAATTATCACGAAAGCGATCAGAAACTGTTCGTCTGTTGTCTTCATGTACAGCGCACTGTCGCAGGCGTCCGGCTGGTGCCAGGATGAACTCAGCGTGGCAAGAAAATGCGACAAGACGATCATCCCTTACTGCACGACGTCTTTTGAGGCCAATGATGCGATGATCCTTCTGCTTGCGAGAGCGCAGATCGTTGGCACGAAGGAAGCGCTCCTGGACGCTTTGGAATGCGTCTGCCCCCGTTGATCTCCGGCAAAAATACATGCAAATAATATAAAAGACGGACACTCTGTAGTTAACAGTTATGAATGAAGAGTTAATAGTGAAGCAGACGCAAAGTGCAGCAACTATTAACTCTTCACTGTTACAAGATGTATAACTTTCGCGAAGCACACAATTAACTGCGCCGCAGGCACATTACTGCGTAACATCGCTTCGCATCAGTCGCTTATATCCACGTCCGTGATAATCAGAAAATCGTATTCCGGGTAGAGATCGTCCACTTCTTCGTGAAGCTTTACCAGTGCGTCCTTGCTTTTTATGTCGAAACGGATCACCACGTCGAAGCGTATGGTCTTGGTGTCGTAATCAACGTAGAAGCCGTGGACCTGGAGTGCCCAGTCGTTGGCCATTACCTTGTCGGTGATGTTTTTTCGCATTTCTGCGGCTAAACTGTCTTTTGTGTTGTAGGAATAGACACCGACGCCTGTGAGGATAACGCCGGTTTCGGCAAAGACACCGTATTCCAGCCGCCTGGTGATCTTGTCAACCTGGGCAACCGACATGTTGTCGGGAAGTTCGATGTGGACTGAGGCGTAGTTTTTGCCTGGGCCGTAGTTGTTGATGATCAGGTCATAGGCGCCTGTGATTTCCGGCTCCCTCATGATTATGGATTTCACTTTTTCAGTCAGCTCTTTGTCCGGACGGCTGCCCAGAATGTCTCTCAGACTGTCTATGATCAGTTCAACGCCTGCTTTAAGAATAAATGCAGCGATTATGATGCCAACATAGGCCTCGGAAGAGAATCCGGTGATCATATAGATGATTGCCGAGACCAGAACGGAAGCCGAAAGAATGCCGTCGTAAAAAGCGTCTGCACCGGAGGCGATGAGCGCGCCGGAATTGGCTTTTTTGCCTTGGCGTTTGAAATAGAAACTGATGAAAAACTTCACCAGGACCGCAACGCCAATGATTACCACAGAAACGATGTTGTAGCTGGGTTTTTCGGGGTTGATGATCTTTTTTATCGATTCGACAAGGGCAGTTCCGCCTGCATAGAACACGATGCCCGAGACGATCAGAGTGCTGAGGTATTCGACCCGGCCGTAGCCAAGGGGAAATTTTTTGTTGGGTGCTTTTTTCGAGAGCTTGGTGCCGACAATGGTAACCACTGAGGAGAGCACGTCAGTCAGGTTGTTCACCGCATCGAGGATCACCGCAATTGAATTTGAGAGCAGACCGATGAAGGCTTTAAAGCCAGCCAGCAGGATATTGACTATAATACCGACGAGGCTCGTTCTGACTATGATCTTGTCCCGGCTTTTTATGTTTTCATTTAGGGTAAGAGAAGTTGGAGTGTTGTCCATGGATCGTCCTTTCGCGGACTTGCCGCGTTTTGTACAGATAAACCCGCCAATGACAGGTCAGACCGCCTTTGCGGGTGGATCAGGCGGTTTGCAGGGTCGGCTGTGCGAACCCCGGCGGGCCTGCAGTATTTGAAATCAGGGTCAAAGCGCAAACAGCCTGGCGCCGAGAGCCGGAATCCTTTCTTTTGATCCGCTTAGCTCTATAAACCGGTCCGTTCCAGAGGGGTTAACGGCGATAAGCGCTTTTTCTCCGTCTGAGGCTTCCCAGGCGGTGCAGATCACTTCGGGGAGGATTGCTGTCCGCTCCACGTATCTGCAGTGGAAACTGACGTTGGCGCATTTTACGTCGGGCAGAGGGATCATCCTTCCGTTGAATAGGTATTTTGAGGCCCCTCCGCGGTAGAAGGCGGTGAGATTTGCTGCAAAAGAGAGAACTGTTTCACGGTTCGGGAGGTGGGAGAAGTCCCTCATGCCCCAATTTGACATTATCCCGCCGGAGGGAGTCAAAACGAGGGTCATGCAGTCGCCTGCAGCGAAGGAATAGCCAAGTCTGTAGTTAAAGGTCTCGTCGGATTCCTCGAGAGGGCAGGAGACCTGGTTGCCCATGAAGTTCCGGACGTACTCGTGGTACACGAAGGCGTAGAAGGGCACGGGCCGGCCGATGAAATAGTTGAGCTCGTAGCGGTTGTCGCTGAGGAGAAGATTGCCGATAAAGGGCTCTGCGGCTGCGGATTCACAGCCAAGGATCATTTTTCCGGCTTTTTCGTTCCAGGAGCTAAGGAGATACTGCATGTTCTTCGTCATCCAGGGTCCGGGAGCCGGGGGATGGCCGTGGTCTCTGCTGTAGCAAAGGTACTGGCCGCCGCCGTGGTTCTGGTCAAGGATCTGGGCGTAGTCAACGCCGCTCTCAAACAGCGGGGAATAGGCCTCGGAAAGAACCTCTTTTCCCTGCTCTGTTGCGGGGCATATGTCGTAGCCCGAACGCTGGCCGGGGCAGATGTTGCTTGGAAGCACCTTGCCGTCGGGGCCGGCGCACATCGACTTTATCAGGTCTCTTTCGGTGAATTCGCGGCTTCGGTCATAATCGTCCACCACGTTGCTCTTTATCGTATACCCGAAACCCGAGCAGTACACTCCAATGAGCATGTTCCGCTTTCTCAGTTCCGCGAGAAACTCATAGAAGGGCTTTTCTCCTCCGTAGGGCGGCCAGACGTAGGGCGGAGCCCAGGGCGCGGTTCCTTCCCAGTGCATGAGAAGGACCAGGAGCCTTGCAGAAGTTTTTTCGGAAATATAGTCTAAAACCGGCAATGCCTCCACATATGGAAAAAAGGCATTGGGGTCCATTTTATCCATGTCGTGGATGCCGCGGACGGGGTAGGAGACCACCAGCGGGGAATCGGAATACCATTCCGGAAGGTCTCTGTTTTTGGATATTTTGCGGGCCCTTGGCGGGAGATTTGCCTCGAAGAAATCCCTGTAAATAGCTGCGGCGCTTTCCCAGTCGGGTCCGCAGGCCGCCCAGACCACCGGATAATCAGGCGCAAACGTTTCGCCAAAATCTTTCCCGGAATAAAGCCTGAATCTAAGTTCAATGCCCGCTTCGGTGGCGAAATAGTCGATCCCCTTGAGAGAACGGTCCCTGTCGTGAGCCCCGAAATAAATGCCTGCATCACTGAAAAGGTAGGCCAGCATCTGGGAAGAGACCATGTTGGGGAACATGGCAAGGCTTCCGTAGGAGGGGTACACAAGAGGCCAGTGGTAGAAAGAGGTCCGGTCCCTTGCCTCGTAGTCCGAAACAAGAACGCCCTCGTTGTACGGGAAGAGCACGGTACCCCCGTTTCCCTCAGTGTTGTTTTCCGCAAGTTTAGGGAAGGCCGCCAGTGCAAACTCCGCCCATTCGATGAAAATATCACTATTTCCGGGATCCGCGCTTATTTTCCAATTGGCCTGTCCGGAACGGTTTTCAAGAGATACTGTCACAGAAAGATCCGAACAGATACCATCAAACCGTTTATACACTGCTCCGAGGGGAGTCTCCGAAACTTCACGGGCCCCGAAAGCGTCGACGACCGTCAGCAAGCCTGAACGGTCCCGCACTCCTATCCTGAAGAGAGAGGTCTTTCCCGACAATCGCTCCAAACCGCCAATGACTATGCTTGAAACACAGCCTTTTTTGAAGTCGACGCCAACGGTCATATTGTCAAAGTTGTAAGTGCGCAAGAAAAAGCGCCTCCTTTCAAAGCCCGGTCAGGGACAGTTGCAAAAACGGGTTATTTCTCCGAGGCAGCCTTGGCGGATGTGATCGCAGCGATTTTGTCCACCGGGAATTTGGCTCTTCTGTCATAAGTGTAAAGGCCGTTCTGCTCCTGCTCCACGTCGGTGAGCTGGGTGTAGCAGAATGCGCAGAGTCTGTCATTGGCGAGAAGGGCTGAGACAAGGCCTTCGTATCTCGTAAGGAACTCCTCCATGTCCGCAGGTGAAGCGCCGTAGCCCCAGCCGCCTTTCACGCCGGGAGACCACCAGGTGCCGCCAAACTCAGACACAAAGCAAAGGTCCAAAGGAGTGGAATCGTCGATCTTTTCGCCGGCCATCAGCTTGTCGTATCTGGCCTTGAAGACCTCAGGGTTCTGCTCATAGTCGTGGCAGTCGTACATGTCGCAGTACCCGCCAACGTGTACCCATCCGCTGGTGTCGATGACTGGCCTTGTGGGATCCACAGATTTTGTGAGTTTATAGATCAATTTGAGCAGTTCTGCGTCCTGATTTGGCTGGGTCTCGTTGAAGGGGCACCATCCGATGATCGAGGGGTGATTAAAGTCACGTTCCATCGCCTCAAGCCACTCGCCGGTGAAGTTTTTGAAGGCGCCGATCCTTGAAATGTCCAGGCCCCAGTTTGCGTGCTCCTCCCAGACCATATATCCGAGTTTGTCGGCGTGGTAAAGGAATCTTGGCTCGAAGATCTTCTGGTGGAGCCTGGCCCCGTTGTAGCCGCAGGCCATTGACATCTCGATGTCGTGTTTTAAAGCTTCGTCGGAAGGCGCGGTGTAAATGCCGTCGGGGTAGAAGCCCTGGTCAAGGATGAACCTGCCAAACACCGACCTGCCGTTGACGTAAAACCTGTGATCCGCATAGGACACCTCTCTGATGCCAAAGTAGCTTTCCACGCAATCATCGCCAAGGGTCAGAGTCAGGTCGTAAAGATTGGGCTCACCCGGGAACCAAAGTCTGGGTTCGTCAATTTTCAGGGTGATCTCGGCACTGTCCCCGAGAACTTCGGTCTTTCCTTCGCAGCAGAGCTTTCCGCCGAAGGATGCCTTGGCGCCAAGGACCTTGCCGGATCCGTTCTTAACAGATGCAACTATCCTCACGGTGCCGTCAACGGAGGTGTAATACTTTGCAGAGGCAATGTAAGATGCGGGAACCGCTTCAAGCCAGACTGTCTGCCAGATGCCGGTGGTACGTGTGTAATGGCAGCCCTGGGAATTATAGGCATAACACTGCTTGCCGGCGGGCTGATCTCCCGAGCGGGTGTCATCAATGGCCCTGATTGTAATGTCATTGGCGCCTTCCTTGAGAAAGTCCGTGATGTCAAACGCGAAAGAAATGTACCCGCCCCGGTGATTTCCGGCCTCTCTGCCGTTGACCCATACGGTGGCGAAGTAATCACAGGCGCCAATGTGAAGAACGGTCCTCATCCCCTTGAAGCTTTCGGGAAGGGTGACAGTTCTTTTGTACCAGACACAGGTCATGAAATCCTTGTCGCCAATGCCGGAAAGGCTTGATTCGGGGCAGAAGGGCACTGTGATCTCGGATTCCAGCCTGTCCTTTTCAAAAAGTCTGCGGTCGAATCCGCTCATGCCGCGGTCGATCTCGAACTGCCAAGTGCCGTTGAGATTGAGCCAGTTTTTTCTTTCGAACTGAGGAAAAGGATGTTCTTGTCTCGGGATATTGTTCATAGGAACCTCGCTTGTTTGTTTTTTTCAATTTTACAACTTTCGGGCTCTGCGCGCAAGCAGGGGCAGCGGCTTCGCCGCGAGTGGTGCGCAGTTGGCACTGCGAGTGGTGCGATGTTTCGCTGCGAGTGGGGTGCGGCTGACGCCGCGAGTTGATGGGGCTGCGCATGCGACACAGGGATTGGCGTGTACCTGCGTAGACAAAAAGAGCCGGAAACTGAATCCGGCCCTTCGCCTGGCAGGGGAGACGCGAATCGAACACGCAACAGACGGTTTTGGAGACCGTTGCTCTACCAGTTGAACTACTCCCCTAAAGAGGCGACCCGCATTATATCATTTTCCTGACAGGCCCGTCAAGTATTTTTATTGAAGAAAAATGAACGGGGTGCTAAAATTAAATTGATGAAAAACACAAGACTTGATCGTTTCCTCGGAGGTTTTATGAAGGGCTGGCTGATCGTCAATAATTCCCGTCTTTAGGAATAGCACGATAAAAGTTTAGGAGTTATAATTTCCACTTAAA
>CAMZBI010000066.1 GCA_947304585.1 uncultured Clostridia bacterium | reverse complement strand
ACCGGTACGTACGGTGCAACGGGAGGGAGGGACCGAAATCCCTCTCTACCCTATTCGTATCTATTTAGACCGTAATCCATGTGGCTTGGAAACGGTTTAGATTTTATTTCCCGCCTTAGAACCCCGTTTTGCCTCGAAATCAGCGTTTTCCTGCTAGATTTACGCATTTTAGCGCGTTTAATTAAATCTATTGGGTTTCACTTGGATTTTTCGAAAGCCCCGCTATTTCGGCTTCCAAAGGGTCTTAATAGATTAATTTTCTAGATCTGTTATATCGATAAATTATGAATAAAACAATCACCCTCATTTTTTCTCATGCCAAACAATAGCCTTGTCGCCTGTTTGCTTTTTGCACTGTTCTATGCTGTCAAAGCAATCATCTGCAACCACCGCGAGATCATCGTTCAAGTGAAAACAGTAAAAAGCATTGTCGTTGTCATATTTACAAATCGCTAAATAAGAGACAGTATCTGCTATCGAGCCGCCCGCGTAAAAGACAGGATCAAATTGTTCTCTGTCAGTATGATATAAGACCTTCGCGCCATCTATTTCCTTTGGAAAAGAATGAGAAGGCACAATCACCACGCGAGTTTTTAAGTTAACATAATATGCAGCGTATCCTTCTGTGTAAGGCAATACTTTATATCCATATATCGAGCAGAATGTATCAATAAAGTCCCTCTCAATATGTCCCCGCATTATTTCATTAACGGCCTTTTTTAACTCGTTAAATGCCAACGGCTTCCCTGATATCAGCTTGTTTCCGCGCGATGATGTTACTCTAATTACCATTTTTCACCTCTTGCCATAATCTTCCGGCAATACGGTAAAGTTTCTTGAATTCGGAGGTCCCCACAATTGGAGCGGTTCTCCCGCGTCATACAACATTACAACAGTTTTATCTCCAACTTTTTCCAAAACGACATCGAAAAAATGCTGTTCAAGATTGTATCCAACTCCTTCAATGACAATTTGCCCGTCTTTGTTCGCAAAGCCGAGGTTATAATAATTTGTGTTGAAAATAGTGTCGAATATACCATTCTTGGTTACAGCAGTTACATTGAAAGTAAATAATCCGCTGGTCGGGCCAAATGACAACAGCAGCACTTCGTTCAACTGATCTCCGTCAACGTCGCAGACTGCAACAGACTCCATCGAAGTACTTAGAACCGTATCATCTTTCACAAAGCAAACCATGCAGTTATACCATTCATTATCCTCAAACATGAGGCTTTCCTGTCCGGAAGCTTTATAGCTGTCATATGAGTAAAAAGGAACCGCAAACATCTGTCCGCCGGTCAGGTCATAGAATCCTTCCGGCGTTACGTTTATAGGATGTATTTTGATTTTTGAAAGGCTATCTTTGCCGTCATACCAAGGCAAGGAGGAAACTTCACCGTCATCCTTCGCATATTGGCTTTTGGAATACCATGACAACGTGAGAAGTTCTTCGTCCTTACTATAATTCATAAAAATCATACAATCGTCGCGGAAAAGAAAACGACTGTATTTCATCGTTACAAGTTCAAAGCCCGATTTTTCAAGGTTTGAAACAAAGCAATTATAATCGGCTTTGGAAAAATGATCGTATGAATAATAATATCTATACCCTTGGTCAATGTCCGGTGATCCTTCCGGCAATGAAAAAGGAGGTTCTCCCATTGAATCAAATTGATTGTAATACCTTAGCTCGCCGTTTTGAAATACTGTCGGCGCCTGTATGTGAGGTCGTACAAACGCCGTTTCATCTTCTTTATCAGTTTTTGTTTTTTGGCAGGAGGAAAGGATGAACACAGCAAACACTGTGATAAACATCAAAAACAGGACAATCAGCCGTTTGGATATATGATATCTGTTAATAACCATTAAACCACCTCCGAAATCTTTTGTAGCCTTCCTTTTATTGTACCAATCATTTGTGAATAATTCAAGATTACGTGGCCTTTCTTTCCCCAGTCCGATTCCGGGTGAAATCCCATAAACGGGAAAATAAATCTATGAACTTCGTTGAAAAAGCGTTTTTTGAAAAAGCGCGAAAAACGGCGAAAAACGAAGAAAACCAGCGATTTTCGCTGGTTTTCCGGGTCAAATCTATTTAGACCCTTAAGCATGGAGGCGCCACCCGGAATCGGACCGGGGGTAAAGGAGTTGCAGTCCTCTGCCTTACCGCTTGGCTATGGCGCCTTGTAAAATTAAAAGCAGACATTTTGAGAACATCTGCTTTCAAAAGTGGAGCGGGATACGAGATTCGGACTCGCGACTTTCACCTTGGCAAGGTGACACTCTACCACTGAGTTAATCCCGCAGAATGGTGCCCAGGGACAGAATTGAACTGCCGACACGGGGATTTTCAGTCCCCTGCTCTACCAACTGAGCTACCTGGGCAGGGACATTCTTATATTGGCGACCCGGATGGGGCTCGAACCCACGACCTCTAGCGTGACAGGCTAGCGTTCTAACCAACTGAACTACCGGGCCATATTGGTGGGAATTACAGGGCTCGAACCTGTGACCCCCTGCTTGTAAGGCAGATGCTCTCCCAGCTGAGCTAAACTCCCAAATTTAACCTTTTTTAAAGGGCTCCCCGTGAGGTGCTTCGCAAGTATACTACAAGCGAATAGGGTTGTCAACAGTTTTTTTCACGGTATTTCGTTATTTTTTTGTAGAAAAACGGGTGGTAAAACTCCGAATGCAATTGGCGTTTTAATCCTGCTGCCCGAAAAGCATTTCGCGGATGTTGGCGATATATGATTCAACTACCGCGTCGTGGTCTTCGCCTTCCTTGTACAGCCAGATGTCGCCCATGTAGCTGGAAAGGGGATTTTGCCACGGAACTATGTAGATTTTGTCTTGCGGAATATCGTAGGTCGAAAGGATCTCCCGCATTTTTTGTGCGGTTACCGGTGCATTGCTGAGTGACATCAGCTCCCTGGACAGCCACCCGCGGGCGGTGTTTGAGTGCTTGAGAAGGCCGAATGAATAGCCGCCGCTGCCCATTTGCCAAACGATCACGTCAAGCCCGTTTGAAGCGTCAAGCCCGTAATAGTCGTCAACGGTCAGCAAAGTTATTGGCTCGGAATCGTCAAGGTCATCGGGGGAGGCTGAAGGAGTGATGTGAATATCGACCTCAGGCTCTGAGGAGCCGCTTCCGGGTGCGGGAATGAAAAGCAGGCAGACCGCCAATACTGCAAGGGACAGCGTGACCCCGAGGATATTTATGAAAGCTGCCTTGCAGTTTGCACTAAAAAATCCGTTGTCGCTTTTGGACGGTTCTTCGGGAGATATTGAGTCCTCTTCAGACGAAGCCTGCGTTCTTTTCAGCGACAGAAGCATGAGGAGGGCGGCTGCTCCCCCGGAGGAGATTATTACAAGTATATCCACGGGAGCAAGGACGATGCCCGGGATTCCGCTGAAGAAAAAGCCTTCGCCGAATCTGTAGAGATTGCCGTTCAGAAGTATCGTTTCGCCAACGTACATGATCAGGGTCATTGCAGAAGCAACTCCCGCCGGAATGAGAAGCGCCGGGGCTTTCTTTTTTTCAAGCAGGAACGATCCGACTGCCAGGCCGAAGGTCACGCCAAGCATTATGAAAAACAGTGACATCAGGGCTGCGGAGAGGGGCGAGACCAGGAGCTTGCCGTCCCTCCAGAAGGCTGTGAAGCAGGCGAGTATGCAAAGGCCGAGGAAGACTGCCGCGGAGACCGACTGAAGGATCAGCGATCTGAGCTTTTTTCTGCTGCCCGAGAGGATGATATTGGCAAAACCGTAGAGGCAGTTCAAAACAGACAGTATTATGACAGCCGAGATGACGTAAAAGTGTAGCTTGAACGCAGGGTTGTATTCGCCTGCAAGGATTTCGACGGGGGTCTCGCTCCGGATCGCCGTTGTGGTCTCCACGCCAAATTGATCCGCAGGGTTGACCGCACACATATACATCTGCCAGTCCGCCAGCTTTGCAGAACCGGAAGGGTAAAACACGGTTTCGACAGATGAGACTACCACGTTTCTCTCAAGCAGGTATTCCAGCCAGAAAAATGAGCACAGGCCCGCTGAACTTCCGGCAAAGACGCCAAAGCGGCCGAACAGTTTCACAAACAGCGGAAGCAGGGCAACCCCCGCAATGACTGCAACAGCCACAGGCGTGTAGGGGATGATGTACTTGGGGTAGTTTGCCTTGTCAACAGAGCCACTCTCGATCATGTCGCAGATGACCCTGATACCCATGTAAAGGGGATAGAAGGAGGCCGCAAGGACTCCCGCCAGGGAAATGAACCAGTAAATCCTGAATTTTTTGTTTTCCATAACGCAAGCCTCCTGTTATCTGTTGCCGTACCCGCTCCAGAGGCTGACGGGTTCGCCGTTCTTGTAAAGCGCCAAAGAGCCTGTGGCTCCGTCGTCTTCGATTCTGATATCGTAAATGACTTTTTCGCCGGACATCTGTCTTGTATTGCAGATCTTTACGACGCCGCCGGACTCGACGAAGGAAAAAGAGCCGTGATCCGCCATAAACATGCCGCTTTCCGTCCCTTTGTCCGTTATTGCCGTCAGAGTCATGGTGCAGATACCGCTTGTGGGCCCGTAATTCAGAATGAAGATCTCGTCCCGGCCGTCGTCATTGGCGTCAAATACCGCCAGCGTCTCCATCCCGAGATAGCAGACCCGGGAACCTTTAACGTAATAAACGACGCAGCTGTAGCTCTCATTGTATTCGTTGAAGGCGTCGGTGCCGGCAAGGGAATCGTAAGAGTAGACCGGAACCGCAAAAAGCTGACCGCCTGTCCTCCCGTAAAACCCCTCCGGCGTAACGTCAAGAGGATGAAAATCGATCTTTGACAGACTGTTTTCGGGGCAGAGCAGCTTTTTCGCTTCCTCCTCCGTCAGACCGTTTTTCGGCGCATCGGGGCTCGCTTTGTACCAGTATACAGCCATCCCGGACTCGCCAATACTTACGACGACGGCGCAATCGTCCTTGAAGAAGAATCCGCCGTTCCGGTTGTCTGCCCGGGCATAGCCAATACCTTCAAGACTTGCCGCAAACGCATCATAAGCGCCTGCATCTTCGTATACCACGTATCCGGTATCGGTGAGAGTACCGCCCTCGGGAAGGGTGAAGTCCGGCGTGCCTGAGTAACGGACGCCGCTTAGAATGTATGGCTTCTTTTGAGACGGAACGAAATTGGCGACCCAGAGATCCTGTATCTCCTCGGAGGTCATTGACCCGTCGATCTCAAGCCCGAACAGGGAATTTTGAATGACAAACGGAGTGATGCTGTTGGTAAAACTGTTGGAGGCGATATCGCTGTAGACCGCCTTTATGTCGTCCCTTCCAAGGCCTTCCGTGGAGAGCCCGTTTTCCTTAAAGAAATTCAGGGCGGCACTGTATTCTGTGACGTCCGCATTGTAGGAGTACACCGTATATAGGATGCAGACGGCAACGATCAGAACCGCAGCGGCGGCAGGAAGAAGCTTCAGGATCATTGGCCGTTTTTTGATCTCAGGCTGTTTTTCGGGCTGTTTTTCGGGAAAACTGCCGTCGATCAGGTCTTCGTCAAGCCTCGAAAGAGCGTTGAATACGGTTTCTTTGTTCATGATCTTTTCTCCTGTAAAAACTTTATAAGCTTGCGCCTTGTCCTTGAGAGCAGGCTCCTCACATGGTTCTCTCCGATCCCGAAGAGGAGGGCGATCTCGGAAGTTGTCTTCAAAAAATAGTACCTCTGAACGAACAGCTTTGACCCTGTGCCTTTGTTTTCTCTCAGAAAATCGCCAATGGCCGAGGCCAGCTCCTCCTCCGTCATTTCCCGGATACCGCCAATCGCATCCGTCAGCTCGTCCAAGGCAATTTGGTCAAGGTCCGCGATCTCCTCAGGCGGAACTCCGAACGCCTCTGCAATGCTCCTTATCATCGGATAATCCGGTCGCCTGCGGCCAGACTCCCACATCGAGACCAGCTCCCTGGACACAAAAAGCCTGTCCGCAAGGTCCTGCTGGGAAATATTCCGTTCGGAGCGAAGGGTCGCGATCCTGGTTCCGATGTCTGTCATTGGCGGAGCCTTTCGTTGGTTTTTCTGCCTGAAGCACAGTTTAATTATACTTGAATGAATATTATTGTAAAGTAACAAAACGCAACAATGCGACGCAACGCATCGCGGAGGTCTTTTATGCGACGCGCTGCGTCGCAAGTGGGTGCGGCTGACGCCGCAAGTGGGCGCCTTCGGCGAGTGGGTGCGCTTCGCGCAAGGGGTCGTGCCTGCGGCTCGCTGCGTCGCAAGTGGGTGCGGCTGACGCCGCAAGTGCGCAGCGTACGATGCGGTGGGCGCACCTCCGGTGCGAGTGATCGCGGCGCAGCCGCCCGACGTCGCGCCCAAATTGTTAACTGCCCACTGTACACTGCGCCGCAGGCGCATCACTTGCGACGCATTGCGTCGCACCCACTGTTGCGCTGCCCGCAGGGCTGCGCAACGCCTGCGGCGCAGATAATCCTTGTCCGCAGCAGAAAAATTTGCTAAAATAGGAAAAATATCAGCAACAACCGTTCGGCCGGCTTTTATTGGCGCCGGGAACGGTGCTTTAAAGCAGGAGGTATTATGAAAAAGATATTGGCTATATTTTTAGCAGTCGCAATGATCCTGAGCATCTGCGCAGTTTCCTCTTTTGCGGCGGGTGAGAACATCGCGCTGGATAAGGATGTTGCAGTTTACGACGAATCGACGGTTGTCGGCGTTAACCCGAATATGACCATGGGGTTCTGGGGCGTTGAATATCTCGTAGACGGAAAGTGGCCGGCATTCCTGACCGCTGCCGATACAGAACTTGGATGGTATGCTTCGTGCGTAGACCCTAACGTTGATCTGACAGTTGAGATCGACCTCGGGGAGGTCTACAGCATTGGCGAAGTCAAAGTATTGCCCATGAAGTTCGTTGGCGGTTACACGTTCCCCTCCACGTACGAGGTGCTTTTGTCGACTGATGGTACCAATTACACAAGCATCGGCGGCGAGACTGACGCTCACGTTGGAGAATTCATTTTTTCGAATTACAACGTAGAAAACGCTTACTCACTTGAAGGCTACACCGGCGAGACTATTCCCGTTTTCAACGGCGAAGGTACACAGGCCAGATACGTTGCCATTCATGTGACAAAACTCGGAAACGACCCGGGAGACGGCGTCCGTTACGCAGGAATCGGTGAGATCGAAGTTTACGAGTACGAAGCTCCCCACACGCCTACAATGCGCAGCTTTGACGCATCACTTGGCGACAGCCTTTCCTACGACCAGATCCTTGTAAACGGCTCTGAGATCGCCAATGGAAACTCCGCCGTTATTGCCAACAAGAAGGGCATCGACGGAACAGACGGATCCATCACAGAGGTTGCTCTCCACGGCTGGTACGGCAACACCGGATCCGCCACCGAAGCCTTCGGATACAAGATCAACGACGAAGCGATCGTTTACGGAGACTTCTTTGCAGCTA
>CAMZBI010000065.1 GCA_947304585.1 uncultured Clostridia bacterium | reverse complement strand
AATGGGTGCGCTTCGCGCAAGAAATCGCCGCAGAGCGGCACCACAACTGTTCACTCTTCACTGCTCACTATTAACTTCGGCGCGCGGTCTCAAGCAATCGCCCAACCGGCGCACAACTACTAATCACTATTCACTGCAACGCGCAGCGTTGCATCACTTGCGACGAAGTCGCACCCACTGCGCCGCAGGCGCCTCACTGCGCAGCACGCATTTCCTTCAGCGCTTTTTCCGCCACTTCTGCGGCACTTGCCGCATCAAGCGTATAATAGTCGGCGCCGATCTCATCCGCAAAAGCCTGGGTCACCGGGGCGCCGCCCACCATAACTTTGACCTGGTCCCTGATACCTGCGGCCACCAGCGCGTCAATAACGTCCTTTTGGTAATTCATTGTAGTGGTCAGAAGCGCGGACAGGCAAACGATCTGGGCGCCGCTTTCTTTCACGGCCTCCACGATCCGCTCTGCGTCAACGTCGGTTCCCAGGTCGATGCACTCAATACCTCTTCCCTCGATCATC
This sequence comes from uncultured Clostridia bacterium, assembly GCA_947304585.1. GTDB lineage: Bacteria > Bacillota > Clostridia > UBA1212 > UBA1212 > UBA1212. Next base: position 7,357 of record CAMZBI010000065.1, on the reverse strand, counting down.
ATCTTGACCAGGTTTTTGCCGATGTCGTGCATATCGCCTTTCACGGTGCAGATAACGGCTTTGCCCAGAGGCTCGGCGCCGGCCTTGGCGAGTGCAGGCTTCAGGACCTGCATGCCCTTGTTCATCGCTCTTGCGGCAACCAGCACCTCCGGCACGAACACCTCATTGGCTTTGAACTTCTCGCCAATGACGTTCATTCCCGCCATCAGGCCCTCTGTCAGAAGCCGTTCAGGGTCTTCGCCCTCCGCCAGCGCCTGCTCCACAAGAGCCACCACTTCTTTTGCCCTGCCGCCAATGACTTTTGCGGCGATCTCATCACAATAACCCATCACAAACACCTCCGGTAACGAGCGTATTAATCAATTCTTTTCCGGATTTTTACGGTAAAGAATAATTGCAGACCCTACGACCTGTATAACCTCCGCAGAGAGCTCCTTGGCGAAAAAATCGGCAGCTTCTCTGGGATCCTCAAATGTTGCATCAAGAACCCTGATCTTTATCAGTTCTCTGGCTGTGAGCGCATCATCGACCTGTTTGATCAGATTCTCTTCAATTCCGTTTTTGCCGATCTGAAGTATTGCAGGCAGTTTGTTGGCCTGTGCCCTCAGTGCGGCCCTTTCTTTTCCTTTAAGCATATGTTTATCCTCTCTTTACTATGCCCTTCTGTCTCAGAGCGCTTTCATAGCAGACCAGCGTTGACGCAAAGCCAACGTTTAGAGACTCTACGGAGCCAAGCATCGGTATTATGACTGTGCTTGAAAAATCCTTTTCCCGCCAAACTGGAGAGATCCCCTTGTATTCGTTTCCGCAGACCACTGCGATCCTTCCGGTGTAGTCCTCGTCTATGTAGTTTTTCGTGGCCGAAAGGTCCGTGACAACGGCTTTAAATCCGTTCTTCTCAAGCCAACGGAACAGTTCGTCAGTCTCCGCCTCCACAAAGGGAACCGTAAACGCGGCGCCAAGGCTTGCCCTTATGAGTCTTGGGTGGGTGGTCTTGCAGCGCCTATTGACGTAGATCGCAAAGTCCCCTCCGCAGGCGTCAACAGATCTCAGCACGGCCCCTATATTTCCCGGCTGCTCCAACCCGTCCATCACAACGCCCGTCATGTTTGCCTTAAGCTTGATATCCTCAAGTTTTAATTCCGGCAGGACGCCAATTATAAAGCAGTAATCCGCTCCGTCCCTGTCGCTGATCCTGGTGCAGGCCTTTTCCGAAATAACGAAGGCCTCTTTTGCGGCTTTTATCACATTGGCAAAGGTCCCCGCGTTTTCCTCCGCTTCTTTTCTCTCGGGGCAGACCAGCACCATTCTGATCTTTATGTTGTTTCTGAGAAGCATGGAGCAGGCCCAATCCCCTTCGCAGATAAAAAATCTGTTGGCGTCTGCCTCGCCAATATATTCCTCGGGGAGCTTTTTTGACAGTACAAGCCTGTTGGCAAGTTTGACCTGAGGCCCCGAAGCCCCTGCTGTGGGGAGATTTTTGTAGATGTCTGTCATTGGCTTTTACCCTGATCAATAACTGTTTTTGCGTAATTTATAAATACCGATTGCGGTTGCAACGGGGAGATTGAGAGAGTCCACCGCGTCTGCGTGCATGATCCTGACGGGAGTTCCGATGTTCAGGAAGCTTTCGGGGAGGCCCGAGGCTTCGTTGCCGAGTATCAGAGTCGCAGGCCGGTCGCCGGGAAAATCCACTGTCTCAATGGGCTTTCCGTCCAGCATAAAGGGGAAGAGCTGCCTTTTCCCGTCGTCGCCGGACTTTTTGAGAAGCTCCGTGTACTCTTCGAAACTCTCGAAAAGGCTGATGCGCATTTTGAATACCGCCCCCATGGATGCCCGCACCGTCTTCGGATTGAACACGTCGCAGCAGGGGGTGATCAGACACAGGTCGAAGATTTCAAAAGCCGCCATGGTTCTCATTATGGTGCCCAGGTTCCCCATGTCCCCGGGGTTGACCAGCACAACGTGGTTTTTTGATACGTCCGGGCGGTCGAAGGTCTTGTCGAAAACGCCAACTGCGAAAACGTTTTCCTTGGGGTATATCCGGGCCACCGCCCTGTCGTCGACGGCAAATGGCACGGAGATCTTTTCCGCCAGCTTTTTCAGCTTTACAACGCCGCTGTTGGACAGAGAGTTTGAAGTCACTATAATCTCCCTCAGGATCTCCGGCTTTGAATCCGCCAGCTCGCAAGTGGGAAAAACGCCGCAGGAATAGGAGTGGGCGAATTCCCTTTTGTAGGGCTTGATCTCATAGCCCTTCGGGCCGGCACTGTTTGGCTTTTGTCTGTCTTTGTCTGCCATAACTAATTTCGCAGGCAGCATTACAAGCTGCCTCATTATGCTCAAAATGCACGCATTTTTCGGAAAATACGTGCATTTAAAGTGTCATACCCGCACCGGGCAATATTTTCCGAGCGGCATTTATCAGGGGCTTTCTGCCTCTTGAAAATGACTGCTTCAGAATTTGTAGATCGTCTTGCGGCGCTCAAATTCCTCTTCTTCGATCATCTTCTCGGCCTCGTCGGCAATGCCCTTGGCCCAGGTGGCAGCCTCGTCCAGTATTCTCTTTGTGTCCTCTTCGTTGTCCTCGAATATAGGCTCTATGCAGTGATATCTGCCAAGGATCACGGAATCCTTCAGCTTTTTAGAGAACTTGTCGAGAGCCTTCTGGCTGTCTGTGGCACCCGTTGAGAAAAGAGCGATCTTTCTGTCGTAGATCTTGATAACTTCGAACAGGGTGTCGTAGGCAGGGTTGTATTTGTTAAACCACACAGGTGTTCCGATGAATATCAGGTCGTAATCGCGGGGGTCGTGTTTGAAGGGGAAAATGCCGGGGTGCCGGTTAAAGATCACCTCAAACCAGATGCGCAGGTAGTCAATGCCGTAAGCATGTCTTTTGCTGACGCGAACGATCTTCGAAACATCCGCATCGGTCTTCTCGGCAATTGCATTGGCGACGGCCTCTGTGTTTCCGTCAATTGTCGTATAAAGAACAAGAACTTTCATCTTTGTGACGATTACTCCTTTCGGAACTGTCTTTTCGAGCCTTTTTGATTTTACAACGAAACCGCTGTCAAGTCAACAATTATACCGCTTTCAGGCCCTGTAAGTTTACCGCCCCGGGCCCTGTTTTATCTCGCCTCCGCAGAACACCCGGTCTCCGTCGTAGAACACCGCAAACTGTCCTGGGGCCGCCGCTCTCACCGGTTTCTCAAGATAAGCGGTCAGCATGTTGGTTACGGGGTCGTATTGTATGGAAGCGGGAACGGTTCTCTGTCCCGAGCGTGTCTTTACAGTAAGCCCCGCCTTGCTCTCCGGAACGGCCTCATTCTTTCTCAGCCAGGGAAAACTCGGCTCGGCAACGTATAACGTGTCCGTATGCAGGAGCTCGTCCCGGCCCATTATGACTGCGCCGTCCTCAGGCCGCTTGCCGAGTACGTACATCGGCTCCTCGCCAAGGGTCATCCCCACGCCTTTTCTCTGCCCGATGGTAAACCGCTCCATACCGCCGTGGGTTCCGATCACGTTTCCGTCAACGTCAACGAAATTCCCGGGCCGCCTGGCAATGCCCTTCTCCCTGTAGTAATCTTCGATGACGCCAATGTAGTCCCCGTCGGGGACAAAGCAGATGTCCTGGCTGTCCCGCTCCTCCGAGTTCTCAACTCCCCGGCTCCTTGCGATCTCCCGGACCTTTTCCTTACTCTCGATATCTCCGAGAGGGAATATCACTTTTTTCAGAACATCCTGTGAAAGTTTGAACAGAAAATATGACTGGTCCTTCTGGGTGCAGACAGCCTTCCTGAGCCAGATCCGGTCTTCGCCATCGGGAGTGATCACCGCATAATGACCTGTCGCCACATAGTCGAAGCCGAGTTCCATGGCCTTGTCGAAGAAAAGTCCGAATTTAATGAGTTTGTTGCAGACCACGCAGGGGTTCGGCGTCCGGCTCTCGGCATAGCTTCTGCAAAAATATTCCCGGACAGTATCTTTGAATTCCTTTTCGAAATCAAAAACGTAAAAGTCGATGCCAAGGACCTTTGCGGCATTGGCGGCTCTCTCCACCTGTTTCTCGCAGTCCGGCAAAAGTTTCATTGTCGCTCCGGCAACGCTGAAACCTCTTTCGAGCAAAAGCGACACCGCCACGGTGCTGTCCACGCCGCCGCTCATGGCCACCAGGACCTTCTTGTTCGACTGTTCTTTACTGTCCATTTGCGTCAGATATCGCCGTTTTCGTCATCCTCAGGCTCTTCTCCGGGATCCTCTCCGTCAAAGTCTTCGTCTTCCGCAGTTTCCCCGTCATCGTCTTCCGGTTCGTCCACGTCATCAGAGAGATCTTCTTCCGATCCTTCCCCTTCCACAAGCTCGAGGGGCGCATCTTCCTGGAGTTCTTCCTCGCCGGGATCGCCCTCTCCCTCGTCAAAAGGAATCTCCTCTCCGGGAGCCACAGCCTCCGGTTTTTCGGTCTCTCCCTCCGACATGGCAACGGTGGTAAAGCTCACCACAGGGTTGTCCGCAGTAGATTTCATGAGTATGACGCCGGAGGCTACCCTTCCGGTGGTGCTTATGTCTTTAATGTGTATCCTTATAACCGTGCCTGCAAGGTTAATGAGCATAACGTCCTTATCGTCGCCGGCAACCACCATTCCGCAGAGAGGTCCTGTCTTTTCCGTGACTCTGTAGCTTCTCATGCCTTTTCCGCCCCTGCCGTGCTCGCTGAAATCGGATGCAAGGGTACGCTTTCCGAAACCGTTTTCGGTGATGAAAAGAACTTTATCGTCGGGGTATCTGCAGATGTCAAAGCCGATGACGCAGTCGTCCGCTCCCGGCCTTATGGCGATGACGCCAAAGGACGTACGTCCCACGGCCCTGGCCAGGTCTCCGTCAAACTTAACGGTGAAGCCCTTCTTCGTGCAGACTATGAATTTGTCGCCGTCATTGGTCAGTATTGCATTGACCAGTTCGTCCCCTTCCCTGAGTTCCACTGCTCGGAGGCCGCTCCGCCGCAGATTCTTATAGAGGTCAAGCCTTGATTTTTTCACTATGCCGTTCTTGGTGCACATGGTGAGGTACTGGGCGTCGTCGAAGGACCTTATCGGGATGATGGTTTGAACCTTTTCGCCCTGCTCCAGGGGGATGAGATTGATGATGGGCATGCCCTTTGCGGTACGGCCTGCGTCAGGTATCTCGTAGCCCTTGATGCCGAACAGACGTCCCAGATTCGTCACGAACATCACCAGATCGTGGGATGAAACCACAATGAGGTGTTCGATGAAATCCTCTTCCTTCGTGGTGAGGCCCAGGATGCCTTTTCCGCCCCTGTTCTGGGCTCTGTATGTGTCGGAGGCGATCCTCTTCACGTAGCCGTGCTGGGTCAGGGTAATGGCGATATCCTTTTCCTCTATGAGGTCCTCGATGGGTATCTCGTTCTCCGCGTCAAGTATCTTCGTGCGCCTGTCGTCGCCGTACTTGTCTCTGATGGCGATGAGTTCGCCCTTGATCACCTCAAACATCTTCTTATCGTCCTCAAGGAGCGACGTGAAGTATGCGATATCACGGAGTTTCTGCTCATATTCTTCGAGGATCTTATCCCGCTCGAGTCCTGTGAGTCTTCCCAGCCTCAGATCAACGATATACTGGGCCTGTCTCTCCGTGAAGTTAAACCTCTCCATCAGTTTCTCTTTGGCTTCCTGCTCAAGTCTTGAGGCTCTGATGATCCTAATGACTTCCTCGATATTGTCAATGGCAATGAGGGTGCCCTCCAAAACGTGGGCTCTGTCTGTGGCCTTGTCCAGGTCAAACTGAGTTCTTCTTGTGACCACGTTCTTCTGATGGTCAATGTAGCTCCTCAGGATCTCTTTAAGGTTAAGCTGTTTGGGCTCATACTTTCCGTTTTCGCCGGGCACCAGGGCCACCATGTTTGCGCAGTAGGCCTCCTGGAGAGAGGTGTTTGCGTAGAGCTGGTTTAAGAGAACGTTGGCGTTTACGTGGGGCTTCAGCTCCATGACGATGCGGATGCCTTTTTTACTGTATTCGTCTCTAAGGTCCGAAATGCCCTCGATCTTTTTCTCCTTGTGAAGGTCGGCGATCCTCTTTACGAGCATGGCGTTGTTCACTTTGTAAGGGAGCTCCGTGACCACTATCCGCTGCCTTCCGCCGGGCATGTCCTCGATATTGGCCTCGGCTCTTACAACTATCCTGCCCTTTCCGGTGAGATAGGTCTCCCTGATGCCCTGACGGCCAATGATATTCGCGGCTGTCGGGAAGTCGGGGCCCTTGATGTACTGCATGAGCCCGTCGATGGTGATGTCCGGGTCGTCGATCATCGCAATGACTCCGTCGATCACTTCACGAAGGTTGTGGGTGGGGATCTCGGTGGCCATACCGACGGCGATACCGGAGGAACCGTTCACCAAAAGATTAGGGAACCTTGAGGGCAGCACTTCAGGCTCCATCTCGTGCTCGTCGAAATTGGGTCTGAAATCCACAGTGTTCTTTCTGATGTCGGCCACCATTTCATTGGCAATTTTAGCCATTCTCGCCTCGGTGTACCTGGATGCGGCGGGAGGGTCGTTGTCCCTGGAACCGAAGTTTCCGTTGCCGTCCACGAGAGGGTATCTCATGGAGAAATCCTGGGCCAGCCTGACCAAAGAATCATAAATGGCCGCGTCGCCGTGGGGGTGATATTTACCCATGACGTAACCAACGGTGGTGGCGCACTTTCTGTAGGAACTGTCCGGCGTAAAGCCCTGCTCAAAAAGCGAATAAACGATCCTTCTGTGGACAGGCTTCATACCGTCTCTAACGTCCGGCAGCGCACGGTCCACAATAACGCTCATGGAGTACTCTATGAACGCCCGCTTCATCTCGTGTTCCACGTCGATGGGCTTGACCCTGTCCCGCACCCCGGCGTCTTTTTCTTCTGTGATCTCTTCTATGATATCTTCTGTTCCGTTGTCTATATTTCCGTTAAATTCGTCAGCCATCCCGCCAATTTTCTCCTTGGTTCTGATTCAAAACAGACAGTCGTCTGTCGGTAAAATTTCGCCTGTAAGAGGCTTCTCCGGCAACGCCAAGCCGCCTTTTCCGGCATCATAAATCTACTGTTTTATTATATCATTTTTCGGTGTTCTTGTCGAGTTTTTCTCGCCCTCAAAAGGCCTTTTTTCGGCCCTTTCAGACACACTTTGGCGGGTATTTTCTCCGGGTTCGAGCCAATGATTTTTTCACTGTCTCTTCAGCCTTTTTCTGCTCCCCGGAGTGCTTTTAACGGCGGTAAAGAAGCCGTAAATCCGGCCTTTAAAAACCCGTCTTTAGGAATAGCACGATAAAAGTTTAGGAGTTATAATTTCCACTTAAA
>CAMZBI010000064.1 GCA_947304585.1 uncultured Clostridia bacterium | reverse complement strand
AATGCGGAGCCGAAGGCGGCCGGAAGCGAATCTCCGTCAAAACTTGACACGGTCGTCGGCACTGCAGCAAGTTGACTCTTCCTCTCCCAAGTTGTAAAATATACCCACGGAAGCAGGGTGCTTTTGCCGCGGCTTTTACGGCTGTCGCGGGATCACTTTGAACATTTTTCTAAGACATCTCCGGAGGTTTCAGATGAAAAGATTGTTGGCGTTTTTGATCGTTCTGGCATTGGCGTTTTCGCTGCTCGCAGGCTGCTCTTTCACCGGGGTTAAAAGTGTTAAACTTGACAATAAAGAAGCCCTTGAGGCCACCCTTTTTTCGCCGAACCAGTGCGATATTTCCTTTGGCGGTGACGGTGTTGGCAATGCCGCCTGGCTTACGGTGAACACCGATTACGCAAGCGATCCTTTCTGCAATTTCAATTTCAAGCAGTATCTGGAGATGACGGGCCGGGGTGCGGTCAGGGCAGATGAGTATCCCTACGTAGTCCTCAAGATCAAGACGAAGAACTGCAGCGGAAACAATTTCTGGCTTTTTGTGAACGTTGACGGCGTTCTTGCTCCGCTGCCGGATCTTTACAAAAATTCCTATTTTGACAATTCCACCGAAGACTGGTGCTACGTTTGTTTCGACTTCAGCGAGTTCGGGCTCACCGGGGAGTATTCCTATTTCAGGTTTGACTTTGAGGTGACGGCTGTTGCGGCGGGGGAAGCCTGCTGCATTGGCGAGATGCTTTTTGCCAAGACAGAGGCGGATGCAATCAAACTTCTGACCGTCTCATCTGCCGACAAGGGGCTGACTGCTGAGGAAAAGAAAGCAGTTGAAAAGATGCTCGCCACGTACGGAACGGAGGCTCCTGCAGAATATAAATCATATAAGGCCAAGAAGGCACCCTTAGAGGATGCAGGCGTTGTGATGAAATTCAACCACTCGTTTACAAGGATCGCCGAGGAGGACAAGAGCGCTTCCGGAACCGACACTTATTGCCTGTATATGGCGAAAAACGAACTTGAGTCCTGCCAGCTGGTCCTCACAGGGAAAGAAGCCCGTGAAGGACTGACCCTTGAGGTGTCCGATTTTGTCCACAGCGACGGAGCCTCGAAGCTTCCCGTTGAGGTTTTCGAGGGCTACTATTTCGAGGTGGAAGGCGAGCACGTGATCGATCCGACGCCTCCGCTTGCGGGCAGCTTTGGCGTGGAGAAGAACAAGAGCAAATCCTTTGTGATCAAGACCGGGACAGGCGAGGATTCAAAGGACGGTTCATACAAAGCCACGGTGAACGTTAAGAACAGCTCCGGCGACGTGATAAAGACAGCCGATATCTTTGCTTATGTCTGGAATTTCACACTGCCCGAGGCGACTTCCTGCAAGACCATGATGGATCTTTCCTGGTACAGCATCTATATGTACCACGAGTGCTACGAGGGGGACGGCGGTCTGCTCTACAAGCTTTACTACGATCTTCTCCTTGAGAACAGGATATGCTCCTACAACATACCCTACAACTCGGCGGACGGGCTTTTCACCGACGATCGGGTCATTGAATACCTCGACAATCCCAGGGTGACGGCTTTCCAGGCGCTGAATTTCAAGACCGATCTCACAGACGCCAATGTGGCCGCGGCATATAATTACCTGTCACAGAAGCAGGAGTGGCTCGATAAGGCCTATTTCTATCCAATCGACGAGCCTCTTAACGTAAGCATGCTCAACCAGGTGAACAAGGCAGGACAGATACTTAAGAACAATTTCCCGGGCTATAAACTCATCACACCGGTGTGCTACGACGAGGACCTTGCAGGCGACGGATCGGTGGATTTCTTCGAGTATATCAAGGAAAGCGAGACCGTCTGGTGTCCCCACAATTTCTTCTACAGCACCTGGAAGGACTACCAGAGCAATCCCAAGACCTATATCGGCATATCGCCCATCATCGAGAGAAAGCTTGGCGAGTTCCCGGAGAGAATGAAAAAAGAGCAGGAGGAGGGCGACGAGGTCTGGTGGTACGTCACAAGAGTGCCCAACGACCCGGAGGCAACAGTGCTTATAAACTGCAATCCCGTTGGCTCGAGAGAGATATTCTGGCTTCAGAGTCTCTATGACATTGACGGGTTCCTCTATTATCTCTCCAACGACTGGGCTTTCAGAGAGAACAACTACGGCGTGGATCCCAAATTTGAGATCGTAAACGGCACAGTGAAGTCCTACGGCAACGGTGTCCTGGTCTACTGCGGCAAGCCCTTCGGCATCAACGGACCTGTGGGAAGCCTGAGGCTTGAAGTCGTAAGAGACGGCATTGAAGATTTTGAGTACCTGACGATGCTCAGAAAAGTTTACGGAGACGAGAATACAGACCTGATCATAAGATCTCTTGCGGTTTCCCTGACGGACTGGAACGGCGACGCAGACAGCTTCGCAAAGACCAGGATTGCCCTCGGAGGCCTCCTGAACGGACTGTTGAATAACAAATAAGACTGATATAATAACGCGGCTGACGGTGACTGCGAACCCGCCGCTTTTGAGGAGATAAAGTATGTACGTATATGAAAAAAACTGGATAGGTCTTTCCGAAACCAGAAGGATCTTTCTGCTTCCCAAAATGGCCAACCGCCACGGCATCATTTCCGGCGCCTCCGGAACGGGCAAGACCACCACGATGAAGGTGCTTGCCGAGTCCTTTTCGGATGCGGGTGTGCCTGTGTTTTTTGCCGACGTCAAGGGCGATCTCACCGGAATGATACTCCCGGGCGAGGATTCCCCTTCGATGCAGAAACGCATTCAAAGTTTTGAGATCGAGAACTGGGAGTACAAACCGTACCCCACAAGGTTCTGGGATCTCTTTGGCGACAAGGGAACCCCTGTGAGAATGACCGTCTCCGACATGGGCCCTCAGCTTCTCGCAAGGCTTCTGGAACTTAACGACGTCCAGTCCGGCGTGCTTACGATAGTGTTCAAAGTCGCGGACGAACACGGCCTTGAACTCATTGATTTCAAGGATCTGAAAGCCATGGTCCAGTTTGTGGGCGACAACCGCAAGGAATTTTCCGACGAGTACGGCCTTATCTCGCCGGCTTCCATTGGCGCCATTCAGAGAGCTCTGCTGAATTTCTCGGAAGAGGGTGCGGAGTTTGTTTTCGGGGAGCCGGCATTGGACATCCACGACTGGATAAAGACCGACGAAGACGGGCGGGGATACCTGAATATCCTTGCCAGCGACAGGCTGATCAACAGCCCCAGGGTCTACGCCACGTTCCTCCTCTACATGCTCTCCGATCTCTACGAGAAGCTTCCCGAGGTGGGCGACCGTGAGAAGCCGAAGATAGTGTTCTTCTTTGACGAGGCCCATCTCCTGTTTACGGACGCGCCGAAATCCCTGGAGCGGAAGATCGTTCAGGTGGTGAAACTTATAAGGTCCAAGGGCGTTGGCGTGTATTTTGTTACCCAGAGCCCCTCCGACATACCGGACGAGGTCCTTGCTCAGCTCTCCAACAGGATCCAGCACGGCCTCAGAGCTTATACCCCGGCGGAGCAGAAGTCCATAAAGGCAGCGGCCTGGTCTTTCAGACAGAACCCTGAATTCAACACCGAAGAGGTGCTGATGAACCTTGGCGTCGGAGAGGCGCTCATCAGTTTTCTTGACGCCAAAGGCGCTCCTGAAATCGTCGAAAAGGCAAGAATACTGCCGCCCCAGAGTTTCATGGGCCCCGCGCCAAGGGATAAGGTGGACGAACACATCAGCAAAGACGCAATGGAGGCAAAATACCGGGAATCCGTAGACCGTGAATCGGCTTATGAGATAATCATGGACGCCCGGGCGGAATTGGCAAGGCAGGCTGAGGAAGAGGCTGAAGCGGCAAGAAAAGAAGCCGAGGAGAAGAAAAAACAAGCCCTGGAGAAAAAGACGAAATCAGTCAGCACTACCGGGAAAAAGACTTCCTCCGCAGCCGCCGACAAGGTGAAAAAGACCCTCAGCAAGTCTGCAAAATCAGCGGTATCAAGCGCCACGTCCTCGGTCTCGAGAAGCGTCAGCACCGGCATCGTCAACGCGATCACCGGCGGCAAGAACACAATGACCCCCGAAAAGATCGCAAAACGGGCCGCCACCAATGCTCTTTCCGGCGCCATGAGGACAGGAATTACGGAGATAATCCGGGGTATATTCGGAAGCAAAAAATAATAAACAACAACTATGACGGAGGTAACGGTATGATAGTGACAAGACCCCCAATGGGATGGAACTCGTGGAACACTTTTGGCGACAAGATCGATGAAGAACTCATCAGACAGATCGCCGACAGAATGGTTGCGGACGGCTACCTGGACTGCGGCTATGAATATCTTGTTATAGACGACTGCTGGTCGGAACATAAAAGGGACGAAAAGGGACGGCTGGTGCCGAGCCACACCAAATTCCCCAGCGGAATGAAGGCTCTTGCGGATTACGTTCATTCGAAAGGTCTGAAGTTCGGCATTTATTCCTGCGTTGGCAATTACACCTGCGCCGGCTACCCCGCTTCTTTTGAATATGAGTTCATCGATGCGGAGACCTTTGCCGAGTGGGGCGTTGACTACCTTAAGCTTGACTACTGCTACAAGCCCGCAACAGAGGAGGGCGCCAAGCTTTACAGAAGGATGGGCCTTGCACTTGCCAATTGCGGACGGGACATCGTTTTGTCAGCCTGCAGCTGGGGCGCCGACGAGACCCACAGATGGATCAAATCCACCGGATCCCACCTCTGGCGTTCCACAGGCGATATTGTTGACTGTTTCACTTCCGTTCGTGACATTTACAACATTCAGAAGGGCATTTACGAATACAACGGCCAGGGCTGCTTCAACGACATGGACATGCTGATAGTCGGTATGGGCGGAAAAGGAAACGTCGGCAGAGAAAACTGGTGCACCGTCGAAGAATACCGCACCCACTTCTCCATTTGGGCTTTCTTCGGATCACCGCTTATGATCGGAAGCGACATCAGGACCCAAACCGAGGAGACCAAGGCGATACTCCAGAACAAGGCTGTTATAGCCGTGAACCAGGATCCCGCATACCGCCAGCCTTATCTTCTCATGAGCAGAGGCGATTCCGCGGACGCTTGGGTAAGACATATGGAGAACGGAGACATTGTGTTCGGATTCTTCAACATGGGCGACAGAGAGGTGGGCTTCCCCGTAAGCTTTACGGACATAGGCCTCAACCGCAGCACCGGCGTCAAACTCAAACTGTTCGATCTCTGGGAGATGAAGAGCCTTGGCGAGTTTGAGGATATCTTCGTGACCGGCGTTGCGCCGCACTGCTCCAAGCTTATCAGGGCAAGGCTTGTAAGAGAATAAGTCCTGATTATTAAACGAAAAGCCGTGAGACCTAAGGTTAGGAAATCTCACGGCTTTTTTCGTTGCTTGCCAAAAGGCAATTTCTGCAAGGTTTCAGCAATCGCGGCGCAGCCGCACATCAACTGTACACTGACCACTGTTAACTGATCACTGCAACGGGGGGGCGTTGCATCACTGCGCGCAGCGCATCACTGTTCACTGATCTTCGCCATTTCTTCCACCAGTTCCCCGAACAGTTTCAATCCGCTGTTCACCGGCTCCGGCGTGCTCATATCAACGCCTGCGATCTTAAGGACAGAGATCGGATCCTTGGAAGACCCTGCGGACAGGAACTGTTTATAAGCTTTTACCGCCGGCTCTCCTTCGGTCAGGATCTTTTCGGCGATTGCTACCGCCGCAGAGAACCCCGTTGCATACTGGAACACGTAGTAATTGTAGAAGAAGTGGGGAATCCTTGCCCATTCAAGAGCTATTTCATCGTCGGAGACCATGTCGGGACCGAAATACTTCTTGTTCAGCGCAAGGTACTTTTCACAAAGGGCGTCTGCGGTGAGGGTCTCGGCGCGCTCGGCCATTCTCCCGAGCTCAAGCTCAAATTCCGCGAACATTGTCTGTCTGTAGACGGTTCCTTTAAAAGACTCAAGGAAGTGATTGATCAGGTATGCCCGCTCCTTCTTGTCATTGGTGATCTTGAGCAGATGCTTCATCAGCAGGACCTCGTTCACCGTTGAGGCAACCTCCGCCACAAATATCACGTAATCTGCGGTGCAGGTCGGCTGATATTTGGTGCTGTGGTAGCTGTGGATCGCATGGCCCATCTCGTGGGCAAGGGTAAACATGGAATCAAGATTGTCGGCGTGGTTCAGCAGCACGTAGGGGTGGGGCACTGAAGAGCCGGACGAGTAGGCGCCGCTTCTCTTGCCCTCATTTTCGTAAACGTCGATCCATCTGTTGTTGAATCCCTCGTCAAGTATCGCAATATAATCTGGCCCAAGCACCGACAGGGCCTCCCGCACGGTCTTCTTGGCGGTTTCGAAATCGATTTCCTTGGCGGCGTCGGCAACGATTGGCGTGTAAACGTCGTACATGTGAAGCTCGTCGACTCCCAGCAGCTTTTTCCTGAGGGCAACGTATTTATACATCTTGTCAAGGTTTGAATGCACCGCTTCGATGAGATTGTGGTAGACAGACGTTGGCACCTCAGTGTTGTCAAGGGAAGCCTCCAGCGTGGAGCCGTACTTCCTGACATTGGCGTAGAAAACCAGCTGCTTGAACTGGGCGTCAAGGATCGCTGCAAACGTGTTTTTCAGCTCACCGTACTTCCCGTAGCACCTTTTGAAAGCGTTTTCCCTGAGCACTCTGTCGCTGCTCTCCTCAAGAAGCACGAAAGTACCGCTGGAGAGGGGGTGAAGATTTCCGTCCTTGTCCTCAACCTCGCCGTATTTCATGTCCGCGTTTCTCAGAATACCGCCAATGTTCTCCGGCCCTCCGGCCATCTCTCTTGACTGGGCAAGCAGCGCCTCACACTCGTGATTCAAAACGTGGTCCTTGCTGTGTCTCGCGACCTCGATGGGCCTTCTGTACACCTCGAGCTCTTTGTACTCTTTAAAGAAACCCGCCAAGGTGTCCTCCGGAATTTCAATGATCTCAGGTGTGGCAAAAGCCGCCGCACCGCCAATGGCAACGAAAAGATTAATGGCCTTGCCCTTCATGATCTGAGCAGCCCCATCGCCTGTGTCCTCGTCGCTCTTAAGTCCCGCATAACCGTAAATTTTCGACATCGCAACAGATATCTCGTCATTCAGTCTGAAAAACTCCAGCAGCGTCTTCCCGCTTTCGCCAAGCCGCCCTTCATAGGCTGCAATCTTCTCCGGGTATGCCTTGGCATCTTCAAGGGCCTTCTCCCAGGCGCCAACATCCTCAAAAATATCTTTCAGGTTCCAGGTAAACTCCTCCGGCACCTCGCATCTCTTCGGCAATTTTCCGCTTCTCATAGTACTTCTCCTTGATCGAAATTCGGGGCAGAACATCAGTTTCCCCTCAAGACAAGTATACAGTCTGCCGCTCTCAAAGTCAATGTATCGCCAAGGCCCGCCCAACTGATCTTCTTCACAGCCGCCAATACCTAACCAATGTGTAAAAATATAGGGCAAAAAAATACAAAACCCCAAAAGGTCTGTGATTTTTTTAAGCAAAAAACTTGCAAAATTGAATCCTGAAAAGCCATTTTACAAGATATGCGAGGTCGAAAACGCCTAAAAATAGGTGAATTTCCGGGGCTGCGAAATATTTGAAAATTTTTGCAAAAAAACGAAAAAAGTGCTTGACAGGGTTGGTCAATGGTGGTATCATGGTCGGGCGCCTCAAAAAGGGGTGCATGCGGACCTTGAAAACTGAACAGCAAACAAACATGAAACTCGTCAAAAACTTTTAAAAACAAAGGTTTGATGATCATCACACAGGACGTCGGATCTTTGGTTTTGAAATGAATTTGAGTTTAAAAAAACAAGCCAGATAACATTTAATAATGTGAATTTG
>CAMZBI010000063.1 GCA_947304585.1 uncultured Clostridia bacterium | reverse complement strand
AATGCGGAGCCGAAGGCGGCCGGAAGCGAATCTCCGTCAAAACTTGACACGGTCGCCCTGCGGGGTTTTTATTGAAAAATCAAGCAAAATCTGATAGCATTGGCGGGAGACAGAGGGCCTGACGTGCCGCTTTCTGATTTCAAAAATACGAGACAAGGGGTCCTTTCATGAACACCGTAATTCTGATACCCGCATACAAGCCGGAGGAGAGCTTTGTGGAGTTTTCGCGCCGGCTGAGAGAGGAGGGGCACACTGTGGTCGCGGTTGACGACGGCGGCGGTGAGCTTTTTGCCGGTGTTTTTGAGAGGGTGGAGGCCCTTGGAGTGACGGTGCTGCACCACGAGGTAAACCGGGGAAAAGGGCAGGCCCTGAAGACCGGAATCGAGTATGTTTACGAACAGATGCCGGACACCGACTTCATCGTCACGGCGGACTGCGACGGGCAGCACAGGATCGAGGACATTGAGAGGGTCATTGAGGCCGGTGAGAAAGAGCCCGGGGTGTTTGTCATTGGCGGGAGGTTCAGGGACAGGAGCGTTAAGGTGCCCCTCAAATCCAGGATCGGCAACGGCTTCACCCGCATCATCTTTAGGCTTGCCACCGGCACAAAGATATATGACACCCAGACGGGGCTCCGGGGGCTGCCCAAAAAGCTTTTTCCCGAGCTGATAAAGGTCAAAGGCGAGCGCTACGAGTACGAGATGAACATGCTGCTCATGCTTCACGTGTGGGAGCAGGACTTCGTCGAGATACCCATCGAGACCGTTTACATCAACAACAACTCCGGCACCCACTACAACGCCTTCAAGGACTCCGTGAGGATACTCCGTGAGATCCTGAAGTTCACGGCGGCTTCCATGCTGTCCTTCCTGATAGATTACGTTGCATTCATTCTTCTCAGCACCTTTGTGTTCAAGGACGGAGGGGTCAACATCGCCACATTGGCGGGTCTGGATTCGGGTTGGGTCGCAGAGATTCTTATGACCTTCAGCCTTGCATATATGTGCGCAAGACTCATCAGCGGCACTTTCAACTACCTGGTGAACAGAAAACTGGTGTTCAAGAAGGGCTCGGGCTCTTCAGCGCTGAAATATCTGGTGTTGGCGGTTGTTTTAATGCTGGCAGGTTCCTTTGCA
This sequence comes from uncultured Clostridia bacterium, assembly GCA_947304585.1. Lineage (GTDB taxonomy): Bacteria > Bacillota > Clostridia > UBA1212 > UBA1212 > UBA1212. The sequence continues at coordinate 7,150 of CAMZBI010000063.1, read as the reverse complement.
ACCGGCGGCCTTCTGAGGTTGGGCTGGAACAAGTTCCTTGTGAAGATCCTTGTGGACGGGGGCCTGTTTGCAGTGAGCTACTTCCTCCAGCGGGAGTGGGTCTTCAAGAAAACCAAAAACGCCAAGAGCGACTAAATTTTAATGGATGGTTCTGACAACAACGAAAACGAATATCGGGAACGGGACGATTCCGTGAAGAGAAAGGTTGCCGCGGGGACTGCCTGGCTGTTTTTTGAAAAAGCGGGGCTGGCTGTTCTTGAGTTTCTGGTGGCCTGGGTACTGGCCCGTTTTTTCCTCGACCCGAAGGACTATTCCCTGGTGGGGATATGCGCCATTTTCATTGCATTTGCCAATCTCTTTTCCCAGGGAGGATTCAACATCGCCCTGGTGCAGAAAAAGCAGCTGAACGAAAAGGATGCTGACACCGTGTTCTGGCTGTCGGTACTTGTGTCATCGGCGCTGTACGCGGTCCTCTTTTTCGCGGCTCCGCTGATAAGTTCTTTTTACGGGATGCCGGAGCTGGTGCTCCTTATGAGGCTGCTGGGCCTTTCCCTGATCTTTGACGCCTTTTCCACGGTGCAGACGGCTCTTCTCACAAGAGAGATGCAGTTTAGAAAGATCTTCATCAAGACCGCCGTGGCAGCTGTCGTTTCCGGTGCTGCGGGCATCGTTTCTGCGGCGCTGGGCCTTGGCGTCTATGCCCTGGTCATCCAGGCGGTGGCCCTTAGCTTTACCGGAGCGGTGACCCTTTTCTTCCTGGCCAAATGGAAACCTTCGTTCTGGTTCTCCAAGGCTTCGATTAAAGAGATGGCGGGGTTCGGCATGTCCATGTTTGCCTCCAACGTGATCAACAGCGCCTACAGCAACGCGCTTCCGTTGGCAATGGAGAAGATCTACGCGCCGGATTCCCTTGGCTATTACAACAAGTCCAAGACTATTCCCACGAAGATCGGGGAGGCCATAAACACCACCATTGCGGGCATCGCCTTTCCCTCCCTGTCCCTTTACCAGTCGGAGCCCGATAAGGCCAAGGAGCTTCTCCGGAAGTTCATCTCCGTCAGTTCCCTTGTGATGTTCGCGGCAATGGCGGGCCTTTTTGCGGTGGCTGAGCCTCTGATCCTTTTCATCTACTCCGACAAGTGGGCCGGCAGCATCGTTTTTATGCGGTTCGTGTGCGTGACCTGCGCGTTTTTGCCGGTGAACAGCGCCAATCTCCAGGCGATAAAGGCCTTCGGCAAGGGCGGCACGTATCTGATTTTGGAGATCATAAAGAACGGCATTGGCATCGGCGCCGTTGCCCTTGCGATGGTGTTGACGAGGTGCCGGAGCTACGGCCTTTACGCGGTGCTGGGAGTGCAGATACTGGTGTCCCTGGTGTGCGTGTTCATCAACTGGTTCCCGAACAGGAAACTCATTGGCTATTCCCTCAGACAATTGCTGGGGGACGTTTTACCTCAGCTGATTCTTTCTGTTATAATGGGCGGGGCGGTGCTTGCGGTGACTCTGCTGGGGCTTCCCCACTGGCTGACTCTTATCATTCAGGTGCCCCTTGGGGTTCTGATCTATTTCGGCGGGGCGGCGCTCTTAAGGCTGAAGAGTTTTAAGGGACTCCTGCAGTTTGCAAAGACGCTGATCGAAAACAGAAAGGCAAAGAAAGTATGAACATTTTGCTGACATCCTGCGGGCGGAGAGCATATCTCGTTAAATATTTCAAGGAGGCACTTGCCAAGACCGGCGGCGGAGAGGTCCACTGCGTCAATTCCGATCCGGTGTCTCCCTGCGCGGCTGTCTGCGACAGGTTTTCCGTGGCGCCGGAGATATGCGACGAAAGGTATATCGGCTTTCTGCTGGACTATTGCCAAAAGAATAAAATAAACGGGCTGGTGTCCCTGTTTGACATAGATCTGCCTGTCCTGGCCTCCGCAAGGGAGCTTTTTGAGAAGACCGGAACTTTCCTTGTCATACCGGACAGGGCGGTTCTTGACCTTGTTTCGGACAAATATTTATTGGGGCAGGCCCTGGGCCGTGACGGGCTCGCCGTTCCTGAGAGTTTTTTGAACCCGGAGGAGTTTTTGGCGGCATGTGATCTTCCCGCCGTTGTAAAGCCCCGGTGCGGCACAGGATCAATAGAGACGTATATTGCCGAAAACGGGGGCGAACTGGCCTTTTTCTTTGAGAGATCGGAGAAGAGGGCGGAGGAGACCTATATAAGGCACGGGCAGAAGGACATTCCCCGGGGGCAGAGGACCCTGGTGCAGCGGTTTGTCAAAGGGGACGAATACGGTCTTGACATAGTGTTTGACCTCAAGGGCGGATACGTGGGGACACTTGCCCGGAAAAAGATAAGGATGAGGAGCGGCGAGACGGACGCCTGCGTCACGGTGAAAGACCCGCTTATGGAGGAGACCGGCGCCAAAATCGCGCAAACTCTGTCAAAAGAAGGCCTTTTAAGGGGCTGCATCGACGCGGACGTAATCGTTTCGGACGGCAAAGCCTTTGTTATTGACGTCAACGCCAGGTTCGGCGGCGGATATCCCTTCTCCCACAACGCCGGCGCGGATATTCCGTTGGCAATTGTGAAACAGCTGGCGGGGGACGACTTCGACAGGTCCCTTGTGACCCAGCGGCCGGGGGTGGTCGCCGCAAAAGCCCCGGACATTTTTACAGTCAGAGAGTGAACTCATGGACAAGAAGATCAACGTGACAAGACCCAGCATACCGCCCTTTGAGGAGTATGCGGAAGTGATAAAAAGCGTCTGGGATACCGGCATGCTCACCAATTTCGGACCCCTGGAGGAGCGGCTCAGGGGAGAACTGGAGGCTTTTCTCGGCGTGAGAAATCTTCCCCTTTTCGCCAACGGCCACCAGGCCCTCATGGCGGCGCTGAAGATCATTGCACTTAAGGGTAAAAAAAGCGTGATCACGACGCCTTTCACTTTTGCGTCCACCACCCAGGCGATCATGGGCCTCGGCCTGGAGCCTGTTTTTGCCGACGTGGATCCCGTGACCTATACCCTGGACCCCGCGCAGGTCGAGCGGTTAATAGATGATGACGTCGCCGCGATAGTGCCTGTCCACGTCTACGGAAACGTGTGCGACACTGAAGCTTTTGCCTATATTTCCGAAAAATACGGTATTCCCGTGATCTACGACGGGGCCCACTGCTTCGGCGTGACCAGGGACGGCGTCGGCATTGGCAATTTCGGCTCCGCCACAATGTTCAGTTTCCACGCCACAAAGGCCTTCAACACAGTGGAGGGGGGCGGCGTCGCGGTGGCGGACGACAAGCTTGCGGACATGATAAAGAGATACGCCAATTACGGCTTTGACGGCAGCAAACCCACCCCAATGCAGGGCACCAACGCCAAGATGACCGAGTTCTCCGCGGCAATGGGCATCTGCAATCTGAGGCACATTGGCGAGGTCACAAAAAAAAGAGAGGCCATCTGCAAGGTCTATACGGACATACTGACCGAAGGCGCGGCTTTTGACGAAAAGACCGGGGTCTCCGGCAACGGGATTAAACTTCTGCCGCGGCAGGAGGGTGTAACAAGCAATTATGCGTACTTCCCCGTGATATTCGGATGCGTTGTTAGTGGCGGCAGCTTGCATTATGCAAACGACGGGGGCAGGACCTGCGAAAGGGTCATGAAAGCCCTTAATGACGCCAACGTCTTACCCAGAAGGTATTTTTACCCGCTGACCTCAGAGGTCCACGGACTTACGGATTATAACGGATACGACACGCCTGTTGCAAAACGGCTTTCGGAAAACGTGCTGTGCCTGCCTTTGTACGCGGATCTTGAAATTGAGGATGCGGAGCGGGTGGCGCGGTGCGTCGCTGCGGTGCGCTGACGCGCAAGTGATGCGCCTGCGGAGCAGTGGGTGCAATGCTGCGCATCGCAAGTGACAGCGCTGACGCGCGAGTGAACAGTGAAGAGTTGCGGTGCGGCGGAGCCGCGATTCCGCAGTGAAACAACGAAATGGAACTTGAAACCCGGGAAAAACCGAATACCCCTTTCTTCTTCGACACCCACGCCCACTACAACGACAACGCCTTCGATGACGACCGGGACGGGATGATAAAGACCTGCAGAGCTGCGGGTATGGTTGCTGCCGTGAACTGCGGCACCGATCCCGGCTCCTCCCTTGAGTGCATCAAACTTGCGGAAAAATACGACTTTTTGTACGCCGCCGCAGGCATCCATCCCGAGGAGGCGCTCAGGTATTCCGAGGAGGTCATTGGCGAGATCCGGAGGCTTCTAAACGGTGAAAAAGTTGTTGCCGTTGGCGAGACGGGCCTTGATTACTATTACGAGGACTCCGCCCCACGGGAAATCCAGCAGCAGAATTTCATCGCCAACATCCGTCTGGCCCTTGAGACCGGAAAGCCTGTGATCGTCCACGACCGGGAGGCCCACCGGGATACTTTTGACATACTGAAGAACGAAAAGGTGCCTGCGGGGGGCGCGGTGTTTCACTGCTTTTCCGGCAGCGCCGAGATGGCAAGGGATATAGTCTCAAAGGGCTGGCTTCTGTCCTTTGGCGGTGCTCTGACTTTCAAAAACGCCAGGCGTGCAGTGGAGGCTGCCGAGGCGGTTCCCCTTGAGTATATAATGCTGGAGACCGACTGTCCTTACATGGCTCCCGTCCCTTTAAGAGGCACCCGCAACACATCCGCCAACATCCCTTACGTTGCGGTGAAACTTGCAGAGATCAAGGGTATTGGCGTTGAAAAAGTCTTCGAGATCACCACCGCCAATGCCTTCCGCTTCTTTAAGATCGACGGAAAAAAACAGTGAATTTTGGTCATTGGCGACAAATAAACGAGCCAAGGGAATGCTTAAAATATGCTGAATGCACAAAAATTTGAAAAACGTGTTGACGAGGCGGCCCCTGCGGTATTAAAATAAGAGTCCCTTTTCGCAACGTTCCGGGTCTTGCTCCTTGGAAAGGCGAAGATTACAAAAGATAAATAGTACACACCACGCGATCCCGGAACACCGGAAACAAAGCGCGGCGGAGATGCTTCGGAAGAACTTTTGAATCGAGCCAAAGGAGAAACGACTTGGATTTTTTTAATAGGCTTAAGAGGATAATAGGAAAACACAGCACGGTGGCGAAGGTCTATTTTGCCGTTCTGACCGTGCTTCTTACAGTTTGCGTAGCACTGGGGCTTGCGGCATATGAAGTACCATACGGAACCGGCGAAAACTCCGGCGCGGAGAAGGCTCCTTACGAGCAGAAGATCGTGAAGGTCGACGAGACGAAGGAAGAGACCACGCCTGAAGAGCAGACTGAAGAGCCGGCGTATGAGACTCCGGAACCGGATGATTATGAGATCACCGAGACCGGAACGGCGTCCCAGGCCCAGAGCGACGGAAAAGTGGAGCGGATCCCTGCCGGAGAACCTTCGGAGACCGAAAGCCAGACCTTTGTACCCACCGCCGAGCCCATAAAGACACCTGTCCCCACACCCACTCCTTCGCCAACGCCCGTTCCCACTCCTACGCCGGAGCCCACGCCCGTTGTGACCCTAAAGTGGAAGGACATTCCGGAGCAGGTTGACTTTGGCGTGACCTACATCGAGGACCATACTATGTGCAAAGGAACGTCAAGGGTAGTGTCTGAAGGCGAATACGGGATCAAGACCACTGTTTGGGAGTTTACCCTCGTTGACGGCGTGGAGCAGAGCCGCAGGATTGTTGCGATCAAGGACACAAAGACCCCGGTGAACAAGGTGGTGGCAGTTGGCACTATCGATTCCTTTACCGATAATCAAGGCAGAGTGGTGGGCATGGCCTACAAGATCGACGGCGACGCCACGGCTTACGGAAACAGTGTCAAATACGGTAACCAGATCTACTACGGCAAAGAGCTGGGCGGCCTGACCACCAGATGGGGCGTTATTGCCGTTGACCCCACCGTGATCCCTCTGGGAACGAAGGTCTACGTCCAGGGAGTGAACGGGGTCAATGATTACGGCTATGCCATCGCGGGTGACATCGGCGGTGCCATCAAGGGCAAAAGGATCGATCTCTGGATGGAGAACCGAGATATAATCAAGATCTGGGGCGTCAGGGACGTTACGATCTATATCCTTGCGGATCAGACTGTGGACGTGTTTGAGCTGAGAGGCGAGGACAGCAGGTGGATCCCACCCGCCAAGTATAAATACACTTATCCCGATGCACAGTAACAAAAAAGGGAAAAACTGTAACACAAACAGAGACTCCGGCGGGTCCCCGAGGCCCAAAAAGAGTCTCGGACAAAACTTCCTGAACGATCCAAAAGTCGTTCAGGATATTGTTTTGTGCGGGGATCTGACTTCTGCGGACGCGGTCATAGAGATCGGGCCGGGGCTTGGGGCCATGACGGGCAGGCTTGCGGAGGCAGCGGGCCTTGTGGTTGCGGTGGAGATCGACGGGGACCTGATCCCGGGCCTTGAGACCCTTTGCAGACTCTACGGCAACATAGTCCTGATCCACGGCGACATCCTGAAGCTGGACGTTGAAAAGGATATAATCGATAAATACGTAAGGCCTCTGGGCCTTTCAAAGGTCAAGGTCTGTGCCAATCTCCCTTATTACATAACCACTCCCATCGTGATGAAGTTTCTTGAGGAGTGCCCGGACCTGATTGACAGCCTGGTGATCATGGTGCAGAAAGAGGTGGCCGAGCGGATGATCGCAAAGCCCGGCGGCAAGGACTACGGGGCAATGACCGTGACCGTTGACTATTTCACCGAGCCCTCGATTCAGTTTATCGTGCCTCCCCACTGCTTCAGGCCCCAGCCGGGGGTGGATTCCGCCGTCGTGAAATTGGAGGTGCGCAAGACCCCTCCCTTTGAACTAAAGGACAAAGACCACTTTTTCAGGACCGTCAAGGCCGCCTTCCTTCATCGGAGAAAGACACTCGCCAATGCCCTGGCAAACTCCTCTCTTATAGACGCCAATGCCGCTGACGTTTGCGAAGTCCTTGAAGTTATGGGGCTCAACGTGATGGCAAGAGGCGAGACTTTAAGCGGTGCCCAGTTTGCAGAGCTTTCTAACAGACTGCTGGAAAAGAAAAGCTGACAGAACTGAAATGTCTTAGAATCCTAAACTTTTCTACTAACATACTAACAAGTTGATTAAGGGGCCCAAATTAG
>CAMZBI010000062.1 GCA_947304585.1 uncultured Clostridia bacterium | reverse complement strand
TAGCTGCAAAGAAGTCTCCGTAAACGATCGCTTCGTCGTTGATCTTGTATCCGAAAGCTTCGGTGGCGGATCCGGTGTTGCCGTACCAGCCGTGGAGAGCAACTTCTGTGATAGAGCCGTCGGTTCCGTCGATGCCCTTCTTGTTGGCAATGACAGCGGAGTTTCCGTTGGCAATTTCAGATCCGTTTACAAGGATCTGGTCGTAGGAAAGGCTGTCGCCAAGAGAAGCGTCAAAGCTGCGCATGCTGGGTGTGTAGGGAGCTTCAAACTCGTAAACTTCAAGTTCGCCGAAACCTGCATAGAAATGGCCGTCGGTCACGGAGCTTGTCTTTGTGATGTAGATCCTGATGTAGGAAGCAGAAATGCCGGCACCGTTGTAAATGAAGGGGTCGGAATATACAGCACCGTCGGGAAGATCGGTTTCTCCGCCAATGGCAGTCCAATCGGAACCGTCCTCAGATACTTCAACTGTGAAAGTAGAAGGTGTAGGAGCTCCGTCAAGGAACTTGGTGGGGAAAAGTTTAACTTCGCCAATGGAGTACGTGCCGTCAAGGTCAACAGTCGCTGAGCACTCAACGTCTCTCATATTGGTCTGGCAGTACCAGGCAAGGCTCTGGTTGAGGTTCGACGCATTGCCGTCAAACGCATCAAGTCTTCCGTCAACAAGGTTCTCAGCTGCGAACCACTCGGGCATGTAGAAATTTGCGTTGGCGCCGCCGCCGTCCCAGGTTTCAACGTCTTTTTCGAGGGCAATGTTCACCGGATCCGCGAAGGAAGCCAGTGTACCCAGAGAAAGGACCAGGGCAACTGTCAAAAGAATGCAAATGATCTTTTTCATAGTAATCTCCTCTTTTTTTGTATGACTTACGGATATATCCTCCGCTTTTTTTTGACGATTTCATTTTATTGCTTTTTAGGGACTTCGTCAATAGGTTTGACGCGCCTTCGGCGCTAGTGGGCGAGCCCTCCGGGCTCGAGTGGGGGCGTCTTCGGCGCGGATGAGCGCCTGGCGGCGCTGGTGGGGCAACTTCGTTGCAGAATGCGACGCGGTGCGTCGCTAGTGGGGCAACTTCGTTGCAGGAAGCGCTGCTGCGCATCGCTAGTGTGCGTTGCGCGCAAGCTGGCGCGGCTTCGCTGCGAGAAAGCGCTGCGTACTTCGGAGCTTAGCTCCGACCCACTTGTGCCGAAGGCACACTCACTTGCGGTGAAGCCGCACCGTGTCGCAGGCACGCCCACTTGCAGTGCTCGGCACTGCACCCACTTGCGGTGTACCGCACCCATTTCGGAGCTCCGCTCCGACTCATTTGCGGAGCGAAGCGACGCACCCACTTATTTGCGGCGCTTTGCGACGCAAACTACACCCGCCAGGGCAACGATCCAGCCGATTCCGATAACGCTGCCGCAGCCGGTTGAAGGCTCATTGGTGTCGCCGGTGTCCTGTCTCGGGGTAGTGGCTTCGGGGTCGGTAGCGCCGGTGGGCTCGTCGGTGGGGTTCTCGGTGGGAACCTCGGTGGGTTCTGGAGTGGCGGGGACCGGAGCTTTGTAGTTAATGATCGCTTCACGGTTTTCGCGGTTGAAGAGCACCACGTCGCCGTTGGTGAGTTTCACGCAGGCCTTGATCACGTGGGTCTCGCCGTCTTTGAGCTTTGAGACGTTGGCGGTGATGCGGTAGCGCATGCCGTTGCCGTCGAGGACTTCCTGCTCGGTCTCGGCCACGGTGAAGGACTTGTCGAAGACGGGCTTGCCGTCATCAATGACGTAGCCGAAGCTGTCCAGCATTTCAGAGAAAGGCGTAGCAGTATCTACAAGGCCGAACCAGCCGAACATTGTGATGGTTTCGATGCTGCCGTCGGAGCCGTCGATGAGGGCCTTGAGGGCTGCTACGGCGTCGTTGCCGTTGGCCTTTTCCTCGCCGTTGACCAGGATCTGATCAAAGTACTGCTTGTCGGTGTCGGCGTTGAAGTCTCTGTAATTATAGACAAATTCGTAAACTTCCAGTTCGCCGAAGCCGCCGTAGAACTTGCCGTCGGAGATGGCGCTCTCCCGGAGGATATGGATCCGGATGTACTGGCCCTGCTGACCACCCGCGTTATAGACAAACGGATCAGAACGGGTGGTGTCCTTGAGTTTGGATTCGCCGCCCACAACGGTCCACTCGCCGTCGATGTCGCCGTCAAGAGAGATCTCGACGTCAAACGTGGAAGGGGTGCCCTGGCCGCTGAGGAATTTGGAGGGGTAGAGTCGGATCTCGCCGATGTCGTAGACCTTTTCGAGGTCAACGATCGCAGAGATGTCGGTGTTGCGTTTGTCGGCAACCGTGTACCAGCAGAGGCTGGGTTCGGTATTGGCGGGGTCGCCGTCCCACTCTTCGTTCAGACCGTCCACAAGGTTGGCGGCGGAAAACCAGTTGGGCATTACAAGGTCTGCCATGGCGTTCTCTTCCGCGTAGGTCTCCACAGTTTTTTCAAGGGCAATGTTCTCCCGCTCCTTGGCATCAACAAAAGACGGAATCGCAAGAATGGACAAAGCCAGCACGGCCGCGACTATAAAACTGACGATTTTTTTCATTTTTTGTACCTCTCAAAGACTATTGTCTTATTTTTTGCCTTTCTTTTCGTCTTTTACCGGCTTGTGAAAGCGGTGGACCGCGTATTTCTCGCCCTCGTCGAACAGCTCGCCGGTCTTCTTGCCTGTCTCCTCGTCAAGGAGATACCTGTCGTAGAGCTTGTTGATTCCGTCGTCAACAAAGACTTTCTCCGGCGGCGTCAGCAGCTTTTCCGGATGCTTCAGAAGCTTCATCAGGAGCCTTGCGCTCTCTGCGTAGTAGTGGCCGTCGCAGATCCTTTCGTCGCCAACGATCTTGAAGCCCATGAAACGCTTTCTCACCACGTGCCCGTCAGCGTCGGTGACGACAACGGTGCGCTTCTTGCCAATGGCGAGGAAAAGGGAGGTGGTGCCGAACTCGTAGATGTGGTGGTAGATGGGCTCGATTCCGATGGAGCCGATATTGGTGATGAAGAAGCTGGTGTGGAATGGGCTGACCTTGTAGAAGAACTTGGGCATCATGTTCTTTTTGTCCAGGAACATAATGGTGTTGATCACAAACTTAACAAGCCAATGGGGAAGATGTCCGATGATGTCGATGGTGTCGTCGGTGTCGTTCATGTTCTCAACGACCTTGTTCTCCTCAACTATCTTATTGAAGGCATCCACCACGTCAAGCAAGGTCCCGTCCAAGGGAAGTTCCGGCTTGACCAGGGTCTCTTCGCCTTTCACGTTGACGCCCTTTTTTATCATCATGGAGATGCAGAAGTGATTCCTTGCGTAGATCTTGCTGTCCACCACGAACCTGTTGAGGTAGGGCCGCTGGGAATAGACCCTGAGAACGGCGGCAATGATGATGTGGTAAAGTGACAGCCCGGGGATGTCGGCCTGATGCTCCCTCATAAAATCTTCAACGGCGGTGATGTCGATGTCGTCGTCGTAGTAGACCTGGGAATCCACTCTGGTCTTCATGATGTAGGGGATCAGCAGGAAGGGGCCGGTGACTTTTTTCACCCGGTATCCGTCAAATCTGTCTCCGTATTTTTTCGATAAAAGCATATTATATCTCCCGTCAGTCTTTTACTGATTGTTTTCTTTTTGAGCGTTGTTTTTCCGGAAATATGATATTTTCCGGAAATGATCTTCCGCCAATGTTTTTCCCCGTATTTTCCGGAAATAATTTATTTTCCGGAAATGTTCCTGCGTCCGATCATTGCCAATGCCCGGAAGGTCCGCTTAAAAGCAGATAAAAGCGATCTCCGGAGTCGTTCCGAACCTTATTGGCAAGAAACTCTGTCCCAGCCCGCAGGTGATGTACAGCCTGTTGTTCCGGCAGTAGTCATAGAGGCCGTAAACGAAGCCTTTTCTCGGCAAACTGTCGCCCCGGAGCAGCTTGAATTCCAGCCCGAAAGGCAGCCAGACCTGTCCTCCGTGGGTGTGTCCCGCAACCGTGACACAGTATTTTGAGCCTTTTTCAACAGTCTCTCTAAGGTCCTCCATTATATCAGGATTGTGCATTAATAGCAACAATTTCTCCTTTTCACCGGCCTCTTTGGCGGCTGTCTCGAAGAAGGTCACCCGGTCTTTGGTGTCAGATATAACGAACTCGTCAAACCCCGCCACAACCACACCGGGTTCTCCGTCTCTGCCGATCCTGTAGATCTCGTTGCGCAGCACTTTGACGTTTCCGCCACATTTTTCGATCTCTGCGCAGTAGGCGGCAATCTTTTCCCTGTTTTTGCCGCAGGCGTGGGTCGCATCATGATTTCCAAGTACAACTAGCACCGGAATACCGGCGGCCTCGTCAGCAAGGCGTTTCATAAACGCCAGCATTTCGTCTTTGCCTTTGCCGTTCTGGCAGAGATCTCCCGCCACAAGGACCAAGTCGCAGTCTTCATGGTTGATCTTATAGATCACGTCCTCGCCGCTGACGCCAAACATGGGAAAATGGAGATCTGAGATCAGAGCTGCGCGGAAATAACCGGTGTTTTCAGGGGACAAAGTATTTTCCGGGAATTCGTTATTTCCGGAAAATGACTTGTTTCCGCCCTTCCGGCCTTTTTTTCTCCCCGGGGCTTTTGCCTCAGAGTATCTGTCAATGAACAGCCTTGTGATCTTGAAGCGCTTTGTCTGCATATAACAGGCAACAAATATGATACCTGCCGTAGCAATTGCCGCTGTGATGACTGTGGTGACTGTTGCCGCTGTTGACATTAGGATTGGCGTCATCATAAAGCTGATAAAATAGGGAAAACCGGTTCTTTGCGGAAAAAGGTCACTTTTTGCCGATGACCTTCCGCTCGGCGTCGGAAACAAATATGGATTTGCGCTTCCAGATGATAGCGCCAATGCCGATGCCTACCCAGATGCCAGCCACGAGAGCAACGATTGCCCAGAAGACTACAGCTCCGTAGGGTATCGGGTCAGCGGTTTTTCTGTCCGTGCCGCCGGGGACGTCCACCGGTTTTATTGCATCGGAGGTCTGGAACGGGGTGTTGTCAGAGATCGACGTTTCCTGAGCTGTTTCGGTTGACGTCGGAAGAGGTGTTTCTCCTGCTACCATTGTTGGCGTCGGGGTTGGCGTCGGCGGATCGGTGGGGGCCATCGTCGGCGACGGGGTCGGCGTGAAAGTTGGAGCGGCAGTTTCGTCGGGGCCCGGGGTCGGTGTGGGCTTTGGTGTCGAAGTTGGCTTTTCAGTCGGCGCAGGCACCCGGTTTACCGTAAAAATAGACTGGGGAGTCATCTCCGTCATGCCGGCGACGGACACGGTGCCCTGGACCTTCAGCCTTGTTTCGGCATCCTCGCCGATCCTGCAGCGGAGCATGCAAATGACCGCCTTGCCCGCCTGGGTGGAGATGTAGCCTGCATTTGACGAAAACTCCACGACAATGACGCCCGGCGTGTAATTCGGATGTATCTCAAAACCCGGAGCCGCCTCAATAAGAGAGAGCTCAAGCCCCGTGACTTCGGCGGTGATCCCGCCGTTTACCACCTTGCCGGTAGCAAGCCCGATGATCGAGATTTCGATGTCTATGGTCTCCCCCTTGTCGAAGGTCCCGCCGGGCCACTCCACCATGACGGTATAGCCGTCAGCGAAGGTGTCAAAGCTGAAAATTGCCGCAAAAACAGCAAAAAACAGGCACAGCGTCAATATGAGATTGATCGGTTTAACCGCTTTACGCATTTTGATCATTTTCCTCCGGTTCCGGCGCCGCTGCGGGCTCCAAAGCCTCTTTAAGTCTGAAAGTTTTCTTCTTCAGGAAAACTGTTAAATAGAATGCAAATGTCAGTGTCCCCAGGACTGCGGTAAATATCACCGTTGGCGTGTCCCACCATTTGCCTCCGCCGAGTTTCGGCACCAGAAGCCCGCAAAAATTGTAGACCGAGTGGAGCACGATGGGAACGGCAACGTCCCCGGTGAGAAGCATACAGGCCGCGCACATGGCACCGATCAGGGCGGAATAGCCCACCTGGAGCAGCACGTCGCCAATGCCCGCCCCTTCCATCAGATTGAACAGGTGGTAAAGGCCGAACACGCAGCTGGTGGCGGCAATGCAGAAAAATATCTGCAGTTTTGTCCTGCATTTTTTCAGGAAATAGGGGAACAGTATCCCCCTGAAGGCCAGTTCCTCAAAAGCTCCGACGGCAACGCACTGAAGCGCAAACAGAAACACCCAAAGAGCCGTGTCATTGACCCTGCAGTCCCCGATAATAAGGGAGACCAGCGGTAGATTGTTAACGGCCACAAGAAAAGCCGGTATCACAAGGGCCAGGCTCTTAAGATATTCCCCCGCAGGCTTTCTGCACGCCACCCTGTCTCCGGACTCCAGCAGCACGGTCAGGAAAAAAACAGCCGCAAGGGACCTGGTCAAAAGCACGCTCAGTATCTCGTTGTGGACGGCGTCCCCGAGGAGCTTGACCTTGAAGAGTTCCAGCCCCACAAGCACCACAAGCGCAATGCCTGAGATTATCCTTATTATGAAAAGACTATTCTTTTTTCTTTGCATAAAACTTCTTGTACAAAAACACTCCGAGGACGATTCCGCCGATCACCATAAGAACACTGGTGAACTGGGACGGCGTAAATATCTTAATGAAAAACTCGCCCCGGTCATCCCCTCTCAGGAATTCGATAAAATAGCGCCAAACGCCGTAGCCAACCATATACAGCGGCATCCCGAAGATGAAATCTTTCTTTTTCATATTAAGGAACATGATGACGCCAAACAGAATGAACAGAAAAGCGCTTTCGAAAAGCTGCACCGGCAGGACCTTATGATGCATCCCCGGAAACTGCACGCCTATAAAACTGTCCGTGGGTATCCCGTAGCAGCACCCCGCAAAGAAGCAGCCTATCCTGCCGAAGGCATGGGCTGAAGCAATGGCCCCGGCGCCAATAGAGATCAGATCCCAAAGCCTTGTGATGTGCTCTCTGCCGCTCTTTTTGAAAAGGAAATGTCCTGCGGTAAAATAAACAAGAAAGAAAATCGCAACTCCAACGATCAGGCCGCCCAGGAACGTGGCTCCGGTGTTCTTGTCAAGGACAAAGGTGCCGGTTTTTATGCCATTGTAAATGCCCTGAAAAAGAACGGTTCCGAAGTACCCCGCCACCACCGAGACAAACCCGTCAAACAGGATGAGATTCTGAAGTTTTGCTGAAAAATCTCTCCTGTCGGCACAGATCCGGAAGATTATAAAAGACGATACGACTCCTGTCAGCAGAAGCAGCGAGTACAGATCCAGCCCCCAAAAAAGCTCATACGGATACATGCAAAATCCTCCTCAAGATCTCCAGAAAAAGCAGTTTATCAACTCTCAAATCAATATCTCCCTGCAGGAGACCGCCCCGTTATTTTAACACAAACGCCCTTCCCAGTAAAGAAAAAGAAAACCCGGGCCGATCTCTCAGCCACAGGTTTTCTTTTTCGTCAGGTTCCGGGACGTTTATCCCGGGAACCGCTCAGTTAAATTCAGTCTTCTTTCTTTTTGAGACCGATGAATGCGACCGCCATAACGGCAACCACTGCGATACCGCCTGCAATTGTTACGCCGCACTTGTTGGGCTCCGGCTCGGGAGTGGCTTCCACGGGAGCATTGGGTATTCTGGTCAAATCAACTTCGCCCTTGTTGATCGGGAAGAGGTTGTAATCTTTTTTCTTGTAGTATTCGAACTCATGCTCGGTCTGCTCAGTCTTCACAACAAAGTTGAAATACAGTGTGGCATTGGCGGGTATCACGGAACCTTCCTCAAGAACTACGTCAACGCTCTTCATGGTCTCAGGGTAGTTGAGGTCAAGTTTCGTATACTCGGTCTTGGTGGTAACGCACTTTGCTCTTCCGAGCACCTGTCCGTCGGTGTACATCTTTTCCGGATGCTCGGCAACGTAAGCCTGAGCCTTCTCGATGTTTTTATAGATGTCACCGGTGGTGATGATGATCTCGTTCTGCTGCTGAGGATCCTCTGCAACGTCGTAAAGCTTTTCGCCGAGAGCATCGATCTCAACTGTGAGCTTGCTGATCTTAACCTTTGAGAGCGGATTGCCAATAGCAGGAGAGCCCTGGACGTAGAGCAGTTTGCCGTTCTTGTCAGCCTTGGTCATGATCAGATCCTGGGTGACTTTGAGCTTCGGATGGTTGTATCCGTATGCCTCGCCCTCATCGTACTCTCCATTGGCGTTCTCGTCATAGAAGTAAGCCATATCGTCATCGGTCTTCTTTCCGTCGCCGTTGAGGTCGATATAGTCAAGGGTGTACATCTGGATGCTGCAGCCCTCAAGCCAGCTGTTCTTTTCTTTTACCAGCTTCTTGTAGGCGGTCTTATCCTTCGTGGAGCCGACTTTCTCGTCGCCGTCGTAATCCACCGTGGCATCAAACTCATCTGCAAGAGTAGCATATTTCTCGGGCATCGTTATAACGCCTTTATCGAGGAGTTCCTGGTTCGTGATGGACGTATAGTCTCTGACCCTTCCCTTTTCGTCAAGACGCGTCTGAAGGTCGATCCAAACGAGGATCTCTCTCTTGTTCTCATCTTCGCCAATCTGAACGAAGGGCTCGATCCTGTGGCCGTCTCTCGAATGCCAGATGTTGTTTGCATCGATAACGTAGCCGTTCACGTCGATTCTGAGATTGTTTCCGTCGGCATCAACTTCCTGATCAAGGAAATATCCGTCTTTGAGAGTGAAGTTCGGGTTGGGCGTTCCTGCGTCATCGTAAAACTCCGAAGCACCGTAAAGAGTGGCTGCACTGATGATGCTTACAGCGGTGTTATCGCCAATGTGTGTGAGGCCGTAGCCTTTGTTCACTGCGATTTTGGAAGAATCCATTTCATAGGCAGGAGCCATAACGCTGTAGAATTTGATCTCGTATTTTCCTTTTCCAATGGCCTTCTCTCCGTAGGTCGGCGCGTAGTTCGTAAAGGATCCGTCCTTTGTGGTAAAGCCAACAATAGGAACGATATATTTATCGGCTGCATCGTCGAAAACGTATCCCTTATCAACGTAAACCGGTTCTCCCTCATCGTCAACCATAGGATTTCCGTCAATGTCTTTCTTCTGAATCTGATCGGATTTTGTGACATATTTGTAGGAAAGAACGACCGGCACCTCGTAATATGCTGTCATCGAATAAAAATCAAAGCCGTCCGGCAGCTTTTCTTCGTCCGCAAAAGCGGGGAACGAGAAGAAAGTCAGCGCGATCACAGCGGCTAAAATCATGATCAAAACCTTTTTCATATAGTAAACCTCCTAACGATACGTAAAAGGATCAATTCCAGTGAATAAAGGATATCACTTTTCAAGTCTCCGTGTCAATCCTTTTGTTCGGAGCGACACTTTCCTGAGTACATTGTAGCAGTTCAGGGCGCGAAGTGCAAGCGCTAACGCGCGTGCGCTTCGCGCAAGTGGGTGCAACTGCGTTGCAAGAAAGCGCAAAGCGCTAGTGGGTGCGCTGCGCGCAAGTGGAAGCGCTGACGCGCTGGTGGTGCAACTGCGTTGCAAATGAGTCCGCTGCGCGCAAGTGGGAGCGCTGACGCGCTGGTGGTGCAACTGCGTTGCAAGCCCGTCTTTAGGAAATAACACCTCAAACGTTAGGAAATATTTTTTTCACATAATC
>CAMZBI010000061.1 GCA_947304585.1 uncultured Clostridia bacterium | reverse complement strand
AATGCGGAGCCGAAGGCGGCCGGAAGCGAATCTCCGTCAAAACTTGACACGGTCTTCAAAAAAAGATTTCGTTGACTTTGAGACGACCTGTGTTTATAATGATACTTACAATTTTATATAAAATTTCCCGGAGGTTATTTTATGAAAAAGATTATTTGCATTTTGACTGTTCTGGCGATTGCACTGTCCCTTTCGATGGTCAACTTCGCAGAGGATCAGAAGAATCTACCCGGCAACTATAATGTGAAGCATACCGACTCCGCTCTGTTAATGACTCAGGCTAATGTTGACCGTGTGGGTTCGGTGATCTCCACTGTTGCCGACGCAACTGCCATCGGTTTCATTTGCCCCAGCTGGAACGATGCTATAGGAAGTCTTACAGTCACTCTCTGGAAGTGGAACACAGATTACGATACCACTGTGAATTCCGATCCTCTCTTCGGACCTGACGTTATCGAAAACTTTGAGGATAACTCTTTCGTAGGATTCGAGTTCGACACTCCTCTTGCAGCAGGCGTTTACTACGTTGAACTTTCTGATCCTTCAGATAACGCTGTAGGCGTCTGGTCCGGTGAGGCTCAGTACCCCGGACAGCTTGTGTTCCAGACAGGTGACTATGTTCCGAAGCTCTGTCTCCGTATGCAGGTAGACTATTTTACTCCCCTTGAGGAGGGTGCTGTTCCCTACGGTCAGATGCCTTCTCTTGAGAAGACTGAGGTCGTTTTGGGCGGTGATGGAACCGATCCCTGTGAAATATTCTACGATCTTAAGAAATGGGATCTTGATTATTTCGAGGACACACTTACAGTTCAGTTTTCTGAAAATGAGGACGGAACTCTTCACGTATTTGTTCCCGAGGGAGCTTATGACGCTCAGTTCAATTTCAGTTTTCTGACCCTGTTCGATTTTGACCCTGTGGACGACTCGATCCCCTGCGAACAGTACCCGTATATGGCTATCAGAATGAGAGTTTGCAGCACAGAATACGATGCAGGCTCGGGTGAGTGCTTCTTCTATACGACAAAGGTTGCAGGAGCGACGGCAGGATATTCTTCTTCGATAAATTACGATTATTCTACCACCGATTGGCAGACGGTCGTTATTGATCCTACTGCGAAGAAGCTTTTCGTTGACAATGCAAAAGGCGGCGATTCGTGGATGGGTTTCCGTTTCGACCCCGTCAACGACATACCTACTCAGGACGTTGAATATGATATCGCCTGGATTGCTTTCTTTGAGAACGAAGAGGCTGCTCTTGCCTTCGACGGCGATTTCTCAAAATATGAGCCTGTGACACCCGAACCGACCGAAGTACCTGAAGTAACTCCTACTCCCGAAGTAACTGCAGCTCCCGAGATTACAGAGGCTCCTGTTGCTACCGAGGTACCCACCGGATCTGAGCCTGAAGTTACTGCCGAGCCCACAGCTGAGCCCAAGAACAACGGCTGCGGAAACTTTGTCGGCGGAGGCATTGCGATCTGCGCAGCAGCTGCTGTTGCACTGGTGATTGCAAGAAAAAAAGAGAGATGATCTCCTTTTAAAAAAGATAATTAACTAAACACACAGGCGGGATCCCGGAAGATGTTCCGGCGGTTCCGCTTGTTTTTTTGCCTGATTTTGATTATAATTTAAGCGACTTAATTTGCACCGTGTGTTTTGACACAGAGACATATTCGGATAGGGGTTTTACAGAGATGAGAAGCGTTCAGATTAAAAGAGATCCGATCTTAAATATTGCCATGAGGATTCTTTTGTTTGTTTTTTCTGTCTCTTTTATCTTTTCAGGAACCTTGCTGCCTGTTTTCGCTGCGTCGGATGTTTTTGACATTTATCAGAACGATCAATTCTCCATCAAGTCCACTGTTGAGGTGACCGAGGGTTCATCAATTGAAGTTCAGTTCAAAACAGTTTCCCCAATTCTTAAGTTCGGCGTTCAGATCAACAGCCCCTCCAAGGACCGGGAAGTTGAAATATTAGTCTATAACTGGGAGAAAAACGCAAGGACTTCTCAGAAAAGCGATCCTGTTTTTCGCAGGACGGTGACCGGCTGGGTGAGAAACGACACGGTGTTTGCCGATTTCGGAAGCGACGGCATTCCTGCCGGAGAATACCTTTTTGTCCTTAAAATAGTTAAATCTCCGGATGCGGTGAAGTTTACGTGGATAGCACCTGCCATTGCAGGGATCAGGGGCTACGTAAACGGTCTTTACAGATACGGAGGGCCTCTTGGCCAGTGCGTGACCAAGGAACCCTGCGACAAGGCATTCGGTGAGGCCTCAAAAGAGGTGGATTTTGAGTTTAACACAGCGCCGCCGGAGTGGGATCCTGCCCAAGATCAGGATATCATTAACAAGGGTGTTGATCCGACGACCTGGGGCTTTGAGGACGGCCTTGGCCGAACAGGTGTTACAGCGGAGACCGTTGGCGGTAAGAAGGAAAAGAAGGTAGGTATTTTTTACTGGACCTGGCATACGCATAACAACGGGCACCCCGCCTGCAACGTTAACTCCATCCTGGAGCAGTATCCCGAAGCGAGAAACGACTATGACCATGCGATCTGGAAAGAGATCGGGTCAGCTCACTTTTTCTGGAACGAGCCGATATTTAACTACTACACCCTTCACGACGAATACGTGCTGAGAGAACATGCCGAGATGCTGGCGGATGCCGGCATAGATTTCGTTCTTTTTGACTGCACCAACGGAAATTACACCTGGGAAGAGATGTACATGAACCTTCTCAAAGTCTGGTCGGAGGCAAGGGCTGACGGCGTCAGGACGCCGCAAATCGCTTTTATGATGCAGTTCGGGTATACCGAGAACACTCTGGACTCGCTGACTCAGGTGTACAACAAGATATACAGAGAAGGGCGTTACAGCGACCTGTGGTTTTACTGGGAGGGTAAGCCCCTTATCATGGCTCACAATTCCGGACTTGATCTTACAGACTCTCTCCAGGCTGAGATCGCCAATTTCTTCACTTTCAGGGGCGGAGTTCCTTCTTATTTTGAAGACGACAAGACAGACAGCTATTGGGGCTGGCTCCACATCTATCCCCAGGCTCTCTATAAGAATGCGGACGGAACCGTGGAAATGACCACCGTTGGCGTTGCCCAGAATGCAAACGTTGACTCCATGTCCTGCGACGCAATGAACAATCCCCACAACATGGGCAGAAGCTATTCACGGCAGGAGAATTACAGTTACACTTACACCTACCGTGGAGAGAAGATCGTCTGCAGTTCAAACATGGATAATTCGAAGCTTTACGGAATCAATTTCCAGGAGCAGTGGGACTATGCGATATCAGTCGATCCTGAGATCATTTTCATAACCGGCTGGAACGAGTGGACTGCAGGCCGGTACGACCACTGGGGCAGCGTTGACAATGCCTTCCCGGACGAGTGCGACGACGAGAACTCAAGGGACGTGGAACCTTCCCTTGGCGATCTTAAGGATCACTATTATTACCAGATGGTGAACAATATAAGAAAGTTCAAAGGCGCTTCGGCCCAGCCTGCTCAGAAAGTCAAAAAGACAATAGATATTTCAGGCGATCTTTCCCAGTGGGAAGATGAGGGAATCATTGAATATAAGGCATACGCCAATAACACCTACAAAAGGGACGCCCAGTGCTACGGAAGAGTCAGATACAAAGGCGACGGGATCAGAAACGATTTTGTATCCTCTAAAGTTTCTTTTGATGACCAAAATCTGTATTTTTACGTAAAAACCGCAACAGACATCACGGCTTACGACAGCGGGAACTGGATGAGGCTTCTTATAGACACAGGCGAGGCCACTAAGGATTCAACGGATTACGAAGGTTTTGAATACATTGTGGGAAGAGAGACCGGAACAAAGGATACGCTTGCTCTTGAGAAAAGCATTGGCGGGTGGAACTTTGAAAAGGTTTGCGACGTAAAATACAAAGTCTCCGGCAACGTGATGACTCTAGAGATTCCCAGGGCTTCTCTTGGACTTACGTCAAAAGACCTTCTTTTTGGGTTCAAGTGGGCGGACGCCAATCTTGAAAACGGCGATATTTTGTCTCTTTACACAGACGGAGACACAGTTCCGGGGGAGAGATTTACCTACGTTTTCAGAACCACCGAGATGAAAGTTAAAGGCAAAGGCTGCGGCGGTTCCGTCGGCGGTCCTGTAATAGTTTTGATTTCAGTTCTATTGACCGTCTTTTTGTTCACTGCATTGAAAAAGAAAGGCAGACGGAAGAACAACGGAGGATGTAATGAAATTTGATTTGAAAAAGGCGACTGTAAATATTTTTGCGTTTATGCTTGTTGTTTTCCTTGTGTTCCAGGTGACGGGCATTGGCGTTTTTGCGGCCAAAACGGAGATCACCGTTGACAAGTCCACCAAGAGAAGTTCGGTTGCTGTTGACTTCGGAACTTCCGTAGGCTTCAGGTTAAATGCCGGAAGTACATTTTCTTCCGTGGGCATAGAATTAAATGTCGCGTCAAACGGCGGTAAAGTTGCGGTTTCCGAGCTTTACAGATGGGACACCGATATGGCAACGACCCTGTCCAAGGCTCCGTTGGCGTCTGTTGAACACACTGAATGGGTAAAGGGCGATATACTTTCTGTCAATGCGGGCAACGCCGGTCTCTCCTCATTTGAGCCCGGAGAATACTATTTCAGAGAGGCTCTTCCCCAGGGTTATTCTTTCAAATTTAACTGGTATGTGCCGGCAAAAGATCCTGTTGAGGGTTTTGTTTCCGACTATTATTACGACGGCGCACCGGCGTTTACAATCGATCACAACGGCGATCCTTCATCTTTCCTCAAGGAACTGTCTGACCGGGGCAAACCATTTTCTGTTGCTATACCTGAGGAGGCGAAAATATCGAAGGACTGCGAAGTCGGAAGGCTTAACATTGATTCCACGCTTTGGACAGCCGTTGACGGCCTTGGCAGGACTCTGCCTCTCTATCAGGACATTGGCAACAAAAAACAGCGGACGGTCGGCATCTTTTACTGGACCTGGCATAACCACAACTCCAAGCAAAGACCCGCCAACTTGAATCAAATACTTGTCGAGCATCCCGAAGCCATTCGCGACTACGACAACAGGGTTTGGAACGCCTATAACGGCGCAAGTTTCTTCTGGAACGAGCCCCTTTTCGGTTATTATAACGAAATGGACGACTACGTCCTGAGAAAACACGCCGAACTGCTGGCTGACGCAGGGATTGATTTTGTGCTCTTCGACTGTACCAACGGCACGCTTATCTATGAGCACGAATTCTTTAATCTCCTGAAAGTCTGGTCTCAGGCAAAAGCGGAAGGCGTCAACGTTCCCAAGATCAGTTTTATGCTTCCCTTCTGGGACGAGACAAACAACGAGATATCAATTAAATCCCTGTTTTATAAACTTTACAGAATGGAGGTCTATCAGGACCTCTGGTTCTACTGGGAGGGCAAGCCCGTCCTCATGGGCATCAAGAAATCCATCGACGGCAGCACCGAAGAGGGCAGCGACATCCTTAATTTCTTCACTTTCAGAAAGGGCGAGCCCAGCTACTGGAAGGATGACAGTACAGACGCCGAATGGGGCTGGCTCCACGTTTACCCTCAGGCTAAATATTACAACGAGGACGGTACCGTTGAGCAGATGACCGTTGGCATTGCCCAGAACGCCGACTACGAAAAACGGGTCCTTTACGCCATGAACGGACCTCACAACATGGGAAGAGGCTTCTCTATGCAAGAGAACTACTCTTACACCTATACTTACAGGGGCGAAGAGATCGTCTGCAGCAAGAACATGGACAACGCCCATTACTACGGCATCAATTTCCAGGAACAGTGGGATTACGCTCTTTCCGTTGACCCTGAGATCGTTTTTGTGACGGGCTGGAACGAGTGGCTGGTTGGCAGATATGATGAATGGGAAGGGCAGGAGAATGCATTCCCGGACCAGTGCAACGACGCCAATTCCAGGGACATTGAGCCTTCAAAAGGCGAACTGAAAGACTATTACTATTATCAGCTCGTCGCCAACGTCAGAAAATACAAGGGCATGTCAAAACCTGTCACTTGCCCGGCAAAGACCATTGACATTAACGGCGGCGCAGACCAGTGGACCGACGTTGTAACTTACAATCACTATATCCACAACACCCTTGAAAGAAACAATTCCGGTTTCCAGGGATGTAAATACGTCACGGAGGCCACCAGAAACGACTTTAAGACTATAAAAGCCTCATATGACGACGAAAACTTTTATTTCTACGCAGAAACTTTGGATCCTGTTACGCCTTACACCGACAAAGACTGGATAAAACTAATTCTTGACACCGCTCCTGCTTCAAAGGATTCCAAAGACTGGGAAGAATTTGAATATATCATCGGCAGAGAGACCGGTACAGGCACCACCCTTACTCTTGAGAAAAGCACCGGAGGCTGGAACTGGGAGAAAATTGCAGACGTTGACTACACGGTATCCGGCAACGTGGTTCAGATAAAAGTCCCGAGAAATGCTGTCAATATGACGGAAAGCGGGTTTACCCTCGGTTTTAAGTTTGCCGACAACAACCTTGCAGACGGAGACATCATGACTCTTTACACCGACGGTGATGCCGCTCCGGGAGGCCGCTTCTGCTTCGTTCTTTCTGACATAGAGCTTGAGGAAGTTCTTTCGGATGACGAGAAAAACAACCCGGGCACGGATCCCCAGCCGGGCTGCGGAGGCTGCAGAACATTCCTGTCAGGAGGTTCCCCACTTGTCTTTATTGGCGTTTCCGCTTTTGCCGGTGCGCTGCTTGCTAAAAAGAAAAAGCATTAATTAATGTTTTGGAGAATTGATATGAAAAAACGATTTGTAAATTCAGTATTGATCGCCGTTGCGGTGTTCATTCTCGCAGGGCTGTTTTCAGTTTCCAATGCCGGAGCCGCAGGTCCTGTGAATCTTTACGACAGCGGGTCAAAAAAGTCCACGGTAACAATTGGTTCTTCTCAGGAGATTGAAGTCCAGTTTAACGCCAAGGCCGCTTTTACCAAGGCCGGCATTTACGTCAACTTCAACTCCACCGACAAGGAGATCTACGTTGCCCTGTATAAATGGGACAGCAACGTTAAACAGTCCGAGAAAGCAGAACCGATAGCCTCAAAGACACTTTCATCCTGGGAGCGTAATTCCTGTATCTACGTCGATCTTCAGGAACTTGGCAAGGGATCTTGCCCGGCAGGTGAGTATATTGTCGTTCTTGGCGTCAACAAGGGCGAAAACATGAGACTCTACTGGTACGAAGGTTCTGTCAATTATGCACAGGGCTACATTGGTGGTTTTTCCCAGAGCGGCGGTCCGATGGCCGAGATAGTTTTTGCAGGCGGTGAGGGCAAGGAAGCCCTTGGCAAGATCAGCGCTGCCACCGAGCAGAAAGTGGAGATCCCGCCGGAGTACGTGATCCCGGAGGATCATCCCATCAATACTCTTGACGTCGACTCCACCCAGTGGACGTTTGTTGACGGCCTTGGAAGACCCGCAGTGGAATATAAGGATGCCGGCGACAGGAACAACAAGAAGGTTGGCATCTTCTTCTGGACCTGGCACTACAATTTCGCGGGACGCAAAGCACTCAACGTGCAGCAGATCATTGACAAGTACCCTGAGGCCAAGAATGATTACAACCACAAAGCCTGGAACCGGGACGACGGACCATATTTCTGGAACGAGCCTATCTGGGGCTATTACTCAATTGACCATTACGTCATGAGGAAGCAGGGCGAACTGCTTGCGGATGCGGGTGTCGACTTTGTTCTTTTTGACTGCACCAACCAGGACCTCACCTGGGACAAGTGCTATATGGAGCTTCTAAGCGTCTGGGCAGAGGCAAGGGCGGACGGCGTTAAAACTCCTCAGGTCGGTTTTATGCTTCCCTTCTGGGATCACGCCTATACTGCGTCATCTCTCAGACAGATTTACAAAAAGCTTTACATGAACGGACTCTATCAGGATCAGTGGTTCTATCTTGACGGAAAGCCCTTTGTCATGGGTATAAAGGAATCTCTTGATCTCAACGATGCTTTTGAAAAAGAGATCTACGATTTCTTCACCTTCAGACAGGGTGAACCGGACTATTTCAAGGGCGATCACGACGATACCTGGTTCGGATGGCTCCACCGCTATCCCCAGGCTCTTTACAAGAGAGCCGACGGCACAGTCGAATCCACAACAGTCGGAGTTGCAATGAATGCGGACTACTCCACAATGAAGCTCTCCGCCATGAACGGCGCTCACAACATGGGCAGAGGCTATTCAAACCAGAAAGACTTCAAGTATACATACTCCTACAGAGGCGAGGAGATCGTTTGCACCTCTAAAATGGAAAATGCCTATTATTACGGGATCAACTTCCAGGAACAGTGGGACTATGCCATCTCCGTTGACCCTGACATCGTTTTCGTAACAGGCTGGAACGAGTGGATCGCCGGCAGAAACGAGGAGTGGGGCGGAGTGAAGAACGGCTTCCCGGATCAGTACAACGACGAAAACTCCCGTGACATTGAGCCTTCAAAAGGCAACCTTAAGGATTACTTTTACTATCAGCTGGTGAACAACGTCAGAAAGTACAAGGGCATGAGCGCGACCAAGACCCAGGAGGTCTCCATGACTGTCGACCTGAACGACTTCTCAGTTTGGAACAACGAGAACCTTATCTCCTACAACCACTACGCCCACAACACCTATAAAAGAGACAATGTCAAAGGCTGGGGCACCCAGAAATACAGCAACCCCGGCATCAGAAACGACTTTGTCCAGGCAAAAGCCGTAAACGACAACGACTACATCTACTTCTATGTGAAGACAGAGAACGAAATCACTCCATACACCGATGAAAACTGGATGAGACTGCTTATCGACGCATGCGCCGCCACAAAGGATTCCAAGGACTGGGAAGAGTTTGAATTCATCATCGGCCGCGAAACAGGCACAGGTTCAACACTTGCCTTGGAGAAGAGTACGGGCGGCTGGAACTGGGAGAAAGTTGCTGACGTCAACTACAAAGTCTCCGGCAACCAGATGGTTCTCGCCGTCAAAAAGGCTGACCTTGGCATCTCCGGCAACGACTTTTCCATCGGCTTCAAGTGGGCAGACGCCAATATGACAGACGGCGACGTCCTCACCCTTTACACAGACGGCGACACGGCTCCCGGCGGAAGATTCGCATTTGTGTTCAACGGTTCCGACAAAGTAATTGAAACTCCCGCTCCGGCAGAAACTACTGCGCCAGCTGACGACACTCAGAAGGACAAAGGCTGCTTCGGATCCTTCGGCGCAATTGCGTTGATCCCGCTTATGCTTGCGGCGGCTGTGGCTTTGCGCCGCAAAGGATAATTAAGCATCGCAAGTTATTCTCCGCCTCGAGTCGCGGTGATTAGTTACAATTGAACAATTGGGGTATTCCGCATCGGCTGCGCAGGTCTGATTTGCATCAACTGCGCAGCCTTTTTTGCGCTTTAGGCGAAGTGATTGCGGCTTTGCCGCACAACAACTATTCACTCTTCACTGATAACTGAAAACTTACGCGAAGCGCTGCCGCAGGCGCAGTGATTGAGGCGCAGCCCACCGCAACTAATCACTATTAACTAATCACTCCTGCACTTGCAACGCCGATACATTATTCGTCGAAAAACATTTCACTTCACTTCGCAAAAGTTTCGCTTGAATTTAGTTTGCTAAAGTGTTATCATCTATTCCATGCTTTTTGGTATTAATTCAAAAAGCTTATTTTTGTACCGGAGGTTTATTTCAGGAAATGGAAAATTTAAAAGGCAAATCGATCGAAACTCTTCTTTCGGCGATTTGTTCTATGGAAAGTATTGATGAGACGAGAGCTTTCCTCGAGGATCTTTGCACCGCTAAAGAGATTGAGGATATGGCCCAGAGGTTCGATACTGCCGTGAAGCTGTACAACGGAGAAAACTATTTGAACGTTTCTTCAAAAACCGGCATCAGTTCTGCGACGATTAGCCGCGTCAACAAGTGTCTCAAAAAAAAGGGAGGCTATGTCAGGGCTATTGAAAAGCTTGGCCTTGGCAAAAAGTAATTCGGATGGTGTAAAATTTTGACGGAGATTTTTACCGGCAGACTGCTCAAAGGCAAAA
>CAMZBI010000060.1 GCA_947304585.1 uncultured Clostridia bacterium | reverse complement strand
GTGGAGCCGCTGCGCGGCGATCACTCGAGCCGGAGGCTCGCACCACTCGGCGCAATGCGCCGCACCACTCGCGCCGGAGGTGCTTGCACCGCAGGCGCGTATCAATGAACAGTGGTCAGTGAACAGTTGTGGAGCCGCTGCGCGGCGATCACTCGAGCCGGAGGCTCGCACCACTCGGCGAAGCCGCACCACTCGCGCCGGAGGTGCTTGCACCGCAGGCGCGTTTCATGCTATAATGCAAACGAATTCGGGACTGTTTCTCAAATTCAACATCCCGAACCGCTGCAAAACACCAACAAACGGAGGCTCTCAAAAGATATGAGCACCTATTCCACCAAACAGAGAAAAACACTTACGGATTTTCTGGAATCCCATCCGGACACATTCCTCACAGCAGAGGAGATCGAAACTGCTCTTTCGGACCGGGGCATCAGCAGAAGCGCCATCTACAGAAATCTGTCGGAGCTTGAAGCGGAGGGAAAGATCCGGCGTTCCGTCAGGGAGGGCACCAGGAAGGTGTGCTTCCAATATATTGATGCGGAACATTGCCGCGGAGAGCTCCACCTGTCCTGTAAAGTCTGCGGCAAGACCATCCACATGGACCGTGAGACTGCGGAGGCGCTGGTTGCAGACATTGCGGGACGCCAGCAGTTTGAAATAGACAGATCCGACACGGTTCTTTTTGGCGTGTGCGGGGACTGCAAAAAGCATTGAAAGCCCCTCCGGGCATTTATACAAGGAGTTTTTATGGAACTTATCAGCTGCAAAAATCTCTCCGTCGGTTACGAGGGGCGGAGAATAGTGTCGGGCATCGACTTTACCGTCTGCGAGGGGGACTATCTGTGTGTGCTGGGACCCAACGGAGCGGGCAAGACCACTCTCATGAAAACGTTGCTGAGTCTGATCCCGCCTGTCTCCGGCAAGGTGTGCTTCGGCGAGGGCTTCAGTTCAAAACAGATTGGCTATCTGCCCCAGCAGAGCCTTGTCCAGCGTGACTTTCCGGCTTCCGTCAGAGAGATAGTGCTGTCGGGATGTTCCGGCCGCATGGGATTCAGGATTTTTTACGGAAAAGAAGAGAAAAAACGTGCGGATTCAGCAATGGCTGCTCTCGGTATCACATCCCTGAAAAACAGGTGTTACAGGGAGCTTTCCGGGGGCCAGCAGCAGAGAGTTCTGATTGCAAGAGCCCTCTGCGCCACAGAGAAACTGATACTGCTTGACGAGCCCGCGTCGGGTCTTGACCCACGGGCCACGGACGAGCTTTATAAGACATTGGCCAATCTCAACAGAGAAAAAGGCACTGCCATAATTATGATTTCCCACGACGTGGAGGCGGCGAAAAGGTATGCCTCCCACATTTTGTTCATTGGCGACAATCCCTTCTTCGGAAGCGCCTCGGAATACGCAGCCCTTGAGTCCCTCACGCCGGGACCGGGCATTCAGACAGCGGGGTCTGCCTCCGGTACCCACAAGGGGGTGAAGCGGAATGCATGAGATACTGTTGAAACTTTGGGAGTATTTGTCCCACGACTTTGTAATTTACGCGCTGATCTGCGAGACGATGGTCTCCCTCTGCGCGTCCCTGCTGGGCACGACGCTGGTGCTGAAAAGGTATTCGTTCATTGGCGACGGACTGTCCCACGTGGCCTTCGGGGCCCTTGCGGTTGCGACGGTCCTTAAAGTCACATCCACGCTTCCTGTGGTGCTGCCGGTGACCGCTGTTTGCGCCATTCTTCTCCTGCGCCTCGGTCAGAACGCCAAGGTCAAAGGGGATGCAGCCATAGCCATGATCTCCGTGACCGCTCTGGCCTTCGGGTACCTGCTTCTTAACAAGTTTCCCGCCACCGCCAACATTGCCGGAGACGTGTGCTCCGCCCTCTTCGGTTCCACACTGATCCTGACCCTCTCCTCCTCCGACGTGATCATCTCATTGGTGATGTGCGCTTTAACGGTGATCTTTTTCGTGGTATTCTATAACAGAATATTCTCGGTGACCTTTGACGAAAGTTTTGCCGCCGCCACAGGCACCAACGTAAAATTCATAAACACCGCCACCGCTGTTATAATTGCAGTTGTGATAGTATTGGCAATGAACCTGGTGGGCTCTCTGCTGATATCTGCCCTGGTGGTCTTCCCGGCCCTCTCGGCAATGCGCCTCTGCAAGAGCTTTAAGGGCGTCACCCTCTGCTCCGCCGGCATCGCGGTCTCCACGTCCCTCACCGGCATTATTCTCTCGATAATCATAGACACACCCGTCGGCGCCACAGTGGTAGGCGTCCAGGCTCTGGTCTTTTTGGTTTTCCTTGTTATAGGGAAAATACGCAGACAGTAAACGCCAATGAAAGGAGCCCCTCCCGTGAAAGAAACAGACCCGGCTCTAGTCCAAGAGACAAACACCGAGCCCTCTCCGGAAAAGCCCGGCGTAAAGGCAAAGCGCTTTTTCGGGGCTCTTTTGGGCACCCTTGTCATCATTTTGATCGCGGTCCTCTGCATTTTCGCAGCTCATAGGGCCAGGCGGGACACGGTCTATTACTATATCGCCGGGGGCGAGCTCTACAGGTCCAACGACTCCGGAAAAGGGTTTATGGTCTCCTCTGCTTTCATTGCCGGGGAGGCGGCTTTGAATCCTGCGGCTTCTGAACTTCTGGCCGAAGAGCTCCTTGCCAAGGTCTTTGAAAGCGCCGACGGCAAATACGTTTTCTACACCGACAACAACTCCGTCACAGGCTCCGGCAGCACTTACTATTGCAGAAAAACTGACAGCACCGGCAGCCCTTTGCGGGTGGACTCGGGTCTTTCGGACATTAAGCTGTCCGGCAAAGGCTCCCACATACTTTACAAGAAGGGAAACGCCCTGTACCGGTTCGATCCGGCATCCGGCTCTTCTCTCATACATGATGATGCGGCAAGATTCGTCGCCTCTGAAGCCCTTGACATGGTCTGTGTGATCGACTCGCAGAACTCTCTTTTCTTTAAGATTGGCGGCGCAGATGCGGAGCTTCTGGAAAATGACGTGACCTCCGTGGGCTGCATTTCGGGAAGCGGCACCGTCTGGTTCGTGAAGAACGAAGTCCTCTACCGCAAGGCCATTGGCGTGGACAAACAGAAAATATGTTCGGAGGTCTGCGGCGACGGGTTCCTGCTCCCGGGGAAAACGCCGGACTTTTACATTCTGACCTATAAAAAGACAGATATCCCGGTTTCGTCTCTTCTGAAGGATGACCTTGCCGGGGCGGACAGTCTTCTCTCAGAACCGGTCAAACCCACGGAACCTGTCAGGGAATCCTATCCGACGGGAGTCGAATATGAGGCGGCTCTTGCGGAGTACAGAAGCAAGCTTGAGTCGTACCCCGCAGCTTTGGATGCCTACAACGCAAAGCTGAGGCGGGACGGGATAAGGAAATCCGCAGAGTCCGGAGTCATTTCGAGGATATCAGTGACGCTGAATTACTGCGATGGCGAAACTTTGACGCCTGTTGCGGAGAACATAATTGCTGCGGCTTTTTCCGGAGTTGTATCCGGTGACAAATCATTGCAGAAGACCGGTCTTTCGGAGTCACCCCTTGACAACGGTGCGGGAGCGGTGATCTATCTGAAAACAAAGGATAAGGCCCTTCCGAAGGTTTCCATGGAACAGTTCGAAAACTATGACTCTCTGCTGGCAGGCATCACTGCCGAGCTTGAGCCTTCCTGCATCTTGGAAGCCGCCAAAGGCACCCGCCGCATCTATCTTGACGCCGGCGAGGTTTATGGCGTGTGCTGCGGAAAGGACTGTTTCTACTGTTTCGACAATCCGGGGCTTTCTTCGGAGGGTTTTGACGTCTGCGATCTCCGCAGAATCGACCTTTCCACCGGAACTATCGAGACCGTTGACACCAAAGTCTCCCCGGCCTTTTTTGACCCGGAAAACTGCCTTTACTACAAAGAGCCCCGGGCCGATTTCTCCTCAGCCTCTCTTTTCGTAAACGGCAAACGCATTGGCGAAAAGGTGCTCCCAGGCAGCGCGAAAGCCGCGGGAAAAACGGTCTGCTTCCTGTCCGACTATTCGGGTGACATCGGCACTCTTTCCCTATATAACGGCAAAAAGATCACTTTTTCCACAGGAGGGGTCCACGCCTTTGCACTTACGGAAAACGGGACCCCGGTGTTCATTGGCGAATACCACGGGCCAGGCGACAATATCCTTTTTCATGGTACCGACGCCAAAGAGATCGTTGGCAATGCGGCGGGGGTAAAGTAATATTCGGGCAATCGTCATATGATTTTGACCAGGGGCTCAGGCCCCTTTTTTGTTGGTGCAGCCGGCATACTTGTTTTCCGAATCAAATACCGCAATCGAGTAAAAAATGAGGTTTGAGTCGAGTAAAAACAGGTTTTGGGTCGAGTAAAAGTTGAAGCCAATAAAAAGAGGTTGTGGAAGTCAACAAAACAACGTCTGTTCCATCCCCCCGACACTGACCACCCTGCCGCCTGCCGCGGATTTCGGGGTTGTATATTTTTTTAATATATTATAAAATGATTTTGATTTTCACATTGTCGGAAGACATTGGCAATGGAGGCAATATGAGCAAGACTGAAGAAAGACCCGCAACCGATACCGCCTCAAGTTCCCTGACAGTCACCGCCATAGAACTTATAGAGTGCAGCGTTCCGAAAAACAGGTATTCACGCATTCGCCTTGCATTTGATTCCTGGCTCACGAGAACGGGGCAGCTGACTTCAAGAGTGACCTACACCAGGCGCTACGACCTGAATGCCGAATTCGATTCCGAAAGCAATTATTTTCAGATACCGGATACCGTTGTGAACGGCTGCCGGGAATTTATCAAAAAGTACAAACTTTTGGAGGATCACCCTCCAAAAAAGGGCGGCCGCAGGCCTCTGTCCTACTCAGAGATACGGGTGTATTCCGGAAAGAAAACGGTGGCCCGGGTGCTGAAAAAGGGCGCCTGCACCGGCGAAGAGATTAAAGATGATACAGACAAGATGTTTGACGAGCTTTCAAGGCTTCTTCAAAGGACCCTAGGCTGACCGTCAAACCGGCGTTATCCCTGTCGCATGCTGAACGCGATACAGGAAAAAGGAGGTTGAACAGTATGAAGACCCGCAACTTAGTTTTGTTGTTGATAATGGCCGTGGTCATTGCCGCAATAACGGCAGGCTGCGTTGCAGATATTCCCGACATTCCCGCACCGACGGAGCAGGTGTCTGAAAACACAGCTGCACCTGAAGTGACGGACGTGCCCACTGATCAGCCCACCGGCGATCCCGAGGCCACTCCCACCGAAGCTCCTGAAGTGACTCAGGCACCCACGACTGAGCCCACCTCTGTGCCCACCGAGGAGCCGACGCCAACGCCAACGTCAACTCCGACTCCTACACCCACGCCGACGCCCACACCAACTCCGACGCCGACGCCGACTCCTACACCAACTCCCACACCGACGCCGACTCCTACTCCCACGCCGACGCCTACTCCTACACCGACTCCTACGCCGACGCCTACTCCTACACCGACACCGACTCCGACGCCGACGCCTACTCCCACGCCGACTCCTACTCCCACGCCGGCAGCCAGTGCAAAATCGAATCTTGCATTCCCTGAGGACAACACCGTCTTCAGCAAGGATTTTGCCTCCGAAGTCATACAACTGAACAACTCCCAGGAAAAGGTGGACACGAAGAACGCCCTCAAAGCCATCGGCTTCAGCGTTGTTTCCAGAAACCAGGTCAACTACGACAAAGCGGTGGACGACAACTCCCACACCTGCGCTTTTACCATTGGCACCTCAACCGTCAACTACAAGGACGAGATCCGCAATGCGGTGATAGTTGTCATCAGAGGAACCTCCGGAGCAGGCGAGTGGAACTCGAACCTTAATTTCGTACCCTCCCACAACAACGATGCTCTCTATGCGGAAAACTTCCGGGCCTGCGCGGAGAACGTTTTTGAGACCCTTCAGTCAAGACTTGCCAACATGGACAACCCCCTGGTCCTCATCACGGGCCACAGCCGCGGCGCTGCCACCGCTGACCTTCTGGGTCTTATCTGCAACGAGACCTACGGATCCGAGAACATCTTCGTGTACTCCTACGCGACCCCGAGATGCATCAGAAGCGAGGAAGTCAATCAGAATTCCGCCAATATCTTTAACGTGATCAACCCGGCGGACATCATCATCTGGCTGCCGCCCGAGGAGCTGGGTTTCTTCAGGCCCGGCACAGACATTGTCCTTCCCGACGGCAACAAACTGGTGTCCACGGTGAACAACCTTTACGGCCCCGTCCACACCCTGCTGGACGGAATGACCATACAGCAGTATTACGAGGAAAAGCACGCCCTCGACAGAGCCGGCCTTGACGAAGAGAACGGAAGATCCGTTGCCGAGATGCTTGGCGACATAATCCTTGCGGCGGGCGGTTCCGGAAACATACAGAACGCCCTGAGCGTGACCTACAGCATCAGCTCTGATTCCGATCTCTATCCTATCAGACAGCTGGCCAACAAGGCTCTGCCACTTGCTTTCAACGGCAAGCTTGAACTCCTGCAGAAGCAACACGAGGTGGCGACCTACACGACGCTGCTGGCATCTTACACTCCTCCGGCAGCGCCCCAGGAGCCTGAACAGCCGGAATAACATTATTCGACAGCTTACTGCCGGATCGGGGTGATTGCTTCACAACCGCCCGCGGTCCGGCACCATGATTTTTATTAAGTTCCGGAAGGGAACCATTAACAATGAGCGGTAAATTCAAAAAGTATTTCACAATGAGCTTTGACGACGGCATCACTCAGGACGCCCGGATCATGGATATCTGCAGGAAATACGGCATGCCCTGCACCTTCAATATCAACACAAGCCTCTTCGGGGTCAACTGGCCCTGGGTGGGGGAAATGGTTGGAAAGCCCGGTCTTTCCCATCAGCGTTTTACGGAGGAAGAGATCCGCGCCGGTGTTTACAACGGCTTTGACGTTGAGGTCCACACTCTGAACCACCCCTCTCTGGCAAGAAACTACGGTGACGACAAGGCTCAGATAATTCACGAAGTGTTGGACGATTTCAAAAACATTGAGGCGCTGACAGGCATCGCTCCGGCAGGCATGGCCTATCCGGGAGGATGCGAGCACGACACTTCCCCCTTCGTTATCGATACTATTCTGGAAAACACCCCCGTGAGGTTTGCAAGACTTGCGGTTCCCCCGAAGGATCCCGATGCTTTTGCTCTCCCCGAAAGATTTATGAGATGGTACCCCTCCTCCTCTTTCGTGTTCATCGACAATTGCAGGACCCTTGCAACTTCCTTCATCGAGGCCGTTCCCGAAGATCGGGACCTGCTCCTTTACCTCTGGGGCCACGGGTATGACCTGGACAGCGAAAACCTTTGGGATGCTTTTGAAGAGATCGTGGCAATGCTGGCCAAGGCTCCGGACGTGATCTGCGTCTCCAATGCGGATCTCTACCGTATCTTCAAGGACAAAATCCCCTCCTGACATTGACTTTTAACGGTGCACTGACATGAAACAAAAAACGAGAATTTTGGCAATACTGCTCGCATTGGCGCTGACCTTTGTCCTGCTGTTTTCCGGGTGCGACGTAAACACATCGCCAACGCCCTCCGAAGAGCCTGAATCAACGCCCTCCGAGCCCACTCCGGAGCCCACGCCAAGGCCGCCGATGAAATATTTCACCATGAGTTTTGACGACGGCATCACCCAGGACGCCCGGATCATCGAGATACTGAAGAAGTACAACATGCCCTGTACCTTCAACATCAACACCGGTCTCTACGGCGTTCGCTGGGACTGGGTCGGCCAGAGCGTCGGCAATCCGAATCTGCTGCACCTCCGCTTCACAAAAGAAGAGATCGAGGCCGGGGTCTATGACGGGTTTGACGTTGAGGTGCACACCCTGACCCACCCCTCCCTTGGCAAGGATCTGAAGAGCAACATCAGCGGCATAACGAGGGAGGTTGGCGACGACGCCAAAAACATTGAAGAGCTGACAGGTATCGCGCCGGTGGGCATGGCCTACCCGGGAGGGCTTGAAACGGACACCTCCGATTTCGTTATCAGGACCATTCTTGCCAATACCAACATAAGGTTTGCAAGGCTTGCTGTCAACCAGTCCCGCCCCCAGGATTTCGCCCTTCCGGAATACTGGATGATGTGGTACCCCTCCTGCGCGATCGGAAATATAGGCACTTTTAAAACTCTGGCCAAGAAGTTTATCAAGGCCGAAGTCACGGATCACGATCTGCTCTTCTACGCCTGGGGCCACGGCTATGAGCTGGACCAGAGCAACATCTGGGACGAGTTTGAGGAAGTAATCAAGATGCTCGCAGAGGCCGAAGACGTGGTCTGCGTAACCAATGCGGAATTCTACGCGATCTTTAAGGACGAGATACCTTCCTGGAAATGACAAAGACAACTTAGGGAGCGGCTTTCGCTCCCGGAGGAGATAATATTTTGAAAAAGAACCTGATTTGCAAACTTACAATTATATTGGCAGTGGTCCTTGTAGTGGCAATGATCGGCGGCTGCGCACCGGTGGTCATTCCGGCGTCACCCACAGAAGTTCCCACAGAAGTTCCTGCGGAATCTCCGTCAGACGTTCCCGAAGAAACCTCTGCACCGGAAGTGACAGACATACCCACAGACGACCCGGCTCCGACGGATGCCCAGGTAACAGAGACACCCGGGGAAGACGAGACGTTGGAACCTTCCGTTTCCCCTGAAGCAGTTGAAACGGAGACCCCATCTGCAGAGCCCACTGCTTTAACGCCAACCTCGGAGCCGACACCGGAAGCCACACCCACACCGAAGCCCTCGTTTACCGAAGCACCGGAGGATACTGCAACACCGTCGCCCACGCCGACACCGACGCCAACCCCAACCTTTACGCCCACACCGGTTCCCACCGCGACTCCAACGCCTACCCCGGCGCCCACTGAGGCACCCGCCGAGACCGTGACTTACAAGAAGTATTTCACCATGAGTTTTGACGACGGCATAACCCAGGACTCGAAGATCATCGAAATACTCAAAAAATACAACATGCCCTGCACGTTTAACATTAACACAGGCCTCTACGGCGTTCGCTGGGACTGGGTCGCCACAGCCGTTGGCAAGCCCGGACTTCTCCACCAGAGGTTCACAAAAGCGCAGATCCAGTCAGGTATATACGACGGTTTTGACGTTGAGGTCCACACTTTGAACCATCCCTCCCTTGCCAAGTACACCAAGAGCCAGATCATAAACGAGGTCGGCAAGGATGCGCAGAACATTGAAAATCTCACCGGCGTCAAACCTGTAGGCATGGCTTACCCCGGAGGCACCGAAGACGACACGTCGGATTTTGTAATTAGAACGATCCTGGAAAACACGGACGTGAGATTCGCAAGAATGGCCGTGAACCAGTCAAACCCCGGCAAGTTTGCCCTTCCTGAGTACTGGATGAAGTGGTATCCCTCCTGCTCCGCCTCCAATACAGCCTATTTCAAGTCTCTTGTAAAGAAGCTGATAAGAACGACCCCCACCGACCACGATCTTCTTCTCTACGCCTGGGGCCACGGATACGAATTCGACCAGCTGGAGAACTGGGACAAATTCGAAGAAGTGATCAAGCTCATTTCAGAGGCTGACGATATTATCTGCGTGACCAACGCCGAGTTTTACGAATTGTTTAAAGATCAGATTCCTTCCTGGAAAGACTGAATGAACACATTTTCGAACGATTTCTGTTAACGAAAGGTGGTATGTTATGAGAACGGCAAAACGGACCCTCTTGGTTATAACGGCAATATTGATCTTGTCGACGTTCCTGTTTTCGGGCTGCGTCGAAGAAGAGTCTCCCCTGCCTGCCCCAACTGCAACGGCTGTTTCAGAGACTCCTGTTTCAATTGAAACTCCTTCAGTCTTACCATCTGCTGTGCCTGTTGAAACAGTTTACGAAGACCCCACCGGCGCACCGGAAGATACAGCTCCCGCACCGACTCAAGAGTCCTCTCCCACCGAGGGATCTTCGGAGCCCACGGCAACGCCTACCCCGGACCCGACGCCAGGGACAACGCCTTTTACTGAGACCACTCCCGTCGTAACGGACGGCACTGCCTCACCAACTGCAACTCCCACAGGCAAACCCCAGGATACCCAAGCACCGACACCGACGCCCACCCCGACACCGACGCCCACCCCGACGCCGAAGCCCACTTCTGCTGTGACGCCGACGACCACGCCGAAGCCAACGCCGACGGCCACGCCAAAACCTACACCTACAGCTACACCAAAGCCTACACCTACAGCTACGCCGAAGCCGACACCGACTGCCACGCCGAAGCCGACTCCTACGCCTACGCCGAAGCCGACGCCTACGCCCACGCCAAAGCCGACGCCTACGCCCACGCCGAAGCCGA
>CAMZBI010000059.1 GCA_947304585.1 uncultured Clostridia bacterium | reverse complement strand
CTCAAAATATATGTTTTAGCACTAGTTTTAACCTTGAACTCCTAAAGTCAGGTATCATTTTCCTGACAGGCCCGTCAAGTATTTTTATTGAAGAAAAATGAACGGGGTGCTAAAATTAAATTGATGAAAAACACAAGACTTGATCGTTTCCTCGGAGGTTTTATGAAGGGCTGGCTGATCGTCAATAATTTCATGAAAAGCAGAAAGTTTGAAGAACTTTACGGCTACATTTCACGAGCGGCGGTGAAGGAAGGCATTGAACTTCAATCCCTGAAAACCGGTGAACTTCCCCACAGCGTCAATGCCTTGAGAGAGATCGTAAAGACTGTTGATTTTGCGCTTTTCTGGGATAAAGACGTGGTCTTCGCAAGGCAGCTGGAGGCCTGCGGCCTGAGGCTTTTCAACAGTGCGGACGCCATTGAAAAATGCGACAACAAGGCTTACACCGCCGTCGAACTGGAAAAAGCCGGAATTAAAACTCCCGAAACATACGTGGCGCCCCTGACTTTTGAAGGCGTGCCGATGGAAGACCTGGGCTTTGCGGAAAAAGCCGCGGAAAAACTGGGCTTTCCCATGGTCGTTAAAGAATTTGCCGGGTCCTTTGGCGATCAGGTATATCTTGCGGAAAATATGGATTCATTGAAGAAGATCATCCTATCCATGGGCCACAAGGGCTTTTTGATGCAGAAATTCGTAGAGGAGAGCAAGGGACGGGATCTTCGAATCAACGTTGTGGGCGGGAAGGTCGTATCCGCAATGGTGCGTTACAGCGTGAACGGGGATTTCAGGTCCAATGTCACCCGGGGCGGTCATGCTCTTGCCTACGAGCCGGATCAGCGACAGATCACTGCGGCACTGAATGCATGTAAAGCGCTTGGCCTTGATTTTGCAGGCGTGGACGTTCTTCTCGGGACAAAGGAACCGCTTGTCTGTGAGGTCAACTCCAATCCTTCTTTCAAAAGAGCTCTCGATGCCACGGGAATCGACCTGTCGGAACTCATTATGGGACATATTAAAGCCACAGTACTTCAGCACCGGGGAGAGACCTGATTTGAAAAAGCTCTGGATCGTCTACGACAAAAGCCAATATTCCGTCAACTCCTGGTTCGCAAACAGGCTTCTTGAAAAGCTTTCGGGCTCTTTTGACGCCAATATCGTCATTATCGAGGACATAAAGACGCCTCAGGACGAGGTGCCTGAAGTTGCCGTGATGCGGACAATAAACCCCGGCTTTTCGAAGATGATTTCGGAAAAGGGTGTAAGGGTGGTGAATCCGGCAAGGGTTTCATACCTCTGCAACGACAAAAGCCTTTCTTACAAGCTGGCTGAGGAAGCGGGCGTTCCCTTTGCCAAGGTTTTTGACCTTTCCGGAGAGCTGCCGATCTCAGAGGCCGATTATCCCCTCGTGGTGAAAACCGCAGCCGGACACGGCGGCAAAGAAGTGTTCCTCTGCAGAAACGCCGAAGAACTTTTTTCCGTAAAAGAGCGGCTTAAAGGCGCAAAACTCATTGGCCAGGAGCTGATTGGCGACGGCAGGAGCGGGAGAGATCTCAGAGTCTACGTTCTCGGCGGAAAGATCTACAAATCGGTCCTTCGGGTCTCGGAAAATGATTTCAGAAGCAATTTTTCCCTTGGGGGAAGGGCTGAGCCCTATGAACTCAAAGACAGCGAGAAGAGGACCGTGACAAGGATACTTGATGTACTTGGCGAATCGGATCTCATTGGCGTCGATTTCCTGGTGAGCGAAGAAGGCCTGCTTTTCAACGAGATCGAGGACGTTGTGGGGACCAGGATGCTTTACTCTGTTTACGGAATTCCCGCGGCGGACGTTTTTGCGGAATATATCATAAAAAACTGCTGATGCAGCTTCTTAAAGGAGAAACCAATGACACTAGTAGAACTGTTTGAGAAGAGCGTGATCGACAATTTGTGCTCGTCCATGATCATAATCCCCGACAGGATCGTGTTTGTGGGCACTTCGAAAAAAGAGATGCAGAGGGTATTCGACGAAAAGTACATACGTTTCTTTGGATTGCGGAGAGCCACTGTGGAGACGGTCTATGTATCCCTGGATCCGCTGGACCCGAAGAGCGCCGTTGATACTTTCGATGAACTGACTCGAAAATACGATGACTGCGTGTTTGATCTGACCGGAGGCAATGAGTCCTTTATAGTTGCCGCTGCCAGGATCTCCGAACGGTACCCGGAAAGAGGCATACAGCTCCACAAGTTCAACGTTAAAAACGGAACTATAATTGACCTTGACCTTGACGGCAAGACCATCCTCGACGGCGAAAGGACCCCGGAGATCTCCGTAAGAGAGATCATTGCACTTAACGGCGGACGGGTAATCTTTGATGATGAACGGGTAGGCGGCACCCATGTGTTCGACGATTCCATTCTGGACGACCCTTTGGTTGACAAACTCTGGACTATTTGCAAAGACTCGGACAACAACTGGAACGAGGCGATCCACTACGTTCTTGATTGCATCTCAAAACTGCCCAACAAGAACATGATCTTCAACGGCGGCGAGGAATACAACAAAGTGCCTTTCAGCATGAAAGAGGCCTCCGAAAACATCCGCAAAGTCCTGAATGCGATCCGCAACGAGAAACTTATCACCATCGCCAATGAAAACGGTGTCGAAATGCTGACATTCGCTTCCGAAACGGTAAAAAGATGCATGTCAAAGGAGGGAATCCTTCTGGAGATCCAGCTTTACCGCCTTGCGAAAAAAGCTAAGATGCCTCAAAAGAAAAATGACACGTCACCTCCGGAGAAGGTTTTTACCGACGCCATGACCGGCGTGCTGATCGATATTGACGGTCACGAAGAATCCGAACTGACAAACGAGATCGACGTAATACTCCAGCGCGGTCTTCAGTCTGTTTTTATTTCCTGCAAAAACGGAGATCTAAAGACAGAAGAGATCTTCAAACTGAAAACGGTGGCTGACCGGTTCGGCGGCAAATACGCCAAGCCTGTCCTTGCCTTGGGTACAAAACTCGATGACGTTAAGCTGGAGACGATAAAGAAGATCGCCAAAGACTATAACATTACTGTCCTGGAGACGTATCAATATTCAACGGACACACAGCTCCAGAACAGGCTGAGGACGTTTGTCCTGCCGAAATAAGACGCAGCGCCAGTGCGCTTCGCGCAAGTGATGCGCGGCTTCGCCGATGCGCTTCGCGCAAGTGGGTGCGGCCGGCACCGCAAGTGAGTGCGATGCGTTGCATCGCAAGTGGGACGGAGCAGGGCTCCGCAGTGGTTGCCTTCGGCAATGCGCTTTGCGCAAGTGGTTCTGCGGATGCTCCACACGATTTCCAGCGCAGCCGCAGAGTGTTTCAGCAATCGCGGTGCCGCACCACTCGCACCGAAGGCACGTTGTAGCGCCTCTCTCGAGCCTGCGGCTCGCACCACTCGGCGCTTGCGCCGCACCACTCGCACCGAAGGTGCGTTGGTGCCAGGCGCAAAAACTGCTTGCAACCTCCGTTTATTTTGCTATAATCTAAAGATGTGTACGCGCTTTTGGAAAAGCCGATTTTTCGCTTTCAGAGGCGCGTCGCTCATTATTCTTGTCGGGAGGAAAGACTCTGAAATGCTTAAGAGCATGACCGGATTCGGAAAAGGGACTGCGGTTTCTGCCGTTGGCACAGTAACGGTCGAAATTAAGACCGTTAATTCCAAGAGCCTCGATCTCCAGATAAAAATGCCCAGAGATCTTTCGGCCTGCGAAAATGCCGTCAAGAAGGCTTTGCGGGACAGGGTCAGCAGGGGCAAAGTGGACGTTTTCGTCCAGTTTGAACGGTCGAAAGATACAGGCACTAAAGTGCAGATAGACTGGGAACTGGCGGAGGCTTACATTGGCGCCGGGAGAGAGGCCTGCGAGAGGTTCGGCATTGGCGACGGTATAACGCTTGACCAGCTTTTCAAAATGCCCGACGTTTTCACTGCCGAGAGGGCGGAGATTGACGCCAAAGAGGCTGAAAAATGCGTCTATGAGGCAGCTGACGAAGCGGTGAGAAATCTCTGTGAGATGAGAAACACCGAAGGAACTTACCTGGATGGCGAGATCAGGAGAATCGTTGGCGAGATCAGCGAAGCTTTTGAGAAGATCAAGGCAAGGGCACCTTTCGTGAGCGTTGAGTACAAGCAGAAGCTTACCGAAAGAATCGAAAAGCTTCTTGACTCAAAAGAGGCCGTCGATGAGCAGAGACTTGCCCAGGAGGTGGCAATCTTTGCCGACAGAGCCGACATCACCGAGGAAACGGCGAGAATTGAGAGCCATTTGAACCAGATATCAAAGTATCTGGAATCCGGTTTGCCATGCGGCCGTGAGATCGATTTCGTGCTTCAGGAGTTTAAACGGGAGATCAACACCCTGGGATCGAAGAGCAATGACACGGAACTCTTCGGGGCGGTGCTTACAGTGAAATCAAGACTGGAGATGCTGAGAGAGCAGATCCAGAACATTGAGTAAACGGGGCTTTTAGCAAAGCAAAACGGCTGAAAAATCGAAACACGGGAAGGAGCGAGACTGATGGGCTTTATAAGTGCAGGCTACGGAAATATAGTTAACGCGGACCGCATCATTTCGGTCTCATCGGCGACTTCCGCTCCCGCCAAAAGAGCCATTCAGGAGGCCAGAGACACGGGACGGTGCATTGACGTCACCCAGGGCAGGAGGACAAAGTCCGTCATAATTACTGACAGCGATCACGTGATCCTTTCCGCTCTGCACGTGTCCACCATTGCGGCGAGGATAGAGGCTCTGGCAAGCGGAAAACCGGCGCAGCTTGACGAGGATGAAAACGTTGAAGAGGAAGAAGACGACTGAGGGAGCTCTTGGCAAAGGGCAGCCTGATACAAAGGGCAGAAAAAACGTTGGCAAGAAGCTCAAGAATACCGGAGAAGCGGAATTTCGGGAGGTAACGTTGGACAGTAAAAAGGACAATTTGTTTCTGGTGGTTTCGGGACCCTCCGGCGCCGGGAAAAACACGATGATCAGACACATCCTGGACAGCCGCGAAAACGTTTCACACGGAGTCTCCGCCACCACAAGAGACCCGAGAGGCAAGGAACAGAACGGCGTCGAGTACTATTTCCTGAGTCTTGAGGAGTTCGAAAAACTGGAAGAAGAGGGCAGGTTTTACGAGACCGACGTTTACAAGGGGAACCGCTACGGAACAGTCAAGTTCGACATCAACAGGCGGATAGCGGCCGGGGACAACGTTGCCCTTGATCTGACGGTTGCCGGGGCGCTGAACATTAAAAAGGAATTTGGCGACTCTGCGAAGACGGTCTTCATTTTTCCACCATCGCTGGAAACTTTGAAAAACCGCCTGGACCTTAGAGCCACGGATACTCCCGAGGTGATAAGGGACAGAATGAAGGTCGCCGTTGAGAAAGAGATCGATCAGTACTGCGAATTCGACTACATCATGGTTAACGACGATCTTGACGTCGCCAAGGCTGCGATCCTTGCGATCTATGACTCCCTCACGCTGAAAGACGAGAACTCCGTGAAGGCAGCGGAACAGTTCAAAAAGGCAAATTCCCTGGAGTTTGCGGACAATATGGTAAAACGCCTCAAAAAAGAGGCCGGAATAGATTAAAACGGACGGGATTTGTCCCGACACAACAAAAGGAGAGATACAAAATGGCTGATTCAAAAATGACTGAACCCGAGATCTCAAAGCTTCTCAGTATTGAAGGCATTGATTCCAGATTCACCCTCTGCTCCATTGTTTCCAAAAGAGCAAGACAGCTTGAGGACGAGCTTTACTATGCAGAAAAAGACTGCAAGGACGTCCCCAACAAGAAGCTTGTTCTGGAACACGGCAAGGCTGTTTCCGAGAGCGTTTATGAGCTTTACGAGGGCAAACTCAAATTTCAGAGGGCTGAACAGTAATTTTCCGGAGGACGCTTAAAATGGTAGAGAAAACAATGGAAAAGATCGTGGCGCTCTGCAAAAACAGAGGCTTCGTTTATCCCGGATCCGAGATCTACGGCGGACTTGCCAATGCCTGGGACTTCGGCCCCCTTGGCGTGGAACTGAAGAACAATATCAAGCGGGCATGGTGGAAGAAATTCGTCCAGGAGAATCCGTACAACGTTGGCGTGGATTGCGCGATCCTCATGAACCCACAGGTCTGGGTGGCCTCCGGTCACGTTGGAAGCTTCAATGACCCGCTGCTGGACTGCAGAAACTGCAAGTCAAGATATCGCGCCGACAAGCTTATCGAGGACTGGAACTCCGCCAACGGCATCTCCCTTGTGGTGGACGGCTGGTCCGACAAGGAACTTGTCGACTACATCAAGGAGAAGGGCATCACCTGCCCCTATTGCGGAAAGAGCGATTTCACGGACATCAGGAAGTTCAATCTCATGTTCAAGACCTATCAGGGCGTTACCGAAGGGTCCCAGGCTGAGATTTACCTGAGACCTGAGACAGCCCAGGGCATCTTCGTGAACTTCAAGAACGTGCAGCGCACCACCCGCCGGAAGATTCCCTTCGGCGTATGCCAGGTGGGAAAGTCCTTCCGCAACGAGATCACTCCCGGAAACTTCATTTTCAGGATCCGTGAATTTGAGCAGATGGAGCTGGAGTTCTTCTGCAAGCCGGGCACAGACCTTGAGTGGTTTGAATACTGGCGCGCCTACTGCCGCGACTGGCTGCTGGGCCTTGGCATGAACCAGGAGAACCTCAGGCTTCGCGATCACTCCCAGAAGGAACTGGCTTTCTACAGCAAGGCGACAACAGACTTTGAGTATCTGTTCCCCTTCGGCTGGGGCGAGCTCTGGGGCGTTGCCGACAGGACTGACTACGACCTCGGGCGTCACATGGAGTGCTCCAAGCAGGATCTCAGCTATTTTGACCCTGAAACCAATGAAAAATACGTGCCTTACGTGATCGAGCCGTCCCTCGGCGCGGACAGAGTGACGTTGGCGTTCCTCTGCGAGGCTTATGACGAAGAAGTGATCGACGCTGAGAAGAACGACGTCAGGACAGTCCTCCACTTCCATCCCGCCATCGCTCCCGTGAAGGCCGCCATACTCCCTTTGTCGAAGAAACTCTCCGAAAAAGCTCTTGAGATCTACACGAAGCTTTCGAAGAAGTACTACTGCGAGTATGATGAGGCCGGCAGCATCGGCAAGCGTTACCGCCGCCAGGACGAGATCGGAACACCTTACTGTGTAACCATCGATTTCGACACCCTTGAGGACAACGCAGTCACCATCAGAGACAGAGACACCATGGAGCAGGTCAGGATCCCTGTGGATCAGCTTGACAAGTGGTTTGAAGAGAAATTTGACTACTGATTTTTAAAGGATCAGACGGTATGAGAAGCCGCCCTGTGCTTCCGCTTTGTGCGGGAGTGCGGGGCGGTTTGGCTTTTCCTGAAGCCTGCAAATCCGGCTGCGATTTAAATATTCTTAAATTAACCTAAATACCAAGGGGGAAACGTTTAATTTTGTTGAAATATATCGCGTAAAGTGTTAGAATTCGTTGGATTGTGCGCAGGGGTCCCCAAGGTCTCCGACAGCACTTTCCAAACAGTCATTTT
This sequence comes from uncultured Clostridia bacterium, assembly GCA_947304585.1. Lineage (GTDB taxonomy): Bacteria > Bacillota > Clostridia > UBA1212 > UBA1212 > UBA1212. The sequence continues at coordinate 2,853 of CAMZBI010000059.1, read as the reverse complement.
TTTAAAAACAAGGAATGTCCGAAAGGCGTTCTGACACATTTTTGGAGGTATTTTGTATGAGTCACAAGTATGTTTACACATTCAAAGAAGGCAACGCTAAAATGCGCGAGCTTCTTGGCGGAAAGGGCGCAAACCTTGCTGAAATGACCAACATCGGTCTGCCTGTTCCCCAGGGATTCACCATCACGACCGAAGCCTGCACTCAGTACTACGAGGACGGCAGAAAGATCAATGACGAGATCATGGCCGAAGTCGTAAAGAACGTTGAGTACATGGAAAAGATCAACGGTAAAAAATTTGGCGATCTCAAGAACCCGCTGCTCGTTTCGGTTCGTTCGGGAGCCCGTGCTTCAATGCCCGGAATGATGGACACGATCCTCAACCTTGGTCTCAATGACGAGGTTGTTGCAGCAATGATCAAGGGAAATCCGGATCCGAAGTTCGAGAGATTCGTTTATGACTCCTACAGAAGATTCATCCAGATGTTCTCCGACGTTGTTATGGAAGTCGGTAAGAAATACTTTGAGGTCCTCATCGATAAAATGAAAGAGGAAAAGGGCGTTAAGTATGACATCGACCTCGACGCCAAAGACCTCAAGAAACTGGCAGAGCAGTTCAAGGCTGAGTATAAGAATCAGCTTGGCGAAGACTTCCCCAGCGACCCGAAGGTTCAGCTCTACGAAGCCATCCGCGCAGTGTTCCGTTCCTGGGACAACCCCCGCGCCAACGTTTACCGCAGGGACAACGACATCCCCTACAGCTGGGGCACAGCCGTTAACGTAATGCCGATGGTATTCGGTAACCTCAACAACAACTCCGGAACGGGCGTTGCTTTCACAAGAGACCCCGCTACAGGCGAGAAGAAACTCATGGGTGAGTTCCTGGTAAACGCACAGGGCGAAGACGTTGTTGCCGGTGTCCGTACGCCAATGCCTATCACACAGATGGCAGAGCAGTTCCCCGAGGCATACGCAGAGTTCGTTGACGTTTGCGAAAAGCTCGAGAAGCACTATCGCGACATGCAGGATATGGAGTTCACCGTTGAGAACGGAAAACTCTACATGCTCCAGTGCCGTGCAGGTAAGAGAACCGCCAAGGCAGCTCTCAAGATCGCCTGCGACCTGGTTGACGAAGGCATGAGAACACCCGAAGAGGCAGTCCTCATGATCGAGCCCAGAAACCTGGACACACTTCTCCATCCCCAGTTCGACGCCAAGGCTCTCAAAGAGGCAAAAGCAATCGGCAAGGGTCTCCCCGCTTCCCCCGGCGCTGCCTGCGGACAGATCGTTTTCTCCGCTGACGACGCAGAGGCCTGGAAGAAAGCCGGAAAGAAAGTCGTTCTCGTTCGCCTTGAGACCTCTCCTGAGGACATCACAGGCATGAAAGCCGCACAGGGCATCCTCACAGTTCGCGGCGGTATGACTTCTCACGCTGCAGTTGTTGCCCGCGGAATGGGAACCTGCTGCGTATCCGGATGCGGCGAGATTGTTATGAACGAAGCCAACAAGAAATTCACCCTTGCCGGCAAGACCTTCCATGAGGGCGACGTTATCTCCATTGACGGATCCACAGGAAATATCTACGACGGCGCTATCAAGACCGTTGACGCAAAGATCGAAGGCGAGTTTGACCGCATCATGGGATGGGCCGACCAGTTCAGGAAACTCCAGGTTCGCACCAATGCCGACACCCCCAAAGACGCAAAGAAAGCCAGAGAGCTTGGCGCAGAGGGCATCGGTCTCTGCAGAACAGAGCATATGTTCTTTGAACCTTCAAGAATTGCAGCTTTCCGTGAGATGATCTGTGCAGACACAGTTGAAGAGCGCGAGACCGCATTGGCAAAGATCCAGCCCATGCAGCAGGCAGACTTCGAGGCTCTCTACGAGGCTCTCGAGGGCAACCCGGTAACCATCCGCTTCCTCGATCCTCCGCTCCACGAGTTCGTACCCACAGAAGAGGCCGAGATCGCACAGCTGGCAAAAGATCAGCACAAGACCGTTGAGCAGGTCAAAGCTATCATCCAGGGTCTCCACGAGTCTAACCCGATGATGGGACACAGAGGCTGCCGTCTCACCGTTACATATCCTGAGATCGCCGTGATGCAGACAAAAGCTGTCATCCGCGCAGCCATCAACGTCCAGAAGAAGCACCCCGACTGGAAAGTGGTCCCCGAGATCATGATCCCGCTGGTTGGCGAAGTCAAAGAGCTGGCATTCGTTAAGAAGATCGTTGTCAAGACCGCTGACGAAGAGATCAAAGCCGCAGGCAGCGACCTCAAGTACGAAGTCGGAACCATGATCGAGATCCCGAGAGCTGCTCTCACAGCTGACGACATTGCCAAAGAGGCTGAGTTCTTCTGCTTCGGCACCAACGACCTCACTCAGATGACATTCGGTTTCAGCCGCGACGACGCCGGAAAGTTCCTGCCTTCCTACTACGACACCAAGATCTACGAGAACGATCCCTTCGCAAAACTCGACACAGTCGGTGTTGGCAAGCTCATGGAAATGGCTGTTAAACTCGGCAAGTCCGTACGCCCCGACATGCACGTCGGTATCTGCGGAGAGCACGGCGGCGATCCTACGTCCGTTGAGTTCTGCCACAAGATCGGTCTGACCTACGTCTCCTGCTCGCCTTTCAGAGTACCGATCGCAAGACTGGCAGCCGCTCAGGCGGCTATAAAGGCAAAAGGCTGATAAAAGGACTTTTGTTAAAGTACAAACTGGATTTTCCTGTTTAGTACAACGTTAATTTTTCTACACACAGCCTCGCCAGGCAACTGGCGGGGTTGTTTTTTTAGTGTGCCGGGCACGGCACAGTTCTTGCGGGTGAAAGTCCCGCCACAGGTATTTA
>CAMZBI010000058.1 GCA_947304585.1 uncultured Clostridia bacterium | reverse complement strand
CCGGTACGTACGGTGCAACGGGAGGGAGGGACCGAAATCCCTCTCTACCCTATTAAATTATTGGCAAGTAACTGCGGAGAAGGACTCAGCTGCCGCTCTGGGAAAGAAAACCGAATACCGCATTGCCCGTGAGGTAAAGGATCAGGATAACGATACCTGCGATGATAGCGATGATGTAGGGGATCCAGTAAGACCTGGCGTGGTTGCGCTTGCAGTAATTGTCTCTTCTGAAAGAGTTGATGATAAGGAAAATTAAACCGACGATCGGAACGGTGTAAAGCAGGGTGAGCCCGAAGAACGCAAAGGGACTGAGAGGCCTGTACTCCGGGGGAACAGTACCTGCGTTATTGGAATAGCCTTCCGAATAGCCTTTCTGATAGCCGTTGTTATAAGCGTTCTGGACTGCCGCTGAATTTGTCGTGGGTCCGCAGTTGGGGCAGGCGCCGGTGCGGTCGTCGAGTCTGGCACCACATTTGTTGCAATACATAATATAAGCTCCTTTCAAAGAAAAATGGTTATCCGGGGTCAGTGTACTTCAAACGGTCCCGGTTTTCAAGCAGATCCTTGGCTTGGACCTATAAATAGGCAGGTTTTGGGCGGTCATTCTTTCCGCAGGCTCTTCAGGAGCTCAATTTCGGCGCCCCAGCCCTGAAGCTCGTCCTGAGGTGTTTCCAGGCAGAAGGTCAGGTCCTTCAAGGCGGGATGGTTGACTATCCGGCCAAAGGCGTCGGTCCCTATGGAGCCGAGGCCGATCTTCTCGTGGCGGTCCTTGTGGGAGGCAAAGGGGTTCTTGCTGTCGTTCAGGTGGATCGCCTTGAGCCTTTGAAGGCCTATCACCCGGTCAAATTCGTCCAGCACACCGTCGAGATCGCCAACTATATCGTAGCCCGCATCGTAAACGTGGCAGGTGTCAAGGGTGACGCCAATGCGGGGGCTGCCGCCTGCCAGATCAATTATGCGTTTTAACTCTTCAAAACGGCTTCCCACCTCGCTGCCCTTGCCGGCCATGGTCTCAAGAAGGATGGGGGTGTTTCCCGGAGCGCAGACCAGTTTGGCAAGCGTTTCCGAGATCAGTTCAATGCCCGCATCGATCCCCTGGCCCACGTGGGAACCGGGGTGAAAATTGTAAAGACTGCCCGGAATGAGGTTCAGCCTCTCAAGATCGTCAAGCATGGTGCTTAGGGAAAACTCCCTTAGAGATTCCGTTGCCGCACAGGGGTTCATGGTGTAAGGTGCATGGGCGAGAACAGGACCGAATCCGTGCTCTTCGGCAAACAGATCGTACATCTGAACGTCCTCTCTGTCCAGCTCCTTTGCGGCACCGCCCCGGGGGTTTCTGGTGAAAAACTGGAAGGTATTGGCGCCGATCGAAAGGGCGTCTTTCCCCATGGCGAGGTATCCTTTTGAACTTGAAAGATGGCAGCCTATAATAAACATGATGGTCCTCCGAGGGACAGGTCAATGGGCGGACAAGGCTTCGTATATGTCCTTGACGCTGTCGAAAATATAGTCGGGGTGAACGCTTGAGGTCTCAAGAAGGGCCCTGTCGGTCTCCCCGGTGAGCACGCAGACGGTCTTGCAGCCTGCATTGATGCCGGACATTATGTCGGTGTTGAGGCGGTCGCCAACCACGGCCACGTCTTGCTTTTCGTAGCCAAGCTTTTCGCAGAGGATGTTGATCATTGTGGGATTGGGCTTGCCGGCAATGATCTCAGGCCTTCTGCCCGTGGCCCCTTCAATGAGAAGCATGAAAGAGCCGGCGTCGGGCACCGACCTGTGGCCCTCCGCCGGGCACACCATATCCGGATGGGTCGCCACGTATTTTACCCCGTCCACCAGGTAGTCGCACATGATCCTCAGCTTTTCGTAGGTGAGGGTGGTGTCAAAACCGAGGACCACAAAATCGGGCACAAGTTCCGGGTCCCGGGTATACCCTTTTACAAGGGTAAAGCCTTTCTCCGTGAGAAAATTCTCGAACCCGGGAGTGCCAACGACGTACAGCTTTGCTCCGGGCTTTATCTTGTTCAGCATGTATACGATGGCGTCGGCGGAGGTGAAGAAATCCTCCACCGTTGCCGTGATATCCATTGCAGCCAGCTTTTTAACGTACTCTCCTGCGACCTTTGAGGAGTTGTTGGTTATGTAGAGGACCCGTTTGCCCTGGCTTTTCAGCAGCTCGATGAGCTCCAGAGCCCCGTCAAGTCTGTCGTTGCCCAGGTAAAGGGTGCCGTCCATGTCGAACAGAAAACATTGGACATTCTCAATGCCCGCAGATTCGTTGATCTTGAGATCTTTCATTTCGTTATCTCCCGCAGAGTATCTGTTTCACACGCGCGTTCCTTCAAGGAAGAAGGTCTGCACGTTTTCAATTTTAACGTTTACGAACTTTCCGGTTACGTCGGTGTCGGAGGTGAAGTTCACTATCTTGTTGCCCTCTGTGCGGCCGGTGAATTTGGCAAGATTGGTCTTGCTGACGCCTTCGCAGAGCACCTCCAGAGTCTTGCCAAGGTAGCCGTCGTTTATCTCCTTTGAGATGCCGTTCTGCAGCTTCAGCAGACTGTCAAAGCGCTCTTTTACGGTGTCCTGGGGCACCTGGTCCGGATATTTGGCCGCCGGCGTTCCCTCCCGCCGTGAATAAATAAAGGTGTAGGCCTGGTCAAAGCGGACCGCTTCAACAAGGCTCAGAGTGTCCTCGAAGTTTTCGTCGGTCTCCCCCGGGAACCCCACGATAATATCTGTGGTGAGAGAAATGCCCGGATTCTTCTCCCGCACTTTCCTCACGGTCTCAAGGTACTGCTCCCTGGTGTAGTGGCGGTTCATGCGCTTCAAAAGCTCCGTGGATCCGGACTGGACCGGCAGGTGCAGCTGGTTGCAGATCTGGGGATACTCCGCCATGACGCCAATGAGCCTGTCCGAAATATCCTTCGGGTGGGAGGTCATGAAGCGTATCCTCGGAATGGTGGTGTTTTCGCAAATAAGGCGCAGAAGGTCCGCAAAATCCGTGGGCTTGGGAAGGTCCTTGCCGTAGGAATTCACGTTCTGGCCAAGGAGCGTAATCTCGCTGTAGCCCTCATCGCAAAGCTTTTTGATCTCCGCCAATATGTCGGAAGGCCTCCTGCTCCGCTCATGTCCCCGGACGTAGGGAACGATGCAGTAAGTGCAGTAGTTGTCGCAGCCGTACATGATGGTCACCCAGGCCTGGATGCTTCCCTCTCGCCTGATGGGGACACCCTCCGCCACCTCGTTGCCGAAGTGTGAAGGCTCGTAGACCCGCTTCTTTTCGTCAAGGGTCTTAAACAGCAGCTCCGGCAGGGTGTGGAGATTCCTGGTGCCGAAGACCAGATCCACGTTCCGGTACTTTTTCCCTATTTCTTCCACAATATGGGGCTGCTCCGTCATGCAGCCGCACACCGCAACGGTAAGCCAGGGCTTCTCCCGTTTCAGTCCTTTAAGGTATCCCAGGTGCCCGAAGACCTTCTCCTCGGCGTTCTCCCTCACGCAGCAGGTGTTGAGGACTATCAGGTCCGCATCCTCAAAACAGCCGCAGAAGCCGTAGCCCATGTGCTCCAGCATACCGGCAATTTTTTCCGAGTCGTGCTCGTTCATCTGGCAGCCGAAGGTGCGCACAAAGGCAAGGGGCGTCCGGCCGTGCTCCGAGGCAAAGGAGGCATTGGCGGTTCTGACCTTAAGACTGTACTGTTCCTGTTTTTCCATCTCCTCCGGGGAGACGACAGTTGTTGTGATCTTCTTCATAATTATCTCTTTTTCCAGGCGCTGGGTCCGAAGAGCACCAGTATCGGGAATATCTCAAGCCTTCCGATGAGCATGTCAAAGATCAGTATGATCTTCGAAAAAACACCGAAAGCGGAATAATTCATTGCCGGTCCCACGGCGTCAAGGCCCGGGCCGATGTTGTTCAGACACGCCAATACCGCCGAAAGATTTGTGGTGACGGAGAACCCGTCAATCGAGATCAGCAGGAAACTGACGAACATTATCGCGATGTAGGCGGCAAAATAGGAGTTGGTGTTGGAAATTACCTTCTCGTCAATGGCTTTGCCGCTTATCCTCACGGCCTCCACACGCCGGGGCCTTAAAATCTGGGTGATGTTCCGCTTGATGCCTTTGATGAGGATCAGGACCCTTGCGCACTTGATGCCGCCTCCGGTACTGCCGGCGCAGGCACCGATGACCATAAGTATCAGCAGAATGGTTTTGGAGAAGGCGGGCCAGGCGTCAAAATCCGTCGTTGCAAAGCCGGTGGTGGTTGTTATACTGGCCACCTGGAAGAAGGAGTGCCTCAGGGTCTCGCCAAAACTGCCGTAGAGATGGCGGATGTTAAACGCTATCGCCAATGTGGCGCAGGCCACCGTGCCAAGGTAAAAACGCAGCTCCCCGTCCTTCAGCACTGCCTTGAACTTACCTAAAAGAATGAGAAAATAGCAGTTGAAGTTGATGCCGAAGAGGAGCATGAAGATACCCGCTGCGACCTGAATCGCCGGGGAATAGCTTGCAAAACTGTCCTGAAGGACGCCGAAACCGCCGGTGCCTGCGGTGCCGAAGCCGTTGCAGACTGCCTCAAAAACAGGCATGCCCATAATGCAGAATGTTATGATGGTGAGGGCGGTGAGGACCACGTAATTGGCGTAGAGGATGGCGGCGGTGCTGCGCATCTTTGGCGTCAGTTTTCCCACGTCGGGCCCCGGACTCTCGGCTCTTAAAAGGTGAAGGGTGAACCCCTCGTTTTTTCCGGAAATCGGCACGATGGCCAAAAGAAAAACAAGCACGCCCATGCCGCCGATCCAGTGTGTGAAGCTCCGCCAATAGAGCATGCCCCGGGAGAGGGCGGAGAGGGAAGGTATTATGCTGGCTCCCGTTGTGGAAAAGCCGGATACCGTCTCAAAAAGGGCGTCGATGTACTTCGGGATCTGCCCGGAAATTGAAAAAGGCATGGCGCCGATAAGGCTCAGAACGATCCAGCTGAGGCCAACGCTGACGTAGCCCTCCCGGGCGTAGAAGTCCTTGCCGGCTCCCCGGGAGATCAGGAAAAGGATCAGGCAGAGAAGGGCGGAAATGCAAACCGTTATGAGAAAAGCCTTGCCCCCGGAGACGTCCCCGTCGGCAAAGCAAAGGATAACGGAAGGGATCATGAAGACCGCCTCAAATCCGACTATAAAGGCCCCCAGCCTTCCCATCAGTTTGTAATTCATATCAATCGAATATATCGTTCAGCTGCGTCAGCCTGTTTCCAACCGAAACAATGATCACCGTGTCCCCGGCTTTTATCTCGGAGTCGCCGTTGGGTATCCGGGGCTCGCCGTTTCTGGTGATGCAGGCCACCAGCACGTTTTTCTTGAACCGTATCTGCCTGAGGGGTGTGTCCAGATTGCGGGTGTTTTCGCCAACCGCAAACTCCGTGGCCTCCGCCTGTCCGTCTGCAATGGAATAAAGGGACGCCGCAGCGCCCGTCTGATTCTTCACGGCCCGCACGTATCTGAGGATGGTATCGCAGGAAACTCGCTTGGGGCTTATAACGCTGCCAAGGGCCAGCTCCTGGATGATGCCGGTGCCGTCCAGCCGTCCCAGTTTTGTGATGGTCTGGGGCACGCCGGCGGCTTTGGCGTAGAGAGACACAACGATGTTGATCTCGTCAAGGCCCGTAAGAGAAACCCCCGCATCGCAGGAGTTGATCCCTTCGCTGTCCAGAAGCTCAGGCACGCTGGCGTCGCCGCAAACGATGTCCGCATCAGGCAGTTTTTCCGCAAGTTTACGGCAAATTTCAACGTCCTTTTCAATGATCTTCACGCCGATGTGCCTTCTTGAGAGCAGATTGGCGAGGTACACCGACAGCCTGCCGCCGCCGATGATCATAACGTCCTTCACCTTGTGGGTCACGACGCCAATGGATTTCAGCATCTTGGAGAGGTTGTCGGCGGAACCGGTGACGAATATCCTGTCCCCGGCCTGAAGGGTGAAACGGCCCGAAGGCGCAATGGCTTCACCGCCTCTTAAGACCGCGCACACCAGCACGTCGGCGTTGACGGTGCTGTGTATGTCCATGAGCATCTTTCCGTCCAGAGGACTGCCCTCGTCGATCTTGAGCTCAACGATCTCCACCCGGCCTTTGGTGAAGGTGTCCCGCTTGAGGAACCCCGGGTATCTTATCAGCCTGTCGATTTCAACTGCGGTCTGAAGCTCCGGGTTAAACGCCAATGATATGGCGAATATGTCCTTCATGCCGTAGACCTGCTCGTTGTACTCCGCGTTCTTGATCCTGGCAATGGTGTGGATGTTGGGATTCAGACTCTTTGCGGTCATGCAGCAGAGGAGGTTGATCTCGTCGCTGCCGGTGGCGGCAATGAGAAGATCCGCCGATGCGACCCCGGATTCCCGCAATGTGGCGGCGGAGGCGCAGTTTCCTTCACAGGTGATAACGTCAAAGCGCTCTGCTTCATTCTGCAGAGCCGCTCTGTCCGTGTCTATGACTGTTATGCCGTAACCCTCCCGGGACAGCTGCCGCGTGAGGGTTTCGCCTATTTTACCGTTGCCGGCAATGATTATCTTCAAATCGTGAACCTCCGTTCAGGAGAAAAAACTCAGCCCATGAGAGCCTTGTCGATTGCGGCTGCAGCGGTCTTGCCGGCGCCCATTGCCGAAATAACCGTGGCAGCGCCTGTGACTGCGTCGCCTCCGGCGTAGACGTTGGCCCGGGTTGTGAGACCCTCTTCGTTTACGATGATGCCTCCCCGTTTGTTGACCTCAAGGCCTTCGGTGGTGGATTTGATCAGCGGGTTGGGACTGGTGCCAATAGCCATGATCACCGTGTCCACGTCAAGGTCAAACTCGCTGCCCTCGATCTCAACAGGTCTGCGGCGTCCGCCTGCGTCCGGCTCGCCCAGCTCCATCTTGATGCAGCGGATGCCTGTGACAAAACCGTTCTTCGGGTCCCTGGGGTTCTCCGGATTGTTGTAGCCGAGGATCTCCACCGGGTTGTTGAGAAGCCTGAAGTCGATGCCTTCCTCGATGGCGTGCTCAACTTCCTCGCGTCTTGCGGGCAGCTCCTCCATGGAACGTCTGTAGACCACGTATACCTTGTCCGCGCCGAGCCTGAGAGCGGTCCTGGCGGCGTCCATTGCCACGTTTCCGCCGCCAACCACTGCGACCTTTCCGCCTTTCATGATTGGCGTGACCGGATCGTCAAGGTAGGCCTTCATAAGATTGCTGCGGGTCAGGAACTCATTGGCGGAATAAACGCCTTTGAGGGACTCGCCGGGAATGTTCATAAAGTTGGGAAGTCCCGCACCGGAGCCGATGAAGACGGCCTCGTAGCCCGCCTCAAAAAGCTCGTCAACCGTGAGGGTTTTCCCTATAATTACGTTGGTTTCGATATCGACGCCAAGGGCCTTCAGAGTCTCGACCTCTTTTGCGACAATGGCTTTCGGAAGCCTGAACTCCGGAATTCCGTAGACCAGCACGCCGCCCGCCACGTGGAGAGCTTCAAAAACGCTGACCTTGTAGCCTTTCTTGGCAAGGTCACCCGCGCAGGTAAGTCCCGAAGGACCTGAACCGACGATTGCAACTTTGTGACCGTTCGGCGCCGGAATCTTCGGCTTTTCGGTGGCATGACTGTTATGCCAGTCAGCCGCAAAACGCTCCAGCCTTCCGATGCCAACAGGCTCGAACTTGATGCCAAGGGTGCACTTGCTTTCGCACTGCTTTTCCTGGGGGCAGACTCTTCCGCAAACCGCGGGGAGGGAAGAGGTGGCGTTTATAACCTCATAGGCTCCCTCAAAGTCGCCGGTCTTCATTTTGGCGATAAAATCGGGAATCTGCACGTTCACGGGGCAGCCTTCGACGCAGGGCCTGTTCTTGCAGTTCAGGCACCGCTGGGCCTCCGCCAATGCGATCTCCTCAGTGTATCCGAGGGCCACTTCGTTAAAGTTTCTCGCCCGGACCTTGGGCTCCTGGGTGGGCATTTCATTTTTTTTCGGAATTATTGCCATCGTTAAACCCTCCCTTCAGCCTTTCTTCAGCAGATTGCACGTTTTCTCGTAGGCGTGCCTCTCAAAATCCGTGTACATCCTGCCCCGGGACATGGCCTCGTCAAAATCTATCTCATAGGCGTTGAAATCCGGTCCGTCCACACAGGCGAACTTGGTCACACGTTTTCCGTCCTGAATGAGGGATATCCTGCAGCCGCCGCACATGCCGGTGCCGTCGATCATGATGGGGTTCATGGAAGCCGTGACGGGGATGCCGAAGGGCTTTGCCGCCAAGGTCACGAATTTCATCATGATGAGGGGCCCGATGGTGACGATGAGGTCAAAGGTCTCCCCGGCCTCAAGCATTTCTTTAAGAGGAACGGTGACGTTGCCGTGTCTTGCGTAAGAACCGTCGTCGGTCATCACCACCAGTTTGTCGGAGCAGGCCCTGAACTCATCCTCCAGAATGACCAGATCCTTGTTTCTGAAACCGATGATGGAGGTCACCTCTGCACCAAGCCTGTGGAACTCCTCGGCAACGGGCATTGCAATAGCGCAGCCCACACCGCCGCCAACGACGCAAACCTTCTTGATCCCATCGGTATGAGTTGGCACCCCGAGAGGTCCTGCAAAGTCCTGAATGTACTCGCCCTGAGCCTTGGCGTTTAAAAGAGCAGTGGTGGCGCCGACGATCTGGAAAATGATCTTAACGGTGCCTTCCTCAGGATCCGTGCCCGCAACGGTCAGCGGAATGCGCTCCCCTTCCTCGTCGACCCGCAGAATGATAAACTGCCCCGGTTTCGCTTTTTTAGCCACCAGCGGGGCCTCTATCTCCATCTGGGTGACGGTGGGATTCAGCTCTTTTTTACGAACGATCTTATACAAGGATACCATCTCCTGTTCTGTGAATTTTCCTGTTTTAGTGAGGTTTCGGCAAATGCGGGCGCCTAAAATAACGCGCGCATTTTAATGTGAAAACGATACCAAAAGCGGAGAGGATTGTCAACCGGAAAAACGTTTTCCTGAAAAGTGCATAATGAATCGTCTGAAAAGTGTATAATGAATCGTCTGAAAAGTGTATAATAAATCGCTTGAAAAGTGTATAATGACCTTGTATAATGCTTCCGGGGAGGTGATACAGTGAGCTTAACCAAAGAAAATTACAAGCACAGACTGATAGATGACGTTATTTCAAGATACCTTCGCATATTCGGGGCGGTCTCTCTTGAGGGCCCCAAGTGGTGCGGAAAGACCTGGACGGCTCTGAATCACGCAAACAGTGTAAGGTACGTGACCGAAAAAAGCGTCAGGAATCTTGCCGCAGTTGACCCGAAATACATTTTCACACAGGAACGGCCCCAGTTGATAGACGAATGGCAGATCGTTCCGGAGATCTGGGATGCAGTGCGCCATGAGTGTGACAGCGACAACGAAAAAGGCAAATTTATATTGACGGGTTCGACGACTCTTGGCAATGAGGGCGGAGAAAGCAAAGTATACCACACGGGGACAGGCCGGATCGCCACATTGCGGATGTATCCCATGAGCCTCTACGAGTCGGGCGATTCAAACGGGGCGGTATCGCTCTCGGGTATGATCTCAGGCGAGTTTCAGGAAGGCTTTGTAAGGAAGATCAGGCTGGATGAGATTGCCCGGTTGATAATCCGCGGCGGGTGGCCCGAAAACCTTGAACTGGGTGACGATGATATTGGCGTCATCCCCGAAAGTTATATCGAGGCTGTGGTCACCAAGGATATGCACGAGTGGCATGACCGGAAAAGGAATCCTCAGAAAATGCGGCAGCTCATAAGGTCTCTTTCCAGGAACGAGTCAAGCATTGCCGGGGATAAAACCATCGTGCGGGACATAGAAGATTACGAGACCGGAGATGAACTTCTGGAGAGTCGTTTAACTGTAACAGACTATTTGAGCGTTCTTGACAGCCTCTATCTTACCGCCAATCAGGAAGCCTTCAGCATTCAGTACAGATCGTCCGCAAGAGTAGGTAAATCCGCCAAAAGGCACCTGGTGGACCCGTCTCTCAGCTGCGCAAGTCTCAATCTAAACGTGGACAAGCTGATGAACGACCATGAAACCTTTGGCCTTATGTTCGAGGCGCTGGTGGAGAGGGACCTCCGGATCTACGCCGAGTACCTTGGCGGCAGGCTCTACCACTTCCGGGACAACTCTTCCGGCGACGAGGTGGACGCGATCGTGGAATTCAAGGACGGAAATTACGCCGCAATAGAGATCAAATTGAGCGACGGCGCCACCGGTGAAGGGCTCAAAAGCCTTGTGAAATTCAGAAACAACGCGGCAAAAAAGCCGGTGTTTATGGCCGTTATCGTCGGCCATCTGGACACGGCAATACTGGACAAAGATACAGGAATATATATTTTCCCGATAACAGCTCTTAGACCATAAGTCTAAAGCAGAATATTTCACAGCGGAAAAGGAGCGGGCCAAAAAAACTCGCTTCTTTTTTGTTGACCGGAACAAGTATTGTGTTATCAGGGGTACTATTCCTTAAAGGAACAGGACTGCCCTGCGGGATGGTGTAAAATTTTGACGGAGATTTTTACCGGCAGACTGCTCAAAGGCAAA
>CAMZBI010000057.1 GCA_947304585.1 uncultured Clostridia bacterium | reverse complement strand
TTTTGTTTTGTTTTTTTTTTTTTTTTTTTTTTTTTTTTTTTTTTTTTTTTTTTTTAGATTTTTTTTTTTTTTTTTTTTTTTTTGTGTTGGGGGGGGGGGGGGGGGGGCCCCCACCGTTAATAGTGATGAGTGAAGTGTTGCGGTGCGGCTGCGCCGCGAGTGCCGGGGCTGCGCGTTGCGCTAAAGCGCTGTGCGCGCCTTCGGCGCAAGTGATGCGCTGACGCGCAGTGACGCAGCGCATGCGCTGCATTCACAGTGATTAGTTAATAGTGATGAGTGAATAGTGATTAGTGAATAGTGGGCTGTCTGTAGTTCGGTAATAATGAACAGTGGTGCGTTGCGTCGTTATTCACTGATAACCTGCGTCGCAGACGCACCACCACTATTCAATGTTACCTATTTCTGCGCCGGAGGCGCATCACCCGCACCGGAGGTGCGCTCACTGCAGCGCTTGCGCTGCATCACTGCTCCGAAGGGGCATCACTTGCGGTTTCGCCATCCTGCGCATCACTTGCGCCGTCAGTAATAACATTAGGTTTAACGGCAGGCTCGCCGTCAGTCGCAACGTCAGGCTCGCCGTCCATAAGCCGGTTGAACTCATCCTGCTCGATGCGCTCTTTCTCGATGAGGGTATTGGCGATAAGATGGAGCTTGTCCATGTGGCCGGTGAGAATGGTCTTGGCGGTATCGTAGGCCTTGTCGATGATCTTTTTGACTTCCCGGTCCACTGTGGAGGACAGTTCCTCGCTGGCGGTCCTGGTGTGACCGTAGTCTCTGCCGAGGAATATCTCCTGGCTGCCGGTGTCCATGATCATGTTGCCAAGGGCCTCGCTCATACCGTATTTAGTGACCATTTTCATGGCGGTGGAGTTGGCGCTCTGGAGGTCGGAGGAAGCTCCGGTACTCACGTCGCCGAATATGATCTCCTCAGCCGCCTTGCCGCCGAGAGCCACAACGATGGTCTCAAACAGCTGCTTTGAGGTGTAGTAGGAGAGATCCTCGTCGGGTCTGTGGGCCGTATAGCCTCCTGCGCTGCCGGCGGGAACGATGGACACCCGGTCCACTTTGGTGGTGGTGGAGAAGAGTTTCACGATGATGGCGTGACCTGCCTCGTGGAAGGCGGTGAGTTTCTTCTCCCTTTCGGTGATCACGTGAGATTTCTTCTCGGGGCCCACGATAACTCTGAAGACCGCCTCTTTGATGTGCTCGGGAGTGATCACTTCAGAGCCTTTTCTGGCCGCAAGGAGGGCCGCCTCGTTCATCAGGTTCTCAAGGTCAGCTGCGGTAAAGCCCGCGGTGTTCTTTGCGATCTCGCTGTAGTCAACTGTCTCATCAACTTTCTTGTTTCTTGCGTGGATCTTGAGAATCTTCTCACGGGCTGCGATGTCGGGGTAGTTCACCACGATCCTTCTGTCGAAACGGCCGGGTCTCACAAGAGCGGGATCCAGGATGTCGGGTCTGTTGGTGGCGGCAATGATAACGATGCCGTTGGTGTTCTGCTCGAAGCCGTCCATCTCCACCAGGATCTGGTTCAGGGTCTGCTCTCTTTCGTCATGTCCGCCGCCAAGGCCTGCGCCTCTGTGACGGCCCACGGCGTCTATTTCGTCAATGAAAATGATGCAGGGCGCGTTCTTTTTCGCCTGCTCAAACATATCCCTGACTCTTGCGGCGCCAACGCCAACGTACATCTCCACGAAGTCTGAACCGCTGATGGAGAAGAAGGGGACCTTGGCTTCGCCGGCAACAGCCTTGGCAAGGTACGTCTTACCGGTTCCGGGAGGGCCTACCATGAGGACGCCCTTGGGGATCCTGGCACCGATGGCGAAATACTTCTTCGGGTATTTGAGGAAGTCCACGATGTCCTCAAGTTCTTCCTTTTCCTCATCGGCGCCGGCAACGTCCTCGAATTTGATCTTGCTGTCGCTGTAGAGTCTCGCCCTGCTCCTGGCGAAGGTCATGATCTTTGAGTTTCCGTTGTTCTGGCCAACGATAAGGAACATGAAGATGACCATAACGGCAATGATGGCCACCATTGGCAGGTACTCCACCCAGCCGGGTATATGGCTGAGGCTTTCGGTGAACTCATAGGAAGCCGGGTATGTCACAGGATCGTTTATGACCTCGGTCATAAAGCGCTGGAATTCGCCCGGGGAGACCACGTCCACACCGTATTCGGTGCCCTTCTTCAGGTTTACGGTCTTGCCGGATCTCTGGACCGCAACGTCACTTCTCAAAGTGACGACGCACTCGGTCTCTTTGAGCACAGCGGTGGCGATGTTGCCGTCCTTCAGCTGATCGATGAACTCGCCGTACTGCATTCTCGGCAGCGGGATAAAGCTGCTTATCGCCAATACCAGCAGTATGACGGCCGCTATCAGAATTATATAAAATGAAACACTTTTAGTCGCGTTTTTCAATTGGTTTTTCCTCCGGATTCTCCCGGACTTCGGCGGTGATCATATGCCTTTCCGTCCGGGGCAACTATTTTCTGTGACGGTGTCAGGGTTTGTAGATCCTGATCTCCGGGAAGTTTCTCATCATGTCGTTGAAATCAAGTCCGTAGCCCACAACAAACGCATCCGGCACTTCAAAACCCACGTAATCGACTTTGAGGTCCTTCACGATCCTTCTTGAAGGCTTGTTAAGAGCCGTGCAGATCTTCACGCTGGCCGCGTTTCTGCCCTGGAAATGGCCCACCAGCTTGCTGAGGGTGAAGCCGGAATCGACAATGTCCTCAACGATCAAAACGTGCTTGCCGCTGACCTTGACGTCAACGTCCTTCAGTATCCTTACCTCACCGGTGGTCTCGGTGCCCATGTAGCTTTTGGCGATCATGAAATCAAGGCTGAGTGGCATTTTGATTGCCCTGACCAGATCCGCGAGAAAGATGAAAGAGCCTCTGAGAACTCCGATGACGATGAGTTCTTTGCCTTCGTAATCCGCCGTGATCTGATTTCCCAGTTCCTCGACTCTTTTTGCCAGGCTCTCTTTGCTGATAAGTATTTCCTCACATTTGTTGTACATAATACGCTCCGTTCTTATTGTAATTCGGACGCCGGGTCCGCTTTATTTGCAAATCTATATCTCAGTTTCGGCTTTCTTCAGGGCGAAGATCACTCCGTTTACGGTTTCCTCCGTGACCGGGGCAATATCGGATCTTCTCACTTCGAAAACGTGGACAACGTCTTTACCCAGGGCGATCAGTCTGACCGAAGATCTGTCCGCCGGACCGATTTTTTTATCGGTCAGGAACTTGCCAAGGGATTTCCCGCCGCTTGCGCCAATGGGCCTTATCCGGTCCCCCTCTTCGGGAGCCCTCAGGAGAAGCTGCCCGCCCCTCTTTGACATAGTCTCCAGAAGAACGTCAAGGTCGAACACCGCCTCGTTTTCGCCGCTTGCCGTCGCCTGTTCCAGGGCGATTTTAAGCTGTTCTTTCCCGGGAGCTATCCTTATCTCCAGGCTGCCGCCGTCTCCCAGTGGCACGTTGGCGGTTCCCGCTGAAGGCAGAGATATTTCAACCGGCAACGGATTTGTCCCGGGGACCTTTTTACCCGGCCTCAGCGTCAGGAAATACCTGTCGCCCTTTGAAACGCAGAACGTGCCTTTGCCAAGCTCAAGAGTGCCTTTCCCGCACCCCAGCCAGGCGGTCAACCGCTCCAACGGCTCGCTTCCAAAGGACACGCAGTCTCTGTAAGGGAAAAAGCCTTTCCCGTCGCCCGTAAGGGAAATCGCTTTTCTTAAGACTCTGGACCTGATCGCCGGGTGAAGCGCGCAGATCTTTTCCGGGAGCAGTTCCACGTCCCCGTTTTCGCAAGCTTTTGTGCAGTCACTGTAGACCCGGTCAGTCTCTTTGGCGAGATAGTCTGCGTCGGTTGCCGCAAGCTTTGAAAGCGAAAGTAGCCGTTCCTTTGTGTCGCAGTCCATTTTTTTGTCAATATAGGGAAAAACATCGAGTCTTAAAACGTTTCTTTTCCCTATGCGTTCAAAATTGGTGGAGTCTGTTCTGTAGTCCTGGCCAAGTTCCGCACAGACCGTTTCCACCTCGTCCTTTGTGAGGTCGAGAATGGGTCTTATTATATCGCCGTTTACGTATTTAATGCCCTCAAGGCCCTCCACGGAGGAGCCTCTCACTATGTTCAGGAAAACGGTCTCCGCCCGGTCCTCAGCGGTGTGAGCGACGGCGATCTTGACCTTTTTCCCCAGCCACTTTTCGATGCCGGCAGCGCAGTCTCTCAGAGCGCTGTAGCGGAGTTCCCTTGCCGCAGTCTCCACGGACAGTTTGTTATCAGCTGCATATTTTGCAACGTCGCCCCTGCCGGAAAAATAATCTACCCGGAGCTTTTCCGCGAGACCTTTTACAAACCGCTCGTCGCCGTTTGACTCTTCGCCTCTCAGGCAATGGTTGTAATGAAAAACCGAGATGAAAAGGTCTTCCCGCTCCTCCCTGAGCTTGGCGAGAAGCAGCAGCATTGCCGTGGAGTCCCTGCCGCCGGACACCGCAGCCAGCACCGCATCGTCTTCCGCGATGAGACCTCTCTCGGCAGATACAGTCTTGAATTTTTCGTAGATCTTCAGAAAATCAGACATGGGACCCTTCCCGGGCACTTGGCTCCCGTTGCGGTTTAAACCTTTTATTTTCCGGAATAGTTTTTGAAAGTCACGTGGTCCTCGTCAAAGTAGAGGTTGCAGGTCTTCGTGATACCGTTTCTCTGCTTGCTTATGATGACCTCCGCCACGTGGGGGTGGGCTGTGTCGGGCTTGTAAACTTTTTCCCTGTAGAGGAAAAGGATAACATCCGCATCCTGCTCGATACCGCCGGATTCCCTGAGGTCGCTCATCTTGGGACGCTTGTCCTCCCGCTTTTCAACGTCTCTGGAAAGCTGTGAACCCACTATAATCGGAACCTCCAGTTCCCTGGCCAGCATCTTGATCTGCCTTGAGATATCGGAAACTTCAACCACACGGTTCCCCTCGCTCCGTCTGCCTGCGGAAGTCATCAGCTGCATGTAGTCGATGATGATGAGCTTCACGTCGTGCTCCAGCTTCATCTTCCGGCACTTGGCCCTGATGCTCTGTATGCTGGAGTCTGTGGTGTCGTCGAGATATATCGGCACGTCCCTGAGATCCGCCACCGCCTCGGCAAGAGCATTCCAGTCGTTTGTGGAAAGCTGAACCGTTTTGAGCTTCTCGCTCTCAACGTCCGACTGGGCGCTGAGGATACGGGTGGCCAGCTGTTCTTTCGTCATCTCAAGGTTGAAGATCGCCACCGGCAGTTTCTTCTTGTATCCAACGTAGCGGGCGATGTCCAGCATGAAAGCGGTCTTGCCCATACCGGGTCTCGCGCCAACGACTATCATGTCGGCTTTTTTCATTCCGGACATGGCCTTGTCGAGGTCCACGAATCCGGTGGGGATACCGGTCATGCCCTTTTTATCGGCGTTCTGTTCCAGTTCCAGGAACACGTCCTGGTTTACGTCGGACAGCAGGGAATATCCCTTCGTATTCTGGTTCTGGGTGACTTTCAGGATCATGCTCTCGGCAAACTCCACAGTTCCCTCGAGGCCCTTGTCCCCTTTGTAAGCGGATTCGACAATGCTCCTTCCGGCTGAGATCAGGCGCCGCATGGTGGATTTTTCCGCAATTATCCTGGCGTAGGTCACCGCATTGGCCACGAGATAGGACCCGCCCGCAAGACTTGTAAGGTAGCCAACGCCGCCTATCTTGTCGAGGCTCCCCATCTTCTCAAGCTTTTCCATGACGGTGAGCAGATCTGTTTTCACGCCCTCGTTGAAGAGCAAAAGACAGGCCTCAAACACAGTTTTGTTGCTCTCGTTGTAAAAATCATCCGCCTTGACCTCGTCAATGACGTCTGTGATCACCATGCTGTCGGATAGTATTGCCCCCAGAAGAGCGTTCTCTGACTCTATGCTCTGAGGTATGCTCAAATTCCCGTTTTCAGGCATTGCCGTTCCCCCGCCTTATCATGAATTACCGTTACAAAAATCACCGCCGGAGCCCGTTTCCGGGCCCGCATCCGGTAAACAACAGTCTCAGTCTCCTCTGACGTCCACGTTTATCGACGCAGAGATCCCCTGATAGATCTTTATCGTTACCGCCTTGACCCCCGTCACTTTGATGGGTTCGTCCAGGACTATTTTTTTCTTGTCAATGGAAAGGCCGTACTGGGCCTCTATAGCCTCGGCAATGTCCTTTGCGGCAACTGCGCCGAAAAGCTTTCCGTTTTCACCGGCCTTGGCTTTAACTTCAACCGTTTTTCCGTCAAGTTTTTCCTTGAAGGACTTGGCGTATTCCGTCTCCCGCTGCTGCTTGTTTTCAGCGGCTTTCTGCTTGTCCCGCATCTTGTTCACGTTGGCGGTCGTGGCCTCAACTGCGACCCCCCGCGGTATCAAAAAGTTTCTGGCGTATCCGTCGGACACATCCACCATTTCGTCTTTTTTTCCGAGATTTTTAACGTCCTGTGTAAGTATGATCTTCATTTCTGTCCTCCGCTTGAGCTCTCAAATATGTTATGAACGTCCGCTTCCGCGGTCTCAGTCTGTATTCTTAATGCCTTCGTTTTTAAGTATCCTGAGCAGGATCTCCTCGGCTCTTTCAGGGCTGCAGTTTTTAAGCAGACCGGCGGCCGCAGTGAAATGTCCTCCTCCGTTAATAGCCTGGTTTTCCAGGATCAGCTGGACGTTGACCTCGCCCAGAGATCTGGCCTTGATAGCGGTGTCCTCGTCTATCTTAATGAGTACGAAAGAGCAGTCCACGCCGGCGATCTCCAGCATCTTGTCCGCAGCGATAGGTGCCAATGTGTTTGCCTCGTTCCTCTGCAGTTCGCAGGCCGCAATGGCAACGCCCTTCCCGTTTATGGTCATGAATTTCATGCCCGAAACTATACCGTTGATCTTTTTGTAGTCCTCGTAGCCCGGCTGAATGTATTTTCTCACGGCCACCGGCACAACGCCAAGCTGCCGAAGATATGAGCAGACGTCAAAGGTCCTCCTGCCCGTCTTGAAGAACATGTTCTTCGTATCCACCAGGATGCCTCCGTAAAGAGCCTCCGCTTCGTACTTTTTCAATATCTTTTCGGTGGGGAATATGTATCTCATAAGTTCCACCACCAGCTCGCTGGCCGAGGATGCCCGGGTGTCGGTATAGTTTATGACCGCATTGTCGATGGCGTCAACGCCTCTCCTGTGGTGATCTATTACCGCGATCCTGAAGGAATTTTTGACCACTTCTGCGGATTCGCTCTGCCTTGCGGAGAAGGTGTCCACCACGACAGTGAGAGTTCCCTCGTCAAGAATGTTCAATGCCTCGCTCTCGGAAATAAACACGTCGGTATATTCCCCGCTGCTCATAAGTGCATTATACATCACGGCTATCTGGGAATTTGGCCCGCCAAGCACCACGTACGCAGTCTTTCCCAGCGATACTGCTATCCTGTACACCGCCAATGCAGATCCCAGGGCGTCAAGGTCCGCCGCCGCGTGGCCCATTATGAGGACCTTGTCGGATTTAAGTATCTCGCTCTTGAGCTGCCCTGCCAGCACCCTCACGGCCACCATATCTTCTCTGTCGGTGTCGATCTCGCTTCCGCCGAAGAACAGGTTGTTCCTCTTGTCGGTTCCCACTCTGATTATGGCCTGGTCTCCGCCCCTTGAAAGGCTGAGGTTCAGCAGTTCGTCCACGTTGGCGAAGTGCTCCGGAAGGGTGTCCCTGAATGCCTTCAGGAAAACGTCCTCGTCGGTTTTGTCGGAGAACAGAGCGTCAAAGGCCTCCTCCGTAAGTTCATGCCTGTTGGAGGAAAGGCCGATGGACAGGGTGACCTGGATGGAATTGCCAACGGATATCTTTTTCACGCTTTCGAGGACGATGAACTGCTCCTCTTCCAGACGCTTCAGGCTCTCCTCCGTCACGACGATGATATATCTCTCCCTGGCAAGACCCTTAATGATCGCATTCTTGCCCTCGATCCATTTGGCAAAGATATCGTTCACGGCAATGAGGACCTGGTTTGCCACAGTCTCGCCGTTGGCCTGGTAGATCTCCTCGTAGTTGTCGATGAGGATCTCGCCAAGGACCACCTTGTTCGTCTTATAGAGGGTCTTCAGCCTCTCGACAGCGGTAATATCAAAGAAATAAACGCAGTAAACAACGCCGGACACCGAAAGTGCATCGCCGGCCGCCACGTGGGACGCATAAAATTTGAAATATCTGCTTCCTATGCCGATCTCCCCGGAGCAGGGTTTGTCGCTTTCGATAACGCCGTCAATGTGATCCGAGAACACTTCCCGGGCCACAGCCGAGGGTCTCTTGCCCAGCTTTTCGCACATCTCTTTGTAGTCCATGTTGGCCCAGATGAGCTTGCCCTCTGTGGAGATTATGAACGCGGGTACCTGCATGGTGTCGAGAAGACCCTTGCAGACAACTCCGTTTTCGTCCACAAGGCCCATGTTCGCGGCTTCTTTCAGCGCTTTTCTGTATCTGAACACGGTGAGAGCCACGTCGATACCTACCATCAGGACCACCAGAACGATATCGATCACAAACAGAGCCGTGTGACCGCCCGTTAGAAAAGCATAGGCCGCAAGGCCGGCAACGATCACCGACACCGCCACGTTTATCCATATCAGATTCATCCTGTAAAGGATCTTGTATGCAAAAGAGGTTTTTTTCTTCATGGCTTTCGTGCGCCCTCCGGATTTGGCTATACACAATCATTGTATCACAAAGCCGGCGCTTCACAAAACTGTTTTTTATATAGGAAACCGTTTTTCAAGCTTTTAAATACTCACCGTATTTGATAAAATAACCGGTGACGGACATTGGTTTTTGAGTTTCGATTTCCGTTCATCATTCACGCCAATGACAAGGCGGTCAGGAAGGACGCAACATGGAGGATTCTTTGAACAAAAAGGAATACGTTCTCGAAACCGCAGACCTTTCGAAGAAGTACAAGGATTTTTACGCTGTAAAAAGCGTTAACATGCACATCGAGAAGGGAGACATCTACGGCTTCGTTGGCGAAAACGGCGCAGGTAAGACCACTATAATAAGGCTTATAACAGGACTTGCGGCGCCTTCGGAGGGTACTTTTTATCTCTTTGGCGAGGAAAAGGACAAAGCCCTGAAAAGCAGACGGGTTGCCGGGATCGTTGAAAGCGTTTCTCTCAACAAGTCCATGACAGCCCTTGAGAACCTCAAATACCAGTGCTACATCTGCGGGATAAAGAAGACGGATGAGGAGCTGAAGGCGATCCTTGAGGAGGTTGGCCTTGACGCGCGGGCGGTCTCGAAGAGGAAAGTCAGGAATTTTTCCCTTGGCATGAGACAGCGCCTTGGCATTGCCACGGTTATCGTTCAGGATCCGGAATTTGTGCTCCTCGACGAGCCAATGAACGGCCTTGATCCTCAGGGATTCATCGATATGAGAGCGACCATCCTCCGTCTCAACAGCCGGGGCATTACGTTCCTCATTTCAAGCCATATTCTCTCGGAGCTTGACAGGATCTGCAGCAAGATCGGCATCATCTCCAAGGGCGTACTCACCGAGGAAATAATGATAGATACCCTCCACAAAAAGTCCGGGGCCAGGACGGTCATTAACTTCGAGTCCCCGGAGGCAGCCGAAAAGGCGCTGGGGCTGCTCGCAAAGTATCAACTTCCGGAGGACCGGGAGCTTGCCGAAAAAAGCATCACTTTCTACGGTGACACGGACGTCAATGCCCTCATGGCGGCTCTTGTAGGCGAAAAGATCAAGATTGCTTCAATTAACGTCAAGGAGCGGTCCGTTGAGGATTATTACCTGGAAAAACTAAGGAGGAGCTGATATGGGTAAGTTGCTGAAAGCGGATCTTTACCGCATTTTTAAGAATAAACTGTTTCTTGCCGCAGCTCTTTTGTCCGTTGCCTTCCCGGTGATAACGACCCTGATGTATCTTCTCATCGACAATATAATGCCGATGATGTCGGATCTAACAGGCACAGCCATGTCGGGGATCAATCTCAGCGGACGGGAGCTCATCAGCGAGTCCTTTATACTGTCCAGCAACATGGGCATCATCCTGCCGATCTTTATCACTATCTTCATCGGCTTCGATGTCACCGGCGGGACCCTGCGGAATAAGATAATTGCCGGAAGAAGCAGGACCTCGATCTATTTTTCCCACCTCATATCCTCGGGACTGGTCAGCAGCTGTCTGATGCTCATAAACGTGCTCATATTCATCCCCTTCATAAGCCTGTTCTTCGAGTACGGAGCACCGATCGACGGGGCCGAGATAACCCGGATCGTTTACTTTCTGATCACAGGCGCCTTCACGTTCTTCTTCACTGCCTCCATATCCACGGCGGTCACGTTGGCGATAAAAAACACGGCCCCGGCGGTCATCATCAGCGCCCTGATCAACATCGGGATCAGCGCCATCTCAAGTCTTGTGCACAACGCCAATCCCGGCCCGGTCAACAAATGGCTCTGCCTGATACCCACTTATACCAGCACTTCTTTCCTTGCCAAGGAGTCCTTCACCTTTGAGACCTTCGCCCTCGGAATACTGTCATACGTTGTAACAGTGGCTGTCATTTCCGCCGTGGGGCTCATAATTTTCAAGAAGAAGGACATTAAATAGCCAATGAGACCTGCTCCGGCAATGCCAACAGGCCTTTGAAAGCTAATAGGGTAGAGAGGGATTTCGGTCCCTCCCTCCCGTTGCACCGTACGTACCGG
>CAMZBI010000056.1 GCA_947304585.1 uncultured Clostridia bacterium | reverse complement strand
ACTGTTTGAAAGTGTTTGAAATTTTTTTATCCTAATGCATTAAGCGATTGCCCTGCTTGAACAGAAGACGGTCACTTTCCCTTTTCGCCAGTCCTTTTTCCGAGATTTTTCGGAAAATTACCTCAGTCCCGCAATGTTTTTGGTTTTTTTAAGCAAATGCTTTATAATGTCAGTGTGCCGGAGCCGGGCCTTTTGCAGGGCAGCGGGAGAAAGGGAAATAAGCCGGCGGAGGAGGACCATCTTATGCAGATACTTCTTGTGGAAGACGAACTGAGGCTTGCCAAAGCCCTGAAGCAGATCCTGGAGGAAAACAAATACATGGTTGATGCCGTTGCCAACGGCCAGGACGGCCTTGATTACGGACTCAGCGGGATCTACGATATAATAATACTCGATGTCATGCTGCCGAAGATGGACGGTATGACGGTCGCCAAGACCCTCAGAGAAAAAGGAGTAAACACCCCGATCATAATGCTCACAGCCAGGGACAGTATCCGGGACAAGATAACAGGCCTCGACAGCGGCGCCGACGACTACATGACGAAGCCCTTCTCCCCCAACGAGCTTCTGGCCCGCATCAGAGCCCTCACAAGGAGGTATTCCGAAGTGCTTGCGGACGTCACCGAATTCGGCGATTTTACGTTCAACACCTCGGTCAGCACCGTTTCAAAGGGCGACAAGAGCATAAAGCTCAATTTCAAGGAAGCCGAGATACTCAAACTGCTGATACTTAGAAAGAACGTTCCGGTTTCAAAGGAAGAGCTCATAACGAAGGTCTGGGGATTTGAATCCGACGCCGGTGACTCCAACGTGGAAGCTTACATAAGTTTCGTCCGCAGAAAGCTGGCTTTCATTCAGTCTGAGATCACCGTCACCTCTTACAAAAAGAGGGGATATATGCTGGAGAGTGCAAATGCTAAAGAAACTGCGTAACAAGATCGTACTCACGAACCTGCTGTTTGTCGGGATCCTGCTGATCGCCGTCAGCGTGGGGCTTTGCGTGTACATCGCCAATTCAGCCATCGGCAAGATGCAGAACCGTCTTGAGTTGGCAATAAAATACGTCGTTGAATTTCCGGATCAGGACTTTACCCGCTCTTTCGGATTCGCCCCCGGCGAGAGAAAGACCGGCTGGGAAGGAACTGCAATCGAAGGCGAGACCCCTCCCCCAATACCTGACATCGAATCGCTGCCCCAGGGCAAGATACGCGGCAACCGTCAGACCATCGACGGTGCGGCCTTTTCCGTGCTTCTCGACGCAGACGGCAACGTGATCTCCAAAAAGGAGTTTTTTGCCTCGATGGACGACGACTCGCTGGAATACGCCCTTGCCTACGTGGAAAGTTCCGGCAGCGACACGGGTTCCGTCAAAGCACTGGACCTAGAATATAAAAAGCTGGAGACGGCTCTTGGCACCGCTGTGGCCTTTACCAGCCGCACCGATACCGTAAGCACCGTAACGTCTGCAATCATCATCGCGGCTTCCGTTGACGCCGTGATCATGCTCTTCATCGCCTTTATAAGCTTCAGGCTGGCCTCTCTCAGCATGAAACCGGTCCAGGAGGCCTGGGACAGCCAGAAGAGATTCATCGCCGACGCCTCCCACGAGCTGAAGACCCCTCTCACGGTAATACTTGCCAATAACAGTATCCTGGAGGCAAACGTCAGAGACGGCAAAACCCTCCAGTGGATCGACAGCACCCGCTATGAGGCGGAGCGGATGCAGAAGCTGATCGAAGAGATGCTTTTTCTGGCCAAATCCGACGAAGGCGGCTACAAGATGTCTCTCGGCGAAGTCGATATTTCGGAGACCGCGGAGCAGTGCTGCCTGAGCTTTGAGCCTGTGGCTTTTGATCAGAACGTTTTCATCGACACTGAGATCGAGCCGGATGTGATGCTGACCACGGATCTTTCCATGGTGGAGAAGGTCTTCGGAGTCCTGCTGGACAACGCAGTAAAGCATTCCGAAAAAGGCGGTTCCGTTCTCTTCAGCCTTTCAAGCGACGTCCGGTCCGTCCGGATATCCGTTTCAAACAAAGGCGAACCGATTCCTGAGGAAAACATCGAACACGTTTTCGAGCGGTTTTACAAAGCCGAGAGTTCCCGGACGGCTGACTCCGCCAAGAGCGGTTTCGGTCTTGGTCTCGCCATTGCCCACGACATAGTCGAAAAACTCGGCGGCAGCATC
Source organism: uncultured Clostridia bacterium (assembly GCA_947304585.1). GTDB lineage: Bacteria > Bacillota > Clostridia > UBA1212 > UBA1212 > UBA1212. Next base: position 8,615 of record CAMZBI010000056.1, on the reverse strand, counting down.
TCCGTCAGGAGCACCGCCGAAGAAGGCACCGTTTTCACGGTGGTTTTGAAAAAAGTTTAGGATCTCTCTTTAATATAAAAAAAGGTTGCATTATTCGCCCGCGGGTGATATCATTTTGGAGTGCGCTCATCAACGCAACTTAATATTCTAAAGAAAAACGGTCGTTATGAAGATGAATTTGTCTAAAACAAAAATGTCCGTCAGGCTGCTGACCTTCGTTCTCGCATTCTTTATGTTCTTCGGGAGCGTTGTTGTGTCGCAGGCAGCGGACTATAAGAGCGACATTGGCGATACCAAAGAGCAGATAAAAGAAGCCCAAAACGATCTCAGCAGCATCCAGCAGATGATCAAAGACAGGCAGGAAGCACTGACAAAGCTCATAGGCGAACTGGCCTCCATCGAGATCGAAAAGCGCAGACAGATGACGGATAAAGACCTCGCCATCGAAGAACTGGAGCTTCTCAAGGCGGATATCGAGAATTTCGACGCCGAGATCGAGGCCATGCAGCAGAAGCACCACGAGCTCGAGGAACTTTTCCTGAACCGTGCCAGAGTCATGTACCAGTCCTCCGCCGGCTTTGAATTTCTCAATATTCTCTTCAACTCGGAAAACATATTTGATTTTCTCCGCAAGTTTGACGTGTATGCCCGCATGATCAAGGAAGACCGGGATCTCATGGCCAATGTCAAAGAGAGCGAACGCCAGCTGCGCGAAAAGAAGGCCCAGCAGGAGGAGCTTTCCGCAAACAAGGAAGTTCTCCTCGCAGAGATCGAACTGGCGATACAGGAACTCCAGAACGACAATGATTTCGTCACAGAAAACTACGAGACCCTGACCTCAATGCTTTCGGGCCTTGAAGCACGGGAGTATTCATATTCCGCCGAGATCGACGAACTGACCGACAAGCTCAACGAACTTGAACGGCTCCAGAGAGAAGCTGAGGAAGCCGCAAGAAAAGCGGAAGAAGAGCGCAAACGTAAGGAAGAAGAGGCAAGACGTGCCGCCGAGGCCGAAAGGAAGCGCAAAGAGGAAGAGGCCAGGAAGGCAGCCGAAGCTGCTGAAAAAGCCAGGCTGGCAGCCGAAGAAGCCGCAAGGCTGAAAGAAGAGGCCGAGAGAGCAGCCCGGGAAGCCCTCCAGTCCCACAAAGATCCCAAGGACTGGAATTTCTGTTGGCCCATTGAACGTTATACCAGATTTACCAGCCAGTTCGGCTATCGTATACATCCCATTTCCAAAGTATGGCAGCTCCACTCGGGCGTTGACCTCGGAGCCTCTACAGGTACCAAGATCTATGCAGCTCAGGAGGGTACCGTGCATTTGGCGAGGGAAAACGGATCATACGGTCTCTGCGTTATAATCAATCACGGCAGCGGTCTTCAGACTGTCTACGGCCACTGCAGCAAGCTTCTCGTATCGGAAGGTCAGAAGGTCACAAGGGGTCAGACCATCGCCCTCGTTGGCATGACAGGAGGCGCCACGGGACCGCATCTTCACTTTGAAGTCCGGGAAAACGGCACCCCCGTGGATCCCCTTCCCTACGTTGAAGGTTTGTATTGAGACACAGATTAAAACTTTTTATACGGGTGGAAAGTCCGGAAAAAGATTTTTAAAACAAGTCTAAGAAAACAACAGCCGGGCCTTCTGCGAACTCACAGCAGCAGGCCCTGTTATGTTAAAGAATTATTAATTTAAAAGGATGTGATCTTTCCGTTATGGATATTCCCTTGCGATTGCTGCTGCTTATCGCACTGACTTTTTTCAACGCTTTCTTTGCAGCCGCAGAGATAGCGCTTTTACAGATCAACGACGCCAAATACAAAAAACTTGCGGAGGAAGGAGACAAAAAGGCCGCAAGGCTTGTAAAGCTCACTTCCAACTCGGCAAGTCTTTTGTCCAACATTCAGGTCTGCATAACGCTCTCCGGCTTTCTCGCATCCGCTTTTGCGGCGGATTCCTTTGCTGACAGACTTACGGCTCTTGTGCTTGGATGGCTTCCGTCACTCAACTCTCAGGTCGTAAAAACTGTTTCGATTGTTGTCATCACACTGATACTTTCCTATTTCACCCTTGTTTTCGGCGAACTGCTCCCGAAGAAGATCGCTCTGACTAAAAAGGACAAGATCGCAAGATCCTCCGTCGGAGTGCTCAACTTCACTTCTGTTCTGTTTTATCCATTCATTAAACTGCTCTCCGGCTCCGTCAATCTCTTCCTCAGAATGTTCGGCATTGACCCCAACGCGGAAGAAGACAACATCACCGAAGAGGAGATAAAGCTGATGGTGGAGGAGGGACAGGAACAGGGTAATATTGACGACGACGAAAAAGAACTCATAAACAACGTGTTTGAATTCGGAGACACCACCTGCGGCGACATCATGGTGCCCCGCACCGAAGTGGTGGCCGTTGACGTCGACACGGATTTCGATTCTTTGGTCAGGATCGCCTCAAAAGAGCGCTTCTCAAGGATCCCTGTCTACGAAGGATCCATCGACAATATAATCGGCTTCATTCACATCAAAAGCCTTCTGGGCCTTGACAACAGCTCATTTGATCTGAGATCTCTTATAATACCCGCAGTCTACGTGGCCGAATCCCAGAAAATCGACGCGGCGCTGGAGGATCTGAAAAAAGAAAAAGCCCATCTGGCCGTAGTCATTGACGAGTTCGGCGGCACAGCAGGCATAATCACCATGGAGGACATCATTGAGGAACTCGTAGGTTCCATCCAGGACGAGTATGACGAAGAGGAAAAGGAGCCTGAGGACCTCATCCTGGAAAAAGACACAGGCGAATATGCGGTTGCCGGCAGCACTGATATCACCGACGTCAACGAAACTCTCGATCTTGACATACCCGACGACGAATACAACACCATCAGCGGTTTCGCGGTGGAGCAGTTGGGCGAGATTCCCGACGAGGGAGAGTTCCCCGAATTTGATTTTGAGGGCATCCACTTCAAAGTCACGGAAAGCGACGGCAAGACCGTAAAGGCCCTGACCATCACCCTCCCGCCAAAGCAGTCTGAGGACAAACAGTGATTTTGTTTTCATAAAGGCGCCAATGCCTTCACGCACCACAAATTCATTTTTGACAAAACGGGCAGCAAACCGCCGCCCGTTTTTCCGCAAAATCAGGGAAAATATATGAATCCAGCCCTCAGCCCTTCACGATCATTCCCTTTTCAAGTTTATCCGCATCAAGGCCAAGGCCCATTGCCCTCAGTATGGCGAAAGAGAACTGAAGAGCCGTGCCGGGGCCTCTTGACGTTATTATATTTCCGTCCTGTACCGCATTTTCCGCAATATATTCTCCGCAGGAAGCCTTGTCCACCATTCCCGGATATGAAGTGGCCCGCCTGCCCTTAAGCAGTCCGGCTTTTTCAAGAACGCAGGGCGCAGCACATATGGCGCAGACGAGCTTGCCGCTTGCGTAAAAATTCTTCACGCAGTCAATGACCTCAGGGTCGTCACGCAGAAGATAAGCGTTCGGAAGGCCTCCCGGAAGCACTACGCAGTCATAAGATCCGACCTCTTTTTCCCCGGCGCCAAAAGATTTGTCCGCTCTTATTTCTATCCCGTGGGATCCTCTGATATATTCTTTTCCTTCAACGGAGCAGATATCGGCGGCAACCCCCGCCCTCCTGAGAACGTCCACAACGGTTAAAGCCTCGATCTCTTCAAAGCCCGAATAACAAAGTATCAACGCGGATCTTTCCATTTTTCCCTCCGTCAGGCAATTTATTAATTAGATGCGGGCCGTTTCCGCAAAAGTCACACTTTTGGCCCGTTTCCGGATCCTATTATACGATTCCCGCCCGATATTTTCAATGCGGCTCAGGCGCCAATGCCGGCCATAGGCCAAACCGTATATGAAAACCGCGGGAGGTTCTTTACCAAAGGGCAAAGTCTTCCGCGGTTTTGTTTTTGCACCTTTCCGGACAGCCCCGACTGTAAAGGACCACACCTCAGGCGCAAAATGATTTCAATTCAGGCATCCGTCAGGAAGCGGTTGAAGAGGTGAATATCTTCTCCGAAACGGCTGCAATGTTCTTGTCTTTTTTGTCTTTTAACTCGTATTTTGCGCCGGCATCCTTAACGATGGTCTTTGCTTCGTCATTGGCGGTAACGCTCTTGAGCATTCTGATAACCACTGCTCTTACGCTGAGGATGGTGTCTTCGTCAGCTTCCTCTTCGGAAGGAGCCTCTTCCGTGCTGGTGTCGAGGTCGTCGATGCCCGTGCACTTCACAATGTAGAAGTAACTTGCATCCGCAAACAGCTTGACCTTTGTCTCTTTGAATTTTCCGTCTTCAGAAACGCTCTCAAAGGTGTAGTCGTTGTTGTACTCAGCCCAGGGATCCTCATCCTTTTTCTCAGCTTCAGCCTCGGTCTCGCCGGTTGTTTCGGTTTCGCCTGTAGCCTCGGTCTCGCCTGCTTCGTCGTCAGCGGGCAGCTCGGCTTCCTCTCCGCCTTCTTCGGATCCATCAGTCTCTTCGGCGGCGGATTCCTCAGCTTTAGCCCATCTCTCTGCAAGCAGAGATTTCACAGCGGTTCTGCTGTCGTCGGTCCACTCCATGGAATGGGCAAGCACAGCCAGAAGATCTGTCTCGGAGGGCTCTCCGTAGAACAGGTTGTGTCCCTTGTCGCTGGAATATTTCTCACTTTCCTTTTCGGCAATGTCCTCAAGAGTAGCGTCCTGATACTCATTGGCGACTTTGACCTTGTTTCCGTCAGCGTCTTCATCCTCGGTTTCAACGGTTGCCTTAACGCCCTTTCCGGTATATTTGCCGTCGTTCAGGAGTGCGGTGTAGATATTGTTGACTTTGGTCTCAAGAATTGCAAACTCGTCTTCCCACTTCTTGAGGTTTTCCTCGTAGGTCTTAACGTTTTCGAGATATGTGTTGTAGGCAGTCAGTTTGGACTGGTATTCCACGTACTCTGCGGAGGTCTCGTCCTCTGTTTCCGGCTTCACGGGCTCCTCAACAACGGTGGGAGCGGTGGGCTTTGCGGAACCCTTGCTGATCGCAAGAGTGGTGAAGTTGATCCTGCGGTAGTCGTCTCTGTTGGCAGCGTACTCGTCTTTTATGGCCTGCTCGCCTGTGGAGACAAGTTTTTCATCCTCGTCGAAATATTTCAGGTCGTCGACGCCGTACTTGTCCTGGAGAGAGGACTTGTAGTTAGAGATGGCCTGAAGCTTCGCATAGTACTGTACGTAATCGCCAATTTCGTCATACTTGACGCTGGAGCCGATCAGCATGGCAGTGATATCGTCAAGGGAGTATGACGTGTAGTAGGTGTGGTAATACGAAATTGTACTCAGCACCTGATTTGAAAACTCAGTCTTCTCATCCCTTGTGAGAGCAAAGCCCTTGTCTTTTGCCAGCAGGTACTCTGCGTAGAACTCTTTCGCTTCATCCAGCGCCTTGTCCTGGGCCTCTTTGATCTTCTCGGCTGTCCAGAATGTGGAAGCGTCCAGGTTCTCCTGCCCGTCCTCCATCTCGTCTTTTGCCTGTTCAAGGAAAAGTCTGTAATCAAACGTTGAAATGCGGGTCCCGTCAACTGTTGCGACGTACGAACTTGCGATTGAGCTGATAACAAGCGCAACCACAATGCCGACGACCAGAGCCATGACCGCTGCCACGACAATTACAATTATCTTGGTGTCAAAGCTTGACACCTTTTTCGCTGTAGGTCTCTTCTTATCATAAACACCTTTAGCCACTTTTAACTTACCGCCTTTTCTTAGACATAATTCTTCGCAGCGAACCCTGAAAACCGGCATTTTTTGCGGTTTTTCGGAGCGGTTCGCATAAAGCGCAAATCATATTATACACCCTTGAAACCCGGATTTCAATTGCTTTCTTTTTTTAGGTCCTTTTTTAGGAAAAATTCAGCAGACCTGCCGGAAGCCCCGTATGAGAGCGCCGCGACGCCGGCGGCATGTGAAAACCGGCGAAATCTGTTGAACAGGGAAGGCAGAAAGTGGTAAAATCCGGTTAAAGAAACCACAGGGGGGACCGCATAAATGCAGAATCCTTTTTCGAAAGCAATACCTCTTTTAACCGGTGATTCCGGGGACCTTGCGACCGTCAACGTCTACACTGATTTCGTTGACGAGTTTATTGCGGAAAGACCCGCGCCGGGCACCAAAGTCATTCTTAAGATCAACGCCGACAGCGAGTTTGCGGTTTGGATCAACGGCAGATTTGCTCTCACCGGCCAGCACTCCCAGTTTCCCTACTGTCCCTGCGTGGAATATGCGGACATAACGCCGCTGGTGAAAGCAGGGAGGAACACCGTTGCCGTTGCCGTGTATAGACAGGGGCATACCACTTCGACCTACATTGCCGGACAGGGCCAGCTTATATTCGAGATAACGGAGCATTTTGCGGACATCGACGGTGAATTCGTTGTAGGCGGGTCGTCGGAGGACACTCTTTGGCGCATCTCGCCTTCTTACAAAAGCGGTCCCGTGCCCCAGGTCTCGGGCCAGCTGGGCTTTACCTTCGCCTACGCTCCGGTCAAAGGCGCCAATGACTTCATCGGCGAAGACTACACAAAAGAGAAGGCAAAGGAAGACGGTTTTACCGCCGCCCTGCCCCTTGGCGAATTTGAGGCGCTGGAATACACTGTCAGGAACATCGAAAAGCTCCGGATCCTTCCCGCCAAAAGCTGCGAGATCGTTGCCCAGGGCGTTTTTGACTTCGGCGGAGAGTATAGAAAGACCAATTCAAACCCCCACGCATTTTATATGCAGAACGCAGCGCTGAAATCAAGATACCTCGGACAGATGCTGGACGGCGCTCCCCGGATCACAAAGGAGATACCCCAGCCGGAGAACTATATGGCAGAGCCCTGCAGTCCCCTGCCCCCTGCCGAAGGATCCATGAGGCTCAAGGCGGGAGACATAAAGCTTACGGGAGAGCTTCGTGAAGGTCGGGGCGTGTATGCGGTATTTGACATTGGCGAGGAGACGCTTGGATATCTCTCCTTTAGATTTACTTTGACAAGGCAGGCGGTGGTCGGCATTGCCTACTCGGATCACCTTGAGGATCTGAGGGCCAGGAGTTACGTGGGTGGGAGATGCTTTGCGGAGACCCTTATCCTGCCTTCCGGAGAGACGGCCCACACCCACCTTCTCAGCAAGATCGGCGCAAGATATCTCATGATCTTTGCGGAAACCGACGAGATCACGGTCTCCTCAATAGGTATACTGCCTGCGGTCTATCCGGTGGCCGAAAAAAGGCTTGGAGGCTTCGAGATCAACGACTGCCTCCACGGGAAGATCTATTCAACCTGCGTCAGGACACTGCTGCTCTGCATGAACGAGCACTACATGGACTGCCCCCAGAGAGAACAGGCCCTCTACGCGATGGACAGCAGGAACCAGATGCTCTGCGGGTATTACGCCTTTGGCGAGTACAAATACGCCAGGGAAAGCCTCAGCCTGTTGGCAAGGTCTCTACGGCCCGACGGTCTGTTCGAGCTCTGCAGCCCCGCCAAGGTCGCCATAACCATCCCCTCCTTCTCCACCCACTGGGTGATCGCTCTCTGCGAGTACACTAAATTTTCAGGCGACGTGGATTTCTTCTACGAGCAGCTGAAAACCGCCAATACGGTCATGAGCGCATTCATGTCCCGCCGTTCGGCAAGGGGCGTACTTCTAAAATGGACCGAAAAGGAATATTGGAGTTTCCACGAGTGGAACGGAGAACTGTCGGGGGCCATCGGCTGTGCCTCGGCGGCGGATGCGGACGCTTGCCTCACGGCTCTTTTCATGATCGCCACAACAAAACTTGCGGACATACTGGAGGAGACCGGCGGTACGTCTTTGGAGATGACAAATCAGGTCGAAAGGCTCAGAAAGCTTGTCGCTTCAATGCGGAAAGCCTTTAATGAAACGTTTTTCGACGGGGAAAAAGGAGTTTACTGCTCCTTCAGAGATATTGCGGGAGACGACAGTCTCAGGAATTACAGCGAATACACCAATGCCCTTGCGATCCTCTCGGGAGCCGCTTCGGAAAACAGCGTATATCTCGACAGCGCGTTAAGATCCATAACGGGCAGAAACGAAAACGTTGAGGTTTCGCCCTGCACTCTCAGCACCTGCCTGTTCAAGTACGATGCGCTGATGAGCGTCTCCAAAGACAATATCGGTCTCGTGATGGACGAGATCACGGAGCTCTGGGGATATATGATCAGCCGGGGCGCCACATCTTTCTGGGAGACTATCAAGGGAGCGGAGGACTTTGACGATGCGGGTTCTCTCTGCCACGGCTGGTCGGCAATCCCCGCAGTCGTATACTACAGATACATTCTGGGAATAGAGCCGGTGAAATGCGGCTTTGAAAGGTATTCGGTGAAGCCCGCCTTCTGGAACAACCATTTTGCCCGGGGAAGCGTTTATCTGCCCGCAAAAAAAGCCGTCCTGACGGTGCACGTGGACGGCAGTTCCTTCTATTCCGAGGAAAAAGAATGAGTTGTATTTCCGGTTTAAAACTGTTTAAGCAGTGCTCCGTAAATCCCGGCGGAGCACTGCTTTTTTGCATTTAAGGGTAAAATTCCTAAACTTTTCTACTAACATACTAACCTGAAATTATACAAATTTTGATATTTC
>CAMZBI010000055.1 GCA_947304585.1 uncultured Clostridia bacterium | reverse complement strand
GGCGCCCCTGCTAAGGGTGTAGGTCGGGTTACCGGCGCAAGAGTTCAAATCTCTTCATCTCCGCCAGGCGATGATCACTGTTCTAATCCGGGCAGTGATCTTTTTTGTTTTCAAAGGGCCGAAATATCTGTCCCCTGAGACAGAGCGGTCCGGATATTCACACAAAAAAGTCTTTTATGTCCGACACCGTAACTATGCTGTCCGGTTCAACGTGGCAGGGGATAAACAATATCTTGACCCCTTCCTGTTGGGCCTCTTCCAACGACTCGCCGAATTCCGGGTGGGTCTTGACGTTGGCCCTTACCTCCGTGACACCGTCCATTTGGATCACGAAGGCGAGGAAAGCGCGGTAGCCTTCTTTTCCGGCCTTGATCAGTTCTTTGATATGCTTCACGCCCCGTTCAGTCGGAGCGTCCGGAAAATAGCCAATGCCCTCTTCTTCCAGCGTGCAGCCCTTTACCTCCAGCAGAAACCTTTCACCGTTTCGCTCCATATAAAAGTCCACTCTGGAGTTTCCGTAGGTGTGCTCGGGGATCACCTTGTCGAAGCCGGCATCTTTCAGACTTTCCGACATCACTTTGTTCGGCGCCTGGCTGTCTATGTTGAACAGTCTGCCGTCCCGTTTTCTCACCGCCACGATGTCGTATGCGGTCCTCCGTTGGGGATTGGCGGGCTTTGTCAGCCACACCTCCGAGCCGGGGATCAGAAGTTCCTTGCAGCGGCCCGTGTTCTTGACGTGTACGGTTTCGACTGTGCCGTTGAGGTCGACCCGGGCGATAAAACGGTTGGGGCGGTCGATAAAAACCGCTTTGTAAATATTGTCGTATTTCATGTTTCGGGTCTTTCGGTGGAAACTGTTGGCAATTCACAAACCGCCGTCCTCACCCCAGCATTTTGATCAGCTCAGGGAGCACAGGTTCGAATTTCACGCCGTACCAGTGGCTGCTGTCCCCGGCTGTGTTTTTGATGCAAAGGACCGTGTAATCCGCCGCAATTGCCGCAGCTTCTTCAACGCTCTTTCCTCTCATCAGCGCACCGGAAAATGCGGAGGCGTACACGTCGCCTGTTCCGTGGCACCCGCCGGGCAGCTTTTCGTGACGGTAATAATACTTCCCGTTCTTGTCGTAAACGTAAACGCCTGTGAAGCCTTCCTCGAAGCCGATGCCGGTAAGCACGACCTTCTTGGCGCCAATGCCGATCAGATCCTCGCAGATCTTCTCTATGTATGCCTCGTCGTAATTTTCTTTGTACTCGTTGCCGGTCAGGAAACAGGCCTCGGTGATGTTGGGCACCGCGATATCCGCCTTGGCAACAAGTCTCCTCATCGCCTTGACGAAATCCGCGTCGAAACCCTTGTACAGAACGCCGTTGTCGGCCATTGCGGGATCCACGATCAGAAGCGCACCGTCCTTCAGGGTCTTTTCCGCTATTTCCAGGCAATGATCCACCTGAGTCTCGCTCCCCAGGTAGCCCGTGTACATTCCGTCAAATCTAATACCCTCCCGCACCCAGTGCTCGAGGATGGCCGGCATATCGCAGGTGAGGTCCCTGAAAGTAAAACCTTTAAAGCCCGCTGTGTGAGTTGACAGCACCGCGGAAGGAATGACCGCAGTCTCCACTCCGCAGGCGGAAAGTATTGGCAATGCCACAGTCAGGGAGCACTGGCCAACGCAGGAAATGTCCTGCACCGTAAGGATACGTTTGTAATCATTGTTTGTTTTCAAGAAAATCACCTCACAAAACTATAATTAATCAAAGACGCCTGTTTCAGCCACCACCGGCGCTCCGGAACTATCCGGGGCAATGCCGTTTGCGATCATTGCGGTGTACTGTACTGCCAGTCTGTCGCATTCGTTGTTGAATTCATTATCGCTGTGCCCTTTGACTTTTATCCATTCGATTTTGTGGATGCGGGCAAGCTCCATAAGTTCCAGGACCAGGTCCACGTTGGCCTTTCCCTTGAAACCGTTTTTCTGCCATGTTTCCACCCAGCCAAGGGTAAACATGTTTATCAGGTAGCTGCTGTCGGAATAGAGTTTCACGGCGCAGGGCTCCTTCAGGGTCTTCAGCGCCTCTATAGGGCCTCTCATTTCCATGCGGTTGTTGGTGGTGTCGGGCTCTCCCCCGTACAGTTTTTTAAAGTGCTTTCCGTAGATCAGGACCGCTCCGTAGCCGCCGGGCCCGGGGTTTCCGGAACAGGCGCCGTCCGTGTAAACAGTTACGTTCTTCAAGAGTACCCCTCCGTTTTAACAGCTTTCTTTCTGCAGGCCTCCATGCCCTCCAGGATCGACTTTCTGAAGCCCGACTCGTCAAGAGCCGTGACCGCTGCGATAGTCGTTCCGCCGGGGGAGCAAACCTCGTCTTTCAGCGCCGCAGGATGAGCTCCCGACTCAAGCAGGTAGCCCGCCGTTCCGAACATGGCCTGCTCAGCCATGACCAATGCATCGGCTCTGGTGAACCCCGCCTTGACGCCAAAGTCCGCCATTGTCTCGATCATCATGCAAAAATATGCGGGGCTGCTGGATGTGACCGCGATCATCTCGTCTATCATTTTCTCCGACTTTACAGACACGACCTTGCCGGTTTTTGAAACAACTGCGGTTATCTCGTCTTTAAGCTCGTTATCGTTCTCTTCGAAGTTGTAAAAGTATGCGCCTGTTATGCCAAGGCCGGCCCTTGCCGGGAGGTTCGGTATCATCCTGACTATCTTTGCGTTTTCGCCTAAAACATCAAGATAAGACCTGACCGTGACGCCTGCTGCGATTGAGACAAGAACTTTCCCTCTAGCAATCTCCGGTTTAATCCTTTCGGCAACCACTGCCGTCACCTGGGGCTTGACACAAATGAAAACAACGTCAGACTTTTCCGCAGCCTCAAGTTCGCTTTTGCAGACAACGGTCCCGGTCTTTTCGACAATATCCCGCGCCTTTTTCAGGTCGCTGTCGTAGAGAAAAACATCCTTACCGCCAACTGCACCTCTTGTGACTGCAGCCTCGGCAAGGGCTCCTCCCATTGCTCCGCATCCGATAAATGAAATCTTCATGGCGACCTCCGTTCTGCCTCTTAAACAGTCTTCTGCTTCCGGCAATCTTTACCGTTTTCATTATACATCTTCCCCCGTTTCATGTAAACCGATTCGCGCAGCAAGCAAAGCGCACCTGCGGTGCGAGTGGTGCGGCTGCGCCGAGTGGTGCGAGCCTTCGGCTCGAGTGTGCGCCTCCGGCGAGTGATACGGCTTCGCCGAATGAGCGCCCCTTCGGCGCAAGTGATACGAGCCTGCGGCTCGAGCGCGCGCCTTCGGCGCGCTTCAGCAATCGCGGCGCCTTTGACAAAACAGCGCCGCACCGCAGTTGTCATCTGTTATCTGCGCCTTCGGCGCACCCCTTTCTATTGAAAACAACCTGCAAAAAAGATAAAATGACGCAGAAGAACGCTTTGACCCGTTCTTTCACAAGTCTATTTTCCCGGATGTAAACCACGTCCGGGTCTGAAATAATGGTATTGGCAATGAAAAAAAATCGCAGAATAAACAATCAGCCTTTCAGGCTGTTCGCCGCATCGTTGGCGCTTTTGGTAACGCTTGTCACGTTTTTTTCCTTTGTCCCTTCGGTGAAGGCGGCAAACCTTTTGATATGCCTTGACCCGGGCCACGGCGGACCCGATTCCGGCGCCACGAATACAGTTGACGGGATCCAGTACCAGGAGAACAGCTGCAATCTCAAGATAGCCCTTGCCGCGAGGAAATATCTTCTGGAATATGCGGGTGTTGACGTCGTGATGACAAGGGAGACCCTGGACAAGGAGCTGTCTCTTGCCCAGCGGGTGGCCTTTGCGACCAAAGCCGGGGCCCACGTTGTTGTCTCGATCCACAACAATTCCTACAGCGATCCGGCTACCAGAGGCTCTGTGGTCTGCGCCGCAGCAAGCACTTACAGGCCCGAGCTTTCATTGGCCACTAGAGAACTTGGCAAGTCGATTTTAAACAGTCTTAATACGATCGGCCTTCAGAACAGAGGTCTCCTCACCACCATGGCCAATACGTCCAGCTATCACGCCTTCTACCCCGACGGGTCTCTTCAGGACTATTACGGGATAGTGATGCGGTCGATAAGGTCAGGGGTTCCGGGGATCGTTGTGGAGTGCTCGTTCATCAGCAGCCCCGCGGATGTGAGGGATTATCTGTCCACTGACGAAAAATTGGACAGCATTGGTCTGAAGATTGCGGAAGGTATTGCGGCTTACTACGGGCTGTCTAAGGATACTCCCTACGTGACCGAGCCCAGGATCCCCATTGACGGAACTCATCTCACATTTGATCAACCCCACCTGCGGGCTCTCTTTTACCCCTACAACGGAACTACTGTGAGCGGGACCGACGAGGCGGTGCTTGCCAATGAAAATGGCAATGTTTCGGCTTTTCTCGATTATTTCGGAATGGCTCCGCAGACAAAAGAATATTCCTGCGCGGTGCTGAGGCTTAAGGGTACCCCCGGCGCCAAGTTGAAAATATACGCGGGAGTCGAGGATATAATAACCCCGCAGGAGGATTTCTGCTACGAGATCACTCTCTCCGGAGAATATGCGGACTATGCACTGAACCTGGGCGTTCTTCCCGTCTGGATAAAATCCTTCAACTTCTTTCAGTTTGAGCTTGATGCCGGCAACAATTTTTCGGTCTCGGACATAAGGTTTAAAGCATCGGCTCCTTCCGGTGCTCTTCTGCCCGCTGATCCGACGCCGACGCCAACTCCTTCGCCAACGTCAACCCCTTCGCCGACGCCAACACCCACGCCCTCTCCCACACCGACTCCTGAGCCGACACCGGAACCAACTCCTTCGCCCACCTCAACCCCTGTTATCACAGAGACTCCCGGGGAGACTGCAACTCCCGTAGAAACAGTAACGGTTTTCCCCTCTCCCGAGGAAACGGAGTCTACCGTCCCGACGGCGGCCCCCACGGATGAGCAACCGGAAAACACTTCGTTGCCTGCACCATCCGCAAGTCAGCCCGAAGACCCCACTGAGGATCCCGAAGTCAATGGAAAGAGCAAGGCGTTTGTCGTTGTCGTAATCGTTGTCGCTGCCGCTGCCATCGTGATTCTGGGGATCGCCGCGGTCTTCATCTTCTCCGTTCCCGTCAGGAAACGCAAAAACGGCGGAAAAGACGATTATTATAACGTTGAATAAGACTGTTTCAAATATATAAAGCGCGCCGCCCTGTCACTGTTTTTGACCGGGCGGCGCTTTTGTTATTTCACATCAAATATTAAGGTTTTTTAGGCCCTCTTTTATCCCTTGGTCCTTTTTTCCCCGGGTTGAATTTATGTCCCTGCTTGTTTTTCGCAGGTCTGTTGTTCTGCTCGGGAGACGCCTGGTCTCCGCCGACCGGTTTTCTTTCCTGCCTTTGAATTCCCCGGTTTTCCGGATTTCCGCCCTGAGGCCTGCCTTTCCGGAATTTGGGATTTCTGCCGTGAGGTCTGTTTTCGCCACGCTTTTCCCGTTCGCCGTTGGCCCTGTTCCTGGTCTCGGCCTCATCCTCCGTTCCGGTCTCGTTAAGGCTCTCTTCTGTTCTTTCCTCGTCCCTGCGCCTCGGGGGAGTTCTTCTCCCTTTTTCGTCGCCTCGGCCGTTCTCGTCAGTTCTGTCGGATCTTCTTCCGGCAGGTCTTGTATCACCTTCCCGGGCATCCCCGCCGCTTCTGTCCTCCTCGTTACGCAAAGCCTGCCTTCTGGCGGTCTCCGCTTCCATCTCTTCTTTTTCTTTTTTCCGGAGAGCCATGTAATCGGCCTTTTCGGATTCGGTCAGCGCTCTGATGCTTTCCACTCCGTAGGATTTGATCTCAAAGTTCTGCTCAAGGCCAACCTTAACCGTGCAGGTCTCTTTCAGCATATTGACCACGATGATCCTGCCCGGGCCGTCCTCCGTCATTATCAGCGAACCGTTTTTGGGCATTATGCCGTGGGCGTATTCGTAGGCGGCCTCTTCGTGTCTTATGCAGCAGAGGAGCTTGCCGCAGTTTCCGGAGTACTTGGCGGGGTTGCTGGTCAGGCCCTGGTCCTTGGCCATTTTAATGGTGACAGGCTCAAAGGTCGTCATAAAGCCTTTGCAGCAGAACTGTCTGCCGCAGACTCCGATGCCGCCGATGGCCTTGGCGTGTTCTCTGGGACCCACCTGAACCATTTCGATGCGGACTCTCATGCGGGGAGCCAGCTCCTTCACGAGATTTCTGAAGTCCACCCGCTGCTCCGACACGTAGTAAAAGATCGCTTTTGAACGGTCAAGGGTATACTCGGTCCTGAAAAGCTTCATGTCAAGGCCCTGCTTGGCGATAAGCTGTTTGCAGGTGTTAAAAGCTTCCCCTGCCAGTTCTTCGTTCTCCGCAGCCGCAATTAAATCGTCGTCGGTGGCAAGCCGCAGCACAGGCCGCAGTTCTCCCGGTTCCGGCAGCTTTTCGATCTCTTTGGCTCCGTAGGCAACCTCACCCAGCACCTGGCCGTGAGAGGAGTCCACCACCACAAAATCCCCTTTTTCAAGTTTGAAATCCCGGGGATCAAACATATATACTTTTCCGTTTGGCGTATGTCTTACGCCGCAAACTGTAATCATATTATCTCCTGTTTTAACCGGTTGGCGGGGGAAACCGCTCTTGTACGCCTTCCTCTCGATGTATCTGCCGTTAACTTACGGCAGTCACCGGCCGCCTTTTCCAATTTTTATCAGCATGTTGTCAACGGTGGTCTCGGGCATTGCGTTTCTGCCCAGGTTCTTGTAGCAGGTGTCGACCGCCGTCAATGCATCTTTCAGCCTGTAATAACCCACGTTGCCGCCAAGGGCAAACAGGTTTTCGCGGCAGTCCGCATTGATCACTTTTGTGCGCATCCCAAACCTTGTGAGCACCGCCGCGTCCCTGATAAAGGACATCAGGGTAAAGAAAACAAATTCGTACTGCTTGTTCTTTACGTCAATCAGTTCGATTATCCTGTTTTTGACCTCCACGTCCCCTTCAAAGAGTCCCGGCAGGAGATCCAGAAGTTTCTTTCTTTTCTCCATGGCTCCGGTGTCGTTCGATATCTCGTCAAGGCGGCCCATTATACCGTCAGCATAGGCGCAGGCCAGTTCTCTGCTCACGCATTGGGCCCCTGAAGGCTTCTTTTCCAGGTTTTGGCGGTATTTTTCAAGAATTTCCTCCTCTGTATTTCTTCTGAATTCCAGCAGCACGGCTCTTGATCTCACCGTTTCCAGGAGGGACAAAAGATTGTCGCAGAGAAGAATTATAACGGCGTATTCCGGCGGTTCCTCAAAAGTTTTGAGAAGGGCATTTTGGGCCGGCTCGTTCATCTTTTCGGCGTTTTCCACAAGGATGACCCGCTTTGCAGAGAAATTCGGCGCTTTTGACACCGCATCCCTTATGTCGTCCCGTATCCTGTCCACCGAGATCAGGGACTTCCCGTCAGGCGCAGCCACCACAAGAAGATCCGGATTGTTCCCGCTGTCGTTGTAGGTGCAGGCTTTGCACTTCCCGCATCTGCAGCTGCCCTGTCTGTCCGTGCACATGGCCGCCAATGCAAATTCCCTTGCAAAGGATTTTTTACCTATTCCCCGCTCGCCGGAGAATATATACGCATGGCCGATCTTCCCGGATTCCAGGACCCTTTTGAGTTTATCTTTAACTTCTTCCTGTCCGATAAGACTTTCAAATGCCACGACATATCCTCCGAAGCAGTTCTTACGGCGGCGCAGGCAGCATTATAAGCTGCCTCATATGCCGGATAAATGCGCCTCCAAAGTATCACATTTCCTTCTTGATTTTTCTTGAAATACCCTTTTCTTCGGCAACGGTCCTCACCGCTTCCGCAACTGTTCCCGCAACTCTTTCGTCAAAAGCATCCGGCACGATCTTCTCCGGACCGAGTTCATCCTCGTCCACAAGTCCTGCTATCGCATCTGCGGCGGCTATCAGCATGTCGTCCGTGATATCCTCGGCTTCCGCATCCAGCGCTCCTCTGAAGATCCCCGGAAAAGCCAGCACGTTGTTTATCTGATTGGGGAAGTCGCTCCGGCCGGTGCCGACGATAAACGCTCCGGCTTTTTTGGCAATGTCGGGAAGTATCTCCGGGATGGGATTGGCCATGGCAAAAATGATCGGTTTCTCGTTCATTGAGGCTACGTCCTCGGCTTTGAGCACGTTTGCTGCAGAAACCCCGATAAACACGTCAGCTTTTTTCACGGCGGCAGACAGTTTTCCCTTCAGCTTGCGGCGGTTGGTGATCTTGGCAAGTTCTCTCTTGTAACTGCCCTCTTCGGTGGTCTCCTCGGAGAGAATGCCCTTTCTGTCGCACATAACTATCTTTTTTGCACCGGCCTTGACAAGCAGCCTGGCAATGGCGGATCCCGCAGCGCCGCAGCCGTTGATGACTATGGAGACCTTGTCCAGCGATTTTCCGCTGAGCTTGAGGGCATTTTTCAAGGCCGCCAATACAACAGTCGCAGTTCCGTGCTGGTCGTCATGCATGACCGGTATCGAAAGCCTTTTCTTCAGTTCGTTTTCTATCTCGAAGCATTCAGGCGCAGCGATGTCCTCAAGATTGATGCCGCCAAAACTGCTCTCGATAAGAGAAACGGTCTCTATCACCTTTTGGGGATCCTTTGAACCTATGCATATCGGCACTGCATCCACGCCGCCAAAGGCTTTGAAAAGAGCGGCTTTTCCCTCCATTACCGGAAGTCCCGCCACCGGTCCTATGTCGCCAAGGCCCAGCACCGCCGTGCCGTTGGTCACGACCGCAACAGTATTCCATCTGCGTGTCAGCTCAAACGATTTCCGCTCGTCCGCTTTTATCTCCATGCAGGGTTCCGCAACCCCCGGTGTATACGCCAATGCAAGATCGTATGAATTCTCAAGCGGAGCCCTTACAGCGGTCTCGATCTTGCCCCGCCACTCTTTGTGCATTGCTATCGGAAGACTGTCTTCCTTGATGATTTCCATAATTAATATGTCCTGTCTTTTTTATTCGGCGGCCTCAAGGGTCAGCCTCATCTGTTCCTCGGTCCTGCTTCCCGCGATCAGCGCAACCGGGAAAGGGGCTTCCAGCATTTTTTTCATTGCCAATGCTGCCGTACGGATGCCTTTTTGTTTTGCCTCGGTTTCAAGGCTCCTGTACAGTTTTATATTATCTTCACAAAAATATCTGTCCCTGCACTTACCGGGCTCCATGAAGGGGGTCCCGTCTTCTTTGAAACGGAGCTTTGAAAAGAAACCCTTGGCCTGGGATGCATATGCGAAAAGCGTTATGCCCGTCTCCTCCAGTAATTCGTAGTATTCGTCATTCATTTCCTGAAGAGTGCTGTCGTATTCCTTTTCCTTTGAAGTCAGCGCCAGTCCCCACTTGATCTGCGCCGGCGGCAGGGACCTGCCGGCCTTTTTCTCAATATCAACGGCTTCCCTCATCCTTGCAGGGCTGTAATTGGAGAGGCCGTAACACCTTACATAGCCTTCCTGCCTGAGTTCTTTGAGAATCTCCAGAAGTTCACGGACAGGGATCCGCTCGTCATCCCTGTGGAGCCAATAGATATCCACATAGTCTGTGCCGAGACATTCAAGACTTCCGAAGAGGTCCGACCTGATCTCTTCCCTGCTGAGTCTTGAGACCGATCTGTTGTCAATATCCGGAAACCCGCCTTTTGTGGAAATGGTGAGCCCGTCTCTGCAACCTCTGGACTTGAGCCATTTGCCAATAGTCTTTTCGCTTGAATGCTTCTCGCCGGGCAGATAATCTGCGTAAACGTGGGCGGTGTCAACGGTTATGCCGCCCGCATCCCGGAACATGTCAAGAAGCCTGAAAGCATCGGTCTCCGGGATCGTTTTCCCGTAATAATCCGTTCCGATGCATATTTCAGAGGTTTTCACGCCTGTTCCCGGGATCTCAAAGATTCTCATGACTCAAACTTGGCCTTTAAAGCTCTTATTTCAGCGATCTCCATCATGATCTCGGACTCGATGCTCTTTGTCTCAGCTGCGATCTCTTCGGCGGTCAACTCTCCCCTTTTCGCCTGCTGGGCCTGGCGCTGCTGCTGGGGCCTTCTGTTGTCCCGGTTGTCCCTGTAGGGCCTGTGCTCGCCGCCTTCAGATCTTTGCTGTCCCCGTCTGTCATTTTGATAGTACGGGCGTCTGTTTTGGAAACGTTGGCGTCCTCCGTTGTTTCCTCTGTCGTTGCGGTTGTTGTTTTCCCCTTCCATTTTTCCTCCGAATTACGGTTTTTCAGCCGTGAAAATGCTTGCAGACCGGGTAAACGTTGCCCTCTTTGTCTGTAAAGATCAGGTAGTCCCCGTTCTCCGTTCTCGTCATTCTCCCGGCTGCGGCAAGTGATTCAAGCAGGCCTCTCACCGAAAACAACTTGAATTCATCAAATTTATCTTCAAACAGAGCGGCAACGCACTCGATATAGTAACGCTCCGCACTGTCAAAAAACCTGATATTTCCCTCTTCGCTCTCTTGAGGAGCGATATTATCCACGCCAATGTCTGCGGCAACAAAATACAGCGGCTTGATGTATTTTCCCAGTCTGTACTCCACGGCAGGCACCGCCGAACACAAAAACAGGATTTCTTCGCCGCCCTCCTCAAGGCCCTCAAAAGCACCTTCCATCACGGTCACGGCTTCAGAATCGGCTTCAAGCCTGATCACCGTTTCTTTTTCTTTATCATAATCCCGTGGAAAATCCGCAGTACAACGGAGAACGGATGATTTGCCGTCCCAAGGGGCCGTTTCAGCAAAAGAAGGTCTCTCGGACAGTTTGAGCCCGTCCAGCATCAGTCTTGAGAATATTTGCTTGCTCTGAACAGTGTACAGTCTCATAATGCCCCGAATCAGCGTAATAATACGGGCTCATTATATTCGTTTTTCGGCTTTTTTTCAATCGCCAAATGGCTTGCGCGCGGTGCAAGCGCCGAAGTGAACAGTTCACAGTGAGCGGTTGCGGAGCGGCGCTGTTTTGCTGCCCGCGCTGCGGTTGCTCCATTGCGTCGCACGAATGAGCGCACCTGCAGCGGAGCTCCGCATTCCTTGCGCAGAGTACACCCACTGCGGAGCTTTGCATCACTCGCGGCGCAGACTCGCCCACTTGTGCGAAGCACACTTACTTGCGGCGTCAGCCGCACCCACTCGC
>CAMZBI010000054.1 GCA_947304585.1 uncultured Clostridia bacterium | reverse complement strand
TGACCTCAAGAAGGCCCCGAATCAATATTCCCCTGGATGCGGCGTATTTTTCAAGGGCACCCGCAAGTTCGATCCTGTCGATCGAGTGGATCATTTCCACGGAGCCTGCACAGTATTTGATCTTGTTTGTCTGGAGCTGGCCGATGAGGTGCCAATGCACGTCTTTGGAAAGATTCGCCAGCTGTTCCTGCTTGTCCCTGAGGAGCAGAGGCCTGTTTTCGGCAAAATCCCTTTCGCCGCACCGGAACGCCTCTCTCACCGCATCCGCGTCGACTGTCTTGGTCACGCAGATCAGCTTCACCGAGTTTTCAGCCCGGTCTGCAGTTGCCTCAGCCATCCGGATGCGCTCGTGTATTCTTTTTAGATTGTCGCTGATATTTCCCATTTTTCCGTAAAATTTAAGTTCATCGCAGTCAGGCTGCGGGACCGTTTCAAGACCTTTTGTCAAAAAAGCAAAAAGACTTACGATATCTGCTGGCCGTCCCGGACACGCTCCGAATCCACCACGTAGCAGGTGCCTGCGGTTATGGTGGCGATCTTGCTCTCGGGCACCGGGGACCCGTCGGCGTATACTATCACAGCATCATCGTAGGGCGACGAGGTGATGATCGCTTTTTCGGAATCCCAGGCTTTTATTCCCACGTACATGAACTGAACGTATCCCGCCTTTACCACTGCAAGCCTTGCGGTGGTATTATTTTTATCCCAGTCGGTAAGAGCCGACAGAGGCACTGCGTAGCCCGTGGACTTGCTGACGTCAAAGGTCACGTCAATGTTTTTGTCCCCAAGGCTTGCCTTAAGGCCTCTCATGGTGCTCAGGACTGCGTAATCCTCGCCGTAAAGAGCTTCTCCCAATTGGCCCGTGGCCTGGTAGGAAAGGTCTCCGCTTTTGACTGTAAGCAGCCCCGAAAGAGTACTGACCTGTTTTGTGATCTTCAGGATGACGTAATAGTTCTGATTGTCTATGATCCTGCAGACCTTGTCGCCGGAGGCAACGTTCTCGTTCAGCTTTGTGTAGACCCCCGCATTGTCAAGAAGGGAAAGGGATGAAAGCCTTGCGGAACCGTCCCCTGCGGTCAGACTCTCGTAGAGTTCGTTTTCCACGTTCTCCGAGTCGCTTATGTGAAAGCTCACGATGCCGGCTTTTGGCGAAACTACGGGAATCATTTTCTCGTTTACGATCTTTTCCAGTTCTTCCTTCTCCCTCTTCAGGGAAAGAATACTGTCGCTGCCGTTTTCCGCCTCGATAAGAAGCGCGTTTCTCTCGGAAATCAGTGAGTTTATGGTATTCTCCACTTCTCCGCAGTCCGAAAGGTTGCCGGTGAGGCCCATCTCCGACAGTTTCACCCTCTCCTCTTCAATCCTTTCGTTGATCGCCGAAAGTTTTGCCTCCGTTTCCGAAAGGGTGGTGTCGCTTACAAGGCTCATAAGCGCCAATATTTTCGCATTGGTCTGTTTGAGCTTGGTCAGAACTCCTTTGTTTTCCTCCCGGACGATATAGCCAACAGTCCCGCCGGCCTCTATCCGGTCCCCCTCCGACATGGAGGACATGAAAATACCCGAGGCTGTACTGAACAGAGCCTCTCCGCTGCGGGCAAAATAAGCTCTCGCAGCCCCGTCCTCGGTGACCTCGCCGATAGTGACATAGCCAAGCTTGTATGTTCCGAAGTCCAGGCTGTTTATCACTGATATCACTATCACTAATACTATCAGGGCTGCGACGGCTGCGGCAAGGATAAACTTGCCGGCTTTGCCGCTCTTCTCTTTGCTGCCGGAGTCCGCCTTCTTTTTCTTTTTAACTTTTGTTTTTTTTACCTCTTTTGATTGTTTTTTCTCTTCGTCGCCGGTGTTGCCGTAGAGTGACGTTCTTTCCCGGGGACTCTTTTTTTCCTCTTTCGACGGGGTTTCGCCATTGGCAATGGATGAAAGCCCCGCATAGTCCTCATCCTCTTCCTCGATATAAGGTCTGTCCTCACCGTCGTCGTAAAGATCCTGGGTTCCGTACACTCCGGAGGACCTTGAAGGCGAACCGGTGCGCAGCCTCTCCTCTTCGGCGAGTCTTGCCCTTTCGGCAGCCTCAGCTTCCCGGCGTCTTCTCTCCTGCTCCTGCTCTCTTCTTACGGCAACCATCACAAGACGCGGGTCGTCGTTGTACAGCGCCCGCTTGTAGTCGGGAACATTGTTTTCCCGCAGCCATCTCTCGTATTCTTCTCTTGAAATGTCACTCATTGGCGTTCACCTACCCGCTGAAGAAGCCTTTTTCACGGCGCATGGAAATACTCATGACCATTCCCACGGAAATGTAATTGGCAAGCATTGCGCTTCCCCCCTGGCTCATGAACGGCAGCGCCAGACCTGTGATGGGAAGCAGTCCCAGGTTCATTGCAATGTTCTGGACGATCACCACGAAAAAGCTGGCGAAAATGCCCGCCGCCACGCAGCGCCCGAAATAGTCCTGGGAGCGCATTGAAACGGAGATCATCCGGAGAAGTATCACCGTAAAAAGCACAATGACCGCAACGGCAACGATGAACCCGCCCTCCTCGCACACCACCGAGTAGATCATATCGGTGAGTTTTACGAGAATCTTGTTGCTGCGGTTCATGGTGCCCTCGCCAAGGCCCTGTCCGTATACCCCGCCGTTGCCAATGGCGGTAAGCGACCTTCTCAGCTGAAGGGTGTAATCGAAATAGAGTTCGTTGTCCGGGTCAAGGAAACCCAGAAGCCTGGTCCGCCTGGTGCCGTTCATGTAGAATTTCCAGATAAACGGTATTCCCAGGATGCCCATGCCCAAAGCTCCAAACAGGTATCTGAGCTTGATCTCGCCGACGAATATGACCACCATAAAGGTGATGATATAGGTAACCGCCATGCCCAGGTCCTTCTGGAGGAAAACCAGGGCCAGGGGCAGGAGAAAGCCCAGCAGTATGTTGAGCCCGTATTTTACCGTCATGCCCTCCCGCTTGACCTTTTCCAGGTAGACCGCAATATAAATGACCATGGCAAGCTTCATGAGCTCCGAAGGCTGGTACGTGGTTATGCCCAGGTTCAGCCAGCTTCGGCTTCCGCCGCTGTCTATACCTATGCCCGGCAGGAAGACCGCCAGCATTAAAGCTATATTGGCCCAGTAAAAGGGTATGTACACCTTCTTAAAGGTGCGGTAATCAAAGAAAGTAAACAGTATGCAGAGGGCAATGCCAATGGTCAGCCCTATGATCTGCACCACCATCTGGCGCTGGCCGTGGTCCAGATATTTGTCGTATTGGGCGCTGCTCAGGTACACAAGTCCCACTGCGGTGACCGCAAGGACCGCAGAAAGCAGAAGGTAGTCGAATTTTCTGAAATAATCGACTCTTTCGCTATGGTCGATGGAGACGTTGCTGAGATTGCTCAAGTTGTCTTAAATTCCTTCCGTTATTCTTCGGAGTCGCCGCTGCCGTCGCCAATGGGATCCTTGTTGTCTCCGTCAAAGTCCGTCAGATTCTCCGGCTCCCCGGATTCCTCTTCGTCTGCCGGATATTCGGCATCTTCCTCCGGATCTTCTGCCTCGTCCTCCGGCTCCTCTTCCGCGGCTTTCTGCTCCTCCTCGGCGATCATATCCGCAACGTCGGAAAGAGAAGTTCTGACTCTCTCATCCTGTTCTTCAGGCAGGGCTTCTTCAGGCTGCTTCCCGGGATCGGCCTTTTTCTTTTCCTCCTCATTGTATTTTTCAATGATCGACGCAAGAGACTTGCCTTTGAGCCTTGAATCGATGAACAGTGCGATGCCGACGATCACCAGTGCCACCGAAAGCCATTGGGAAACTCTGATGTCAAGGCTTCCGATCTTTACCATAAGGCTGTCCGTCCTGAGCCCTTCGACAACTGCTCTCTCGACTCCGTATACCATCATATACAGAGCAGTGACCTCGCCAACGTTTTTCTGGAGCTTTTTTCGATAAATTGCGATAAAAGCAAATCCTGCAAAGCACCAGAGGGATTCGTACAAAAAGGTGGGATGGACCAGTATGTCCTTGCCGACGGCCTTCTCAATAAGATTGCCGGTCATACCGAAAAGCGTTGTTGTATTTGTGCCGTAGGCCTCCTGATTGGTGAAGTTGCCCCAGCGGCCTATCGCCTGTCCCAGCATTATGTATGGAAGCACGAAGTCCATAAAGTGCAGGAAACTTCTCTTTTTTACTTTTGTGGCGATCAGCGCCATTATCACGACCGCGATCACGCCGCCGTAGATCGCAAGGCCGCCCTCCCAAATGGCAAATATCTTTTCCGGATGCTCGGAATAGTATTCAAGGGAGAAGAGCACGTAATAGATCCTGGCTCCTATGATGCCGCTGGGTATTCCGAAGATTACGTAATCAAGCAGGTCATCCTTCGATATCCCGTAGGACCTGGTGCGCCTGAAGCCGAGGACCATGCAGATCGCCATACCGATAACAATGAGCAGTCCGTACCAGCGCAGAGAGAAACTGCCGATTCTGACACCCTTGGCCAGGTGCTCAAACACCACGCCAATGTTCGGAAAGGACACGTAATTGTCCGGTTCAATAAATTCAAAGAATGGTTTTGATTCTTCGGCAAGAAGAGCTGTAAATCCGTTCATCTTTTACCTCTTTCGGCCCTTCCTTTTAGGTTAAGAGCCTGTTGCGTAGCAAGCCGTTTCTGCAAAAATATTGTCAGGGCAGCATTGCCATCAGTATCTTGAGACATGTCAGGGAGGCGGTGTAGTCCGCGGAAAGGTAGTCGTCACCGTATATGCCCGTGGTCCTTGCATACCCGCCGGCGTAATTCCCGTTGATGTAGGCCCAGGCGGTGGTATTGTCCCGTCTGAACAGTTCCACGTTATAGACGTCACCGTCCCGCTCCGTGAAAGTTACCGAGACCAGTTTTTCGCCGATCTCCTCCGGCGTCGGCTCCTCTATCTGAATATCTTTGATCACAAGATTTGTGTAGAGGGAGAGAAGCACCCAGTTGAAAGCCTCGTAGGGGTTTACGATCTTTATGTCATTGGTGATGTCCCCGTCCCGGTTGAGAGCGATGTCCTCCTCGGTGGGAACGGTGTACTTGTTGTAGCTGGCCACAACGCAGTAGTCGTCGTTGTCAATGGCCTCCTTGCCGTCAAAGAAGCGGGTGACTTCCTCTTTTTCCACCTCTTCCCCGGTGGTCTTGTCCACTGTTTTAACGGTCTCGTAGGTGTAAACCATTGTGTGCTGCTCGCCGGAGATGTCGATCTGTATCTTGCTGATAAGGTCGGAGTCCTCCATGTAGAGCCAGGCCACAATATAGTCAAGGGGATTCACCGATCTGTAGACCGAAGAGGTCGACACGGTAAAGATGTCGTACTTGCCGTCCTCTCCGTCGTCGATGATGCAGAAGTAGGCGTCGCCCTCTTCCGTCTTGTTTCCGATCTTGATGAAGTACCGTACAAGCTCGCCCTCGGAATTCCGAACGTAGACGTAATACTCGATCATCGCCGGGGCAAGACCGTAGTTCACGAAATCCTCTTCTGTGACTTCCGAGGCGTAGATGGACGAGAGGCCAAGATCCTTCAGCTGGCTCACCAAATTGTTCACCGCGCTGTCCTGAGACTTTCTCTCCAATGGATACTTGACCTTCCAGAGGGCCGCATCCGCTTCCTCGTCATAGCCGGTGCACTCAAGTTCCATGGACTTTTCGCCCTGCTCGTAAACGGTGAACATGTAGAGTTCGTCAGTGGTGAGATATGTGAAAGCCTTCATCTGGATGACGGACTCCTTCTGGAAGAGCATCCTTGCGGTGGAGTAGGCGTTCACTTTGTAAACGTTCTTTGAGCCGTCGTCAAGATAGACGTACCTGTAGCTTCTGGAAAAATCGTAGCTTCCGATGTACAGGGTCACAGCGTTGCCGCCGTTGTCCGCCACTTTGATGTAAAGGACCGATTTTCCGGTCTCGTCAAAGCCGTACTCCGTAATGTCGCTGACGTTTTCGATGATAGTGCCCGATGAGGAAGACAGAATCCCGGAGACCAGGGAGTTTACGCTGCTGGTATTGGCAACGATGGACGCATCGGAGGTGCATTCCCAGACCTTGTTGTAAACGCCGCTGCCCTCTGCGGTCTCCACCAGCTTCTGCTCGAGAGTGATCTTGCGGTCATTGGAGAAGGTCTCCACGAAGTTCACGTTGTCGTAGGCAAAGGGTATGAGATCCACGTAGGTGCCCTCCGATGGAGACTCTGTTTCAGAGGGCTCGTCGGAGTTTTTATTGGTGATGCCAAGCACTATCGCCACCCCGGCGGCAACCGCAATCAGTACCACGAGGGCTATTATCGTTGTTAAATACCGTTTCACAGATGCCTCCTGCGCAGCCAGATCACGAATCCGGCGATCAGTATGAGAAGCGGGATCACGATCATAACTATGACGGTGGTCACGTTCATTTCGTTGTCGGAGATCATTATTGCGCTCTTCACGGCGTTGTTGTATTCCTTAGCTTCAATGGAATCTGCCACGTTGGTCTTGGTCTCAAGCTTCATCCAGCGCATGCTGGTGGACATAATGCTCTTGGCGGAAGATGTTCCGGCGTACTGGAGGAAGGTGTTGGAGAATGAGGCGCAGGAGCCAAAGACCACGATGCTTGACGTGGCTGTGCCCATGTAGCTCTTGCCGCTTGCGGCCACCACTGAGACGCCGGTCCTGGTGTCATTCTCATTGTCAACGGATTTCGCCTTGGCGTTTTTAGTGGTCTTGATTATGGCTTCCGCTTCCGAAGTGGTCTGGTTGTTGTCCAGGTTCAAAGATCTCGCGTTCAGCATGTAGACCGTAACTTTATCTAAATTTTCGAGAGAACCCGCCTTTGAAGTGTCCGCAGAAAATACAGTGTCTCCGCCGGTCCCGCTTATGGCCCGGTCTCCCGACTCCTCAACGATGGTCCGCTCCAGGGAGATGCCGTAATTCGAAAGCACTTCGCCGAAGTTGGTGAATGGATCGTACACTATCGCATCCGTGGACAGTGATTTGATATCCATGAAGAAGAAAGCGCAGTGTCCCTTTTTCAGCCAGCGGTCCAGTCTGTCCATAGCCGCACCCGTAAGGTCGGATTTCGGGCCCATGAAAAGTATGCAGGCCGCGTCCTCGGGGATGTCGGTGGTCCTAAGATCGATGTCGGCAATATCATAGCCGCTGTCCGTCACGTAGCCAAGGATCGTGGAATAGTTTTTCTTCGCATCCTCGCCAAAACCTGTGGAGAAATATATGACCGGTGTGTCGCCGGTGACTTTTATGATGGCCGAAGTGAACTTGGTCTCCGCCTGGATGCCCACAGTCAGCTCGTACTCGTAGAAATAGTTGTAGGTCTGGGTCTGGGTGGCGTAGATATCCTTCGAAGTGACCTGTCTGACGTTGTTGCCGCATTTTACGATAAAATCGTTCTTTGAGTAGTTCTCCGCGGCAGTCTCACCCACCGTGTTGGGCAGGAAGGAGGGGTTTCTGTCAAGGTCTATGTATGACACCGTAACCCTCGGAAACTGGTCGTAAAGGTCCAGTATGGCCACCTGCTCGGCACGTTTTCCGGGGCCCGTTTCAGCCTCTCCCTCAACTCTGTCGTAGAGGGCGTAGATAGTCACGTCCTTTTCCAGGGAGTTCAGCACTTTTATGGTTGTTTCTGTGAGAGTGAATATGCCGCCGACGGTATTGTCAATGTTCGGAATGAACTGGGCAAGCAGATTCACCAGCACGAACACCGCAACCGCCACCGCCACGAATATGATGAGGTTGGTCTTTTTTGTCAGTCTGCGTATGCCGCCGTTTTTCGCATTCTTTTCTCCCCCGTTCACATTGTTCTCAGGGGCCTCGACATTGGTGTTGGCGGAAACGTTTTTCTTTTTATCTTCCATCAGTTCCACCTCTTTCTGTCGATATTGGTGATCGTTATGAAGAGCATCAGCGCCGTAAATGTCAGATAGAATATCAGTGAGGATATGTTGAAGATGCCGGATGCAAAATCACTGTATCTTGAGGACAGGGAGAGCCAGACCAGGATCTGACCCAGAGTTCCCTTTATGGTCTCGCCAATGGTCTCGATGAATGTGATCGCAATGAGAAGGATCACGCCAAGGACCGCTGCGATGGGCTGGCTGTCGGTGACAGATGAGGCAAAGGCGCCGACGGAGAGATAGGCAAGGCCCAGAAGGAAGAAGGCCACGTAACCGCCAACGGTCATGGCCAGCGGGAAAACGCCTCCGTCGTTCACAAAGAAGGTCATTATTACCGGGCACACCATGGTCTCAACGCACATGCAGGAGAAAACCACAACGGAAGCCAGATACTTGCCAAGGACGATCTTCCAGGTTGGCACCGGAGAAGTACGCAGGAGCACCTCTGTGCCGTTCTTTCTGTCCTCGGAAAACAGTTTCATCGTTATCACCGGGATGAAGAAGATCAGGAACGTGGTGAGGGAGCCGAGTGTCATCGAAAACTCGATGCTCTGGTTGTAGAGGTTTACGTTCCAGAAATACAGTCCCGTCAGCACGCCGAAGAAGGCGATTATGCAGTAAGCCACAGGGGATTTGAAGTAGCTCTGAAGTTCTCTCTTAAATACTGCTTCCATACTGCGATCACTCTCCTTCCTGGGCATCACGGGTTATGATGCTCACAAATTCCTCTTCCAGGCTCTTCTCCACCGTTTTGAGCTCGAGGAGAGCCACATTGGCGACTGCGGCGTTGAAGAATATTTCTTTTCCCGCGGCCTGCTTGGCGTCGGTCACAGCCCTGTAAATGATGGAGCCACGCTCCGTTCTGCTGAAGTTGAAGTCTTTGACCGTCTGGCAGGCGGAAAGGATCTTCTCGGCGGTCTCCTTGTCGCTTGTATCAAATGTTATGACGTACCTTCTCTCGCCGGAATTTGAAGAGGTGAATTCCGAAAGAGCGCCTTTTCTCGCCACCTTTCCGTGGTTGATTATGACCACGTCGCTGCAGACGGCTGTGACCTCCTGGAGGATGTGGGTACTCAGTATGATCGTATGGTTTCTTCCGAGTCCGCTGATGATTTTTCTGAATTCCACCACCTGCCCCGGATCGAGGCCAACCGTCGGTTCGTCGAGGATCAGTATCGGCGGATCCCCCACCAGAGCCTGGGCAAACCCAACTCTCTGCCGGTATCCTTTGGACAGGTTTCTCACCAGCCTGTTTCTGTGATCGCCGATCTTGACGATGTACATTATGTCGTCAAGCATGCTCTTTCTGACCTTTCCGGGCACATTCTTAAGGTCGCAGATAAAATCCAGATATTCGGACACTGTCATCTCTCCGTAGAGGGGCGGCAGTTCCGGCAGATAGCCTATTCTTTTTCTGGCCTCCAGGGATTTTTCAACGGCGTCGAAACCGTCCACCGTAACCTCTCCGGAAGTCGGGGCGATATAGCCGGTGATAATGTTCATGGCCGTGCTCTTTCCGGCTCCGTTGGGGCCAAGGAAACCCAGGATGCTGCCCTTCTTCACGTCGAAGGACACGTCGTTCAGGGCATTGACTTTCCCGTAATTTTTCACAAGATTGCGGATCTCTATCATATATGGTAACTCCTTGCCAAAGCAATTGATCGTTGTATTTCTTATTTTCGGGCGGCTTTGCGCCGCATTTTGTCTCAGTCTGTTTTCGGGGCTTTTCGGGATCAGTCAAGCTGGGAATAGCCCGCCTTGTCCCCGAAGGGATCTATGGTGTAGCCCTTTATAACGTAGGAATGGACCTTGTACTGCTTGTCGGCAAAATCCAGTCCCACGCCAATATAGTAGTTCAGTTTTTCCGGAGTGATGCTGTGGAACACGCTCTTTTTGAGGACTTCCATGGTGTCCAGGATCTTGTCCATTTTCATATTTTCCTTGGTCACGATCTGGGTGGAGACCTCGGCAATGAAATTGGCCTGGTTTATCTTCCGCCAGTTGTCCGAGCCGGTGTAGGTGTCATGGCCGGAGGAATCCAGCCTCTTTCTGTAGCGGACGTAGAAAAGGGCCTCCCTTGCGGTGAGCTTGTTCAGTCCCTCTTTTATTGCAAGTTCCCCCTGCTCCGTGTACATATCCTCCGGGGAAGTGACGTAAACGCCTCCCACAACGTCGATTATGTCCATAAAACCGTCAAAATCAACATATACGTAGTCGTCGATCTCGCAGCCCGGAAACAGCGACGAGATGATGGCGCAGAGGAAATCAACGCCCGAGTTTCCGAACTTGCCGCCAACGTATTTGATAACGTACCGTCCTATGTAGACGCAGGCGTTGAGTTTATGCATGCCGGGGGAGTCGTAGAGACCTCTGGCCCTGAGCGCATCTTTCGTCGCCATAGAGTGGGGCACGTAGGTGTCCCTGGGGATGGAGATGATCTTCATCTCCTTTGTCACGTCATTGATGTTCAGCACGAATATGGAGTCGCACAGCCTGTCCTTCGGGTTGAATCCCAGAAGAAGTATGTTCTTCGTGCCCTCTTCAAACACCATCTCGGAAGCGTGTACCCAGACCGCCTCCTCGATGTCAAAGCCTTCCTCTCCGTTATATGGAGTGGGAGAAGCGTCGGGATCCGGCGTCGGGGTTGGGGTGGCATCCGGGTCAGGCGTTGGGGTCGGTGTCTTCACAGGCGTGGGGGTTTCGTCCTCAGGCGCCCCGGGCGTTGTATTTGGGTTCATGTGGTAATATGGGTCGTCTTTGTCAATGAGATTGTCCTTATCGATCTCCGGGTTTTCATTCTGACCCGGGTCGTCAACGGCAGGGTTGTAGAGCACGTTGAGCACAGGCAACATAAAATTAAAATAAGCTACTGAAAAAATCACAAAAACAAGTGCAACGATAAACGTCACCAGTATGGACTTCTTTACCCTTGCCTTAACCGGCGGCTTCGTTTCCTTCGGCGTCTCTTTTTTATCTTCGGTCTTCATTTAGATCTCCCCTGCTGTTTCGTCCCGGAAACAACGCAGATCTTCTTTTTGTTTCATTTTGCCTGCCCTTCGGCATATCACAGGAACCGGGGCGGGTCAAAGGCACAGGTATTTTACGCCAATGTCTTTAATATAAGCTTGAATACAGGTCCGAAACGGCCTGTCGCCAAGGGATTTTCCTCGCGCGTACACGTATTTATTATAATATTTTTGGGCAGAGCCGTCAACAGCGCCATCACGCGCCTGCAGGGCAATCGCTTAATGTATTAGGTCTCACTTTAGCTCACTCAATTTGGCAGAA
>CAMZBI010000053.1 GCA_947304585.1 uncultured Clostridia bacterium | reverse complement strand
TACATCGTCGGTCCCGCCTGCGAAAAAACATCTCGCAACTTCGCAATTCAACGTGACGCGGATTTGCGGCTGTTTGCGCGGGCTTGAATCTTAAACAGTTACAGTTTTTTCCGCTTTCCGCTTGCGGGACGCTCGAAGTACTCCTTCGTACATCGTCGGTCCCGCCTGCGAAAAAACATCTCGCAACTTCGCAATTCAACCTGTTGCGGATTTGCGGCTGTTTGCGCGGGCTTGAATCTTAAACAGTTACAGTTTCTTCCGCTTTCCGCTTGCGGGACGCTCGAAGTACTCCTTCGTACATCGTCGGTCCCGCCTGCGAAAAAACATCTCGCAACTTCGCAATTCAACCTGTTGCGGATTTGCGGCTGTTTGCGCGGGCTTGAATCTTAAACAGTTACAGTTTCTTCCGCTTTCCGCTTGCGGGACGCTCGAAGTACTCCTTCGTACATCGTCGGTCCCGCCTGCGAAAAAACATCTCGCAACTTCGCAATTCAACGTGGTGCGGGTTTAAGTCATCCTTGATCCCGCTTTCTAAAACTTCTTTTACAAATCTACTTTTCTTGGTATATTATTACTTATCAGCCGTCTGCCGGGACAGAACTCAGGAACATGCCTGAAGTGTGCCCGATGCGGCGGAAAACTCACTGAAAACCAACAACTGAAACATCAGAGGCGCCTATGTTTTCGGATATTTGGAAGATCTCAAACAAATACGACGATCCCGAAGGCCTTGCAAAACCGGCCGGCTCTCTTGATGTTTTCAAGGCTGCGGCTTATTGCCGGTGCCCGGAGGATACTTTCGGGTTCACGGACCTGGGTCTACACAGATTGTACGACTGCTTCCTTCTGCCCGACATGGAGAAGGCGGTGGACCGGATCCTTGAGGCTGCAGACACCGGGGAACGTATCGGTATATTCGGCGATTACGACTGCGACGGGGCCTGCGCCACGGCGCTTCTCTATGATTTTTTGAAGAAACAGCTTGAGTGCAGTGTCATCTGGCGTGTGCCCGAAAGAAAAGAAGGTTACGGACTTTCGGAAAAAGCTGTGGACGAGTTTTCCGGGCTTGGCGTGACCCTCATCATAACCGTTGACAACGGCATCTCTGCTGCGGATGCGGTCGACTACGCGGATAGCCTTGGCATTGACGTTATAGTCACGGACCACCACGAGGTTACAGGCGAATTGCCAAGGGGCCTTTGCGTTGTGGACCCCCAGCGGGAAGATTCAAAGTATCCCGTGAAAAACATCTGCGGATGCGTTGTGGCTTACAAGCTTTGCGAAGCGATCTCATTGTCGATTGGCATTGACGGCATTGAAAACTATCTGCCCCTTGCGGCGATCGCCACCGTTGGCGACGTGATGGAGCTACAGGGCGAGAACAGGTCCATAGTGAAACTGGGTCTTGAGATGATGCGGGACACCATGTTCCCGGGCCTCAATCTGCTCATTGCGGAAAAGACCAAAAAGAAACAGGCCGACATGACCGCAGAGTTCCTATCGTTCTACGTGACGCCAATGATAAACGCCGCGGGAAGAATGGGAGATGCAGCTTCTGCGGTGAAACTCCTTCTTGCGGAGAGTGAAAGCGAGGCTTTGCCGGTTTTTGAAGACCTCCGGAAACTTGACGAGATCAGAAAGACTGCTTCCGACAAGGCAGCCTCAGAGTTCAACGCGGACCCCGGCAGGTTCCTTTTAAACAGCGTGAAATCGCCTATGATTTTTATAAAAGGCGATGGCTGGGGCGAAGGTATAATCAGCTCCCTGGCAGGAAAATTCTGCGAAAAATTCGGGAAAAACGTCTGCGTCCTTACTGAAGCGCAGGATCCCGGAAACGGAGAAAAAGTACTCAGAGCTTCCGCCAGAGGCACCGGAACTGTCAACCTTGTCCAGACTGTTTCGGCTTGCTCAGACCTTCTGATCGCTTGCGGGGGCCATAAAAAGGCCAGCGGGTTCACAGTTTATGAAAAAAACATTGGCGAGCTGATGTCCCGCCTGAACGGAATACTGGAAAAGGTCACTCCCGCAGTCAACACAAAGGAGGCCCTTCTTTATCTGTCCCCGGAAAGCATAACCATTGACAATGCGGACAGGCTGCAGAAACTTGAACCCTTTGGCGAGGGCAACAGCCGGCCTGTTTTCGTGACGGACGGGATAGAGAGCATGGAAACGGTGCGGTTCGGCACGCCCCCCAAGGTGATCAGATTCAATATCAGGTTCCGGGGAGGGAATTTCGCCACAGGCGTTCTTTTCAAGGACCTTGAGTACTTCGACATGTTTCTGTCGTCGGCCCCCGTCGCAGTTGTTTATACTCTCGGAATCAACGAGTACAACGGGACCAGGACTGTCCAGCTTAATATACTAGACTTCATAGAGGGCGACAGGGACGCCGCAGGTCCGGTAACCTCAAACTACGGTGAGCAGGCAAAATCCACAGGCGAAGCGCTTTACAAGGCCTTCCATATGACCAAGGAGAATCTATTGGTCATCTACAGGAAACTGAGGACCGTTGGCGGATCCTTTACATTCAGCGACCTTGCGGCAATAAAACGGGAAGCCATGAAACAGGGCGGCGAATACAGATCGTTGTTCACCTGGTTCAAACTGAAATATGCAATAGAAGTCCTTGTTGAACTGGGACTGGTGATCAAGGACAAGACGGGCTTTTACAGATTCCCGTCCGTACAGGAGAAAAAAGATCTCTCTGACTCAAAAACCTTTGACTCGATAGGAACGGGGTGCAGATGATATGACTGATGACAACATTAACGTTTCGACAGATTCCGAAACAGAGGACACTCGCGATACCAGACAGGAAACAACGGATGATATTGGCGCTAAAAACAAAGAGGAGGGCGGCGCAGAGAACAAGCGCCTCAGCGCTTCCGATTTCAGCGAGGAGGCAAATCTTGCCAAGGTCCGCAAAATAATGCAGATCGCCAAGGAAAACTACCCCAAGTCCAACGTGGAGAAGATCATGCACGCCTACGAGGTGGCCAATACCATGCACCGGGGCCAGAAGAGGAAGTCGGGTGAGCCTTTCATCGACCATCCTCTGGAAGTGGCGCTGATGCTGGCGGAGATGCATGCTGCTCCGGATTGTATTGCCGCGGGAATGCTCCACGACGTGGTGGAGGACACGTCCCTCACGATAGACGACGTCCAGGCGGAGTTCGGCTCGGTCATTGCGGCACTGGTTGACGGCGTTACGAAACTGAAAAAGATCGGCGGAATAACCAAGGAAGAGCAGCAGGCGGAAAACCTGCGCAAAATGGTGATGCACATCGCCGAGGATCCCAGAGTCGTGGTCATAAAGCTGGTGGACCGCCTCCACAATATGAGGACTCTCCAGTACATGAACACCGACCAGCAGATGCAGAAGGCCCGGGAGACCCTTGAAATATACGCGCCCCTTGCCCACCGCTTCGGTATGAGCAAAATCAAGTGGGAGCTGGAGGACCTTTCCTTCAAATATCTGGATCCCATTGGCTACGAAGAAATCGCCCAGCAGCTCAACATGACCCGCAAAAACCGGGAGGAGTTTATTGAGAGGATCATAAACATAGTCCGGGCTGCCCTTGAGGAGAGCGGGATAACCGACGCAGACATTGACGGAAGGCCGAAGCACATCTACAGCATCAAACGCAAGATGGAAAACCGCCAGAAGCGTCTCGACCAGATCTACGACCTGTTGGCCATTCGTATCATTGTGGACACCGAGGCCCAGTGCTACGCGGTTCTTGGCATTGTCCACCACATGTTCAACATCGTTGACGACAGGTTCAAGGACTACATCTCCAGGCCAAAGCCCAACGGCTACAGGTCCATCCACACCACGGTCATGGCCAACGACGGCACGCCTTTCGAGGTGCAGATCAGGACCCACGAAATGCACAACATGGCGGAAATGGGCATTGCGGCCCATTGGCGCTACAAAGAGGGCAAAAACGACACTTCCACCGAGGAGATCGAGAACTACGAGTGGGTCAGGACTCTCTATGAAAGCCAGAAGGACGAGGAATCCTCCGACGAGTTCATGGAAGCCTTCAAAATGAACCTCTACACCGACGAGGTCTTCGTTTACACGCCGAAGGGCGACGTCAAGGTGCTTCCCCAAGGCTCCACGCCCATCGATTTTGCCTACTGCATCCACAGCGACATCGGAAACAGGATGGTCGGCGCCAAGGTCAACGGCGAGCTCAAACCCCTCGACTACACCCTCAAGACAGGCGACAAGGTTGACATCATCACATCCAACGCTCCCAACCGGGGCCCCAGCAGAGACTGGCTCAAGATAGTTAAGAGCCCGGAGGCCAGGTCAAAGCTTCGCCAATGGTTCAAAAAAGAGCGGAGAGACGAAAATATCGAACTGGGACGCATTATGCTGGAGCGGGAACTGAAGCGCCAGGCGGTGACCTATCAGGAACTGTTCGACGACCAGGAGGCCGTTGGCGAGTTTTTAAAACGCTGCAATCTGAGGAGCATTGACGATATGCTCAACAGCCTGGGTTTCGGAGACCTTACGGCTCTGAAAGTCATTACGAGACTGAAGGATATCAACGCCAAGCGCAAAATGACCTCCCAGACCGCTACCGAGCCTCCGACCATCAAGGCCGCAAGGGACGGCAAGCCCAAGCCCATTGAAAGCGTGTCCGAGAACGGAGTCATTGTCCAGGGCATGAGCAACTGTCTTGTGAAAATCGCCAAGTGCTGCAACCCGGTGCCCGGAGATATGATCATTGGCTATACCACAAGGACCAGCGGCGTGTCCGTCCACAGATCCGACTGCCCCAACGTCAAGGCAATGGCCGAAAACGAGCCTGCCCGCATGATCCAGGTGAGGTGGGCCAGCGAAAGAGCCTTCACCGTCAAGCACACCGCCGAGATCAAGATCGAGGCCATTGACGATGGTCAGACCCTGATCAAAGTCGCCAATGCGGTGAACGAGATGGCCATCAAGATGACTTCCTTCAGTTCCAGAAGCAAGGACAACATCCTCAGTATAGAAATTTGCGTGGACATCACCGACCGTCAGCAGCTGGATCTGCTCATAAAACGGATCGAGATGATAGACACAGTGAGCAAGGTCATGAGACCCGTGAGATGAGGCCGGAGAAAACATATGAGATGTGTGGTTCAGCGAGTGCTTGAATCGTCTGTGGAAGTTGGCGGCGTTGTTGTGTCGGAGATCGGCGAAGGACTTAACGTTCTTGTGGGGGTCGGCACCGACGACACCGAATCAGACTGCGAATACATTGCCGAAAAAATAGTCAATCTCAGGATATTTGAGGACGACGAGGGAAAGACCAACCTTTCCATGATCGACGTTGTGGAGAAGGGCGGAGAGTGCGGCGTGCTGCTGATAAGCCAGTTCACGTTGGCGGGTGACGTGAGAAAGGGCAAGCGCCCCTCCTTCACCTACGCAGCCCCTCCCGCGGAAGCCGCGGCTCTTTACGAAAAACTTGTTTCAAGGGTCGAAGAACTATGCAGACCCTACGGGATCAAAGTGGGAAGAGGCGTTTTCAGGGCCGAAATGAAGGTTAAAATCATCAACGACGGGCCCTTCACGATCCTTCTTGACAGCAAAAAGACGTTTTAAGAAATATCCGGAACAGGCGTAAACAAGGAGAAGAACATGATTATAAGATGCAGCGGAGAGCCCTCAAACACGTTTCTGTTTGTCAACGACAGCCCCTGCAAAGAGGGTTACTGCGAGGCCATGCTGGTGGACGCCTCGGCTTCACCTCTCGACGTGGCTCGTGCCTGCAACAAATACAACGCCAAAATCAAATACATAGTCCTCACCCACGGCCACTACGACCACGTGACGGAACTTGCAGATCTCAAGAGATTTTTCCGCGAGGCAAAAACGATGTGCCACGTTCTTGAAAACGACGCCCTTGCCGACGTCGACGCCAACGTCTCATATCTTTTCGACGACCCCAGAGTGTTCCCAGAATGCGAGCAAACAGTGGAAGAGGGCGATGAGATAATCCTTCGGGGCGAGAGTCATGAAAAAGATGTCAGTTTCAAGGTGCTCCACACCCCCGGCCACACCCCGGGATGCATATGCCTTTACTGGGAAAAGGAAGGCATTCTATTTACCGGAGACACTGTTTTTGCGGACGGCGGGATAGGAAGAACCGATTTTAAAGGCGGAGACACCTCCAAAATTTTCGAATCCCTCCGCAGACTGAAAAAACTTAACGCCGATACAAAGTTTTTCCCGGGTCACGGGAGAGCGGGGATCCTCGGCGACGAGCTGAGTTATATCGTTTGATCAATGAAACTTGACGTTCACCGCCGGTAAGACCCGGCTGTTGCTGCCGGTGTGCCCCGGCTTTTTTACTGCCAATGAAACTCGATTTTTACTGCCGCGAAGAATATGCGCCAATGCATTACTACGAAGCAATGCAGGTCTTTGCCCATATCTTCGGCATGCCGGAAATTCACACGGGATGGGACCCGGGAGACGGCGGGAACGGTCCCGACAGCCTTCTCAGAGTGACCTCGGACGGGGGTGCTGAGAAGGATCTTCCGCTATTTATCGAAGAAGCCCGGAGGAACGCTTATTCAGACGACAACGTCCTTGCAAAAAGACCTGAACTCTCAAACGACAGAAATCTTCTCAAAAGGCACCTCTATAGTATTCTCTCGGAGATCTACGGCTACAAGTCTCCCTGGGGCGTACTCACCGGCGTGCGGCCCGTCAAAGTGCTCCACAAACTGCTTGAACAGGGTGTTACGGAAACCGAGGCCCGGGATCATTTCAAAAACTTTTTCTTTGTCACCGACAAAAAAACGGATCTCTGTGTTGAGACCCTCAAAAACCAGCGGGGGTTCATTGGCGTAAACGAAAATGAAGTCAGTTTTTACGTCTCGATTCCATTCTGCCCGACAATTTGTTCCTACTGCACCTTTGGCTCCAGCCCCATCGCAAGATACGCCAAGCGGGTCGACGAATATATCGATCTTCTCTGCGAAGAGATCGGTTATTCTGCGGAGGGCCTGAAGGGCAAAAAAGTCACCGAAATATACGTTGGCGGCGGCACCCCGTCATCCGTAACGGCTGCCCAGCTGGACAGGATACTTGCGGCTTTGAGCAGGCATTTTGATCCTGCCGGTCTTTCGGAATTTTGCGTGGAAGCGGGCCGTCCCGACACCGTTACTGCCGAGAAGCTTGACGTGATAAAAGCCCGGGGCGTTATGCGGATCAGCATCAACCCCCAGACAATGAACGACAGGACCCTTGAGAACATCGGCAGGCACCACACCGGCCGCCAAACGGTTGAGGCTTTTGAACTTGCCCGTAGCAAGGGCTTTGCCAATATAAACATGGACGTTATTGCCGGCCTCCCCGGGGAAAATGCGGAGGATTTTGCCAATACCATGGAGGCGATCAAAAAGCTTGGCCCCGACGGGCTGACGGTCCACTCCCTTGCCCTCAAAAGGGCTTCGAGGCTGACAAAAGATGACGAGATGAAAAAACTTGTACTCATTGGCGAGGCTGAGAAGATGTGCGCCTGCGGTGCGAAAAGCGCCGAAGAAATGGGCCTGCGTCCGTTTTATCTCTACCGCCAGAAAAACTGCATCGGCAACAACGAAAACGTCAGCTACTGCCGGCCCGGCTGCGAAAGTCCCTACAACATCCACATCATGGAAGAGGACAAGACCGTCATCGCCTGCGGCGCGGGAGCCGTGACCAAGGTGGTGAAGGAGGGCGGAACCGTTATCGAGAGGTTTTTCAACACCAAGAGCGTTGACGAGTATCTGACCTGCCGCGACGAGACTTTGAGAAGAAAAGCAGCTGCCTTTGAGTCTCTTTGGTCATGACCGCGGCTCTTCAGGAGTAATGATCTGCAAGGGCGTCTTCGATCCTGAGGTGTCCGGTCCTGTTCGGGTGTATCCCGTCGGCACAGAGCAGATCCTCCTGCCCTTTGCAATTTGCCGTGAACAGCCCCCTCAGGTCGATCAGCTCAGCCGAATGCCTCTCCGCCAATGCAACGATCGCCTCATTGTACGCATCGTGCATGGACTCCAGCCCGGAAACCAGACCGGGCCATTTTTTTATCCTTTCAATGCCCAAATCTCTCGACACGTGGGAAAGATATCTGTCCGGGTCAATGGGCACGATGGTAGAAAGAGCCACCTCAAACCCTGCTGCTTTCAGCCTTTCAGCAATTGAGGAATAGGTGCGGTAAAATGTGTCAATGTCGGTGACCTGTCTGTGTTCAAGTTCCGGCGCCTCCGCGATCTCCCGCCAACGGTACATGGAATCGTTGCCGCCAAAGCCGAGAAGCACTTTTCCGGAGCTTTTCTTGACGCCTGCGTGACTTGTCAGAAAGGAATCAATCGTTTTCGCACCGTCAGTTATCGTGGAGCCCATTCGCGCCAGGTTGCGGGCGACGACACCTTTTGCAAGAAGTCTTTCGCAGAGGGTACTGCCGTAAAGACTGTACCTTTTCGGTCCCTTGCTGCTGAAAACGACCCCTTTTAAAATTGAATCGCCAAATATATAAAGATCTTTCATTGGTGCCCCTCCGCTGTGTTTAGAAGCCGGCCGGCTTCGGTCTGCTTTTTCTATATCATTGCATTTAAGGGAGCGTGGAGCAATCCGCAGGCTTTAGAAACCGTTTGAAAAAGAATAGAGACTTATCTACTGAGAGTGGAAAAGGAGGTCTCCTGACGGTGGAGGGGCGGCTTTGCCGCAGTGGGTGAGCCTTCGGCGCAAGTGCGCGCTTTCAGCGCGAGTAGAACAACACTCGGCGTTGCAGTGATTCCTGCAACGCCGAGCCTAAACTGTTCTAAGTTAATTGTTATCTGTTAATTGTTCCCTGTTACTTCCAAAATGTTTTTTATTTCATCGATACGTGAAATGTCAAAAACGCTCATGTCCGGCGATGATAAAGCATAGACCACAGAACCATCTTCTGTATGTTTGAGTAAAATTATATAGTCGTTGTTCGGTCTCACGGTATCATTAAAAAAGTTTATTTTAATTTCGCTGTTTTCAACGTGATTTCCCTTTAAACAGTCCTTCACAATACAGTAATATACAGTTGTTGGATATACATGACTTCGTCCGAATTCACTTTTGATATTTACAACAAAAACGTCCGATGAAAAACTGACTACTTCCTCCAAACTGTCAGAGATAATAAAGGGAATACCATATTCTTTCACGGTGATGTCAAAACCGTCTTTTGCTGCATTTATAATATCATGTTTTTCTTGCCAGTCGCTGTTTGTCTCATCAGTCAATTGATTTGGTATCGATAAATATTGCAAATACGGTCTGTAGACAGCCAAATTTTTTTCCAGCAAAAGAAGGTAACAAGTACCTATTTCGTAGTTTTCATGAATTCCTTCATCATTGACGTTTTCGACGTAAACATTAATGATGTCATCTTTTATTTCGCCCTTCATTACATTAACGATTTTGAAAGAATAAACACCATCTTTCTCAGATCCAAGAAAAATGGCATCAGCGATATGTGTTGCAGCTTCAATCTGCTCATTAAAGCTTAATTGCTCACAGTTTGTCACAGAATATGGTATTTCTTCTGTACCGTTATAGCCTTTTTTGTTTTGATTTACACAGCCTGACAGGAAAATCAGAATGATAACCAAGATACACATTACTTTTCTTACGTTCATAATGCTACCTCCGTTAATAGACTCTCTTTATATGAAGAACTTCCTCTTCAGATAATACAACTGGGTAGTTTGAACCGTCCCCACTGACCATAACCCAGTCTAGTCTGAATGCAGGATGTCCATGCCATCCTAGAGCATGGCCCATTTCATGAAGAATCACGTGCTTAATATATTCTGGGGGATCATCGTGATTTACTATAATATATCCACGGATCTTATTAATCCTATAAAGCCTTCTTAGTTGCCCGTCCACAGGAATTAAACCCTTATATGTTTCTGATTCATAAACAGTATTTCCATGATTGCTTTGAAGAATTGGACCGAAAAATCCCAAGGCTGCAATCTCTGCGTAGGTCCCATAGTAATATTCAATATCTGCCTGAGCCTGGTTCGTTGTTATTGTCATTGATAACCCTAAAGCATCATTCCAAATATTCTTAGCATACTCGAATCCTTGTTCAGTTGATTCTGAAATATTGGCTCCAGCTTTAGAAATCCAAATCTTAGGAGATGTCTCCCAATAGCCAATATTTTGGTCCTCGATGTTATACCACCGTCCATTCACATCAATGATGCGCCATTCATCTGAATAAATGCTATTATTAGTGTAAACTTTTTGGAGAACGCTTGTTTGATTTACGCCTGCACTCAAAACAAGATTATTGGAAGCATTAATTGATGATGCAGCTTTAATAATACATCGGCCTCCATTTGACTTAGATATAACCCATTGCTGTCGATTGCTTAAAGAATAAGATTGCTGAACCAAAGAGACATTCACACTATGCTCCTGTCCTTCTCTTACAGATAAAACTTTTCCACTCTTAACGGATGTAATCTTATAGTAGCCATTATGCAGATAACTGATATGCCACTTTTGATATGTTGCAGTAGAATTAAAAGGGGATAACTTCATTAAGGCGTTCTCAGAACCGTAGTTGTTCGAAGAATCGTTATTGTCGATTTGCATCAGTTTTCCAAGTTTAGCATTTACTATGTAGTAATCTCCATCCTCAAACGGTAAATCCTCGCTTAAATAATAATAAATTCTGTATCGCGGATGCATTGTGGTATTATTCGATTCCTTGGATTCAAGCGGAAGCGATTTGCAAGTTCCGCCGGCGTACTTGATTGCAATTCCATAATTTGCTCTTCCGGAGTACCATTGCTTGACAATATTTGTTGTGTTGATATGTCTGTTTTTATAATAGGCGAAAGTGGAACATGATAGCGTTCCCGTATCGCTTGGATTGGTATCCATAAAAGAGTTAGAAGACGTTGTATTCCAATTGACACTGTATTCAAACCAGTTGCTGTTAACCCCATATATGTTAACATACATACTTGTCATGTATGTGTATACCGAGAACCAAGATACATCCAGATAGGCAGAAGAAATAGTCGCATTTGACGGGATAGAAGGCATATCTATTTTTAGCAGGCCGAAACATTGATCGTTATTATCATTCTGAACCCTTAGATACTGCCAGTTTCCAAAGTTTGTACTGGGGTTATTATGACTGACATGACTGTCTTTGTTGATGGTTTGGGCATAAACTGTAGGGTCAATAGTTACCGGGTAAACTCGTTCATCTGAAGAGAGCCATTGTGTGTCTGCTGTGATTTTTAAAGCATATCCACCATCTTTTGTTTCGCTCAACTGATAAATAACTTCATATGAAACAGCGCCTGAACTATCATACATGTACGGAGAAGGAATTACGTATTTTAGTTCTGCGGTAGTATCATCCAATAGCAATATGGTGTTATTATCTAATTGTGGTTTTAGTCCTTTCAGATCGATTTGACAATCAAAAGAACATAATCCGGTATATTTATTGACAATGATGTTTTCTTTAATGTCATTTTTTAACAGCAGATATTCTACATCTATTCCGTCTATGATATTTTTGTAATAGA
Source organism: uncultured Clostridia bacterium (assembly GCA_947304585.1). Classification (GTDB taxonomy): domain Bacteria; phylum Bacillota; class Clostridia; order UBA1212; family UBA1212; genus UBA1212. The sequence continues at coordinate 1,018 of CAMZBI010000053.1, read as the reverse complement.
TTTTGGCAGTCTTGTTAGTTTTTTCAATAATACAATCAAGTTCTGTTTCATCATTTGTTTTTATTGTTTTGTTATTTTGGGGATTTTCCACTACCGCCTTAGAACTGTCGGAGTTCTTAAGTGGACTGATAGAAATGCTGTAGTTGCCGGAATTGATTTTCAGAACTGATTCATTACCGTAATCTTTTCCAAAACTCACATAACCATCCTTTGTTGAATAATTATCGTTCGTATCAAACAGTTCATTGTCAATTTCCTGCCATTTTCCGAAGGTATTTTCTCTATGTATAACCTCTGAAAATGCATAAGCCACATATGTGCCGTCGCTGAGTTTGTAATGCTTTGAATTGGCGGTTCTCAGAGATACAACTTCTTCAATCGGCTGTTCGATTTCGAGTCCCGCTCCACTGTCTGAAACGGCCTTTCCGGATACTATGTTCGGGGGAAAATCATTTGACGATCTATCCTCCGAGCTTGAAATAAAACCGCATTCCACGAAAAATGTTAACGCAATAAAGATGAGTAAAAATCTTCTAATACAGATTGTTCGCATATGTAATCCTCCAAATTTATGTAAATCCGTCATTATCCAACGTAACTGAACCGGTATTATACGGATATGCTACTTTGAAGTGGGACATTATGTCATATGTATACCCCCCTTTCATCCTGTTGGACTGCTATGCTATTTTGTAGTGGGTCTTTATGCCATATGTATACCTTCTTTCATCCTGCTTTGAGTCCCATTTCCTTTAATCTGTAGGCCGCCGGACTCATGTAGCTCAGGCTGCTGTATAGCCGTTTACAACTGCAGAATATCTCTGTGCAGTTATACAGTAAAACAAATCATTCTCTATGCCTCAATTAAAGCATATATGTGTGCCCTTTGTCAATGCTGTTTGCTGGAATTAACTAGCCACTGTTCACTGTCAACTTGCTGCAGTTCGTTTGTTCCGGTCGGCACTGATGGTGTAAAATTTTGACGGAGATTTTTACCGGCAGACTGCTCAAAGGCAAA
>CAMZBI010000052.1 GCA_947304585.1 uncultured Clostridia bacterium | reverse complement strand
GACGGGAGCTGAACCGTGCGCGTCTGCCAATTCCGCCATATCCGCATTGGCTTGTATTTCGCCTTTTTCGGCCCGGCGCGAAGGACCGGGTGCGGTTAAACGCTCAAAATTCACTTTTGTCACTGAGGTGACGGGACCTGAACCGTGCGCGTCTGCCAATTCCGCCATATCCGCATTGGCTTGTATTTCGCCTTTTTCGGCCCGGCGCGAAGGACCGGGTGCGGTTAAACGCTCAAAATTCACTTTTGTCACTGAGGTGACGGGACCTGAACCGTGCGCGTCTGCCAATTCCGCCATATCCGCATTGGCAAGTCGCTCTCAAAGGAGCGGTGTAATGGTACACTTTTTCCCGGGCGCTGTCAAGCATTATTTGACCCGAAGCAACGGAAATTTAGTTCTCATATGAACGACTTCCACTCAAGAACTCTACGACGCATCTCGCCAATGTCCAGTACGCCATTGGCAAATCCCTTTTTCACAAGCTCAGGAGGAACAAACTCATCATACTTTTCAAATACAGGCACTTCGTTTTTGTAAACAAGCTCTATGGGATCAAAACGAGTCTCAGCCTCATCGCAAACCGTCTTGTAAAACTCTTCTTCGGAAGCCTGCATTGTAAACTGCATGTAGTAAGGGCGGGATGACTCAAGCCCCCTGAGGCCCAGTTTTGCCGCGCAGCGTATCTTAAGCAGCCTTTCAAGAGCCAGGAACGCATAGGTGCCGATCCAGGGAAACAGGGCCCACATTTTGCCGCCAAGGTGCACAAGAGGTCTGCTTCCAATGAGAGTATTTTTAAAGGTTTCCCGGGCTGTTTCGAGACGGCAGACTGCTCTTGGCATAAGATATGGATAGTGTTTATCCTCGCTAAGGACCCCGAACATCCTCTCGAGTATTCTTGTGTTTATATCGCCGGCAACGTCTCCGAAATATGCGGGAATATTGCCCTTGACCAGTGTGCACTCAACTTTCCTCTGTCTGTGGTCAACCTCTTCCACCACCCAGACACGCCCGGCAATGGCTATTTTGTCGCCTATCGGTGGCGGCTTCACAATGGTGCCGAGCTGTTCGGGGCCGGACCTTACCGTGTATTCAACGTTTTCTTGAAAAACTGCGTAAAACTTATAATTGTTTACGACACGCTCACCTGCAATACCGGTGATCAGACCTCCGTTTTCTGTGACGTTGATATGATCTGTGTCTATAAGATGCTTGAGCAGTAATCTGTAGTCATCCTGTGAAACGGTTTTGAAGCAATTAAGAGTAAGGACCCTTGTCGCAAGTTCAGCAGGAGTCATTTCGCCCTGAGAAGCAAGAGTGCTCATAGTCTGGTGATACAGGAGGCTGAAAGGAAGTCTTCCCTCCCTCGGCGGCTCCACGTAGCGCTCTTCGATGTAAAGCTGCACAAGGGCTATCCCCTGAATCAGATACCAGGGTATGCTGTCGGGAAGCATCGCCCTCGCCTCCTGGTGATCCTCTCTCATCACAAACCACATCTCGGCAGGGTCTCCGCGACGGCCCGTTCTTCCCATGCGCTGAAGAAAGCCGGATACGGTAAAGGGAGCGTCAATCTGGAAAGCCCTTTCAAGCCTGCCAATATCGATACCCAGTTCAAGGGTTGCGGTTGCGCAGACGGACATCAGTGAATCGTCGTCCTTCATCTCCTCTTCCGCGCTCTCACGGTAGGATGCAGAGAGATTTCCGTGGTGGATGAGGAAGCGGTCGGGTTCGTTGTTGGCCTCGCAGTATTGGCGAAGGTGCTGGCAGACGGATTCGCACTCCTCTCTGGAATTGGTGAATATGAGACACTTTTTGCCCTTTGTATGTTCGAAAATATAGCCAATTCCCGGGTCTGCGCCAACGGGGGCTTTATCCGTCGGAGGCTCAGACAAAGGAGTCTTAACCGTTAGAGTTTTCCCCTCGTCAGCCTGGGGCGGAGTGTTATAAAAGTGATCCATGGAGAGGCGCCAAACTTCACTTCCCCGCTCAAATTTAGGAATTACTGTCTTTCTTTTGCTGCCCGCAGAGAGAAAAACGCCCGCCGCTTCCGGGTTGCCGATTGTCGCGGAAAGACCGATCCGCCTTGGGTCGCAGGCTGCCATCCTGCAGAGCCGCTCAATCAGGCAGAAGGTCTGAAGGCCGCGGTCGCCTCTTAAAAGAGAGTGGATCTCGTCTATAACGATAAACCTGAGGTCCCCGAAAAGCGAAGGGATCTCCATGTGCTTGTTGATGAGCAGGGATTCAAGGGATTCGGGAGTGATCTGTAAAATTCCCGAAGGTTTCTTTAAAAGTTTTTGTTTTCTTGTAAGGGATGCGTCGCCGTGCCATTTGGTGACCTGAATGCCCTCCTCTTCGCATAGTTCCTGAAGCCTTCCGAACTGGTCATTTATGAGAGCCTTAAGAGGCGCAACGTACAAAACGCCAACGGTCTTCGGCGGATCCTCCTCAAGAAGAGTCAGGACAGGGAAAAAGGCCGCCTCAGTCTTTCCGGAGGCAGTGGAAGCGGTGATGAGAACGTTGTCGTCTGTTCCGAAAATGGCCTCACCTGCGCCGTTCTGTACACCTCTTAAGCACTTCCACCCGGATCTGTATATGTAGTCCTTTATAAAAGGAGCGTATCTTTCGTAAACGTTCATATTTTAAACTCCGTAAAGCCGGTTCCCGCATCGTCAGAAACCGCATCCGATTTGGCAAATTCGAAATCCTCCGACGAGAAAAGTTCTCTGATATTTGTGCCGGGATTCTGGTAAAGGATGTCGAGAAGCTCAATGAAATCCCTGATGACCTCCCTGGGGGTGATATTGGCGTCGGCGCCTATCCTGTCGTATTCGACCTTTAGAAAATCAACTATATCCTCTTCAGTGATCGTTGATTCGTAGCCGTAAAGACCCTCATGCATACCGGCAAGTTTTTCGCAAAGCACCAGCATTTCGGCAGGAATAAGTGGTTCAAGCCTTATCACAGGAGCCAGCAGATCCCTTGCGCCGGGTCTTGAGAAACGTCCCTCGGCAAGCCTTGACCTCAACGCCTCGTAACTGTAAACACCCCGCCTTTTGTCCTCAAGAGCCTGAGGAGTGACGCCCATGATAACGCCAATATACCTGGCCTTGCCCTGAAGGATGTCATTGTACATGGTGAGCATCTTTTCGTAGTTGTATTGGCGCGTGACTGTGTTGGGAATCTTATAGATGTTCACCAGCTCGTCGATAACGACCAGCAAACCCGTGTAGCCCGCAAGCCTGAAGAAGACCGCAAACAGTTTGAGATAGTCGTACCAGTCGTCATCTGATATGATCAGATTGACGCCAAGGGCCTCTTTGGCTTCGCTTTTGGTGGTGTATTCGGCTCTGAACCAGCGGACCACCCTGCCCTTTTTATCATCGTCACCCTCAATATATGCCTGATAATAGGCGGTAAGAAGCCTTGCAAATTCAAAGCCGTGGACAAGCTCGCTGACCTCGGAGGTAACCTTGTATATTTTGCGCTCGGTTACTCTGCTAAGAGCCGGATCGCCGGGCAGAAGGCCTGATTCCTGAATTGCCTCGTTTTGTACCGCGTTGATCCACCGGTCGAGGATCAGAGTCAGTGCGCCGCCTTCGGGTTTGGTTTTTGTGGAAAGGTTGCCGATAAGCTCCCTGTAAGTTGCAAGGCCCTGACCCTTTGTACCTGTAAGACGCCGCTCCGGCGAGAGATCCGCGTCGGCAACGATAAACCCCTTGTCCATCACATAATTCCTGATGGTCTGCATGAGGAATGTCTTGCCGCTTCCGTAACGGCCGGTGATGAATCTGAAGGAAGCTCCACCTTCGCCAATTACGTCAACGTCGTGAAGCAGTGCCTCGATCTCGTTCTTTCTGCCAACAGCTATGTACGGAAGTCCCGTGCGGGGTACTACGCCCCCTTTCAGCGAATTGAGAACTGTCTGGGATATCCTTTTCGGGACTTTCTGATTATTAAACATCTGATTTTCCTCCGATCAGACCGGTTATATCTTCAATGTACTCCTCTTCAAGAGTTAGCCTGCCGTTTTCGCACAAGACGGCAACGTCGCCTATATAGTCATACAGCGCTTCGTTGATACTGTCGGCCGCAATGCTGGGCATCATGTTTTCGGCTTTTAAGATATCTGATGGGTCTGAGCCTTGAAGAAGGCATCTAATTATTCTCAACTTGACCGGATCAAGAATCCGGCTTTCATTTATTTCTTCCGTCGACGGAACTTCTGAAGAAGCATTGGCTTTTACAACGGGACTTCCGCCGTTCTCTTCTTCTGCCCTTTCATCTTCTGTCAGGAGACTGTCTCTGGTAGTAATTGCATCGTTTCTGATTTTTTCAAGAATACTAACGTCTATAACTACTTGCGGCCTCGAGGATCTTTTCTCTGAGGCTTCAACGGTTGCTATGGCCTGCTGTACGAAGGGAAGGACCCATTCAAACCCTGCAAATTCTTTGAGATAACGGCCTGTTTTATAGTATTTCCTCAGGATCCGGTCTGTCTCCCGGATAAACCCTTCAAAAAGCACCGAATCAAAACTATTCGTACTGTAGCTCTTTTCGGTCCAGCGGCCTTCTTTGAATGAGTAGGCCCGGTTATCGCTTACGAAGTATTCAAATTCAGGCTGAGGTTCTTGAAAATAATAAACTGCATTGGCAAGAGGATACCAGTACCTCGAACCTCGCCGACCGAAGCACAGGTCAAACAGCGGCCTTCCGTTCCTTTTGTACCCTGAAATAGCATTTTCCCATGTCTTGGAAAAGAGGAGTGCGGCCTTGCCCGGATCGTTTGTTATTACAGGAGAATTGAGATTTCGTCTGCCGCCAAGCCTGAAAAGGGAAGAAAAGACTTCCTCGCTTGAATGTTCCGAAGGTTTTTTGAGGACGCCGAGCGCCTTGTCATAATCAAAAACGAATTCGGGCAGATACTGCTTTGCTACGTCAAGGTCAACGTTTTTTACAACCGCAAGCTCAAACATCCAGCGTCTGAGATAATTACGCATTCTGTTGTCGCCAAAGCCTGCATCAATAAACGATTTTTCAAATTCCTTTAATTTGCAAAGGCTGTCCGCCGCTGAAGCCGTGCCGATACCGTTAAGGAGCTCGTAGATATAAATATAAGCCGCAGAAAATGATACTTTTTGAACAAAGCCCTTTCTGACGTTTGTCCTCCAGCCGAAATAACCTCTCAGCTGTCTGTAAGGAAGATCGTGATACGTCGGAAAATAACAGAGGAAGTCACCTGTCCAGGGGACGCTGTCCTCGTAATTTTCCATGAATTTGCCCTGAACGTAGAAATTCTTTGCCCGCAGCTGAGGAGTTATCGGACCGTACTCATAGAGCCTTCGCATCTGACGGATGGGATCAGAAGAAGAGTCGTTCTTTGAAAGAAGATCTCTGCCTGTAAAAACAAGAGGAGTATCGATGTGCACACCGGTTGAAGGTTCCTTTGGCGGCAACACTATTTCAAATCCGAAACCTCTCCTGCCGTCTTGCGAACTATCGGGTATATCAACTCTGTTATCAAAATTCTCTTGCATCAAATCTTCAATCCGGCCGTTACTTATAATTAGGACCTTTGTATCACTCGCTCCATTCAAGATAAATGCGGACCGAGACGTCACCTTTTCCGAAAATTTCAAGAATATCGTCTTTTGTCTTGTATACTTTCTGACCGATCCTTGCGGCTTTTACGGTCTTTTTATCGTAGCAGACTGCAATAGTTTTTTCATCCGTCAGAATAACGTCTCCGGGCTCTGCCTCAAATTCATCTGCATTAAAAGGAAGAGTGAAAGGAAGAACTGCGGTCTTGGAGAATGCTCCGTCGTCTTTAAGCTCAACTTCAAGAAGGGATAGCTGTTTTGCGAAAGCAGCAGCCGATTCGTTCTTGGCAAGGGACGTATAAAGTTTCATTTCGGGAGCTTCAATTGCAAGTTCAGCTGTGGGCTTGCGGTAATGAATTTCAGGGATATCAAATAGATCAGACATGGCTTCCACCTCCGTTTTTGGTATAGTTTATTATACATTTCAAAGCCTTTAAAGTCAATCAAGCAGCCTCTTTCAGGCCGCTTATTACTGTTGAAAAATATGCGTTCTTAGGTTAAAATCTTCTGGAAGGCCTTTTGCAAAGGACTTCATAAAATCCTGAAAAATCGGAGACAATAAAATGGAATTGATCAAAAGCTTTTCAGTAGACCACAGGTTTATCGTGCCCGGAATATTTGTAAGCCGGGAGGACGACGTTGGCGATGCAAAGGTCACCACCTACGATATTAGACTCAAAAGGCCCAACCGGGAGCCTGTCATAGACGTTGCGGCAATGCACTCCCTTGAGCATATAATCGCCACATTTTTAAGGAACGATCCGGAGTGGAAAGACGAGGTCATTTACTGGGGGCCAATGGGATGCCTCACAGGCTTCTATCTGATTTTAAAAGGCAACCGGACTTCCCGGGAGATCTATAACTTAATGCTCAGATCCTTTAGAGACGTTCAAAATGCAACTGAGGTTCCGGGCACAAAACCCGAAAACTGCGGCAGGTATCTCATGCACGATCTTGAACTTGCCAAGTGGTACGCAAAAGAGTTCGCAGACTACCTTGAGGCCAACGCCAATGACCCGCTCATATTTGAATATCCCAGGACTGACAGGCTGGTGACCGGCGACGGTAAAAGCTTCTTTGATTCCTGAAAATAGGCCTCCGGATAAGTTGAGTTACCGGAGGCTTTCTTTTAACTTATATAAAGAATCTAATCAACGGTTAGCTGTCCACTGGTAGGCGATCCTGGGCGATCCGTTTGCAAGATGAATTATGCCGCACTTTACAAAACCGTTTTCAATTATCTTTCTCTGCATAGGTTTATTGTCTGCGTGGGTGTCTATTCTGACATTGGCGCAGATTTTTTTGCAGTAATCGGAAGCCGTTTTGAATATGCCGTGAACCTTTCCGTCCCCGGCAATACTGTGGATCGTCACGTATGGTTCATCGTTTGGCCAGCTGCCGTTTTCGATATTGGCGTAAGTGGGATCATCACCTTCAAAGAGCGCAAATACTCCGTGGATGCCTGTTTCGTCAAAAATTACTTTCAATATACCCTTTTCAATATCGGAAACTATCAGTTCCCTTGGAGGATTGGTAAGGCCCCATTGATTTGGATTGCCCGAAGCGATCATAAATGCACGGGCAGAGGAATAAATTGCCAGTATCCTATCCAGATCGTCAAAAGTTGCAGACCTGATCTCCATAAAGTTCTCCGTTTATACGTTGTAGACCGTAATGCCCTCGCATTGATCAAGAGTTTCCTTGATTGCAACTACGCAGGACGGACCCTCTTCGGCAAACCTGTCCAGGATATCCGCAAACCTCTTTATACTCTCGGCGTCGGTGGCAAGCATCTCTTCTCTGATCCTTTTTGCCTCGGCTTCTCCCATACCGGAAAACCAGTTGTTGTCGCCAATTATTCCAGTGACTCTGGGGGATGTAAGCGGTTCGCAGTCTGCGATCGAAGAGATGATATAACGGTCGAGAGACTGGCCGTTTTCCGCAAATTTGCGGAGAAAATCGCCGATCTTACGGTTCTCGCCAAGGGTTTTCACAGGCGACGGATCTCTGTAGGAATAAGTCCTCACGTCATTACCGGGGGATACGAAAAGTCCTGCTCCGTAGGCTCCGCCCTGCACTCTTATAACGTTCCAGAGATAATCAAGAGATGCGATCTTTGCAGCGACGCTCATGCTGCCGTCGTATCTTATACCGTCCTTGCCGAAGTTGTAGCCCTGTGCCGCAAAACCGATCCGGGCAGGTATGATGCAGCCTGTTTTTGCGGGAATATCACAACTGAAGGAAGCTCCGCCTTTAAGTCCTGTGTCTTTAACATTTGCCGGCAGAAACGCTTCAATAACGGATTTCGCATCTTCGGGATCTTCGCCAACCAGGCTGACTGTGATCCTTCCTTTGTGGAAATGCGATTTCAGTTTTTCTATGACAGACACAAACTCTTCAAAACCGCCGTCAAAATCATTGGCAAGGCTGTGAGAATAGTTGATATATGAAAGACCGTTTATCGCTTCATTAAGAGCACCTTCAGAAGAGGTCCCGGCCATTGAAACCGTAAGTCCAAGCTGATGTCCTGAAGAAATGCAGCTTTGTTTTAACCATTCGTCATTCTGAATAACGATCTCCTTTATCTTGTCTTTCAGCGAGAAATCGGTATTGTAAAGGATCTCCTTCATAAGTTCCGCTGCCTCTTTCACGTCCCGCCTAAGAGCGCTGCATGAGACAGTAAAATACGCTGCGGACTTTTCGGTATTGCCAACGGGCCCCTTGATAGAAAGCCCGAAGTTCAGTCTGCCCACTGTCTTCTTCAAAACTTTCTGGAGCGTCAGAGAATCATATTTAGACGTCGGGAGAACTCCGAAGAACAATCCGATCCTCGAGAGAACGGTGATCTCCCTAAGAGTCATGTCAGAAAGATCAATATATACGTTAAAATGAACCAACCCGTGGCACGGAATATCGTGGTAAAGAAGTGTCACGCCGTCGGTCTGCGTTTCTATTGTAGGCGGAACAAAGGGTTCTGAGGAGATCTCAGGCAAAGGGAGGACCGGCATAGTTGCCAATGCCTCTTCGCTGTCCGGCGTGTGTTGCCAGTCGGTAAGGGCCTTGTTCAAGGCTATGTTTGCGGCCTTATCCTCTTCAGTCCAGCTTTGTCTTATCTTATCCAGTTTTTCGCTTTCGATTCTCCGAAGTTCATTGGCAATATTGTGATCAGGCAGTGCAAGAACTTCGCAGATGCCCTCCTCGGAGAACAGGTCATTTAAAAGCTCCTCAAAACAGTTCCTGTCAATGAAATCACGAAGAGCAGCAAAATCATCGTCATCAGCAAGATAAAGCATGGGATCTCCGTCGTGAAGCCAGGAAATCAGAGCGCTTATCGCCCTTCTCAAAGCGACGGGCTCCTCCTTCTCTCTTGAATGAAATTCCATTCGGGAAATCGAAGCTTCCAGCTGCTCGCGGTCAATGCCCTCCTCGGCAATCTTCTTTGCGGTTTTTATAATCAGCTCTTTAAGCTCTTTGTCCTTACCGTCGGCAATGTTTGTGCATTCGATATACATGTAGGGCTGCAGCACCTGGGTGTCCACGTACATGTAGATATCTTTGGCAAGACCGGATGAGAGAACCTCACGTTTGAGAGGCGCATCGTTGGTGCCAAGGAGAACGTCGGATAAAACGTCAGCAGCCATCAGTTTTACTTTGTCGCGCCAGCTTCCGAAAATCTTTGCCAGCGCGTATATGCCTCTGTTCTCAAGAGATTCATTCTCCGCAAGAGCATATTTAATAACGTTTCTTCGGGAAACAGGCTCCGAATCAATGGGGTCGGGGATCTTTATGCCTTTTTCAACTTGGTCAAAATAGCTTCCGATGAGCTTAAATGTCTCTTCAAAGGGGATGTCGCCCTCAAGATAGATCCTCGCATTTGATGGGTGGTAGTGTTTTTTGTAAGTGTCGATAAACTTTGCGTAAGTCAGATCCGGGATAGCAGCCGGATCGCCGCCTGAATTCACTCCGTAGGGACTTCCTTCAAACAGAAGTTTCGACATTTCCTCATCCACAAGCCTGTCCGCCTTGCTGAGTGCACCCTTCATTTCGTTGAACACAACGCCTTTATACGACAACGTACCGTCCTCGGCCTGTTCGATGTGATGGCCCTCCTGGTAGAAGATATTTGGGTTTTTAAGTATCGCCGGCCTGAAAACCGCATCAAGGTATACCTCCGTAAGGTTCAAAAAATCCCTGTTGTTTCTGCTTGACACAGGGTAGACGGTCTTGTCCTGATACGTCAAGGCGTTGAGGAATGTGTTCATGGAGCTCTTGATCAGCTCAACAAAAGGTTCCTTTACTGGAAACTTCTCGGAGCCGCATAGCACCGAATGCTCGATTATGTGAAATACACCTGTGTCGTCTTCAGGAAGAGTTTTAAACGCAACGCAGAAAAGCTTGTTGATGGCCCCGTTGTCAAGCCAAACAAGCTCAGTCCCCGTGGTTTCGTGAACGAACTCGTACAAAGTCCCGCCGATCTCGTTATTATTTCTGGCTCTTACCGCCTTAAAACCGTTTATAATTGTTCCGACTTCAATATCCATTAACATTATCCTCCGCTGCATTAAAAATAGACATCATTACTGAAAATTATCTAAAACTCCAGAAACCTGTCCCTGTCTCCGGGCTGTACTGTTTATAAATAACGCCGTCTTTAACAGGTCTGAGTTCGATCTCTCCCGTGTAAAGAACAGTGACCGACTTGAGATGACCGGCTGCAATGCAATGCTGTTCTCCCTCTTTATAGGAAAAAACTCCATGGGCATGAAAGTTCTGGCAACCGTCGTCGCCAAGGATCACGTTGCCGGTAAGAGAGACCAGTTCAAGCATTCCGCTGACAGTTTGAGTCTCAAAAACTCCTTTGTCCGGAATAAAAGTCTGGATCTCAGCCTCGGAACAGCCGCCGATCCCGCTGAAGGTGGCGGACAGTATCTGTTCCTTTTTGCAAACGTCAAGGATACCGCCAATGATCTCATCGCCTCTGTCCATCCTAATGAATATTGCGTCGCCAAACTTTCTGTATTCCATGATCTGTCCTCCTGAATTTTCTTTGCTTCACCCCTGCGAGTTTACCCGCTTCCTGATCTCACCCTTGACCATATTGAGATCGCTGCTGGTCAGGATCGGTATCAGCGAGTTGATTTCTTCGATTTCTTTGTCCCACCACTTGAATTTCAGAAGAAGTTCTGTAAGTTCGGGGTCAAAGCGATGTCTTAGAAGCCTTGACGGGTTGCCGATCACTATTGTGTATGGTTCCACGTCGCTGCCAACGACTGCATTGGCGCCGATAATGGCACCGTCGCCAATATGAACACCGGGCAATATGACCGCATTCTGTCCTATCCAGACGTCATTGCCAATGACTGTATCGCCTTTAAGAGGCAGATCGGCCTTGGCGGGAGGCTCCATATCCCAGCCATCTAACGTGTAAAACGGGAAAGTGGTGACAGCATTCATCTGGTGGTTGGCACCGTTCATCACAAACTCGACTCCGGAAGCGATCTGGCAGAACTTGCCAATGATGAGCCTGTCGCCGATCCATTCATAGTGGTGTGTCACGTGACTTTCGAAATCTGAATCGGCAATATAGGTAAAATCGCCTACAATGATGTTGGGGTTCTTCACAGTAGGCTTTACGTATATTTCGTTATAATAGCCGTTAATCGGATGGATAACGTTAGGATCCGGCAAGTTTACGTGTTTCATATCTGCCTCTGTTGATAAAGAAATGTAATCTCGAAATATACTAATTTTTCCTCATACAGTATAACATGCAAGTGGACATTTTTCAATTAAGGAGTCAAGTCGGAGAGTTTTAAATGGTTTGTTGCGGTGACGGAGAACCGTAAGGTAAATCGTATCTGTTCTTGTCGTAAGATCACGTTCTCTTGTAACGTTGCGGTAGTCGGTCCTGTTTTCACTGCAGTGAGAGTATCTTTCTGTACCGAGCTGCTCGTCAGACTCTGCCCTGAGAAAAGCGTTCAAAGAGTTTTCAAACAACTATTTGAATCCCTCATTTTGATTTCCGTCAGTAGGTATTGAATCTCTTTTTGATTTAGTGTAATATTCGAATGGGCCATATTGTTTCCTCTTTTGATTTTTTTGACTCATTAACATTAAATCAAAGTCGAGACAACCTGGCTTTTCCTTTTTTTGAATTTACACCATTATACAGACTTTATCAACTTCTTCCGATTGAAACAGATAAGGAGTTGCGTATTGTTGAAACAATTCTAAAAGAATTTCAAAATGAGGTAAATAATGAAGAATGAATTGATTTGGGTCGATCATCAGGATGGGAAGCTATGCTACTATATAGATGATGCAGGTAATGCGGTCCTTTGTGATTATATTGGTAACACAAATGTTTTATACCTACCCGGTTCACTGGGAGATGCATGGAACTTCATTGAAGTATCCGGAACGATTCCAGATGAATCGTTTCAGAGTTGTAAAAACGTTAAGTTAATAATCGTTGATTGTCGCTATAATAGATGGAATTTTGGCTGCTTCGTTTTCAGTAATTGTAAAAAATTGAAAGCCATCATTGATTTACGTGAGTATTATTGGGATGACGGTAGAGTGCATGGCAGTAGCAATAACGGCATTTCAAGGACCGATGATTATTCATTCACATCTGATAACTACGTACCAAAAAGAATTATTGAAGATACTATGTCCTTCGATCATGATGATTATGAAAATGGAACTGTTAAGAGATTTCTTCATGAGGTTATCAGCAATGATCTGACAGATGCGTTGCTTGAAGTATTGAGACACAGTGAATTTCTTGATTATACAGGAATGGATTTGGATGCATATGATAGCCCATATGTAATTGATCATTTTAAACGAGCAGGAGTTAATCCTGATGCGCTCGCAACAATAGGACGCTGTTGGGAGTACGCAAAGGAAGGATAAATGCTTTGCTGATCCATTATCATGCGGTGATGACATCGCTCGCTCCGCTGCGCCTCCTTTTCCCCAAAAGTGCAAGCACTTTCGGGGCCCCCGGGTTCGAATCCCATTCTATTGTTTCAACACAGAATCAAGGGGTAACCTCGAAGGCTACCCCTTGATTCTGCGTGGCGGAAGCGGTGGGATTGCGTCGGCGCAAGCTGCTCCTGCTCGTCACCAGTAACTGATCAAGTCTTGTTCTGATGACATCGCTCGCTCCGCTGCGCCTCCTTTTCCCCAAAAGTGCAAGCACTTT
>CAMZBI010000051.1 GCA_947304585.1 uncultured Clostridia bacterium | reverse complement strand
ATGCGGAGCCGAAGGCGGCCGGAAGCGAATCTCCGTCAAAACTTGACACGGTCTCGGATCGCTAAAATGCTTGTAAAAATGGGCGGTTTATGAGATAATCACATTATACGTAAAATCAATTTGCGGAGGTAATTATGAAACGTTTTGTTGCGATATTATTGGCGCTGATGTTCGTATTTCCGTTTGCAGCTCTTTCGGCATTTGCCGGCGAGGAGGTTCAAGAGGGAACGGATTACTACGGCACTATGAGAGCCCATTTTGATACCATCAAGGCCGACGGTGTTACGGTTGGCGAGGACGGGTTTGCATTCAATTACTTACTTGATCATAGCGGCATTCTTGAGATAAAAGCGGACGAACTCACTCTCAGAGGATGGGTCGTTTCCGACGTTGAGATCGAAGAAATCGGCTACACTATAGATGACGGCGATCCTGTTTTTAACTCCGAGTTTAAGATCGAACCTGAACAGGGTGTCTACGATCACGGCAAGACTACGTACGGTACTGATTTTGCCATCAGATTTGCCGTTACCATAGACGTCTCTCAGATGAAAGGGTACAAACATATTACGCTGGTCGTTAAAAACGAAGACGGCATATATAAAATGTACAGCGACTTCAATATGAACATTGAGCTTGATTTCCTCCAGGAGGGCACAGAAGAAGCGGGTGCCACTCCGGCTCCCGAGGAACCGGCGGAAAAGTCGCCGCTATACGTCAGATTCGATAACGACGACAAGGTCGACAACTTTTTCCTCTACGCGTCCAACAACAACCGCGTTACGAATTATGAATACGACGAGGATAAAAACTGCTGCGTGATATATTCCAGCGCAGGTCCTGACCCAAATATTTTCTTCCCCTTTGGGGCTCTTGCCCTGGACGGCTCTCTTGGCGTTTTTGAGGATGAGATCAGCGCCGCTGAATACAAGGCTATCGTAATCATCGGCAGGTTTGACTACGCCTCTGTTCTTTCCGATCCCGATAAAAAAGTCGGCGGAACGTTTTATTACCAGACCGACGTCAATACGGGCTATGACGAGATGAAGAATCTCCAATACTACTACGAAAAGACGGATGATCTTCAATATGTGCTGCTTGATTTCACGAAGTTGAGACAGTGGAAGGGCATTGTCAACGACTGCAGATTCGACTTCTTCATGACTACAGACGAGGACACTGAATACGAGCTATATTACGTTGGCTTTTTCACTGACGTTGCTTCCGCCAACAGCTTTATAAGTTCATATAAAGAGTCCGGGGACGCGGTTTTCCCGACGCCTGAGCCTACACCTACGCCAAAGCCCACCGACGTGCCAACCGACACCCCTGACGTGACGGAAGCGCCTAATACTCCGGAAACGTCGGAAGCTCCTGCTGAAGACCCGACACAGAAACCCTCTGACGGTGATAAAGGCTGCGGTGGTTTCGTTGCGGCATTGCCGGCAGGTTTTATGGTTGCAATTGCCGTCCCGGTTCTTGCTAAGAAAAAGGAAAGATAACTTTATTATATTTGGTTTATATGAAAGAAATTATTCAAAAATCCTTCAGTGGGGAACGTTCTCTTTATCAAAGCGAGTCTGTTTTTATTGACAGATGTACTTTTGACGAGGGCGAATCCCCTATTAAGGAGAGTAAAAATATTGATATCCGTAATTCGTTGTTCAGCTGGAAGTATCCTCTCTGGTACTGCGAAAATATTACTGTAAAAGATTCTGTATTCGCCAAGAACTCCAGAGCGGGGATCTGGTATTCGAAGAACATTGATTTTGAGAACACTGTGATCGACTCGCCAAAGAATTTCAGAAGGTGCAGGAATATTTTCCTCAGGGACGTGGCAATGCCCGACGCCAAAGAGACTTTGTGGTCGTGTGAAGATATCCGCCTAAAAAAAGTCACTGCCAACGGCGACTATTTTTGCATGAATTCCAAAAATATCAGGGCAGAGGATCTTAAACTGACGGGAAATTATGCCTTTGATGGATGCTCGAAAATCGTTATAAAAAACTCTGTGCTTGTTACGAAAGACGCTTTCTGGAACTGCGAAAACGTTGAAGTGTACGACTCCTGGATCTCCGGCGAATATCTTGGCTGGAATTCCCGGAATCTTTACTTTGAGAACTGCACGATAGAGAGTCTTCAGGGTCTCTGCTATATTGACAATCTTGTTATGAGGAACTGCAGACTGATCGACACAACGTTGGCATTTGAATATTCATCGGTGGACGCAGAGGTTACGGGAAGTATAGACAGTATTCTCAATCCCTCTTCCGGCAGGATCAAATGCGACCGCATCGGCGAGCTGATCATCGAAGAGGGCAGAGTTAAAAAACTTGACACCGCTATTGAATGCGGCGATATTGGGAAGCGGCTTGACAAGCCGGAATGGATTGATTGACCCATGTTTGATTTTGACAAAGTAATCCCCCGCAGGAATACCGGGTCTCTCAAGTGGGACGTTAAAGAGGGCGAACTGCCCATGTGGGTCGCCGACATGGATTTTGCGTGCTCCGAAGAGATTCTGAAGGCGCTATCGGCAAGGGCTGCCCACGGCATATACGGTTACACCGATATTTCCGATGAATGGTACGATGCCTATATCGGTTTTTGGGAGAGAAGACACTCTTTTAAAATGGAGAGGGATTCTCTCCTTTATTCTACGGGAGTGGTGCCGGCAATTGCATCCATGATCAGATATTTGACTGCGCCCGGAGAAAAAGTGCTTCTGATGTCGCCGGTCTACAATATTTTCTTTAACATTGTGAAACAGAACGACCGGTTTGTTTCTGAATCAAAGCTTTTATATGATGCCAAGACCGGACGGTATAGTATTGATTTTGAAGATCTGGATGCCAAACTCAAAGGCTCTGACACCCGCCTGATGATCTTTTGCAATCCCCAAAATCCTGCAGGAAGGATTTGGACAAGTGAGGAACTTGCAAAAGTCGGCTCTATCGCTGCCTCAAACGGAGTCGTGGTGATCTCCGATGAGATCCACTGCGACATAACAAGGCCCGGAACGTCTTACGTTCCTTTTGCTTCGGTCAATCATGCCAATCTCGAAAATTCAATTACCTGCATTTCCCCCACAAAGGCTTTCAACATTGCAGGTATCCAGAGCGCCTGCTGTTGTGTTAAAAACGAAAAGCTGAGAGCTATTGTGAAAGACGGTCTCAACAGGGACAATGTGAACGAGCCTAATGTGTTCTCTGTGCCGGCAACAGTTGCCGCTTTTAACGGTTCAACTGACTGGCTGGATGAGATGCGTGAATACGTTTTTGAAAACAGACGCATCGCCGAAGATTATATTAAAAAGCACATCGCCTGTATTAAGCCTGTAAAGGCCGATGCGACCTATCTCATGTGGGCTGATATAAGAAGCCTCGGGATAGCCGCCAATGAATTTACGCCCCTTCTGAGAGCAGAGACGGGCCTCTTCATTACGCCCGGCAACGTTTACGGTGAAGACGGTGCCGACTTTGTCAGGATAAATCTTGCGTGTCCCAGGTCTCTGGTGATCGACGGGCTGGAAAGACTTAAAAAGTATTGTGACAGAATAACGGAGGGAGAGCAATGATAGTTAACAGATTTTTCCCTGAAATAAAAGGCAATTTCGGATTCGGCTGCATGCGACTGCCCATGAAAGACGGTGAGGTCGATCACGACGAATTCTCAAAAATGGCCGACGCTTTTATAAATGCGGGCTTTAACTATTTCGACACGGCTCACGGTTACATTGGCGGCAGATCCGAAACAGCCATCCGCGACTATGTTTCATTACGCCACCAGCGTTCGGAATTTCTTCTGACAAATAAACTGAGCGAACCCTATTTTAACTCCGAGGAGGATATTGTTCCTTTTTTTAGAAGCCAGCTTGAGCTTTGCGGGGTGGAATATTTTGATTTCTACCTGATGCACGCCCAAAACGCCAACAACTTCAAAAAATTCAAAGCCTGCCGGGCCTACGAGACCGCCTTTGAACTTAAACGTCAGGGACTCATCAGACACGTCGGACTTTCCTTCCACGACAGTGCGGACGTTCTGGACATGATTCTTAATGAATATCCTGAGGTAGAGGCGGTCCAGATCCAGTTTAACTACGTGGATTATGACGACCCGCAGGTCCAATCGAAGCTTTGCTACGACGTTTGCGTAAAACACGGCAAGCCCTGCATAATTATGGAACCTGTAAAAGGCGGCTCCCTCGCCAATTTGCCTGAGGAAGCTGCTTCGGTTCTGAAGGCCCTTGGCGGCGGTTCCTGCCCAAGCTACGCAGTGAGATTTGCTGCCAGTTTTCCCAATGTGATGATGGTACTCTCGGGCATGTCAGATATGTCACAAATGGAGGATAATCTGTCTTCAATGTCAGATTTTACGCCAATTGACGAAAAAGAGATGAATGCGATTAAAGAGGTCGTCACCGTTTTGCGGAACCGCAAGATCATTCCCTGCACAGGCTGCAGATACTGCGTCGAGCAGAACAGCTGCCCGATGAACATTCGCATTCCGGATATTTTTGAGGTTCGCAACCGGTACGACAACTTTAAAAGCTGGCTGTCCCTGATGCGCTACAACAGGGAACTGACGGCCGAACCCTTCGGCAAACCCTCGGATTGCATCAAGTGCGGCATGTGCGAAGAAGCCTGCCCGCAGCACCTTGAGATCAGAAGGCTGCTCGAGGAAACGGATGCAGTTATGCGGCGAGGAGCGCCGCAGTGAAGAGTGATCAGTGAAGAGTTGTGGTAACGCGGCTATGCCGCATCCCTTGCGCCGCAGGCGCACCGGAGTGAATCCAGTGAATAGTTATTAGTGATTAGTTGAGGTAACGCGGCTATGCCGCATCCCTTGCGCCGCAGGCGCAGACAACAGCAAATCGCGCCGCAGGCGCACCACAACTGTTAACTCTTCACTGTTAACTGTTCACTGAACCGAAGGTGATGCAGCAATCGCGCCGCCAGGCGCACAATAACTCTTCACTAATAACTAATAACCATTAACTAACTAGGGAGGAAATATGCAAAAACCTGTAATTGGAATCAGACCGATCATTGACGGCAGAATGCTTGGCGTCAGAGAAGAACTTGAAGATCAGACCATGGATATGGCCAAAAGGGCTGCCGCTCTCATTTCGGAAAACCTTTTCTACCCCGACGGGACCCACGTGGAATGTGTTATTGCAGATACTACGATCGGCGGCGGCGCGGAGGCTGCTAAATGTGCGGATAAGTTTACTGCATACAATATTTGCGGAACATTGAGCGTGACCCCCTGCTGGTGCTACGGTTCGGAGACAATTGACCTTGACCCGTACACGGTTAAGGCTGTTTGGGGATTTAACGGTACAGAGCGGCCCGGTGCGGTTTACCTTGCAGCGATCATGGCTGCCCACGCACACCGGGGTCTTCCCGCTTTTGCGATCTACGGTCATGAAGTCCAGGACAAGGACGACGATACGATCCCCGATGACGTCAGAGAGAAGATCCTGCGTTTTGCAAGAGGTGCGATTGCCGTTGGCCTGATGCGAAATAAGGCTTATGTCAGCATTGGCGGCGTTGCCATGGGTATCGCAGGTTCCGTGCTTGATCCGATGGTAATGCAGAAGTATTTCGGAATCAGGGCTGAATGGGTGGATATGACCGAGATTATCCGCCGGGAGCGCCTTGGCATCTACGACAAGGAAGAATACGAGAAGGAGAGGGAATGGATCCGCAAGAACTGCAAAAAAGGCCTTGAGGTCAACATTCCCTCAAAGATCAACACGCCGGAGCAGGACGAGACTGAGTGGGATTTCATTGCCAAAATGACCGTAATTATCCGGGATATCATGCTGGGCAATCCGAAACTTGCTGACATTGGCTGGATCGAGGAGTCCAACGGCCGCAATGCCATCGTCGGCGGATTCCAGGGCCAGCGCCAATGGACTGATTTCATGCCCAATGCAGACTTTACCGAAGCCATCCTCAACACTTCCTTCGATTGGAACGGAAAGCGTCAGCCGGTGGTTTTGGCAACCGAGAACGATACCATGAACGGCATGACAATGCTTCTCCTTCACCTTCTTTCCGACATGAGTCCCATCTTTTCCGACGTCAGAACTTACTGGTCACCGGATGCTGTGGGGAGAGTGACGGGTTACAGGCCTGAAGGGCTTGCCGCCAATGGCTTTATGCACCTTCTCAACTCCGGTGCTTCGGCTCTTGACGGTTCAGGCGCCATGAAGGACGAAAACGGAAATTCTGTTATGAAACGCTGGTGGGACGTAACCGATGAGGATATCAAAAACGTTATGGACGCGGTCAAGTGGGCTCCCGCAAATAAAGGGTATTTCAGAGGCGGCGGCTTCTCCTCCCAGTATTCTTCCCAGGGAACCATGCCTGTTACCATGGCAAGGCTGAACCTGGTGGACGGACTTGGTCTTGTGCTGCAGGTTGCCGAGGGATGGACAGTGGAACTTCCGGATGAAGTCGACAAGAAGCTGCTTATGAGGACTGATCCCACCTGGCCTTCACTCTGGTTCGTGCCGCGGCTTGACCCAGACAACAACGCTTTCAAAGACGTTTACTCGGTAATGGCCAATTGGGGCGCCAACCACGGCGCATCGGTCTACGGACACGTGGGAGCAGATCTTCTTACACTGGCTTCAATGCTGAGAATACCTGTTTCCATGCACAATATTCCCGACAACAAGATATTCAGGCCTCATTCATGGTCTGCATTCGGCACCAAGGACCTTGAAGCCGCAGATTACAGAGCCTGCGGAGTATACGGGCCAATGTACGGCTGAATCGTTTAATAATAAAGCAGCGGCGCGCCGGGGATTTCTCTCAAGGCGCGCCGTTATAATTTAAGCGGTTAATATGCTGCTTAATCATTTAATTCATATCTGATATCTGCCACAAGCCTGTCTCCAATTTCTCTTACCGGCACAAAGATGGCAAGAGTCTTGTCTTTTTCTGTTGCGGTATTTGGCGAGTGGATGGAAAGGTACAGCCGTCCGTCGAGTGCCCTGAATATCATACCGTGGCCGCCGTCGTGTTTGCCGCCTAAGAATTTTGAGTAAAGAGGTGAGGGCAATTGTTTCCAGGGGCCCTTGATGTTTCCCGATTCGCTTATTGCCATGCCGCATGCATAGCCGGCATCGTCAAAGTTAGACCAAAGCATTATCAGTTTTCCGCTCTCAAGGGTATATATCCAGGGGCCGTCGGTGATCTTTCCGGTTGCCCAGGGAGCATCCGTGCCCATAAAAACGTCTTTTGGCGTTGTAATGGTCTTCTTAAGATCGGAAGACAGTCTTGCCACTGACATGCGGCCAACATTGTCGTCTGTGCAGGTCCATTCGTGAATAAATACTATCCAGGGGTCCCCGTGTTTATCAATGTAGAGGTGACCGTCAATGGCATCCCAGTTGGTGGGAGTGATGTGCCCGTCCGAATAGAGCTCAAAGGGTCCCTCGGGATCATCCGAACGGAACACCGCGCAGCCTCTGTGGTTTGTTTTGTCGGAAAAATAGGTGGTAAACATGAAGTATCCCGCAGGGTCCTCAAGTTTGTATACCTCCGGTGCCCAGTGGTTCGTCGAGGCGTCCTCCGGGACAGTCACGCAGACTTTGCCGCCGGTCCAGTCATTCGAAAGGTCTCCTGTATCATTTTTATAGACTTTCCAGCCTGTTCCGTACATGTAGTAGATTCCGTTTTCGACGAGGATACAGGGGTCTCTCAGTGATACGTTGGTGGTTATGATCGAGTCCATGATTTTTGCAGTTCCTTTTATTTCTTTGTTTTTGTTCAGCAAAAGCTTGCCTTCTGCGCATTGATCGATAAAGCAGTCTGTTGCGCTTCTTGATGCGTTATGGCCAAAGGCAACGGCTGCAAAAGTAACGCCGGCTCTTTCACCGGTATATATGCAGAATTCGTTATCAGCAAGGTTCTTCAGCTTTGAAGAGCATTCATAGTAGCTCTCGGCACAGAAATAGAGCTTGTGTTTCAGGCTTTCCTGCTTTTCGTAGCTGTCAACTATCTCAAGATTACATCCGGTCTTTTCGTAAACTGCGTCTCTGAACAGCTGAACTTCAGAAAGAAGGGCAGAAGAAGGATTCTCGTCGATTACTATTTTGAAAGGGGATCTGAAGCCTTTTTCAGCGATAACGATATTGTCTCCGTCATCGACTGTGAGCTCTTTCCGGCAGCCTGCAAACACAAAAAGACAAAGCAGAACGGTCAGCAGAATACATGCAATATAAGTCAGTTTGTTTTTCATTAAAATCACCTTTTTCGACTTTTGGAAGAGCCCTATCTGTTAGTATTCCTTATGGCCAATTATATCAGCGGAGGGCCTAAAACTCAATTGAATAAATCGGTGCCATTTGTTAAAATCAAGAGGACGAAAGGACCTGCAAATGCTTTGCGAATACTTGTTTTTTATGAGCATTTCAACTGATCATACGGTCGGTATAGTATTGGCGTGAACAATATTAAAACGGAGATACAATAAAAGATGGATATATATGAGATACTGAAAAAATGCGACCATACACTTCTTGGCAGGACTGCAACGCCGGAAGATATCAAAGCCCTCTGCGATGAAGGAAAGAAGTACAAAGTAGCTTCCGTCTGCATACCGCCTTCCTACGTCAAACTTGCTTCGGATTATCTTCAGGGAGAAGTAAAAGTCTGCACAGTGATCGGCTTCCCCAACGGCTATTCAACCAAAGAATCCAAGGTTTATGAGGCCTTTGATGCAATTCACAACGGGGCGGACGAGATAGATACGGTCATAAACGTTTGCGACGTGAAAGCGGGCCGCTATGACGAGATTCTTAAGGAGATCAGCGCTTTGAAAGCAATATGCGGAGACCGTGTGCTTAAGGTTATAATTGAGACCTGCCTTCTTACGGAGGAGGAAAAGATCAGAATGTGCAGGGTCGTTTCAGATTCAGGCGCTGATTTCATTAAAACGTCAACAGGATTTTCCACCGGAGGGGCAACTTTCCAAGACGTTGAACTCCTACGAAAATATTGCGATCCAAAAGTAAAAGTCAAGGCCGCAGGAGGGATATCCAGCATTGAGGATGCGGAAAAGTTTTTAATGCTTGGCGCCGACCGGCTTGGAACGTCAAAGATCGTTAAGATCGCAAAACAGATGGGATTGTAGAGAGGAGTATTATCTATGGTCAATTGTCCGACACCCCACATTAACGCATTGCCGGGAGATTTTGCAAAAACTGTTCTGATGCCCGGCGATCCGCTGAGGTCAAAGTATATAGCTGAAAACTATCTTGAGAATGCAGTGCTTGTGAACAACGTCAGAGGCGTTCAGGGCTATACCGGGTTCTATAAAGGAACAAGAGTCTCTGTAATGGCCAGCGGCATGGGTATACCTTCGATAGGCATTTATTCATATGAACTTTTCAACTTCTTCGGGGTCGACAATATAATCAGAGTCGGTTCCGCAGGAGGCATGAGAGAGGACGTAAAGGTCAGGGATATCGTTATCGGCCTTGGCGCCTGCACCAATTCTCACTTTGCGGATCAATATCACCTTCCGGGTACTTTCGCACCTGTCTGTTCCTACAACATTCTTGAAAAATGTGTGGATATAGCCAAAACCATGGGCCTTCGTTACCATGTTGGAAATCTGCTTTCCTCGGATACTTTTTATAATGACTGCGAGGGAGCGCCAACAGGCTCCGGGTTTTACACTGCAGGTGCCTGGAGGAAAATGGGTGTCCTTGCCGTTGAAATGGAGGCAGCGGGTCTATATCTTAATGCGGCACGGGCCGGCAAAAACGCACTTGCTATATGCACCATATCCGACCATCTGATAACCGGTGAATCAACCACTGCTGAGGAAAGACAGAGTTCATTTACCGAAATGATGGTGTTGGCACTTGAAACCGCTGCCAAACTTTAATGCTTGATAGATCGATCTTCCGGAGGGCTTTCCTGTGAAAAGAGTATTTATAATCGTTCTCGATTCTTTGGGCTGCGGCGAAGCTCCGGATGCGGCTGTTTTTGGCGATCATGACTGCAATACCCTTAAAAGGATATCGGAGAGTCCCCGTTTCAGATTTGAATCGATGAAGAAACTGGGCCTTGGCAATATAGACGGCCAATATTATTTGCCTGAAGAAAAGGAACCGCTTGCTGCCGTGGCAAGGCTTCAGGAAAGGTCCATGGGCAAGGATACTACTATAGGTCACTGGGAGATCGCAGGTATTGTTTCAGATTCGCCTCTTCCGACTTATCCCGATGGCTTCCCTAGGGATGTTATCGATGAGTTTTCACGCCTTACGGGGCGGAGAGTGCTTTGCAACAAGCCTTATTCAGGAACAGAGGTCATTAAAGATTACGGCGAGGAACATATTAAGACAGGCTCTCTGATAGTTTACACTTCCGCTGACAGTGTGTTCCAGATTGCAGCCCATGAAGATGTAGTTTCTGTGGAAACTCTATATGAATACTGCAGGATCGCCCGCAACATTCTTGTAGGTAAAAATGGGGTGGGAAGGGTGATCGCAAGGCCGTTCATTGGCGATTATCCGAATTATGTCAGAACGACCCGCCGCCACGATTTTTCTCTCCTGCCGCCAAGGGATACCCTTCTCGACGCAGTGTCATCAGCAGGTATGACTGTTTATGCCATTGGCAAGATCCGTGACATTTTTGCGGGGAAGGGCGTTACGGAATACGTGCTGACCTCCGGCAACAGCGACGGTATGGACAAAGCCTTAGAGGCGCTGGATAAAGACTTTGAAGGTCTTTGTTTCGTTAATCTTGTGGACATGGATATGCTTTTCGGCCACCGGCAGGACGTTGACGGATACGCAGGATCTTTTTCTGAATTTGACCTTCGCATTCCTGAATTTATAGAGAAAATGAGAGATGAGGACGTGCTGTTCGTCACTGCTGACCACGGCTGCGATCCCGGTGATTCACATACGGATCATACGAGAGAATACGTTCCTCTTCTGATTTTAGGAAAATACATAAGACCTGTTAATCTCGGAACACGCCAAGGCTTTTGCGACATTGCCGCCACAGCTGCCGATTACCTTGGACTGCCTGAGAGATTTGACGGAGTCAGTTTCCTTGACAAGATACTTATTAATAATTAACACGGAGGTACTGCCATGAGAATGTATGACCTGCTTTTAAAGAAGCGCAGAGGCTTTGAACTTGAGCCGGCTGAAATAGAATATTTTGTTAACGGTTTCACAAAAGGAGAGATTCCGGACTATCAGGCTTCGGCCTTCTTTATGGCGGTCTGCTGCTGCGGTATGACGGAATCAGAAACAGCTGCGCTTACTCATTATATGGCTGTGTCAGGCGATCTGCTTGACCTGTCTAGGTTTGGCGATCTGACTGTTGACAAACACTCTACAGGCGGCGTCGGCGACAAGACATCCCTCGTTGTCTGCCCAATACTTGCCTCTCTTGGCGCAAAAGTCGCCAAGATGTCCGGAAGAGGCCTTGGTCATACCGGAGGGACTGTTGATAAACTTGAATCGATTCCGGGCTATAAAACAAGCCTTTCGATTGATGCCTTTATGGCTCAGGTGGACAAGACAGGCCTTGCGCTGATCGGCCAGACCGGAAACCTGGCTCCCGCCGACAAAAAGATATATGCGCTGAGGGACGTGACTGCAACGGTGGATTCAATTCCGCTTATCGCTTCAAGTATTATGTCAAAAAAAATTGCCGCAGGGTCGAAAAATATTGTCCTTGACGTAAAGACAGGCAGCGGTGCCTTTATGAAGACTATTGAGTCCTCTGTTGAGCTTGCGGAGGTCATGGTGAAGATCGGTAAAGCCTGCGGAAGAAACGTCACAGCCGTCATCTCCGACATGGATTCTCCTTTAGGCAGTAACATTGGCAATTCACTTGAGGTTATAGAATCCGTTGACGTTCTGAAAGGTAAGGTCAAGGGCGATCTTTACGAGGTCTGTGTGGTATTGGCTACTGAGATGGCAGTCCTGGCTCTTAAAATGACTCCGGATGAAGCACGTAAGGAGGTTATTGACGCCCTTGAAAGCGGAAGGGCATACGCCAAGATGCTTGAATGGGTCACAGTTCAAGGCGGAGACGTTTCGTATATCGAAAACACCGGGAAATTCCCCAAAACGAAATACTGCCGCGAGATCAAAGCAGACTGCAGCGGTTTCATTAGTTCAATGAATTCCGAGGAAATCGGCAAGTCCGCTTGCCTCCTTGGCGCCGGAAGAGTCACAAAAGAAGACGTAATAGATCCTTCAGCGGGAATCGTTCTCAAAAAGAAAACAGGGGACGAGGTCAAAGCCGGAGACGTGATCGCTGAGATTTACACCAACGACGAAAGCGCTCTTGAAAATGGAGAAAAATGCTTTAATTCTGCAGTGACCATCGCTTCTGAGAAACCTTCCGCAAGAAGTACAGTTGCGAGAATTATTAGGTGATCTCTTTTAAAACAGAGGTTTAAGTCCGTAGATTATCATAAAAATGCCTGAAATGTAGGTGATCATTACAAACAGATCGGTCTTGAAGAATCTTGGCGGTTCCTTGTCGTAGCGCTTAAGGTAAACGGCACAGTCGGAGATGAAAAACAGTACGGCGCCAATGTATGTGATCACAGACAGAATACCCGGATCTGAAGTCATATGAGAAAAGGCAAAAATGTTTGTCGCAGTGTTCAAAAGAAGGTAGAACATCATAGGAACCATCAGTTTCTTCGGCGCTTCTTTACGCAGCGAATAAACCGTGATCCCTGCAACTGCAATATATATTGTTGCCATTACTATCGTTAAAATCAGAGTAATATCGCTGAAATCTATCAGAGTACAAAACTTGTATATAAACAGCAGATGACCGATAAAAAACGAAAAACCGCCGGCGGCAAACCAGCCGCTTCCCTTGTGCATCAGCAATACGTCACCAACAAAACAGGCGAATAGTGCTCCAATCAGTATCCAATCCGGAGTGGACGGATCCATTGTGAAACAGTATAAACAAAGGGACAACATCAGCAAGGGTTTTGTGATGTGATACAATCTTCTAATTTTCTTGACAATGCCAATGATATTCAGGACGGCGATTATTAAATATAAGCCGAGAAAAATGTATGGCAGCATAAAGATTCTCCCAGATCTATCATGCTCACCGTTTATCAACTGTCATCGATCTTTATTACTGATAAATCTATACGATCTCCGGCGGTTAGGTTAATTGCAAAAGTAAACGCAAGTAGGAAGAAGTAAACGCAAGTTTGAAATAGTAAATGCAAGTTTGCATGACTAAAAGCAAGCCGTTTTAGACGGTTTTGGTATAAACTGCGTTGATTTTAACGATTTTACGATGGTACCTGACTTTAGGAAATTACCCCCATTTGAGGTGTTAAATCCATGCGGTCAGTA
>CAMZBI010000050.1 GCA_947304585.1 uncultured Clostridia bacterium | reverse complement strand
CTAATTTGGGCCCCTTAATCAACTTGTTAGTATGTTAGTAGAAAAGTTTAGGTAACTACGCCGTAAACTCACATTTCAGGTGCGAGTTTACGGCGTTGACGCGGACTATTCACTTGTATTGTGGGGAAAATAACGATGCCGGACCGGCTTGCCACGCCGCACTTGTGTTGTGTTTTTTGGAACGGACGCCAATTCAACAAGTGTATTCCCGAAACAGGAGTAGAGCCTGTCGCTTGTTTTTCCAAGCGCTGTTAATTAGCCCCACAATCATCTTACGAATCCAAACTCAAGAAGTTCTTCAACAGAAAAATCTCTGGTTGCATTCGAAAGGAAAAATCTGAATTTGATATCTCCGCCGTTGAAAACCCTGATGGAATAAGGTATATCCTCGGAAATCGTTGGAAGGAGATCGGTTTTAACGCCCCCATAATAACTCAGCAGGAACGCTTTCCGTATTGTTATCGCATCTCCCGGCGTGTAATCTTCTACTCTTATTTCTGATACGCCTGTTTGCTCCGTGTAAGTGGTTTTTATTCCCTCCGTCACGGGTTCAGTCCGATATTTGACGCCCGTACCGGCTTGTTCGATCCAGCGTTTATATGTAAAATCATAAAGCTCATCTGTCAACCAAGCAAGACTGGTGCCGTTGCCATCTCCGTCAACAATCTCAATGTTATAGTATTCGCCGTACCAGAGTCCACGGACAAATGAGAAAGATGAGGGATAGACAGGCCTTGCCGGATGGTCCAGATCAAATATTTTTATCTCGTTCCCATCTTTATTCTCGGCATAATAACGCAACGATTTAAGCTGATCTTCCGTAAAACGTCCTTCTTTTATGAAAGTAATCAGTTCGTCGATCGAATAGAACTCGACAGGATCCGGCGCCCGCATAAGAGCAGACAGATCCGTTTCTTCTATGGTAGCGCCGGTGAACGACATATACCACTGTCCGTCTCTTCTTATGAGGTTGTAAAGAGGGAGTTCTGTCTCAGTGTCCGGAAGCGGAGTTTCTTCAATTTCCTTGGATGCTTCGGTGGAATCTTCTTTTTCCGAAACAACGGGCCGGTTTTCATTTGGCACTGTACAGCAGGTCAGCATTGCGGCCGAAAGCAAAAATACACATATTGAAGCAAATAAACGGAATGATTTCATCATGGGCTAAGACTCCTTTCAATAAAAGAATGATTTACGATGTAAAAATGAGGTCGAATAGCGTGCTTTCGCAGTCCGAACAAAATGCTAGTTCATCCCCAGATAGAACACCTAAATAGAATGCGTTTACAGCATTATAATCTGTATTGGGAGAATATGCCTGCATAATACAATACAAGGCTGAATACTTATTATGGCCAATGTAGTCATCCGGCAGGCCAAAAGTATGTGCGGTTTCATGAGCTAGAAAATAGCCCATGGAGAATTCCGCTCTGTTTTCATCAATTGTTTTTTGGAACGGACGCCAATTCAACAAGTGTATTCCCGAAACAGGAGTAGAGCCTGTCGCTTGTTTTTCCAAGCGCTGTTAATTAGCCCCACAATCATCTTACGAATCCAAACTCAAGAAGTTCTTCAACAGAAAAATCTCTGGTTGCATTCGAAAGGAAAAATCTGAATTTGATATCTCCGCCGTTGAAAACCCTGATGGAATAAGGTATATCCTCGGAAATCGTTGGAAGGAGATCGGTTTTAACGCCCCCATAATAACTCAGCAGGAACGCTTTCCGTATTGTTATCGCATCTCCCGGCGTGTAATCTTCTACTCTTATTTCTGATACGCCTGTTTGCTCCGTGTAAGTGGTTTTTATTCCCTCCGTCACGGGTTCAGTCCGATATTTGACGCCCGTACCGGCTTGTTCGATCCAGCGTTTATATGTAAAATCATAAAGCTCATCTGTCAACCAAGCAAGACTGGTGCCGTTGCCATCTCCGTCAACAATCTCAATGTTATAGTATTCGCCGTACCAGAGTCCACGGACAAATGAGAAAGATGAGGGATAGACAGGCCTTGCCGGATGGTCCAGATCAAATATTTTTATCTCGTTCCCATCTTTATTCTCGGCATAATAACGCAACGATTTAAGCTGATCTTCCGTAAAACGTCCTTCTTTTATGAAAGTAATCAGTTCGTCGATCGAATAGAACTCGACAGGATCCGGCGCCCGCATAAGAGCAGACAGATCCGTTTCTTCTATGGTAGCGCCGGTGAACGACATATACCACTGTCCGTCTCTTCTTATGAGGTTGTAAAGAGGGAGTTCTGTCTCAGTGTCCGGAAGCGGAGTTTCTTCAATTTCCTTGGATGCTTCGGTGGAATCTTCTTTTTCCGAAACAACGGGCCGGTTTTCATTTGGCACTGTACAGCAGGTCAGCATTGCGGCCGAAAGCAAAAATACACATATTGAAGCAAATAAACGGAATGATTTCATCATGGGCTAAGACTCCTTTCAATAAAAGAATGATTTACGATGTAAAAATGAGGTCGAATAGCGTGCTTTCGCAGTCCGAACAAAATGCTAGTTCATCCCCAGATAGAACACCTAAATAGAATGCGTTTACAGCATTATAATCTGTATTGGGAGAATATGCCTGCATAATACAATACAAGGCTGAATACTTATTATGGCCAATGTAGTCATCCGGCAGGCCAAAAGTATGTGCGGTTTCATGAGCTAGAAAATAGCCCATGGAGAATTCCGCTCTGTTTTCATCAATTTGCAGAACTTGAACAACGGGTCTGTAATCATACACTAAGGCCCAGGTACCATCACTAACCAAGTTATGATCCCCTGCGGTATCCTCTATGCAATAAGTCCCGTCTTCACGGTTTGTCCATAGGCACACAACAGTGTTTTCCAGCAATGGATTATAAAGTTGATTTGAAATATTGTGAATATTTTTGTGATGGTTAATACAACTTTCATCACAAAGATCATAATCGCATTCTTCATTCATCCCCATGGGACACTGGTCACAAACAACATCATACTTTCTTGAGAAGGAAATACTCCTAAATGAGCATCCAAATTGATACTCAAAAGCAGCATTTGAAAATGCAACAGCCGACGGTATGCAGGAAACCCAGTTCGAATTAATTGCAAAAGAGGAATCGTAATAGTTGATATAGTCCTTCTTTACTAGTTCAAGTTCCCATTCATCCTTAAAATCATTATCGTTTGTATAAGACATATTTTTGATGGCCATCCCAGCAGTATTGCCGGATGAAGCGGCGCCAATAACATAGTTATATGTCAGATTTCCCTTTGCATAAAGGCAATATGCTCCGGACGAAGTTTTTGAAATACACCATTTTGAAAGATTTGTAGCGGTGGAGTATTGTGTCGTTTTTGCATTTGTATTGTTTGATGCTTCTATGCCAAGATACATGCCGCTCATCCAGTTTTCTATGGTGTATTCACCATTGCCTTCGTATCTAATGGCCCATCTTTGGTTTGCAGCACCATGAAATATCCATTGAAGAACTTCACTTCCTGCGCTGTAGCCGGTTGCGTCAGCATACAAATTTGAGCTCTTGTTCTTAAAACAGTATGTACCGTCTCGTATTATTACATATACCATGCACTGCGCAAAATACATCTGATTATCATATGTCATGTAAGCGTACACATAGGCGGCATCTTTCCTTGCACCAATCGCAGTAACTAAACCCGTGCTACTTACTGAAATGCTTGACACATATGGCGTTGTCCAACTTATCGGACTGGTTTGACCAAGTGGAACCGCAGTAGCGTATAATTGGTAGATTTCTCCCTCTTTTAAAGATAGTGAATACGCACTTAAATAAACCTCAGCATGCTCTCTTGTGGAAGATTGAACAGTTGTTACATTCAAATTGCCATTTCCGTCAATAC
Organism: uncultured Clostridia bacterium; assembly: GCA_947304585.1. GTDB lineage: Bacteria > Bacillota > Clostridia > UBA1212 > UBA1212 > UBA1212. The sequence continues at coordinate 9,690 of CAMZBI010000050.1, read as the reverse complement.
AGAAAACATTTCTGGTTCCGTCATCGTGATCAAATACAAACGAACATGGGATTTCTTCCTTTATTTGGTAATGATTTGACAGGAAATCACGCAAAAACTCTTCTTCGAGATCAATACGGGATAGTCTTTCACAAGGATTGTACGTTATATCAGTGGGTTCATAGTCTTTATGTGTCTCGGCATCTGTGTTGGGATATAAGCAGAATACGACTATTAAAACGACTGACAAAACAATAAAAACGATGCTTCTTCTCATAATACCTCCTCAAAAAAACAAACGTCCAAGGTGTTGGCAATTTTAGTATATTTAGTGTATCTTATGAAGAATAAATCAACTTCGCAAACATTTCTGTTTCTTGAATTCTGACAATGGCTAAAAGACCACCCCCAATATCATTCATGTTCATCGTAAACCCATGTACAATATTAACTCTATCATCACTAGCGCAATGATTTTCAAATTCGCTACGCCGTAGCGGAGATAATAACGTAAATTTAGGACAAAATTTACATATTTTCTTTCTTTTTGAGATTATTGTAGCAAAAACGAGGAAATAATTCAAGCGATATCTGTTACGTTTAAGCTATATTTGATGAATAATTTCTCGATAAACCCACTGTTCACTGAGAACTGTTCACTGTTCACTGACCACTGTTCACTGTCACCTAATCTCCCACCGCCGCCAGTATATTGGCATTGCGAATTGCGGGATCGGAGATCTTGGCGTTGACCAGGTAGGCCTGCTCCTCCAGGGAGGCTTCGGCTTTGGCGTCAATGCCGACGGTTTCAAGACCTGATGTGATAATGTTGGAGACTTGTTCGATGATGTCGGACTTTTTGGAAACCAGGTCCGGGGTGTTGGGGGTAGTTAGGAGAGATTCCAGCATCGGAGCGATATCGCTGAAAAGGGGAAGGTCCCGGAGGCCGCGGAAGGCCCACTTGTAGTAAGGACGGTATTTGCCCGAGATGAGGAAGGCGGCGGAGATGGCGTTGTCGGCAAATTCGAAAGCGGCAAGCTGTGCAGAGCCTGTCTCGCCGTGGCTTATGCATCGAGGATAGTTGTATTGGCCGGACTGGCCCATGAGAAGGAGGCGGCCTGCCAGCTTTTTCAGCATCACGTCCCGGGGAAAGAATGCGAGCCTGCTTCTGATGTCTGTCAGGAGGCCGAAATTGTCAAAGAACACCTCTCCGGAGGTGGCCTCGAGAAGGGCCTGGTCGGGGAGGGTGAACCACTCATTAAGGGTCAGCAGACCGTCTTTTGAGCCGACTGTTTTTTCGAAAAAATCGGCAATTCTGAACACTCCGTGCCTTGGACCGCCGACGGGTGCGAGACGCTCTCTTTTGGCGCCGAGAAATTCTTTGGGGAGCTTGGCGTAGGCTTTTTCAATGAGAAATGCATCCCTGCGGCTGACTGTGTCCTCACCGGGGAGAAAGATGCAGAAGCCGGGCTCGAAATCGTGGTCCCGGGATATTTCGTCATCATAGCCAAGGCACTCGGAACCGCTGCCGGCGAGCCCCACGGCAATAAAAGGCAGCAGCTCTGCAAAGTCCTTTTCCAGCAGAGGCCGCCCGAAGGTCTCAAAGTATTCTCTTGAAAGCTCAAGTCCCTTCATAGATCCGTTTTGCTTCATTGGCAAATTCGTCAGCTGCCAGGAAATAGCCGTAATAGCCGAAGACCGGGGCGCATTTTTCGCAAACGAAGGCGTAATAGCCGTCTCTCGGGGCGACGGAGTTTTTGAGATAGTCGCAGGCTTTGTCAAGAAGTGAATAGATCTCCTGCTCGCCTTCCTCCATGCCTTTTTCCGCAGCGATGGCGTCGGCAACGTTGAGGCAGGTGATGGCCCGCTCCAACTCGCCGAATTCGACCTTGGCCATGCAGCCGTCAGCCTTTTCAAAGGATTCGAGGGCGTCGCCGTAAAGGCCGAGAGCCTTCTGGCAGAGGCCCATGTTGTTGTAAAGACCGCCGAGAAGGGCGGGAGAGATGCCGGGGATGTTTTCGTAGACGGTGCGGGCTTTGGCGAAGAGCTCGATGGCCCGGTTGTTTTCTGAGAAGGCGTTGCAGGCCGTGGCGCAGTTCACGTAGGTGGTGCCGGCGGTCTGGGAGTCGTCGAAGCCGAGCCGGTCAAGGAGACTGAGGGCCAAGTCCACGTTTTCGAGAGCCTTGGCGCGGTTGCCGCACTTGCGGTAGTGGCCAATGAGTTCATTGGCAATGGCAAGCATGCCCCGTTTGTCGTTGCCGAGGCGGGCCTCCTCCATCCAGTAGAGAAGATGCCTTTCGGCGCCGTCGTAATCCTGCTTTGCCAGATATTCGTCGTTCTTTTCGATGATGCGGCGGATGGGCACGGAGCGGACCTCCGGTTCCTTGCCGTAGGGTTCGTCACAGAGAAGGCAGCGGGGCTCCGCATAGTCTTCCGGGCCTATAAAAGCGTTTTTGTTCTGGTCGTTTTTCATGGGTCGGTCGGTGATGTGATCAAGAGCCCGGTCTCAGGCTTCCAGAAGTTTTTCGATGGAGCAGATCTTCACGCAGACGCAGAGGATCTTGATGGCCGCCTCCAGCTCCTGGATGGGAGGTAGGGTCGGCGCAATGCGGATGTTGGAGTCCTGAGGATCCTTTTTATAGGGAAAAGTTGAGCCTGCGGGGGTGAATTTTACGCCGCACTCCTTTGCCTTTGCCACCACGGCCGAAGCGCAGCCGGGAAGGGTGTTGATGCTTATGAAGTAGCCGCCGTCGGGTTTTGTCCAGGAGAGTATGCCGAGGCCCTCAAGTTCCCGGGTCAGTATCTTGTCAACTGCTTCGAATTTCGGCAGGATGATCTCGGCGTGCTTTTTCATGTGGGCGATTATGCCGTTGTAGTCGCCGAGGAACCTGGCGTGGCGGAGCTGGTTGATCTTGTCGTAGCAGATCGTCTGGACCGTGAGGTAGGAGAGCAGGAATCTGATGTTTTTCTCAGATCCGCATACCGCGGAGATGCCTGCACCCGGGAAGGTGACCTTGGAGGTGGAGCCGAACAGGAAGACTCTGTCCGGATTGCCGGCTTCTTTGCAGGCCTCAAGGACGTTCAGCTGTTTTGCAGGGCCTTTTCTCAGAAAATGGACCGTATAGGCGTCGTCGCAGAGGATACGGAAGTCATTGGCGGCTGTTTCCATAGAGGCCAGTTCCCTGATCTTCGCATCGGAGTAGACTTCGCCGGTGGGATTTGAATATTTCGGGATCATCCACATACCCTTAACCGCCGGATCCTTTACCAGGTCTTTGATCATATCCATGTCGGGTCCGTCGCCGAGGAGGGGCACCGCGATAAGCTCAAAGCCAAGCTTTTCGGTGATCAGAAAGTGGCGGTCGTATCCGGGAACCGGGCAGATCCATTTGATCTTCTCCTCTTTGCTCCAGGGCTTGCAGCCTTCCGTGCCGGTGCCGAAGAGCATAAAACGGACCAGCATGTCGTACATCAGATTGAGGCTGGAGTTGCCGCCCACAACGATCTCGTCGGTGCCAACGCCAAGCATCTCGGACATCAGCTTTTTCGCCTCCGGTATGCCGTCAAGGACGCCGTAGTTGCGGACTTCCTGGTCGGAAATGGAGTGGAAACCCTGGAGATATTTGCGGCTTTCCATTTCATTGGAGAGGTCCAGCTGCAGTTTGCAGGGCTTTCCCCTGGTCATGTCGTAGCTCAGCTCAAGATTTTTGTAGTTGTTGTACTTTTTGTACTCTTCTTTGAGGATCTTTTTTAAGGTCTCCCTGTCAAGCTCTTTATACGTCATTGGCGTTTCCCTCACTTTCGGAGCCTCGCAGCCCGAGGTTTGTGTCATCGATCAATTTTTTCGCATTTTCCCGGAAGATCATCTGTCTCTCCCTGTCGTCCAGTTCCAGTTTCATAAAATCCGCAAGCTCGGATTCGTGGTCCTGCATCGGGTAGTCGGTGCCCCAGAAAACGTGCTCGACGCCGTGGGCCCGGATGATGTCGACGGAAGTTTTTGGATCAAGGAATCTTATCGAACTGCTGGTGTCAAAATAGATGTTGGGATTTCCCAGATAGCCCTTAAGAGCAGTCACCGCGTCCCACTCGCTGTACCCGCCGAGGTGAGCGCAGATGCAAATGAGCTTCGGAAAATCTTTCAGTATTTTCAAAACCCGCTCCGGGTTGGAATAGCTGTAGCGCTTGTCGCCTGTGTGGAAAAGGATCGGGAGCCGCCCCTCCGCAGCCTCGTAGATCGGATAGGCCTCTTTGTCGTCAATTGCGAATTTCTGAAAATCCGGGTGCAGCTTGATGCCCGAGAGTCCGAGGCTTATGATCCTTTCGACTTCATCGCTAATGCCTTCGAACCCCGGGTGCATGGTGCCGAAGCCAATGAACTCCGGGTGCTTTGACGTCTCCGCGGCAACGAAACTGTTTATAGCCGTCACCTGAAGGGGCGTGGTGGCCGTGGAACACACGAGATATTTTTCAACGCCAATGCCGCTGCCCGAATCAATAAGATCCTCCGAAAAGCCCTTTTTCACCATGGGTATCCCGTAGAACCCGCCAATGGACGAAACCGCTTTTTCCGCTATTTTCTGCGGAAAAATATGGGTATGCATATCATAGATGAACTTTTCCACAGGATCCCTCCTCTGCTTTGGCGTTATGACGGTAGCCGAAAGGCTCCGTCAAGAGTAAGTTTGAATTCTACCACCGGAGAAGAGAAGTTTCAAGAAATATCGCGCGTATATAGCGGCATGGTTACAGGTACGTTCTGATGAAATACGAAGGAGTGCAGCTCCAGGCGTGGCAGTAGCTGTTCATTGCCACGGAGCCGTAGGGTGACGCCTCGGGATTATCTTTAACGAAGACCTCCGGGAAGCAGTCAAAACCCTTTTCGATCATGGCGCCCCAGTAGTCTTTGATGAAAGCAAAGGCCTCGTCTTTGAGTCCGCACCTTATAAGAGCCTCCGAAAAATAGTGCATCGCGTAGGGGGTGACCGGTTTTACCAGATCTTTTCTCTTAAGAGTTTCCAGCATTACTGCTGCATTATCGCCGTCGCCAAGCACTCCCGAAAGGACCGCCCACATCTGGGAGTGGACCGACAGCTGCCCCGACGGAGCTTTGAAAAGCTTTTCCGCAGGGTTATAGGCCGCTTTGAGTGCTTTTGAGACTTCCCCGATCCTCTCTGAGAGTACTTTTTGCCTGGTACTGTCGCCAATGGCATCCGCCAGGAACAGGGCCTCTTTCAGCATTGATACAAGGATTCCGAGAGCCGCTGTGGCCTTGTCGAGTCCGGGGCACCAGTCGGTAAAATACATGTCGGAGGGCGCAGCGCCTCCGTTCTTCTCAAATGCTTCGTAAGCGATCTCGGTCTGCCTGTAAGCCGTCTGCCAGAGCTCCCTGACAACGCCAATTCGGCCCGTCGCTCTGTAATAATCCGCCAAGGTGCCGCAGAAGAAGAGGGCGTAGTCGTGGAGGATCCAGGACTGATTCCTTAAGACAGGTTCCTGAAAAATAGCGGACGAAAGGCATCCGTTTTCGTGGGGAAGACCTGCGAAGAGGTAGAGGCACCGGAGCACCAGATCGTTGTTTTTGAAGGTGCAGTAATTGGCTTTTGCCTGAAGATAGAGGTCGCCAAGCCAAAGCCTTCTGTCCCGCTTGGGACCGTCCTCAAATACGGTCTGCATGCAGTTTTTGAGGGTGAGGAGAGCGGTGTTGTCGAGCTTTACGAGCAACGGATCGGTGTCTTCAGGGAGAGGCTCGACTTCCGAAAGGTCTGCGGAACTGACAGCCTTCACGAAACAGTCTTTGTATGACACCGCGTAGCTTGTATTGGCGGGGAAGGTGATCCTCACGTAGCGGAAAGCATATCTCCTGGTAAGGACGACGGGCTCGTAGGGGTTGTCGGCAAAGACGGTCTGGACCTGGAACCAGGACCTGGACATGCCCCCGGTGTAGTATTCGCCGGTGTCCTCCCGGAGATTTTCAAAGAATTCGAACTGCACCGCAAGAGGGGAGTCCGCAGTGTCGTCACCTTTCTGAACCTCCACCGAAAGGGTGATGAATCCCACCAGATGGGTGCCGAAATCAAGCATAAAACTGTCGCCGTCCCTCATGTTTCTGCCTTCAGGAATGCCCGACACGGGGCGGACCACTGTTTCGTAAAGGGGCGGCATCAGATCCGCAGCTTTTTTCAAAAAGTTGAATTCTTTCATTTTTCACTCCGTTTTTTGTTCTTTTTTGAGGTGTTTTTCTTTAAAAGTGCCACTGCTGCGCCTCCCGCGGCAGAGGATGCAAGACCGCAGACAGTACCGGATCCGCCGCAGCCTGTGTTCTTTTTGTTTTCGGGGATCCCGCCTGCCGCCAGCTGATATTTGAATCGTCCGCCGGGGGCTGTGTCGCCAAGGGTATAGAGTTCAAGGGGATCGCTGCCGTCCGTGAGATTGTTGTCGGCCCACTTGAAATTCAGTACAAAGGGTTTTTCCGGATCAATGCCAAGGGCTTCCCGCGGAATTCGGATCTGGAGGACGTTGGCATTTACGGTGAAGTCCGCGTCGCCTGTCTTTTCCCAGTTCCACCCTCCTTTGGAACGTTCGACAGTGGTCTTTGAAGCATTTCCGGGGCTCAGTCTGTTCACTATGTAGTTGAAGGTCTCCCAGGAGGGCAGGTTTGTAGCCTTGCCGCCAACGGATTCCACGTCAATGAGCAGCCTCATCCAGAGGTCGTCCGAGGCGGGTGTTAAATCTGAGGCGGTTTCAACTCTGAAGTAAACGTAGGACTCGTCGTAGGAGGCTTTTGCCGAGACGATGTCGTTCCGGCCGCTGTTGTCGGTGTAGACGTAGTACTGACCGGTCTCCGCGTTTTTGTAGCCCCTGGCATCGCGGTCAAAGGTATCGCCGGGGTAGCTTTCGTACACGGTCTCCACGTTCTCCCAGCCCTCGCCGGTCTCAATGTTTATCGTCACGGGGGTGTCATTGGCGACTGCACCGGGGACCCCTTTGTAGCGCCGGATGAAGCTGCAGAGCTGGTAGTAATAGTTGTCCTTGAGGTCGCCCTTGGAGGGCTCGATGTCACGGCTGTATTCGTCGCTGAAGTTGTCGGGGAAAGCATTCTCGACACCCCAGAAGTCCTCGAACCTGCCGGCAACTCCCTCGTTCCAGCCCGTCACCCATATAAACTCGGGGTCCACGTCAAGGGCGTATTCCCACTGCTCTTCAAAATATGCTCCGTAGAGTTTGGCGTTTTCCCGGGTGTCGTAATCCCCCGTGGAGGGCCTGTAGTGGCGGCCGAAGACCTTGAACTTGTCGTTGTTCATGGCCGTGAGGTGGGTCTCCGCACACCAGTTGTGGGCAATGGCCACGGCCACTTCTTCGGGAGATCCGTCAGGGTTTCTGTTGATCAGCTGGGGCGTGGTGGCGATCCAGTTCCAGAGCTGATATCTGTCCGTGACCTCGCTCTGTATAGCACCCATCACTATCGGGTTTCCGTTTTCGTCCTGCACCTGCACGTGGTCCGGGGACTGGGCGTGGTTGATCACTCTGTAGTTGAAGAAGTTCAGAATCTCCTCGTCTTCAGGGTCGTTTTCGATGAGCCTCCCCGGGTATCCCACCATCAACGGCTTGCCTTTCCAATAGAACCACAGCTCCTTGTAGAGACCCTCCTTGTAGATGGTCCTGTAAAGTTCCCGAAGCTGAATGGCCACGTCGTTGTAGTCGAACATGGGAAGCATAAAGGAGATCTTTGGCACGTTTACGCCGTCGGCCCTTGCCAATGACCATACCTTGAGAAGCACCAGCACGTCGTTGACAAAGGTAGCTGTGCCGTTGGTGTTGTCGAAAAACACCGCGTCGACCCCCGCGTCTGCCAGCATCTCCGCCTGCCTCCTGAGGACCCATTCGTCCGAGGTCTGATAGTAGCCCCAGACAGGTTCGTTCCAGTGGTAGCACCCCGCATGTCCCCAAAGAGGACTCTGATAGTCGTTCTTTATCTCCGGATGCTCCCTCAGAATCTCGGTTATGTTCCTGGTGCCGGAGGCGGAGTTACTGCCGTGCCAGGTGTGGAAAAAGAGCCCCACCGTTTTGTTTGCCCTGACTGTGGATCTGTAGGAATTGTCAACGGTCCTCCCCAGGCTGTCCGTGGCCACCCAGGTGCCCTGAGATGTGACGAGTTTCACATTGTTTTCGGATATGCCGCCAAGGGTCCCTCCAGCGTCTTTGAAGATGATCCTGGCGTTCAGATTGCCGGCCCGCTCCGAAGCGTTGAGATAGGTTTTGGCGTAGAGCGAGGTCACAGAATCGATTTGAAACTGAACGTTTCCTTTGGTGTCTTTGATCAGGGCAAGGTATTCTCCCGCAGGAGCGTCGCACTCAAGCCTCAGCCAGATCTGCATGTCGAAATTCTCGAAAATTTCGGAAAAAAGTGGCTTCTCGCGGAGCGTTTCGCCGTAGGACCCCCGCCAACTGTAAAGATCTATTGTGAGACCTGTCGAGCCTGTGGCGGCCGTCTTGGCAACGTATATTTCAAACGCGGCAACGTCCTGACAGGGCCTGAACTGGACCGCGTAATAATTGCCCGCCGCTTTCGTGAGGGAAAGATCCGATGCCGGATCGCAAAGATACTGATAACTGCCGGCAGCCATTGTTTTCGTCACACCTCCGGGTAAAAGAACGGGAAAAGCGGTCAAAAGGACCAGCAGCCCCGCGAGTATTGTTTTGAGTATTTTTCCTGATTTCATATGAACTGACACCCTTTCATTGCCAATGCTTTTTGCCAATTTGATCAAACTGATGCAGAGGACTTGGCCACTTAATCCAGCCCCGAATCGCTGAAAGGACCGTATTTGTTGACGGGGGTCTTTGTGTACCTTATGTTGAAGCAGATGGAGACGTCGTACCAGACTTCGTCGTCAAGGTATGACCGCTGTTTTTCGCATTCCGAATCCATATACCACACCCCGGAGTTTTTCATGGTCTCTTCCGACCGGTACATGGCCACCAGAAGATACTCCCCCGCAGGAAGCGTGCCGCAGTCGAGGGGCACGTTCGCTCCGTCGGCCCAGTCCTCGTAACTCCCCTCGACAAGTGAATCTCCGTAAATTGTATCGTAATAGTCGTTATTCCATTTAAAGAGGGAGTAATCCACCGAGTAGCCGTCCTTTGCGGTCCAGGTGGGTGATTCAAAACCGACACTCGTGAATTCCGTTGTGGCGTAAAACTGGACTGCCAAAGTGTGCCCGGTCCCGCAGAAAGGCTTCTTCTCACCTGTCGACGGGTAAAGAGGAACAAGGGTTGCTTTGTCCCTGGCGATGCCGCCGGAATAGTCCTGAGCCGGCGCTTCGGTGGGCTTCTCCGTCGGCGAAGGCGTGGGCGAGGGCTCGTCCTCCGTGGTGGGCGCGGGAGTGGTCGTGGGTATCTCGGACACCGGGTCTTGGAAAGTGACCGGCATGGTGAAAGAAGGAGGGAATTCCTCTTTCACACAGGCAAAAGAGGCCGCACACGCCAATACAACAAAAACAATTAAGACGGTTTTTACGGCTTTTATGAATACCGTCATGGGATCCTTCCCCTTTCATTTTTCGTTGCCAAAATTGTAGCATTTTATTGGCCACGGAGCAAGGGCGAGCACAGCTTCGCTGCGAGTGGGCGCCTTCGGCGAGTGGGTGTGCTTCGCACAAGTGGGCGAGCCTGCGGCTCGAGTGGGTGCGCTGCGCGCAAGTGGGTGCGACT
>CAMZBI010000049.1 GCA_947304585.1 uncultured Clostridia bacterium | reverse complement strand
GGAGTCCTTTTTCGTGGTGGAGACGGGGGGGTTCGCCCGCCTGCTTCGCTTTGCTCGCATGCGGCGCTGCTCGAGCACAGCTCTTCGCGATTTCGGCTAAAAATCCTCCACCGGAGGATTTTTGAAGAAAGCAGTTTTATATCTGTCTTTCCGCTTTCTTGACGCCGAAACCCTCACGGGTTCGAACCCCCCACTAAGCGTATAAACGAATCACGGGACAATCTGTTTAGATTGTCCCGTGATTCGTTGGTGGAGACGGGGGGGTTCGAACCCTCGACCTCTCGGATGTGAACCGAACGCTCTGACCAGCTGAGCTACGCCTCCACGGCTTGACCATTATAATCCACAGCAGGGACTGTGTCAAACTTTTTTTGCCCTGTTTGGCAACAAAGTTTTTATGACCAGCCTGCCCCGCGGTTTGCGTAAACTGCTTCAGCCCTTCTTCAGCCCTCTTACGAGCTTTTTGAAATAACGGCCCCGTTCCTCAAAATTTCTGAATCTGTCAAAGCTGGTGCTGGCAGGAGAGAGGATCACGTTGTCGCCCTCCTCGGCCTTCTCCAAAGCAACAGCGACTGCCTCTTCAAAGGACGTTGCCCTTACTATAGTAACAGTCTCTTTGCCGCCTCTTCTTTCCATCTCATCACGGACCGATCTTTCGATCTTGTCGGAGGTGGGGCCGGTCAGGACCAGGACCTTGACCTTGTCGGCAACGGGACCGCCCAGCTCGGCGTAATCCAGGTTCTTGTCCTTGCCGCCGGCAACCATAATCACCGACTTTGGCTCAAACACCGCCAATGTGGCAACGGACCGTTTCGGACTGCTGTCGATGGAGCTGTCGTAATATTTCACGCCGCTCCTCTCCAGGAAAAGTTCGATCCTGTGGTGGACACCGTTGAAGCGCCTTGCGATCCCGGCAATGTTCCTAAACGGAACCCTGTCGCCAACAGCTGCGATCGCCGCAAGATAGTTTTCCACGTTGTGGGTGCCGGGTATTCTGATGGAGGAAGAATCCATCACATACTCCGAAGAACCGTTTGCGGAATAATAGATCTTGCCTTCTTTTTCGAAAGAGCCGTTTTCCGTGAAGGACTTTCTTGAAAACAGGCGCAGGGGACCGGGGACCTCCCGGGCGGCCTTGGCAGTGATCTGATTGTCGAGGTTCAGGACCGTTACGGCGCCTCCGCTGAAAATGTTCTTCTTGGCGGCAATGTATTCCTCATAGTCTTTGTGCCAGTCAAGATGATTTGGCGATATATTGGTTATGACCGCAGTGTCGATGCCGGAGGCATCCATGTTCATGAGCTGAAAACTGGAGAGTTCCAGCACGACCGAATCCTCGCCGTTGATCTTCCGAAGGAGCGGGAAAAGAGGCTTTCCTATGTTGCCGCCAACGAAGACCTTGCCGCCGTTTTTGAGAGACGAAAGCATTTTGTAGATCAGGGTGGTGGTCGTGGTCTTGCCGTCGCTGCCCGTAACCGCATAAATTCTGCATGGGCAATGCTTCACGAACTGCTCCATCTCGGAAGTCACTTCAGTGCCCGAGGCTGCGGCCTCAGAGAGTCCCGGCGCGTCTTTGCGGATGCCCGGCGACTTGAATACGACGTTGTAGTTTTTGGCGTTCCGAAGGTAGTCCGCACCAACTGTGTATGACCTGATTTTTCCTTCTTTTACAAGTTTTTTGAGCTTCCGTCCGACTCTTTTGCGGTCCTTTTCGGTACGTCCGCCGCTGTCCGCAACGGATACGTCAAGGATGCCCTCCTCCTGAAACAAGTCAATGAGAGGGGCGTTGCTGATGCCAAAGCCGGCAATCAGGATCTTTTTGGACCTGAGGCCCGCAAAATATCTGTCAATTTCTGCAGGATCGTTTTTCTTCACTTTTATCTCTTTTCGGATTTATTTTCCGGGTTTATATTTTCCGGAAACGGATTATTACCAAAGGTTATCACTCAACGGAAAATATATAGTTCCGCAGTTCTTCAATTCTGCGGATCATTCAACTCGCCAAAAGCCCTCAACCTCATTCCAGCTCAAACGCACCTGTGTAAAGGCTGTAGTATTGGCCCTTCATTTCGATCAGCTGGTCGTGAGAGCCCCGCTCGATTATTCGCCCGTGGTCCAGAACGATTATCACGTCCGCATTTTTCACGGTGGAGAGCCTGTGGGCAATCACAAACACGGTGCGGCCCTTCATCAGAGCGTCCATGCCCCGCTGCACGATGGCCTCGGTCCTGGTGTCTATGGAAGATGTTGCCTCGTCAAGGATCATGACCGGGGGATTGGCCACTGCCGCCCTTGCTATGGATATAAGCTGCCGCTGGCCCTGGGAGAGGCTGGCACCGCCGCCGGTGATAAAAGTATTGTACCCCTCCGGCAGTCTCTCAATGAACTCGTCGGCACCCGTAAGCCTGGCCGCGGCAATGCACTCCTCGTCTGTGGCGTCCAGCTTTCCATAGCGGATGTTCTCAAGCACTGTGCCCGTGAAAAGATTGGTGTCCTGGAGAACTATGCCCATGGAGCGGCGGAGGTCCGGCTTTTTGATTTTGTTTATATTGATGCCGTCGTATCTGATCTTGCCGTCGGCGATGTCGTAGAAGCGGTTGAGGAGATTGGTGATGGTGGTCTTGCCGGCACCGGTTGCGCCGACGAAAGCCACCTTCTGGCCCGGTTTTGCGTAGAGCGAGATGTCATGGAGCACCGGCTTGCCCTCAACGTATTCAAAATCCACGTTGAAAAGCCTGACGTCGCCCATAAGCCGCTCGTAAGTCACAGTGTTTTCCGCGCTATGGGGATGTTTCCAGGCCCAGATTCCGGTGTGCTCGGAGGTCTCAGTCAGCTCACCGTCCTCGCCTATCTTGGCGTTGACCAAGGTCACGTAGCCGCCGTCGTATTCGGGTTCCTTGTCGATGAGTTCGAATATCCGGTCGGCTCCGGCAAGGCCCATGACCACCGATGTGATCTGGTTCGAAACACGGTTGATATTGCCGGCAAACTGCTTGGCCATGTTGAGGAAGGGCACCGCCACGCTGATGCTGAAGGCAAGGCCCGAAAAGCTGAGGTTCGGCGCATTGGTCACCAGGAATATGCCCGACACAAACGCCAACACTACGTAAAGTACGTTACCGATGTTGTTGAGGACAGGCGCGAGTACGTTTCCGTAGCTGTTGGCCCGTTCCGTATCACGGAAGAGCTCCTCGTTGATCTTGTCGAAATCCTCCTTGGCGGCTTCTTCGTGGCAGAAGACCTTAATGACCTTCTGGCCGTGCATCATTTCCTCAACGAAACCCTCAGCCTTGCCAATGGTCTTCCTCTGCTTTATGAAATGCTTTGCCGAAAGACCGCCGATCTTCCGGGTCACCAGAAGCATTATGACCACGCTGACGATAACCACCAGGGTGAGCCAGACGCTGAAGTAGAGCATGACGCCGATCAGGGTGGCCACCACGATGCCGGAGATCATGATCTGGGGGATGCACTCCGAAATGAGTTCTCTCAACGTGTCCACGTCGTTGGTGTAGCGGCTCATTATGTCGCCGTCGCTGTTTCTGTCAAAGAAGCTTAAGGGGAACGTCTCCATTTTGGCAAACATCTCGCACCGGAGGTTTTTGAGTGTTCCCTGGGTGATCACTGCGATCAGCCTGTAAAACGTGAAGCTTGAGATCACCGAGATCACGTATGTCGCGGCAAGTATGCTGACGGTTATCGTGACGTCCCGGGCGATCATGTCCCAGTTCCCGGTCTTGTATGCGCTCTCCACGAGGGCAATGACCTTCTGCATGTAAATTGAGGGGGTGGCGCTGACGACGGCGTTGATCAGTACGCAGACCGCGGCAATGGAGGCCCGCACAGGGTATCCCTTGAATATGGTCTTTATCAGCCTTTTTACCGTGCCTTTTCCCACTTTCGGCGCTTTTTCAGTTTTCATGTCACTCATCCGAAGCACCTGCCTTGTTCTGGGAAATATAGATGTCCCTGTAAATATCGTTTGTTTTCATCAGCTCGTCGTGGCTGCCCGCAGCGTCGATTCTGCCGCCGTCCATTACGATAATGATGTCCGCATCCTCGACGGAGGCAGTCCTCTGGGCAATGATCAGTTTCGTGGTGGCCGGGATGTATTCCCGCATGGCCTTTCTGATCTTGGCGTCGGTCTTGGTATCCACGGCGCTGGTGGAATCGTCAAGGATAAGTATCTTCGGCTTTTTAAGAAGCGCTCTTGCTATGCAGAGCCTCTGTTTCTGGCCGCCGGATACGTTGACGCCGCCCTGCTCTATGTAGGTGTCATAGCCCTCGGGGAACTGGTTTATAAACTCGTCGGCGCAGGCAAGCCTTGCCGCCTCTTCGATCTCTTCGTCGGTGGCATTGGGGTCACCCCATCTGAGATTCTCCCTTATGGTTCCCGAAAACAGTATGTTTTTCTGGAGCACCACCGCAACGCCGTTCCTCAGGGTCTCCAGATCGTAGTCTTTGACGTCCTTTCCGCCCACCCTGACGGTGCCCTCAGTTGCATCGTAAAGCCTGCATATAAGCTGTATCAGCGTGGTCTTGGATGAGCCTGTGCTTCCGATGATACCGACAGTCGCCCCTGAATCAATGTGAAGATCGATCCCGCCAAGGGCGAAGACCTTGTTGTTTCCCGGGTATCTGAATTTAACGCCGTCAAAATCGATTGACCCGTCCGCAATATCTTTGGCGCCGTTCTCCGGAGATACGATGGTGGACTCTTCCGAAAGCACCTCTGCGCACCTTCTGCAGGATTCGATGGAGATGGTCAGCATGACGAAGATCATTGAGATCATCATGAGGCTGTTGAGTATCATGAAACTGTATGTCAGAAGTGCGGAAAGCTGGGCAACCCTAAGAGCTGCACCCGTTGTCGACACCACCAGGTAGGACCCGAAGGTCATGACGAAGATCATGTTAATATGCAGGCAGACCTGCATGAGAGGGTTGTTAAACGCCAATATCCTCTCCGCCTTTGTGAAGTCCGCCCTGACGTCCTCCGAGGCTTTTTCAAACTTTTCCTGCTCGTAATCCTCTCTGACAAAGGATTTTACCACACGGATCGCCTTGACGTTTTCCTGTACCGATTCGTTGAGAGCGTCGTATTTCTTGAAAACTTTTTTGAATATGGGCATTACTATCCTGATGATCAGGAAAAGGCCGGCGCCAAGGAAAGGAACCAGGAACACGAATATCCAGGCCATCTTTCCGCCCATCATGAACGCCATCGTAAAGGCGAACACCAGCATAAAGGGGGACCTGACGGCGACCCTTATGAGGAGGCTGAAGGCCATGGACACGAACTGAACGTCCGTCGTAAGTCTCGTCACAAGTGACGAAGTTGAAAATTTGTCTATATTTTCGAAAGAAAAGTCCTGAACTCTGTAGAAGATGTCTTTCCTGAGATTCTTGGCAAAGCCCGCCGTGGCCACCGAACAGGTCTTTCCGGCAACCGCGCCGAATGCAAGGGATGCCACCGCCATGGCGACCAGGATCAGTCCGTATTTCACGATTACGGACAGGTCGCAGCCGTTTTCGATATTGTTGACAAGATCCGCAGTGATGAAAGGTATGATACATTCCAGCACCACCTCAAGTCCGACGGCTATCGGCGTTAAAATCGCGTACTTTTTGTACTCTCTTAAACACTTAATAAGTTTTCTGAACATCTGTTCTCCGTTTGCCCGGTTTCAGGCTGTCATTGACAAAAACAAGCCGGGGCTCCGGGCCCTTCTCATATGATCTCAGTTGCCCCTGTATAAGCTGGCGGCAATGTAAAGGGCAAAAAGAGCTCTGGCAATGTCGCCTTCCGTTTCATCGTCCCAAAGAGCCGCAATGTAGCCCAGGGCGGTCAGTGAACCCGTGTTTCCTCCGCCGTTGTCGAAGGTGTATTTTCTGTCAAGGTCAAGAAGTATCACCGGTTCCGTTTTGATCACAGTCTCCCCGTCCTCCAAGGATATTTCTGTTCCAAGCTCTTCCCCGGTACTGCCGCCAATGAAAACCCTTGCGTCTTCCCCTGCGGAAGCTGCATAAAATCTATAATCAAAGCTTCCTGCAATGCCGAAAGAAACGCCGTTGATCATCAGTTCTGCGTCTCCGACCGTAACATCCATTTCCTTTCCGTCCGGCTTCGGGATCTCCTCAAACAGATTCGGATCCGACAGGACCTCGAGGTCGGCGGCAGGTTTGTCAAGGTTGTAGCCAAGATATTTCTGGACCTCATTGCCATAAAGCAGCAGCCTGCCCGCAAGCCTTTTGGCCTCGAACCGTTCGTCATTTATCAGAATCGCCTCGGCATAACTTTTTACGGTAAAACCCGTTCTGCCGTCTATAACGTCGATGCCGCTGTAGAGTTCAAACCTGATGCCGTCGGTCATGTTCTCAAACCCTATGCCGGAATAGGTGAACTGCCAGATTCCTTTCTCAAATTCCTCTCCGGTCACCATCTCCGGTTCTCCGCCGTCCATTACGAAACGCATTACAGGCGCAGTCAGACCGTAAGGAACTCTTGCGTAGACTTTAAGGTTAAGACACTCCGTTATCGAGACATTGGCGGAAAGGATATGCCTCCCGTCCTCGCCAACGGACGTCGAAACAAGCCTCGAGAACTCCAGGTCGCCCTTCTTAAAGGTCACAAAAACAAACACTTCCGTGTTCGGATCTTTGAAGGAATCCTTTGGTTCCAGGTAAAACTCGTAAAAATCCGTGCTAACAAGAGCAGGAACTATCACCGGCTCCCCGCTGCTCCAGGCGGCGGAAACCGCAAAGGCTTCCATATTCGGGTTCCATTTGGATGTCTCTAGTCCGGGCTCCGGATCGAAAAGAAACTTCCCGGCAAGGGCACCGGGCTCCGGCTGTCCCGCAACCTTCACAGGGTCAAAAGCAAAAACGTTGTATACAGGCACTATTCCGAGGGCGGTTATGTCCACGTCCTCCTCCGCGCCTTTTACGGTCAGCGTAAAACGGATACGCCCCTGATTGAGGACCCTCTTGTCGGCGGTGACGGATATCTCGAACTCATCCGTCAATGTGCTGACGTTGATGTCATCGCCGATTCTTCCGTATTTCTGGGGATATTCTTCGGTTCCGTACACATCCGGTCGTCCCCATTCGTCGGCGGAGATACCCATGGTAAGCAGGGGGAGCATCAGCGCCAATACAAGCGTTGCAGCAATAACTTTTACCGTGATCTTCATTGGCGTTCTCCTCCTTTGCTTTGGTCTCATCCGGCGGGTTCATTTTACCATCACCGCGTTCTCTTTTCAATAGTTCCGGCTCCGGGGCGCGCCTCCGAAACGTGTTGAAGTTGATCGTTTGTTGTGTTAACATCAGCGTGTATTCTGAAACCGGGAGGAGCGGTATTTTGTATAAAGCACTGATAGGAGAGACGGCTGTCGCGATAAATACCTGTGAAGGGATCTTCTCGCCTTCAGGGCCGGACAAAGGCACCCTTGCAATGCTTAGGGAGGCCGCGGCGCAGACAGAGGGAACCGGTCCTTTAAAGATACTTGACCTGGGCTGCGGTACAGGGATCGTTGGCGTGTATCTGGGGATGATCTTTAAGGATGCGGAGATCCATTTTACGGACGTTGACGAAAGAGCCGTGGAACTTTCACGCGAAAATGCTCTCGCAAACGGTATGGAAGACTCCGGAATCAAGGCTTATCGTTCCGATGCCTTTGAAAATATCCTAGACCGGGATTTTGACATGATACTCTCAAATCCTCCCTATCACACGGATTTTGCCGTTGCCAAAGCCTTCATCGAAGGCGCTTTCCGGCATCTCGCCCTTGGCGGGAAACTATTTATGGTCACAAAAAGGCTGGACTGGTACAAGAACAAGCTCATCCACGTGTTTGGAGGCGTCAGGATCACAAGAACAGAAGACGGATATTTTGTGTTCACCGCAGAAAAACGGAGCGAAAGACCCGCCAACACAAAGCCAGTTAAGAAACGCTGAATTCAGGCTTTTTTGCGCAAAAAACAACCGCTTCCGCCGGCGTGATCCGGTACGAAGCGGTTGTCTGTTTTAACAAATTATGCAGAGGAATACTCTCAGCTTCTCGCTCTTAAGAAAGGCGGAATGTCGTCGTCATCGTCTGCCGGTGCTGCGGGAGCGGTGGGTGCCTCAGCAGGAGCGGCGGGCGTGGTAGCCGGAGCGGTTGCAGGGCCGAAAGTGCTCTGGGACGAGGCAACTGTTCTTCCGAAGGTATCGCTGCTGGCGGTTCCGGCAAATGCGGCATCGGAGATCGACGCTTTGGGAGCAAAGTCTGCGGCAATGATAGTGATGTACACGAAGTCTCTCATGTCCTCGTTCTCCTCCTCGGGCTCTCTTGTGCCGAAGATGATGTCCACGTTGGGGTCTGCCTTTTCGCAGATCTCATTTCCGCACTGGGAGATGGCGCCCATGTCGAGGGTGTCGCCGAAATACTGAACAAGGATAATCCTTGCGCCGTCGATGGTGGTCTCCAGGAGCTGGTTCTGAGTAGCTCTTGCGAGAGCCTGTTTGAATCTGTCTTCGCCCTTGCCGAAGCCAACGCCCATGTGGATGATGCCGCGGTTGGTCATCGTGGTCTTGATGTCGGCAAAATCGATATTGATGTCGCCGCACTTTTTGATGATGTCATAGATGCCTGCAACAGACTGGGTGAGTATCTCATCGGCCTTCTTGAAAGCCTCTTTGATCGGGATGCGCTGATCTTTGAAAACTTTGAAGATGTTGTTGTTGGGAACGATGAGCATGGAGTCAACGTTGGCTTTGAGCTCTTCGATGCCTGCCTCGGCAACTTTCATCTTGCGGGCACCTTCAAAGGAGAAGGGTTTTGAAACAACTGCAATGGTGAGAATGCCTTTTTCCTTTGCGCACTTGGCAATGATCGGAGCCGCACCTGTGCCTGTGCCGCCGCCCATGCCCGCGGTAATAAATACTACGTCGCACTCGTCAAGAACTTTCGAAATGTCCTCGATGCTCTCCTGTGCGGATTTTGCGCCGACTTCCGGTTTTGCGCCTGCGCCAAGGCCTTTTGTCTCTTTCTTGCCGATCTGAACCTTGACCGGAGCTTTGCTGGCGTTCAGCACGTTCACGTCCGTGTTGACTGCAACAAAAGTCACGTCTTCAAAGTTGTTGTCTTCGATCATTCTGTCGACTGCATTGTTTCCGCCGCCGCCAACGCCGAGGATCACGATCCTTGCGTCAACAAAATCGCTTCCCGAAAACACATCGTTGTATCCACCAAAATCATTTGCCATTGTTAACCTCCTCTGAATCCGCGCCTGCGGATCGTTTTTCATCTGTAAGCTTTACTGTTTGCTTGCTTTTGTATCGTCTGTGCGCCCTTCTGCGGGCGGCATATTATGTTTCCGGAATGATCCGGTAAATCACTGTTTCGGTACAGATTCCCTTTGTTCTGTATCAGAACCCTATCGGCTTCCAGCTGAAATCGCTTCTCCTGTTTCCGGTCGTACCCGAATTGCCCTGGTTTGCGGTGCTGTTGTCAACGAAAGGGATCTCGTCTCTCTCTACAGGCACGAAATCTGTGGCAATGATGGTGACCTGTACAAAATCCTTGTCCTGAGGCTCTGCCTCGGGCTCTCTGTAACCCCAGATGATCTCCGCGTCGGGATGGACAACCTTGGCGATATACTCGGAGCAGTCGTTCATCTGGAATATGCCGATGTTGTCGCCGTAGAAGTTAAGGATGACTTCCTTCGCTCCGTCGACGGATGTGTCAAGCAGCGGATTCTTTATAGCCATGTTGAGCGCATCCGCAAATCTGTTCTCGCCCTTGCCGAAGCCAACGCCCATATGAATGATGCCGCGGCCTGTCATGACTGTCTTCAGGTCCGCAAAGTCGATATTGACTTCGCCGCGCTTGGTGATGATCTCGCAGATGCCCTTCACACTGCTGGAGAGAACTGTGTCCACACGCTTGAAAGCCTCGCGCATGGTGCCCTTTTCTCTGAGAACGTTGTAAACTCTGTCGTTCGGGATGACCACAAGGGAATCCACGTTTGCCTTCAGTTTCTCAATTCCGTCCTCGGCGGTGAGAGTCTTCTTTCTGCCTTCGAATCCAAAGGGTTTTGTGACAACGCCAATGGTGAGAATGCCTTTCTCCTGGGCAAGTGCCGCCACGTAGGGGGCCGCTCCCGTTCCGGTTCCGCCGCCCATTCCGCAAGTGATGAACACCATATCGATGTTCTCCAATGCTTTTTTGATCTGCTCAGCAGATTCCTCGGCAGCCATTCTGCCGACTTCCGGTTTTGCGCCGCAACCCACGCCTCTGGTGAGTTTTTCTCCTATCGGAATGACCACCTGGGCCTTGGAATTGGCAAGAACGCGGTAGTCTGTATTCATGGCGATAAAAGTGACTTTCGCCATGTCCTTATCGTCCACAGTGTCCTCGATTATTCTGTTGACCGCATTGTTTCCGCCGCCGCCAATACCGATGATTGCAACCCTTGCATCTTTTACTTGTTCAATTTCATAACTAACGGGCACAGCTATACCTCCTAAACGAGAGTTTTCTCTTATATATTATATTCATACGACGTTCTTTTTTCAAGACGCGTTTTTATGAGTTTTTGCGTAATTTAAGCGCTAATCTCCGTTTTTCCGGGTCCGGGTCAGCTTTTAAGCTTGTTAAAGAAAGCTTTGATCTTGTTCCCAAGCTTTGTGAAAGCGCTTTTCACGTTTTCGGAAAAACTCGGTTCGTTCTCTTCAGTATCCTCCGGTTTTTTCGAGTCCGCCTCGTTGTGATTGATCACGGCGGAGGGACGCCGGCCGTACTTGATCTTCGAAGAGATGTAGATCAGCATGCCCAGAGCAGTTGTGAAGGATGTTTTGATGCCAAGGTCCTTGCCCTTGTCCACAGCCTCAACGTCGGCGTTTTTGATAACCGACTCAAGCACTTCCTTGAGTCCCCGGAACTGGACTATGCCGTCGCCAATGAAATAGAACCTGTTGATAGCGGTCTTTCTGACCCCTCTGCTCTCCATAAGGAGACCTGCGGTTTTTGCTACTTTTGCGGCAATATCTTCAATTCTCGCGTTGATGATGCCTGCAAGGTAAGACGCCTCTATGCTCTGCTCCGACTCCATGTCGGCTTTGTCAAGGGTGATGGACATCGGCCCGTTCACCTGAGAGGGAGAAGCAAAATTATAGTTCATTTTGAGGCGGGCAGCCTGGTTTGAGGGAACGGAGAGGACCACCTCGATGTCCCTTGTAATACTGTTGCCGCCCACTTTTACGGTGTCAAAGGCAAAAGGAATGCCGTTGTAGTAGATGGAAACGTCGGTGGCAGTACCGCCAACGTCAGCAATGACTGTAAAGCAGCCGCCGCCCTTTGACGAGAAGAAGGATGAGGAGTCGAACACCTTCTGGCTCGCAAAGAAGGAGGGAACAAAGCCGTCGGTCTTGATCCCGCACTCCGCAAGAAGTCCGGAAATATTATTGCATACGTCACCTCTTGCGATGACTGCATTGGCTTCGAGATAAAGCCTGCTGCAGACGGTGCCCTCCGGCTTGTCCTTGAGAAGCTCTCCGTCGGCAAAATACGCCAGCGGCACGATATCCACAAGCATCTCGTCGTCGTTGTAATCGACCTCGGAGACTCTGTTCAGCACCTTTCCAACGTCAAGGCCCGTAACCGGCGCCTGGGGAACCAGAAAGATCTCTCCGGAGCTGAATTCCTGCCTGAAGAAGGCATTGCCAAGGCTGACGTAGCAGGACTTTATTTCGATTCCTGTCTTTGTAAGAATAGTATCGACTGCTTTTTCGATGCACTCCCGAAGTTTCGTCTCGCCCAGATTCGGCGCCATCACGTTTATTGGCTCCGGGGCAACACATTCCGACTTCGCAATTATCTTGGGAGTTCCTTTGTCCGTGATCCTTCCCACAAGGATCCTCACCCCGGTGGTTCCGATATCCATCACGGCAACCGCAAGCTTAAGATTACCCATTACTGTATCTCCTGTCGTATGCGAATCAAATTCGCCAATTTCCTATATTATGACCGTCCCCGCCCTTGGTCTGACCTGTCCGGATGCAGAACTCACCGGTTTGTCCGCCGGCCGCTTTTGCAGAAAAAAAGCGCCTTTTTCGGGTCGGAGGAACATTCGTCAAAAATATATGATATTAAAAACAAACCGTTTTTTCAATAGGTTAACGACCTGTTTCGTTTTTCTCTCCTTTTATGCGTGTTATCTTCTCTCAGAAGGTTTTTCTCCGGATCTCGTGTCAGTTAATTATCTGCTCTTCCGGGCCTGTTTTGGGGATTCCGTTGAGATCGGTCAGAGCTCAGGTGTAGGTGTAGGGGTTTCATTCTCCGTCGGTACGGGTGTAGGAGTAGGCGTCTCGCCCTCCGCAGGCACAGGCGTAGGTGTCGGAGTCGGTGTCTCGGATTCCGGCGTTGGCGTCGGAGTCGGTGTCTCGGGTTCCGGCGTGGGAGTCGGAGTCTCGGGTTCCGGCGTGGGAGTTGGCGTAGGTGTTTCGCCCTCCGTCGGCACAGGCGTAGGCGTGGGTGTCTCCCCTTCAGTCGGCACAGGCGTCGGTGTAGGTGTTTCGCCCTCCGTCGGCACAGGCGTAGGCGTGGGTGTCTCCCCTTCAGTCGGCACAGGCGTCGGTGTAGGTGTCTCGCCCTCCGTTGGCTTAGGTGTGGGCGTGGGTGTCTCCCCTTCCGTCGGCTCAGGTGTGGGCGTGGGCGTCTCCCCTTCCGTTGATTCAGGCGTCGGCGTGGGTGTCTCGCCTTCCGTTGGCTCAGGCGTCGGCGTCGGTGTCTCGCCCTCCGGGGTTTCAGTCGGTGTCGGAGTCTCTTCTCCGGGCTCCGCGGGAGTCTCCTCGGGAGCCGGAGTTGGCGTGGGAGTCGGCGCCGGAGTTGGCGTTGGCGTCGGAGTTGGAGTTGGTGTAGTAGCCGGCTTTGGTGTCGGCGTTGGCGTTGGTTTAGGTGTGGGTGTAGGCGTCGACGTGTGTCCCGGAGTCGGCGTTGGCGTTGGTGTCGGGGTTGCGGCACCGGGAGTTGCGGAGGAAGGAACCTGGGTCGGGGTGGCACTTGGTTCTTCGGTAGGTGCCGGGGTCTCGGGATATGGATTTTCCGCATCGGGCCTGAAAACGTCGCTGCCCGTATCCGACATGGTTATCGTACCGTTTTTAATGAGCTCGTTGTTGCTCCGGAAAACAGAGGAGAGTCTCTCCAGCCGCGCATAAAGTTTCTGGCCGTCGGAGGCGTCGCCAAGCTTCACCACAACGTTATTTTTGCAGTAAAAATAGGCAGTTTCAATATTGGGGAAATAGATAAAGACAACATTTTCCAGCAGGGCTTCATCGGAAAGCACCCCAAAATAGAGACCCATCACGCTGTCCCAGGGCACACCGCAGCTGTAGGATATCCGTGATCCCGTCGCATAACCCTCAATGCCAAGGCCGCTCACCGCGGGACCGTCGGCAACTATCCCCGTTAAGGATGCGCTCTCTTCTTTCAGCTTCTCCTTTTCGCAAACAAGGACCACTGTGCCGGTCCTGTCGGTGACGTATATCTCACCGTTTTCGCTGAGCAGCACGTAAGTACCGCGGGACTCTCCGGTGACCCGTAAGATCCTGTCGTTTCCGAATTTTACGGTAATATTCTTATACTGGGGGAGCATAAAGCCCAGTTCATCCTCAATTTTACGCACTTCCCCGGAAAATACGGAGCCAATTCCTTTTATCCCCTCATACTCGATCATTAAAGAAAGAGCGTCCTGCCCAAGGTAGTCCTCCACAAGAGGTCTGGCATACGACTGAAAGTCCGGATCTTCGGATTCAAATCTGATGGCCGATATTTTGAAAGGTTTCGCCAGGAGAAAAACTGCGACGGCAATGCCAACGACAAAAACAATAACAAGCAACGCAATCAGCGCTCTTTTCAGGGCGCGGCGTCTTTTTTCAACCTTTTCCTTCTTTTGTTTCTTAGTCACAACTTTATCTGAGTACATGTTATCGCAAAGTCTCCGGTAAGACCGTTCTGTTCTTTACTTTGGATCACCTGTAATTTTAACATTTGCATCCCCCAAAGTCAACGAATCAAATGCCCCTCGACCGTGTCAAGTTTTGACGGAGATTCGCTTCCGGCCGCCTTCGGCTCCGCATT
>CAMZBI010000048.1 GCA_947304585.1 uncultured Clostridia bacterium | reverse complement strand
TTGCCCGATGATATGAAGCATTTTTGCAGTACAAAGATGAGACGGTTTTGATTGCAGGGCAAATTGCTTTACGAAAAAGTATTTGGCACTGACAGCTATAAAGGTGGACTGAAATGGCGGATTTTTTTGCTTTTATCAACAGAATGAAATACATCAACCGCTGGGGACTTATGAGGAATACGGTCCCTGACGATCTGCAGGAACACTGCTTTCAGACCGCTGCCATTGCCCATGCCCTGGCACTTATCGACGCCAAACTCTTCGGCGGCAGTCTGCTGCCGGAGAGGGCTGCTCTGTACGCTCTTTATCACGACGCACCGGAGACGATCACCGGCGATATGCCCACCCCGGTCAAGTACTACAACGAAAAGATCCGGGACAGCTATAAAGAAATCGAAGGCGCCGCAAGGGAGAGGCTGATCGGCATGGTCCCCGCCGAACTACAGGAGGACTACAGGGCGATAATCAACTTTGAGGAAGACGACCCCTCTTACGCACCGGTGGTGAAGGCCGCGGACAAGATCACAGCCTACATAAAGTGCGTGGAGGAGGAGAGGTCGGGCAATTCCGATTTTACAAGCGCCAAGGAATCCCTTAAAAAGACGATCGACGGTCTGAAAATGCCCTGCGTCGACTACTTTATGAAAACCTTTGCCGACAGCTTCGGCAAGACTCTTGACGAGATGGACTGACGGGTTTTGCAACGGAGACCGTATTGGCGGTGCGGGTTTTTAAGACTGCATCCATCTTAAAATGATAAAATGAAACCTGTGAGCCGGAAGTACGACCGGGAAACAGCGCGGAAAAACATTGGCAATAAATAACTAAAATTACAGGAGATAATCCCAAATGGGCCTTTTTGAAAAAATATTCGGCACATACAGTGAGAAAGTAATCAAACAGATCAAGCCGCTTCTTCAGCGGATCAACGAACTCGAACCGCAGATGGCGGAAAAGAGCGAGACGGAACTTGCGGCTTTGACAGAACAGTACAAGAAGAGGCTCGCAGAGGGTGAGACCCTTGACGACCTGCTGCCTGAAGCTTTTGCCACGGTCCGGGAGGCCGCAAAAAGAGTTCTCGGACAGAGACATTACGACGAACAAATACTCGGCGGAATCGTTCTCCACAGGAACATGATCGCCGAGATGAAAACGGGAGAGGGCAAGACCCTGGTCTCCACGCTACCCGCATACCTGAATGCCCTTGAAGGCAAAGGGGTGCATATCGTTACCGTTAACGACTACCTTGCCAAGAGAGACAGCGAGTGGATGGGCAAGATATTCAAATATCTGGGCCTTACCGTCGGCGTCATATTCCACGATATGAAATCGGGTGCCAGACAGGCGGCCTACAGATGCGACATCACCTACGGAACCAATAACGAATTTGGCTTTGACTACCTGAGAGACAATATGGTCCACTATAAAGAGGAACTCGTGCAGAGGGAACTACACTATGCCATCGTTGACGAGGTGGACAGCATTCTCATCGACGAGGCAAGAACGCCTCTGATCATTTCCGGTACCAGCGAGAAATCCAGCGAGCTCTATGAAAAAGCAGACCGCTTTGCAGCTTCCCTGAAGCCTTTGATCGTTAAGGAAATCGATAAAAAAGACCTTCTGGAAGACGTGAAGGAAGACTATATCGTGGATGAAAAGGCCCACACCGCATCGCTTACCGAGAATGGTGTAAAGAAGGCTGAAAGATATTTTGAAATAGAGAATCTGGCTGATTCGGAAAATGCCGAACTTCGCCACCACATAAACCAGGCGATCCGGGCAAGGGGCATAATGAAGAAAGACATTGACTATGTTGTGAAGGACAACAGTGTCATCATTGTCGACGAATTCACGGGCCGTCTCATGTTCGGAAGGCGGTACAGCGACGGGCTGCACCAGGCAATAGAGGCAAAAGAGGGGGTTAAGGTGGAAAATGAGTCCATGACACAGGCTACCATTACCCTTCAGAACTATTTCAGACTCTACGAAAAACTTGCCGGAATGACGGGTACTGCAAACACCGAGGCGGAGGAGTTCAGAAATATCTATGGTCTTGGAGTAGTGGAGATACCTACACACAAGCCGGTTATAAGAATCGACTATCCGGATGCCTTGTTTAAAACAGTCAAGGGCAAATACGAAGCCATTATCAAAAACGTGGAAGTTGCCCATGAAAAGGGTCAGCCGGTGCTGATCGGTACGGTGTCCGTTGAAAAATCGGAGTATTTAAGCAAACTCCTTCGGTCGAAGGGTATACCACACAACGTGCTGAATGCGAAAAACCATGAGCACGAGGCGGAGATAGTTGCCCAGGCGGGAAAGTTTGGGGCTGTCACCATTGCCACCAATATGGCGGGCCGCGGCACAGATATCATTCCCGGAGGAAACAGTGAGTTTGCAGCGAAGCAGGAACTGAGGCGTGAGGGACTTTCGGAGGAGATGATCGCCCTTGCAGACAGCTACTCGGAGACCGACAACGAGCTCGTTATCGAGATCAGAAAAAAATACAGGGCTCTTGTTGAAAAGATCAACAGAGACAATGCCGAAGAGAAAAAGAAGGTACTGGATGCAGGCGGTCTGTACATAATAGGAACAGAGCGCCATGAATCAAGGCGTATCGACAATCAGCTTAGGGGTCGGTCCGGCCGTCAGGGCGATCCCGGTATGTCCAAGTTTTACCTCTCTGCCGAGGACGATCTTTTCCGCCTTTACGGATCTGACAGACTGCAGACTGCGATGGCGAGTATTATGGTGTCCGAAGATCAGCCGATGGAAGCGAAGATTTTATCGGATATGATAGAAAGCGCCCAGCGCAAGGTCGAAAGCAGAAACTACGACATCAGAAAGAACGTTCTCCAGTATGACGACGTCATGAACCAGCAGAGGGATATAATCTATACCCAGCGGCGCAGAGTTCTTGACGGTGAAAATCTGAGAGATTTCTTCATCGGACTCATAAAGTCAAAGGCAGCCCAAATTGCGGACGACGTTTTCGACCACGTCAAGCCTGCGGAAAGGACCCTTGGCGGGGCAGAGGACATGCTTTCGATGATCCTGCTTCCCGAAGATTTCGCCAATGTGAAGAATAAGCTTTCTTCGTACAAGGACAAAGGCGCATTCACAGAGGAAGTTTCCGCCCGTTCCGTTGAGTATTATGAAAAAAGAGAGAAGATA
Source organism: uncultured Clostridia bacterium (assembly GCA_947304585.1). Classification (GTDB taxonomy): domain Bacteria; phylum Bacillota; class Clostridia; order UBA1212; family UBA1212; genus UBA1212. Next base: position 11,447 of record CAMZBI010000048.1, on the reverse strand, counting down.
TTTGGCGAGCTTGCCAGAGAACTGGAAAGAGCGGTTCTGCTCTATGCGGTTGATTACAACTGGATGAATCACATAGACACCCTTGACCAGCTCCGCAGCAGCATAGGGTTGAGAGCGGTGGCCCAGCACGACCCTGTTGTCGAATATCAGCATGAAGCTTTTGAACTGTTTGACGAAATGAACGCTGCTATAAAGAGCGATGCCTTGAGGAATCTGTTCGCATACGGAAAGCCCACGGGTAAAGAAGTTAAGAGGCGTTCTGTTGCCAAGTCAAGCCGTGAAGGGGCTGCTAAGAGATCGGGATTCCGCGGTACCGGCATGTCAAAAAATATGGGACGTCTGGGAGACAGACCCGTCAACGACAGAGACAAGGCCAACAGCACTATCCCTCTCGTAAAGGAAAGGCCGAAAGTCGGAAGAAACGACCCCTGCCCCTGCGGAAGCGGTAAAAAGTACAAGAACTGCTGCGGCAAAAGCGACGATTGAGACATCCTCCAAGGGAACGGAGCCGTTGTTCAGAACCGGCCGGGCCGCTAAAAACGTTTGGCAAAGAGCATTAATTGATGAATAAGTATTGAGGTGGTTCAATGACTATTCAAGATGTGATCAAATATTTCCGGAAAAAAATAGTTGACGGCGAAAATCCCGGTTCACAAACAGACTCTGCCTACCGTCTCTACAACAATGCCATCCTGCTGGTCAAGGCGGGAAGACTTGAAGAGGCCAGGCAGAATCTCAAAGATGCGGTAAAAAAAGCGCCGGATTTTGACGACGCTTATGCGCTTTTGGGACTTACTCTTTTGGCCCTCAGCAACCGCATCGAGAGCATCAAGGCCATCAACCAGATCCAGGACGGTGCCAAACACAATCAGGCCATGAGACTTTACGACATGCTCTGCCGTGACGCCGGGGACGAATCTGCGGAAGGCACATTCCGGGGAGCCGGCAACGAAACCGAAGAGGAGAGAAAAGCCCGGCAGGCTGAGCGCATGCGCAGGGATGCTCCCGAAAACGCCAATGGCGGAGCCACTTCTGACGTTGAAAAAAGGACAGGAACCGGCGGAGTCACGGACGTCGTGTTTGACGTTGACGGGGAATCCGAGTCTCAAAGAGACGGAAGCAGAGGATCCGACATAGCAAAGAACGATTTCAGAAGACGCTTTGAATTGGCCCAGAGAACTGCAGAACGGAACAGAAACGCAGTGGAAAACGGAAGACCCGGTGCGGATGTGACAAAACGTCCGTCTAAGCCTGTTGTTCCGCATCCGCAGACAGGCAACCGGGTCACGGGAAGTTCCAATGCCGAAGCACCGGAACGGGATGAAGAAACGGAAGACACAGTCAGAAACATCCCGAGTCCTGATTCCCGTCCGGGTGAAAACACGCCGTCAGGCGACTTTCCTGCAGTTGATCCGCAGGACAAACCTGAAGGGGCGGGTGCCGGATCAGAGGGACAATCCGGAGAAGATGTTCCGAATGGCGTCGTAAAGAAAACCGGCGGCGAAAACGCAAAGGGCAGAAAGACAGTCCTTCTTTTCCTCGTTATATTGATCTGCGTGGCTTTTGTTGCCGCCGTTTCAATATTGGCGGTGAAACTTCACTCAAAGTATGTGAAAGAACACGGTCTCGAATCGACTGCGACGCCTACTGCCTCTGCAGCAGGTGCGACTCCCGGAAGTCAAGAGACTGAAAGCCCTGTTCCCACCCCGACTGCCGGGGCTGAAACACCGACCGAAGAACCCACTGAGGTTCCGACAGAAACTCCCTACGTCACCGAAACTCCGACAGAGGAACCCACGGAAAAGCCTCCGACAGATGCCGAACTGGCGGCAATGCAGGCCAAAAAGCTTGCCGATCTTAAGGCTCTATATTCGGCAGGGGAGTACTACGAATGCTACAAACAGATCGTCGAGACTTCCTGGACACACCTGGACAAGACCGGGACCGCTGAGAAGGACGATCTTGCGGCAAAAGCACTCGATGCCTTCAGCCGCAAATACTTCAACCTGATGTACAAGGCTGTCGGCGAAGAAAACTGGCCTGTGGTACTCGGTTATGCGGAGGCTATAATCCAATACAACCCGGATTACGAAAAAGGCGCGCCCGTTTATTTCCACGCCGGAAAAGCGGCCGAACTCACAGGTGACAAGGAAAAAGCAAAATACTATTACAACCTGACGATGACGAAGTACCCGGCTTCCTCGGATGCGGGCTACGCCAAGTACAGACTTTCCCAGATAAAACCCTGATTCCGGACGCAGGTTTTCCTCGCCAATGCCCCGCAAAACGGGCGGTGACGGGGTTTGATAAAAAAACTGAAAAATATGGCGAAATGACCTGCTAAAAAGAAAAATATCTGTTGACACAGGTTTGATAAATATGGTACAATCGCCGTTGCCCAATTTTTTTGGAGGTGTTTAACTATGCGAGTTAGAATCACAATGGCATGCACAGAGTGCAAAAGCAGAAACTATACTACGATGAAAAACAAGAAAAACAATGCTGACAGACTCGAAATGAGCAAGTTCTGCAAGTTCTGCAACAAGCACACTGTTCACAGAGAATCTAAGTAATCGGCGGGGGTTTGTTATGGCATCCAATGTTGTAAAAGAGAAGAAGAGCGCAAAAGACTTCTTTGCCAAAATTGGCCGGGCGATTTCCGGATTCTTCAAAGGAATCGGATCAGAACTCAAAAAAGTGACCTGGGTCACCGGAAAAGAGCTTTTCAGAAGCACTGTTTCCGTGCTGGTCGTTTGCCTTGTCATTGGCGCTTTGATTTTCGGCATAGATACTCTTTTAAAGTATCTTGTTGATTTCGTTCGCCCGATATAACGGATCTGCGGGTCGGAGACTTTAGCGGTTTCTTCAATGGAGGTCAGAAATGGCTGCAAGAACGTTCAGTTTTCTTCACGATGACGGTGGTGACAAGAAAGGTACCGACGCAGAGATGCGCTGGTATGTTGTTCATACCTATTCGACATACGAAAATAAGGTAAAACAGTACCTTGAAATGAGAATGGAAAACTCGGACCTGGGAAAGACTGTTGAGAAAATAGTCGTTCCGATGATTGAAGAGACTGACGCCAGGACTGGGGACACTGATCTTCGCAAGGCTTTTCCCGGGTATATTCTTGTTAAGATGAAATATACCAAGGAGACCTGGTACGCTATCAGAAACGCCCCGGGCGTCACAGGCTTTGTAGGCCCTGATCCCATGAACCCCACTCCTCTCACACCTGAGGAAGTAAGGGCGCTTAACGTGGACATCGACGAGATATCCGACGAGATCTACATCGGCGCATTCAAGGTTGACGATAAGATCAACGTCATCTCAGGTCCTCTTGTGGGATTCTCAGGCACTGTCGAGGCTATTTTGCCCGAGAAGAAGTGCATTAAAGCTATGGTATCAATGTTCGGCAGAAAGATTTCCGCTGAACTTGAATTTACACAGGTCGAGAAAGCAGACGATTAAGATCGATGCTTTGCGCCCCGGCGGAGCCATACGGCGGGAGCGACAGACCGACACATATTATTTGGGAGGTGGAATTTAAATGGCAAAGAAAATCGTTGCATTTGTAAAATTACAAATTCCGGCGGGAAAAGCCACACCGACTCCACCGGTTGGACCAGCTTTAGGTCAGCATGGCCTGAACATCATGGGATTCTGCAAAGAATTCAATGAGAGAACGAAAGCAGACGCGGGACTCATTATTCCTGTCGTCATCACAGTTTACGCTGACAGAACGTTTACTTTCGTTACAAAGACTCCTCCGGCGGCAGTGTTGCTTAAGAAAGCATGCAAAATTGAGCATGGATCGGGAAAACCGAACCGTGACAAGGTTGCCACTATCACAAAGGCTGAGGTACGCAAGATAGCCGAGCAGAAGATGCCCGATCTCAATGCTGCCGATGTTGACGCCGCTGCAAGCATGATCGCAGGAACTGCGAGAAGCATGGGCATAGTCGTTGTTGACTGACAGGGGAGGTAGCGAAGATGTTTAGAAGCAAGAAATACAAAGATAGCCTCAAAGCTATTGACACATCAAAGCTGTACGACCCGAAGGAAGCTCTCCAGGCTGTTATCGACAATGCAAAGGCAAAGTTCGATGAGACAGTTGAGCTCCACTTAAGGCTTGGCGTAGACGGAAGACAGGCTGACCAGCAGGTCAGAGGAAGCGTTGTTCTTCCCAACGGAACCGGTAAAACAAAGAGAGTCCTCGTGTTCGCAAAAGGCGAAAAAGCAACTGAAGCTGAAGCTGCAGGCGCAGAGTACGTTGGCGGTGAAGAACTCGTCAATAAGATCAAGAACGAGAACTGGTTCGATTTCGACGTCGTGGTTGCAACCCCGGACATGATGGGCGTTGTAGGACGCATCGGTAAGATCCTCGGTCCTAAAGGACTCATGCCTAACCCCAAGTCCGGCACAGTTTCCATGGACGTTAAGAGAGTCATTGCCGAGATCAAAGCCGGTAAAGTTGAGTACAGACTCGATAAGACCAATATCATCCACTGCCCCATCGGCAAGGTTTCCTTTGGCGTAGACAAACTCGAAGAGAACTTTAGAACTCTCTACGAGGCAGTTCTAAAAGCAAAACCCGCCGCTGCAAAGGGTCAGTACATCAAGAGCGCTGTTGTGGCTTCCACGATGGGCGTTGGCGTTAAGATCAATTCTGCAAAGATTTAATCGAACTGCCTGTTAAAAATGCATAATGCTGCCAAAGACGCCGGCAATGCGCATCTCAGCGCATGGTAAGTCCTGCCGAGGTAAGAAAGAGAAACTCCGGATGCACGTTAAGTGCTACGGTCCCGTTTCAGGAAAACCTTCGGTCTGTCTTTGGGCAAATCGAAGGTTTTGATTTGGAAGGAGGTGCAATCAATAAATGCCAAGTCAGAAAATTCTGGAACAAAAGAAAGCTCTGGTAGCAGATATCAAGAGCGATCTTGAAAATTCAAAGTCCGCTGTTCTGGTCGAAAGCAGAGGTCTCACCGTCGAGGAGGATACGGCTCTCCGTGTTGCTCTGAGAAAGGAAGGCGTGAAGTTCGTGGTCCACAAGAACACCCTCATCACGAAAGCTGTAGAAGGAACAGATATGGAAGGTTTAACAAAATACCTCCAGGGTCCGACTGCTCTCGCAACTGCCAGCGATTATACTTCAGCAGCGAAGATTCTCAGCGAATACGCAAAGAAGTATAAGCCGCTCAACATCAAAGGCGGTTTCTGCGACGGAACAGTGCTTGATCCCGCAGGTGTTGAAAGACTGTCCAAGATTCCGTCAAGAGAAGGCCTGCTCTCAATGTTGCTCAGCGCTCTTACCGGAAACATCAGAGGTTTTGCGGTTGCCGTCAAGGCTGTCGCAGAGAAAAAGGAGCAGGAGGGTTGATTCCCTGTTTCTCCTGATTGTAGGGCGGATTCAGAACTTGCCCGAAATGTTTGATCTAAACGCAGCACCGAAGCTTCCGGCAATGGGCCCGGTGCAAAGAAGATTGCGAATTATTCGCGACAAAATTGCCTAAAAATAATTTGGAGGAAATAAAAATGTCTGAGAAAATTCAACAGATCATCGATACTATCGATAGCATGACAGTTCTTGAGCTTTACGATCTCGTAAAAGCCATCGAAGAGAAATACGGCGTAACCGCAGCAGCTGCAGTAGCAGTAGCTCCCGCAGGCGCAGCAGAAGCAGCTCCCGCAGAGGCAGAGCAGACTGAGTTCACAGTTGTTCTTAAGAGTGCCGGCGGAAACAAGATGAACGTTATCAAGGTCGTTAAGGACGCTTGCGGCGTTGCTCTTATGGACGCTAAGAAACTCGTTGACGCAGCTCCCGCAACCCTCAAAGAGAAGATCTCCAAAGAGGATGCAGACGCTCTCGCAGAGAAACTCAAAGAGGCCGGAGCAGAGATCGAAATCAAATAATCGCTCATTTTTGGCTCTTTACGCAACCCGCCGAGAATTCCGATGTAAGATACCGCAGGCTCACATAAGCACAAGGTGTCTGACGACGAATTACCGGCGGGTTGCTTTTTGAGAAAGGACCCTCGAAGTACCTCTGTACATCGTCGGGTCCTTTCTCAAAAAAATAGCTCAAAACTGAGCGATTATTGTTTAGACATAGAGATAATTACGCAAACTGCCCATGGAGGAGTCAGGCAATCCACATGAAAAATGTGGTGCTTGGCGACGATTCCGTGGGCAGTTTGCTTTACGTGAGCTCCCCGCTCGCAGTACCTCTGTACAGCGTCGGGGTCGCTCGCGTAAAAATAGACTTAACTAAACGCTTCTTACTTAGAGATTACCGCTTAGCTCACAGGTTTATATCTCGCGACCATACACTGAGACATGAACGATTTCCGCACTGAGTGCGGTTTAGTGAAGGGCTCCGTGTGTGCGAGCGAGTGGGCTCTTTACGCAATTTGCCGTGTGATTCTGATGATTGCACGGCAAATTGCTTTTTGAGAACAGACCCTCGAAGTACCATTGTACATCGTTTAAGCCACTATTTTGGGCTCTTTGCGAAAGCCGCGGGGACGTCATTAAAAATATGGTGTCTTACGACGATTGCTCGCGGCTTTCTTTCTTCGATCAAACCGCTCGCAGTAACTTCGTACAGCATCGGGTTTGTTCAAAGAAAAATAGCTCCAAAATCGTTGGCTTAAAGGTGTTTACGAATAAAAATAGCTCAAAAATGAGCGATTATTGTTTAGACATTTAGGACTGATCAAAAGCAGATGCCGGGCTGCCGCGAATTGCGGCAGTCCGGCACATGTTCTTCTATGACGTGTTGTTAAAACAGATTTATTTAGCGATTCTGTAAATAAATCCCGGACGGCCCATGGGCAGCACGTCGCCCTTGTCGTAGAAGTCATCGACTCTGGTGTAGGGAACCGTGGAGTCGCACACCTTGAACCGAATTTCTCCGCCTTCAGAAACGCCAATGTACGAAAGCGGGAACGTCACCCTCACGGTTTTTTCAGTTATTTCAAGGGTGTTTTTGCCAACCGGGACGGTGTAGTCGAGGCGGTCGCATTGGCGTATGGGGGTGCCGTCGGAGGCAGGCCTTAAGATTCTGGCGACTTCGGAGTCCTCGTTGTTGGCAATGAAATCGTAGCCCGGGCGGTCGGTGGTGGAGATGAAAACGTTGAAGAAGGCGCCGTTGCGGTCGGGAATGTTGTCGGCTTCGATTTCAAAGGTGATGTTTGAGGAGTTGTGGGAGACTGCAACGCCTTTTATTGAGCACCGCATCGTATCGTTTACGTAGTGCTGCTTTTCCGTCCACCCGAAGCAGTCGCGTTTAAATGCGCCGTCGGAGAATCCCTTGTAATATGTTTTTTCGCCGGGGAGGGCGGAGGGAGCCGGGTCTGAGCCCTTGTAGCGGCGGACGTAGGAGATCAGCTGCATGTAGTAGTTGTCGAAGTATCCGTCACGCATCATTTCAATATCGCGGCTGAATTCGTAATTTGCGCAGTCGACGAACATTATGGGGCGCTCCGGTATGCCCTGCCAACGGCCTGCGATCCACTCGTTCCAGCCGGTGACAAGAACCACAGGGGGATCTGTTTCAAGGGCCCGCTCGAACTGCTCGATGAAATTGTAGCACTTGGTGTAGGCAAAGGGTTCGGTGTCGTTGGCGCCGTTGTGCCAGGCCCTGCCGCAGTTGGTGGTCTCGCCGTACATCACGCTGTCGCCAAAGCGGATCTGGGGGTGCTGGGCAACGGAAACGTTGATGCTCTCAGGCTTTCCCTCAAGGTTTTCAAACACCCGCTGGGGCTTTTCAAAGTCCATCCAGGGCCAACCGCCTTTTTTGGTGGGTTCGTTGGGCCACTGGGCAAGCTTTATGGTGAAGAAATCCCGAGTCTCCGGGTCGCACTCCTCGGGAATGGCTATTATCACCGGCTTTCCGTTCCACATATACCAGGTCTCTTTGTAAAGGCCGGGCTTGTAGAACTCGTCATAAATCCTGCGGACCGTGCGGCCGGAGGCGGTGTTGGTGTAGAACATGACCTTGGGGATATTGAAGCCCTCATTGGCGTATTCCTGAAGCACCCGCATCACTATGTGGCAGACGTTTTCGTAGACAACGGCATTGGTGGTGTCAAAAAACAGAAAATCAATGTCGGCCTCCATAATGAGCTTCATGTGGCGCCGCACCACCCACTCGTCCGTCATGGAGTAGTACCCGTAGAAGGGCTCTCCCCAATAGTGATAATCGCCAATGCGCCCCCACATGGGATCGTCGCCCTTGGCGCCTGCATCTGGATCGGCGTCGGTTATTTTTGAAACGTCATAAAGCCGTTTGTTTCCCTCGCAGAGCCAGAGAAAATAGAAGAGACCGACGGTGCGGTTTTCCCGCCTCGTGGAACCGGTTTCGGGGGAGGGAATGGTCTTCCCAAGGGCATCTGTGCCGCCCACAGGCATATTGGCGTAGTTTTGCTTTGTCATATCGTACCTCCGCATATAAAACTTAAACTGTATAAAAACACGCCGGCAGAGCGGCGCGTAAAAAATCAATCCTTAAATGTTTTAAACTCGATAAATCTTGCGTCTCCCTCAAGAAGATACAAATTTACCTCCGAGGCCGCTCCCATGGACTCGATACCGTCCGGACCCCAGACTGTGTATTCCTGAACACCGTTAAACTTCACGGTTACAGAACTGCGGTTCATGCGGCTGAAGTTGATCACATAGACCGCTTCATCGGCAATGTCATTCACGTAACCGTCTTTAACATTGGCCTCGTCGCTGCGGGGCTTAAAGACTCCGGCAATAAACTCGTAATCATAATCCGACTCAATGGATTTGAACTTACTGCCTCTTGAGACCCGCAAAGACTTGTCGACGCGATCTTTGTGCTCCTTTGTCAGTTTTTCCGTATAAATGCCTGAAAGATCATAGGAGAGGACTCTGTTTCCAAAGTTTGCTATCTCTTCGTTTGTTTTCTGAACTCTGTAATAAGTCTCGGTCTTTTTGCCGTTCCAGCGGACCATGCCGTTGAAGTATGAATCCGGGCCCGGCTCATCAGGCTGGGCGTACAGAAAATACTGGTAGGTCTTGACCTGGAACAGCAGGTGGGCGTGGGCAATGAGCCGCAGGCCTCCCTCTTCAGGCAGAAGCATCCCGGACCAGCTGCAGCACTGGAGAAAACCCCAGATGGGGCGATCGTATTTTCTGGAAGCCAGTACGAAATCGGAACAGTTGGAAAGGAACGAGCCGAAGGCGATCTGCTCCCCGCCGGCCTGGTAGGGGTAGAAATCAAAGGAGAGAACATCGCTGATTTCCGCAAAATTGTCGACATAGGTCTGATATGTAGTCAGACCTTTCGAAACCGTTGGCGCCATCGCATCAAGGGGACCGTAGTTCGGAAGCAGGTTTATCATCACGATCTTGTCCGGCACCAGCTCTTTCACAAGGCCGTACTCTTTGACCAACCCCTCCCTGTGCCCCTCAAGCGGCTCGTCAAACAGGTTGTAGCCGATAATGTTTTCATAATCCATGGTCTCCCGGACAACGCCAAGGTTGAACTGAATACCGTTGTCTGAGAGATCTCCGTTGAGCTCTATGATGACGTCAATACCGTATTTGGCCGATGACTTGATAAGCCTGTGGATGAAATCCATGTCGGCAAGATCATTGTGGTGGGTGGAGACCATATTGATCCCCGACTCCATGACCGCTTTCATCCGTTGGTCGGCTTCCTCCTCTGTGGTCATCTGATGGGGCCTTGGCGGTATCCAGCAGCCCACTATGAGAGGATTTCTCCCCGCAACACTGCCTGCGATTTCCAGTTCCTCCGCCGTGGCCTGCCAGGGTTCAATACCCGTGTTTGTTTCGCAGCCTGAGAGAATCGCCAATGAAGCCGGAAGCATTGCAACGGCAATAAAAACAGCCAAACCTCTTTTGAAAGGATTGGCTTTTCTTCTGTGACAGAATCTTTCTTTTGAAGGGTCGTCTTTATGCATCTGAGAACTCCGATATAGTTAAGAGTTAATAGCGAGCAGTTAACAGTGGGGCTTAGGACCGGGCTTCGTAAGGGGAGGGCTCAAAAACACCGGTTCCGGGGACCCCTGCTTCGGCACAGTGCCCGTCGGCAACGAACACTTCGTCGGATTTTACGAAACAGTCGTACCAGTCCCGCTCGAAAGGCTTGCCGTAGCCGTCGCACCAGGTCACGTCAACGTTGTAGATACCGCTGTCCAACTTGATCATGTTCCATGCGTGGCCCTGTCCCTCCGGAAGACCGTCCCTGTAGGCGCACCAGAGGTTTGCCTCCCGGCAGAGCAGATAATAAGCAGATGCGTACCCTTCGCAAACCGCTTTACCGCAGACGAGAGCGCCAAAGGCGGAAAAACAGCTGTCGGGTCGCTTGTCATAGGAAACTTTTTCGCTGAGCACCGCGGCAAGATAATAATACTTGTCATACGCGGACAGCCCTTCCGGCATAAACCTGACCACCCGCTTGACGACTCTGTCAAGAAGATCAGCTCCGTGCCTGACCTCAGCCATGGTCACGCTGCCATCCGATACTGATGATGAAAAATCCCTGTAAGGGTCAAAATAGCGGTCGAAGAGCTTTGAATAATAAGTGGAATAATCCCATCTGCCCTGGACCTCGACATCAAGAGTAAGATAAGAATTAATGCCCGGCTCGCAATAAGACAGGACCGTACCGGCCTTGAAATAAAACTCTTTCAGCGCATCGCCGCCGCCCGGAAATTCGCTGTCCGCTATGTTGAAGGGTTCGATTTTTTTTGCAGAGGCAACTATCCTGCGGTAGAAATCCAACTCACTGTCCGTAAAGCGTGTAACGTATCCGCCCGCATTCTCATCAAAAGGATAGGAAACAGCAGAGTGCCTGCCGTCTTTCATAACCTCAACGTACGAAAGAGCTTTCGCAATGGCTCCGTCAATAATCTCCGCCGCCTCTCTCTCAAGGGAGTCCGCAAAGTCCTCGCTTGGCATTGTGTAATCGCCAATGTCCGGAGTATGCCTGAAGGGAATCGAGCCGTCCTCCTGCGGAGTTTCTTCAGGGCCCGGCTCCGGGGTTTCAGGCATATCCGGTGCATCCGTGGCAATGATCTCCGGCAGGATCTCAATGATATCCGAGAGGAACGAACAGGAAGACATCCCGAAAAGGGCTGTCCAAAGGATCAAAACTGAAATCAAACAGGCAAAGATCTTTGTTTTCATGGCAAGTGCGCCTTGTCGCAGGTGAAAGCAATTCGTTGCGTTGCATGTGAAGCGGAGCAGGGCTCCGCAGTTAATGATGATACGCTCATGAAGTGCCTTATATAAACGAATGTCATCAGTTTTAATTATACCACAGAGGGCAGGGGATAGGGAATAGTTATAGTGAATAGTGAGGAGTGGTTAGCGAAGTGCTGCTGACGACGCAAGTTATGGGGCTGTAAAAATACTCTCCAGATAAAAAAAGAGCTCGAATTTTCCTAAGAAT
>CAMZBI010000047.1 GCA_947304585.1 uncultured Clostridia bacterium | reverse complement strand
GAGCCTGCGGCTCGAGTGAACTGCGCGTCACTCCGTTCCGCGAGTGGTGCGGCTTTGCCGAGAGGGGCGCGGCTGACGCCGCGAGTGAGGCGGCTTTGCCGAGAGGGGCGCGGCTGACGCCGCGAGTGGTGCGGCGCAAGCGCCGAGTGGTGCGGCTTCGCCGAGTGGGCGCTTCACTTCGTTTCGCCAGTGGTGCGAGCCTGCGGCTCGAGTGAACTGCGCGTCACTCCGTTCCGCGAGTGGTGCGGCTTCGCCGAGTGATAAATTTGCTGCAAGATCACTGATCACTGTTCACTCAAAACTATTCGCTAACAACTAATAACTTGCGACACAACGCATCGCGCCGCGGCTACGCCGCCTTTAGGAGGAATTATTATGAATACACGTATGGACAGATCCCGTTTTAACATTGGCACATATCACCTTAAGCCCTATGCCCGCACGGAGCAGCACGTGAAGGACCTTGCGGATTGCGGCATCGATTTCGTCTGCTGCGCCGAGTACGACAAGGCCACGCTTGACCTTTTCGAGAAGCACGGCGTTGGCGCGATCGTGGTTGGCGTTGTTCCGGGATGGTGGGGCGGCAACGGCGAAAACACAGGCACGATGCACAAGGTGAACCCGCCGGAGAAGTATCTCAAGGCCGCGGAGAAGTTTGTTGACCACCCGGCGATCTGGGGCATTGACATCGGCGACGAGCCCTCGGCCCTGGATTTTCCCTATTACGGCGAGGTTTTCGGTCTGACCAACACACTTTTCCCCAAGCAGTTTCCGTACCTCAACCTCTACCCCAACTACGCCTCGGTCTCCCAGAACACTGAGGACGAGACCACTTGCCAACTCGGAACCAAGACCTACGACGAGCACATCCTACGCTATTGCGAGAACGTCCCCGCCGACTACCTCAGCTACGACTTTTACGTTTACTGTTGCTATGTGAGGAAGGCCTACGAAAATCTAATCTCTGTGGCGGATGCCTGCCGCAAGACAGGCCGCTCTATCTGGATCGTCCTTCAGGTCAACTCCCACGTTCCGGAGAAGTGGATCTCGGAAAACATGCTCCGTTTCCAGGCCTACAGCGCCATGGCGTTTGGCGTCGAAGTCATCACCTGGGCCTGCTACACCGCGGGCTGGTGGCACAACCAAGTCCTCGACGACAAGGGCGAAAAGACAGAGCAGTACGAAAAACTGAAGAAGATCAACACCGAGATCAAGACCCTCGCTCCCATTTACATGGAATACCGGACCACCGACACCCACTTTGTTGGCTTTGGCGGCACACCCGGCAAGGAAATCGAGGGCTCCCAAACCATCAAGCACATCGAAACACTCTCCACAGGCTTTGTCCGCGACCTGAAACCCGATGACAATCTGGGGTTGCTGGTTGGCGAAATGGTCTCCCGCGCCAATGACGGCTCCCGCGCCCTCTTCATCTTCGCTGCCGACGACTACAAGGACGTGGACCACAAAAAGCGCACGGTTTCGTTCAAACTGACCAACGCCAATGACTCCGTGTCCTGCTTCGGCCTCCGGGGCAAAAAGGAACTCCTCCGGGACGGCGACACCTTCAGGATTGAACTGGAGTCTAATGAGGCCGCGATAATAACAATAAGGTAATGCGCGCCTGCGGCGCTAGTGGTGCGGCTTCGCCGAGTGGTGCGCGCCTGCGGCGCTAGTGGTGCGGCTTCGCCGAGAGGAGCGGCTTCGCCGAGTGGTGCGAGCCTGCGGCTCGAGTGAGGCGCGGCTACACCGCGAGTGGTACGGCTTCGCCGAGTGGTGCGAGCCTGCGGCTCGAGTGGTGCGCGGCTACACCGCGAGTGAGGCGCCTTCGGCGAGAGGAGCGGCTTCGCCGAGTGGTGCGAGCCTGCGGTTCGAGTGAGGCGCGGCTACACCGCGAGTGAGGCGCCTTCGGCGAGTGGTGCGAGCCTGCGGCTCGAGTGGTGCGAACCTTCGGTTCGAGTGATGCGGCTTCGCCGATTTCGCAACTACGCTGCGGTGGGGCAATTGACTTCGCAATGAAAAGTTCGGGCGAGAGGATTTTCCTGCTCGCCCGTTTTGGTTAAACTCCGATATGCATTGGCAATGCGGCCTTATACGGCGTCAGAACTGTAACGTTTGCATTCGAGCTTTTTTCTTGACGTTTTAACCGCCGACCTGAGCATCAAGAAAATCGAAACGCAAGCCTTGCGAAGCTCTACAAACTTTTCGTCACTGATCTTATGCGACTCCCGCAGCATATTCAGCCAGTAAAGCGTCTCGTTTGCCTCTTTCAGCGAGATGCTGAGCTTGTGCGTAAAATCACGCAAACTTTCGGCCTGCTGGGCCTCTCTAATATTGGCGCCGACAGAATACGCGGAACGGCGTATCTGACCCGAGATGTAGTATTCGTGACGACGAAGCAAATTATCCGCCAAGGCATCTATTTCTTTGCCAAAAACATACGACTGGGCAACAAGTTCACCCTTACTCATAAAAAATTCCTCCTTTGATTGGCCTTTTTAAACACAGTTTTTCACGGACCGAGCACCTGCTCTGGAGGAAAAATCCGTCTTCTTCTGTTACCTATATTATACCAGATTTGTTGTTAAAATGCAACAAAAATTCCGTTATAAATGCAATTTATATTGAAATTTTAAAAGATTTTCAAGCGCAAAAACAGGGTGTGCGCAGTCGGTGCCACTTGCCAACGGAGGCCGGCGCATTGCCAAGAGTGTACAATTGACAACAGAAAAACACGGTTAAACATCAAAAAAGCCGGACAGGATGATCCGCCCGGCAAGATAAATTAATATGTGGTAAAACAATACTCAGGACTATTCACTCGCCGAAGGCGAATCACTCGCGGCGTAGCCGCGCACCACTCGGCGCTTGCGCCGCCCCACTCGAACCGAAGGTTCGCACCACTCGAGCCGCAGGCTCGCACACTAGCGGCGTAGCTGCGCACCACTCGGCGAAGCCGCACCACTCGGCGCTTGCGCCGCCCCACTCGAACCGAAGGTTCGCACCACTCGAGCCGCAGGCTCGCACACTAGCGGCGTAGCTGCACACCACTCGGCGAAGCCGCACCACTCGAACCGAAGGTTCGCACCACTCGAGCCGCAGGCTTGCACACTAGCGGCATAGCCGCGCCCCACTCGGCGCTTGCGCCGCCCCACTCGAACCGAAGGTTCGCACCACTCGAGCCGCAGGCTCGCACACTAGCGGCGTAGCTGCGTCAGAGCCGCGTTAAAACAACCCCGAAATCACGCCGTTTTCGTCAACGTCGATCTTTTCCGCAGCGGGGACCTTAGGGAGGCCGGGCATGGTCATGATGTCGCCCGTCAGCACAACGATGAATCCGGCGCCGGCGGAGACCTTGACGTTTTTCACGGTGACCTCGAAGTTCTCGGGGGCGCCGAGGAGAGCTGGGTTGTCGGAGAAGCTGTATTGGGTCTTGGCGACGCAGATGGGCAGCTTGTCGAAGCCCAGCGCGGTGAGTTTTTCGATCTGCTTTTTGGCATTGGCGGTGATGACGACGCCGCTGCCGCCGTAGACTTTCTTGACGAGGGATTCGATCTTGGCGGTGATGGTGGCGTCAAGATCGTAGGCGAATTTGAAGGCTGGCTTTTCTTCTTCGCAGAGACGGACAACCTCTTTGGCAAGGGATTCGCCGCCTTTGCCGCCTTCGGCCCAGACGGTGGAGAGTTCGGTGTTGACGCCAAGGGCCCGGCACTTTTTGACGATGAAGTCGATCTCATCGTCGGTGTCGGTGGGAAAACGGTTCACTGCCACAACGCAGGGCAGACCGTAGACGTTTTTGATGTTGGAGACGTGGCGGAGGAGGTTGGGAATGCCTTTTTCCAGGGCTGCGAGGTCCTCCGTGGCGAGCTGCTTTTTGTCAAGGCCGCCATGCATCTTGAGGGCTCTGACCGTTGCAACGACCACGACCGCATCGGGAACAAGGCCTGCGGCGCGGCACTTGATGTCCAGGAATTTTTCAGCGCCAAGGTCAGCGCCGAAGCCGGCTTCGGTGACCACGTAATCGCCAAGCTGCAGGGCCATTTTTGTGGCGGAGACCGAGTTGCAGCCGTGGGCGATATTGGCGAAGGGGCCGCCGTGGACGAAGGCGGGGGTGCCCTCGAGGGTCTGGACCAGGTTGGGTTTAAGCGCGTCCTTCAGGAGAGCCGTCATGGCGCCGACAGCTTTGAGGTCGCCGGCGGTCACGGGCTTGTCGTCGTAGGTGTAGCCAACGATGATCCGGGAGAGCCTTTCTTTCAGGTCTGTGATGGAGTCGGCAAGGCAGAAGACTGCCATGATCTCGGAGGCCACGGTGATGTCGAAGCCGTCTTCACGGGTCACGCCGTTGGAGCGTCCGCCGCAGCCGTCGACAATGAACCGCAGTTGCCTGTCGTTCATGTCAACGCAGCGTTTCCAGGTGATGCGTCCGGGGTCGATGCCAAGAGCATTGCCCTGGTGGATGTGGTTGTCCAGCATTGCGGCAAGAAGGTTATTGGCGGCGCCGATGGCATGGAAATCGCCGGTGAAGTGGAGGTTGATGTCCTCCATGGGGGCCACCTGGGCGTAGCCGCCGCCTGCAGCACCGCCTTTTATTCCGAAGACCGGGCCAAGGGAGGGTTCTCTCAGGGCGACGATCACGTTCTTGCCAATTCGGGAAAGACCGTCAGAAAGGCCTACTGTAGTGGTGGTCTTGCCCTCGCCCGCAGGGGTCGGGGTTATGGCGGTCACAAGTATGAGTTTGGCTTTTTTGGCCTTGCGGTCCTTTAGAAAGCCGGGATCGATCTTGGCTTTGTATTTTCCATAGTGCTCAACACTGTCCTCAGGGATGCCTGCCTTCTTTGCTATCACATCAATGGGCTGAAGCTTTGTCGCCTGGGCAATTTCAATATCACTTAACATTGTCATTTATTACACCTCCGCGGGTCCACTGCGCATGGAGCGCCTCTTTTTCTTCTGAACAATTTTACCATTTTTCCGCCTTTTATTCAACGGAAGTCCCGTGATTTTTGATGGAAAGCCCGGTTTTTTATTGCATTTGCCAACGTTTTTGTTGGTAAAAAAGGGACGTTTATCAGATCTCCCTTCGCCGGGAAAAACCGCTGAAAACAGGCCCGGCGGATTATTGTCTGGAAGCTCGTTCTGTGCTATAATCAAGACCGCAGGGGGACGGTTTTTCCTCCTCAAATCACAGGAAAGAGCTTTTGAAATGAGTCAGAAGACTAAGAAGATCATAACGTCTGTACTGCTTGTCGTGGCGGTGATTGCGGGAATCGTGGTCACCGTGGTCTTTTTTCAGCCCATTCTGAACATCGCCGTCAATCCCCAGGATTTCAGAGACTGGGTGAACGCTCATCCCGTTGTTGCGGAACTTGCCTATATCGGCCTTGTGATGCTGCAGATCGTTTTTGCATTTCTTCCGGGAGAGCCCCTTGAGATCGCGGCAGGTTTCGCTTTCGGAGCGGTCAAGGGCACTCTGCTCTGCATATTGGCGTCGACTCTGGGAAGCATGACCGTTTTTCTGCTGGTAAGGCTTCTTGGAAAAAAGATCGTCACCGTTTTCTTCTCAGAGGACAAGCTGAGTGAGGTCAAATTCCTGAAAACCACCCCCAAGAGGGATATTCTCTATTTCATCATTTTCCTGATTCCCGGCACTCCGAAGGACCTTCTCTGCTATTTTGCCGGATTGACCAATATGAAGGTCTACACCTGGCTTCTTATATGTTCCATCGGGAGGATACCTTCCATCGTCACGTCGACCCTTCCGGGGGACGCCCTTGGCAATAAACAGTATCTTGTGGGCATCATCGCCCTCGCCGTGACCCTTGCGTTTTCAGGCATCGGCCTGCTCATATACTACAAGATCATAAAGAAGAGGCGTCTTGAAAATGATCCCAACGGATCCGGTGAAAACAACGCCGAAGGCAGCTCGGGGGAGAAGACCCAGAGCGTGATCGACGGTGAGGCTTTCGAATACAACACCAATACAATTCCCGATGACGAGGAGCCGGGCCCCAAGGTCACTCTGCCGGACAGTCGTGACAAAGAGTCTTACAGGGGCATTGTCCCCGACAGTTCTGACCCGGGCCGCGACGCAGTTTCCGCGGAAGCAGATAAAACGGGCGAGATCTCCGGCGATCAGGACGCCTGAAACCCCGCCCGGGCAACTATATTTTTTAAATCAAACGGTCTTTTTCCCTGTTTTCTTTTATCTGACTATCCTCAAAGTCACTATCTCGAAGGGCTTGTAGGGCACTTTGACTGTTCTGTCTTTAATCTCCAGTTTTTCCACTTTGTTTTCCATAAGGTCTGCGATGAAGACCTCCTTGGCGTCAAAGCCGAGGGTGATATTGGCGGTTCCCCGGAAGTTTTTGGACTCGTAGCCTCTGACTATGATGTCGCCGGAGTATTCAGCCTCTTTCACTGTTTCGATGACCAGGTTTTCGTTGTCGCAGGTTATCATTGACCATTCGGCGGGGAGGCAGTCCTCGGCGGATGACTCCGATTTTACCGCATACATGGGGAAATTCAGCAGGTATGCCTGGCGCACCGTGTCTGCGTCCTTGAGGTCGCCCTTGTGGGGCAGCAGGGAGTAGGTGAACTTGTGGTACCCCTCGTCGGCGATCTCGTTGGGGTAAGTCGGGCGCTTGAGGAGCGTGATCTGCATCGTGTTGCCGTGGACGTCGTGGCCGTACTTGCAGTCGTTGAGGAGGGATACACCGTAGTCGCCCTCGGAAAGGTCCGCGAACTTGTGGGCGCAGGTCTCGAACTTCTGCTCGTCCCAAGAGGTGTTGGTGTGGGTGGGCCGCTGGATGGTGCCGAAGTGGACCTCGAAGCTGGCCTTGTCGGTGTTTATGTCAACGGGGAAAGCGGTGCGGAGAACTCTGTGGAGACTGTGCCAGTCGAGTTCTGTTTCGAAATCGATCCTTTCGTCCTCGCCGTAGAACCAGATCTTCTGGGATATGGTGCTGGTGTCATGCTTCCGGACGATCTTGAGCCCTGCTCTGCCGCCTTCGTCGATCACTTCCACCGATTCAATATCCGAAACGTTGTAGTATTTGTAGTTATCGAACTGCTGGATCTCCCAGGCGTCGTACACGTCCGGGTAGTCCTCGTAGATTCTAAGCTGGTTGCCGGTGCCGCCGGAAATTACTTCACGGCCGTTTTTCTTGTCGTAAAGGGATCTGATCTCAAAGTTATCGTCAAGTTCGCAGCGGTAGAAAGGCGTGTCAATGATCCCGGCGTCCTTGTCGACGGTCACCATGCCCTTTTTAGCCCTGAGGGTCATGGCCTTGTAGCCCTTCGGCGGGATGTTTTCCACGTAGACTGACCTGCCGCCAACGTTGACGTAACCCTTTCCGGTGAAGGAGTGGGGGTTGAAAACGATGTAGGGCTTGTCGGTCTTGATCTTTGAAGCGACGGCTTTGGCGGCCTCTTTTCTGATCTTGCCGGTGATCTCACGGATCTTGGCGTACTCCCTGTCGCACTGCTCATAGACTTCTCTTATGGAGGAGCCGGGTATGATGTCGTGGAACTGGTTTATGAGCATCAGCTCCCAGAGCTCTCTTAAAGTCTTCTTCGGGAAGGGAAGGCCGGCGCTGACGTTGGCCATTACCGACATCATCTCGCTGTCCAGCATCAGGAATTCGCAGTTTCTGTTGTTCTTCTTGTTCCTGGCGTTGGAGGTGTAGGTGCCCCGGTGGAACTCAAGGTAGAGTTCGCCCCGCCACTTGGGAAGCCTGGGATTGCCGTCGATTTTTTTGGCAAGTCTCTTCAGCATGTCTCCCGCAAACTCGATCTTTGCCTTCGGAAGTCCGGGGATGCCTTTGACCTGGCGCCTTGCCATCCAGAGCATGTCGTCCGTGGGACCGCCGCCGCCGTCACCGAAGCCGAAGGTCACCATCGATTCCCGGGTAAGCTCCTTCTGCTGGAAGCGGTTGTAGGATCCCGCGATCATCTGAGGCCTTGTGGAAGCCACGTAGGTGGTGCCCTTGTTGAAGTCCGTGGTCCTGCCCTTGTCCTGGGCTGTGAGGAAATATGTGTTTATTGCCGTGCCGTCAAGGCCCTGCCAGGAGAATACGTCGTAGGGCATCACGTTTTTGTCGTTCCAGCTGATCTTTGAAGTCACGAACCAGTCCACCCCGGATTTCCTCAAAATTTGAGGGATGGCGGCGGAGTAGCCGAACACGTCGGGGAGCCAGAGTACCTTTGAATCCACGTCGAATTCCTCTTTGAAGAAGTTCTTGCCGTAGACCACCTGTCTTACCAGGGACTCGCCGGAGGGCAGATTGCAGTCCGCCTCCACCCACATGGCGCCCTCCACTTCCCAGCGTCCGGCCTTGACCATTTTTTTGATCTCTTCGTAAAGTTCCGGGGCCTCTTCCTTGACCGCTTTGTACAGGTATGCCTGGGAGGACATGAATTTGTACTCCGGGAAGCGCTTCATAAGCTCTATGACCGTCGCAAAAGATCTCTGGGCCTTTTCGCGGGTCTGTCCCACCGTCCAGAGCCAGGCCACGTCAATGTGTGTATGGCCAATGCAGATCACCGCGGTTTCGCTCTCCCTTGCCTTGTCGTAAAGGTTCTCTTTGAGGTATGCCGCAGCCTCTTTAAGAGTCCTGTGGAACTCCTCTTCCCTGGGCTCCAGCATATTGATCTTTCTTAATGACATGCTGAGGGCTGTCAGCACTTCCATGTATTCGGGGCTGTTCACCGGCATGGCGTCCATGGCCATCCGGGGCACGTTGACGTCGTAGAAATATTGGCGAACGTCTTCGTTGACCGTCCGGAGGTAGGGCATAATCACCGTCTTCTCGACTCTGGGTCCCGTGTAGGCGTAGAGATAGATGTCGAAAAACTTTTTGCCCGGCGTAAGGTTTACGTCCATGTGATTGGTGTCGATGCCCTGGCGCATCACCCCGTCAATGTAGCAGAGGAACTGAGGGTTGTCCGCATCCCAGCCGCTTTTATTGGTGTGAAGGCAGAATTCAAGGGTCTCGTCGCTGCCCTGCATATCCTCCGGCACCTCCACCGGAATGTGGAACCAGGCGTGAGAATCGTTGCCGCCGCCCCACTCGTCACCCCAGGTGTAGGGCTTGAAGTCCTTTTCCGGAGGAAAAACGTTGTCGGTCTTGTACCCGCATTCGCAGATACTGATATTTGTCAGCCGGATCACCTTTTTCGGGATCTGTTTCAAAAGCTCTCTTATGTAAGAGTCAACGTGTCTGCGCATCGATTCCATGATTATTCGTCCTTCTTTCCTTTAAATATAAACCCGTCAAGAGGTTTTCCCAAAAGCTTTGTGAGCAGTTTCACCAGCTGGCCGATGACCACCGCGGAGATGACCGTTCCTATTCCCACGACAATGGTGGTGCCGCCGAGGCCGATAAACGCTTTGAAGTAATCGCCAATGTTGACCCCCGTCGCCATCGAAAAGATGAAGTGCATCAGGAAGGAGACAACGATCATCGACGTGTCAACAATGGTCTTGCAGTTGCCGAATTTCATGCCCGACACCTGGGAGACCGCAGCCGCAAGGCCCTCCGCAGGCATTGCCGGCCACTTCGGACGGAGGTACAGGAACACGCCAAGCGCGATAAACACGAGGCTTCCCGCGAAATATCCAACCCTGGCGATATAGTTTTCGGGCGCAGGCAGGAAGGCCAGCCAGTGTCCGAAACCGCTGGTGTCGATGCCGAAAAACTGGGTGTTCACAGTCACGCCAACCAGATCCACAAGCACACCGAAGGCCACCGCAATGGGTATCCCCAGAAGATTGATCGGTTTGAATTTCTTTCTCAGCACCAGGATCTGTATCAGTATCAGAATGCAGTAAACAATGATGGTCATTGTTCCCAGGGACCAGCCCCAGATAACTTCACAGGAGCGGGGCACGGAGCTCACCGGGGATATGCCGAGAGCCGAAAGCTTTGAAAGGTTGATGCCAACGGCGATCAGGATCAGTCCTACAGCGTAAAACAAAAACTTTTTCAGGCCTGTAACAAATTTGCTCATAATTACCTCCGGGACGGCCATAAGCCGCCCTGCCGGGATTACCCGGCGTCATTAATAAAAGTATTAGCCAAAAGGCTTGAAATTCATTTCGGAACTGAGATCGCACAGGAAGCCCGCCAGCAGCTCAATGGTCTTCTCCACGTCGGAAAGGGAGAGCACTTCGGCAGGGGAATGCATGTATCTCAGAGGAATCGATATGACCGTAAAGGGAACTCCCGCATTCGTCTTGGTCATGGTGTCACCGTCGGTGTGGGTCCAGCCCCCCGAGACCTCGTACTGAAGTTTTATGTCAAGGGCAGCGGCGGAGGCCTCAATGCACTCGTTGACAGCCTTGGGTATGCCGGGGCCCTTCGAGAGGACCGGACCGCCTCCCAGTTTGACCTGCCCGGATCTTGCGGGATCGGTATGGGGCGAATCCGTTGCAAAAGTCACATCCACCGCAATGGCAATGGCAGGCTTTACGTTTGAAGCCGCAAAAAATGCTCCGCAGCCGTTCACCTCTTCGCCAACCGTTGCAGTCGCCGACACGCCTATCACCGCTCCCTGCTCCTTGGCAAGTTTCAGAGCCTCCATGACCACGAAAACACCTATTCTGTCGTCAAAAGCTCTTGAGGTCACCCTGTCGCCCAAAAGCTCCCTGTAATCCGTGTCGAAGGTCACGGGGTCGCCTACGGACACCGCCGCTCTCGCCTCTTCCTCCGTTGACGCGCCAATGTCGATCTGTATTTTGTCGGCTCCCATGTTTGCGTCCGACATGATTGATCTGTCGATCACCACCGCGCCGTAGACGGGCCCTTTTGCGGTGTCGATCCTGACCTTGTGGCCGGGATAGGATATCACGTAAATGCCGCCCACAGGGGAAACTCTTATAAAGCCGCCCTCTTCAAAATGGGTGACCCTAAGTCCGATCTCGTCCGAGTGGCCCGCCAACATAACTTTGAAGGGCACCCCCGGGTTGATGGTCGCGGTAACGTTGCCCACAACATCAACGTCCACCTGATCCGCGTACTGCTTCATGTACTCGTATACGACTTTGCCAACGGGTGTCTCGTCTCCCGACACGCCCCGGGCCTTGAGGAGTTCAAAAAGGAATTCTTTGTTCATAATTTCCTCCGTTTTATCACTGACGCCAATACTGAAAGGCGGTATGCCGCTGTTTTCAGGTCTGTGGATTGCCCTGCCGCCTGCGTAAAGAGAGTATAATCAGCCCCTTTAGAGGAACCCTGATTCAACAGCGGTTTCCGCATATGCGACCTTTTATATATAGCTAACAGCCTCAATTGGCGTCCCGTCCTCAAAATAGATTCTCGTCATGCGCCTGCCGATCTCGCACATAAGCTCGTAGTTAAACGATCCCGCAGTCCCGGCCACCTCTTCAAGAGGCAGTCTGCAATCCCCGAGTTCTCCGAAGATCAGCGCCTCGTCGCCCACCGCGCAGCCGTTTACGGAAGTCACGTCCACCATCATCTGGTCCATGCAGATCCTGCCCAGGATCCTGCATTGGCGGCCTCCGACCACCACTTTACCCTTGTTTGAAAGGCTTCTGAAAATGCCGTCCGCATATCCCGCAGCAAGGGTTGCCGCCTTCATGTCCTCAGGCGCTGTAAAAGTGTGTCCGTAGCTAAGACTCTCGCCCTTTTTGAGCTCTGCGATGTTGACGATCCTCGCCCTGACAGAAAGAGCAGGTTCAAGGTCCTTCAGGCTGCTGTTCACCTCATCCGAGGGGTAGTGTCCGTAAAGCACGATTCCTGCGCGAACCAGCGGGTAGGAAGTCCTTCCCGTCATGATTCCGGCGCTGTTGCTTATGTGCCTCATGCCCGTGTCGACGCCTCTTTTGTCGAGGCTGTCGCAGAAGCTGTTAAAAAGTTTTTCCTGCCTGTCAGTCTCGCCCACGCCCGAAAATTCGTCCGCCCGGGCAAAATGGGAGAAAATGCCCCGGATCCTTATGTTCTTAAGAGATGCGATCCTTTCTATTGAAGCGGCGCTCTCTTCGCAGGGTCTGAAGCCAATTCTGTGCATGCCCGTGTCCACGGCAATGTGCACGTTGGCGATCTTACCTGCCAATGCAGCTGCCCGGTCAAGGGCCTTGGCGTTTTCCTCGTCAAAGACAGTCAGGGTCACGTCATTTTCGATGGCGTCAGAAAACATCGAGGGGTGGGTGTAGCCCAGAACAAGGATCGGTTTTGTGAAGCGGGGGGCGTACAGTTTGCCCTCAGGCATCTCTTTTCTAAGCTCAAGGGCCTCGCTGACGCCTGCAACTCCGGCCATTGCGATGTCGCCGCTGATGTAATTGGCCACGACCCTTGCCCCGTGCCCGTAGGCGTCCGCCTTAAGCACGGCAAGCACACCGGTGTCCTCCGCCAGCGTGCTTTTGATCTTCATTAAATTCCGGCGTATACGCGCCAGATCCACCGCCGCGTAAAGCCTGTCATACTTTAGACTCATATCTTAACCGTTTTATTTTTCAGGAAGTATCTCTCTGAGTTTTGCCTCAAGTATCTTTGAATTGTCGATGTGGGCCTGAAGGGAGGGATGACCGTTGCCGCCGGAGCCGTTCTGGTTCAGCCAGAGGAAATAGTAACCTGCGTTAGCACCGCCCTTTTCCTTGATGGCCTCTTCAACGTAGGTCCCCAGGAATCTGTCCATCATGCCGTAGACCCAAAGGATCTTTGCGTCGGGATTTTTCTCTTTGACCAGATCCAGGAAGTCTCTGATGCCTTTTTTGACTTTGTCAAGGGACACCTGGCCTGCGCCGTAGAAGGACGCGTCATTTGTTCCAAGGTTTATCACCACCACGTCCGCTTTTCTCGGGAAGGTCCAGTCCTCGTGTCTGTCGCACTGGTAGCAGGTCTCGGTGTACTTCTGGAGCATCGTGTGCTCGTACCAGCCTTTTACTATGCCGATGCCCTGCTGGGCCACCACGCTGTAGTCCGCGCCAACGGCTTTTGCCGACAGCACCGCGTAAGTTCTGGTGCCGTCAACGTATTCATTGGCGGCTGCATTGGCGCCTTTTTCGCCTTCGGACTGGTCCGGATAGAGGTTGCCGTAGCCCGTGGTGATGGAATCGCCTATAAATTCGATAAAATACTTGGAATCCGCCGGCCTTTCCGCCAGTTCGCCCGAGATCTTCAGGCCGTCAATATATATGACGCCCCGCTCCGCCTCGCTCTGCCTTTCGATCCTGAAATTGTGGAGTCCCCTTTCAAGGTTCTCGGCCAGGACTACGTCGGTGGCTTTGGTCTTCGTGAGCCTGTAATCCGCCCTGCTCCCCACCTGAACGCCGTCAACGTAGACGCTGATGTAGAGTCTGGCGCCGCCGATTCCAGTGGATTTCATTCTTATCACAGCAGCTGCCGTGCCTTCGCAGTAGGCGTTGAACTCGATCGCCGCAGCGGAATAGTCAAGAGCAATGCCCGTGGAGGGCGTATCGTTCTTCTTCATGGCGTATTCCGTGACAATGGTCCGCCCCTGGGTCTTGCATTTTGCAAACAAATCCTCAGCGCCAATGACTTTTTCGGAATAGTCGAACCCGTCAATGTTTACCGGAGTCACTTCGGGAGTGGGCTCGACTGTCGCGGAAGCCTCCGGAAGGGACGTGTCTCCGGCGGGCTCCACAGGTTTGTCATTGTTGCATGAAAGCAGGCAAAAAGAAATCAGAACAGCCAGTACAACTGCCGTTATTGTTTTCCACAGATTCTTCATCGGAAGTTCCTCCTTGGGGCGGTTCCGCCAACGTATCACTTGAGCGCTTTACGGATCTTTTCGGCAACGGAGCTGCCGTCAAGTCCGAACAGTTTGAGAAGCGCGTCCGGAGTACCGGATTTTCCGAAGGTGTCGTTCATGCCGATCCTCAGAACTTTTGTGGGCCGCTCTTCCGAAAGGACCTCGCAGACCGCGCTGCCAAGGCCTCCGATGATGCTGTGCTCCTCGCAGGTCACCACAAAATTGGTCTTCTCCGCATTCTTTACAATAATCTCTTTGTCGATGGGTTTGATGGAGAATATGTCCACCACTTTGACCCCGATTCCCTCGCCAAGGAGAATGTCCGCGGCCGCAGCGGACTGCTGCACCATGTATCCGGTGGCAAAGATCACCGCGTCGTTTCCGTAGTCCCGCACAACCTTGCCTTTGCCCTTTTCAAACACCGTGTTCTCGTCGTAAAAGTCTTCCACGGCAAGCCGGCCCAGCCTCAGATATACCGGGCCGTCCGTCTCAAGAGCGGTCTTGACGCAGAATTTTGTCTCATATCCGTCCGAGGGGCAAAGGACCGTCATATTGGGCAACGTGCGCATTATGGATATATCCTCAATGCTCTGGTGTGACGCCCCGTCCTCGCCAACGGTAATGCCCGAGTGGGTTGCGCAGATCTTCACATTGGCGTTGGGATAGCAGATGGAGTTTCTGATCTGTTCGTAGGCCCTGCTGGTGGCAAATACCGCAAAGCTTGATGCAAACACGATCTTGCCGGTGGAAGCCAGTCCCGCCGCCACAGCCATCATGTTGCCCTCGGCAATGCCCATGTTGAAATGCCTGTCCGGCCAGGCGTCCTTGAACACAGCGGTCTTGGTGGATTTTGAAAGGTCCGCGTCAAGAACCACTATTCTTTCGTCTTTTCCGAATTCTGCCAGCGCTTTTCCGTAAGCGTCACGTGTAGCGGTTTTTCCCATGGTTCAGACCCCCCTTCCCTCAGTCTCAAGAGCCGCAGCGTAAGCGTCGATCTCTTTCAGTGCCTCGGCGGTCTGCTCCGCATTCGGTGCAACACCGTGCCAGGAGGCTTTGTTTTCCATAAACGAAACTCCCTTGCCTTTGACCGTCCTTGCGATGATCGCCGTGGGCTGTCCCTTCACCGTTTTTGCCTTTTTTACCGCAGCCTCGATCTCGTTAAAGTCGTGACCGTCGATCTCCTCAACGTGCCACCCGAAGGCCCTGAACTTGTCGCCAATGGGATTCGGATTCATGACCTCCTCCGTGGGCCCGTCGATCTGGAGCCCGTTCACGTCAACAAAGGCGCAGAGGTTGTCAAGTTTATAGTGAGCTGCACACATCGCGGCCTCCCAGACCTCGCCCTCCTCGCACTCACCGTCGCCGAGGATCGAATACACTCTGTAGTCCTTTTTGTCAAGTTTTCCGGCAATGGCAATGCCCACCGCATTGGAAATACCCTGGCCAAGGGATCCCGTGGAAATGTCCACCCCCGGCACCGTTTTCGCACTGGGATGCCCCTCAAGGTAGCTGTCCCAGCGCCTCAGCGTCAAGAGGTCCTCCTTCGGGAAAAAGCCCCTCTCCGCCAATGCCCCGTAAAGAGCCGGTGCGCAGTGTCCCTTCGAGAGCACGAAGCGGTCCCTGCCGGGATCGTCTTTTTTCTCCGGCGAAACATTCATCTCTTTAAAATACAGATAAGCCACAATGTCGGCGATCGAAAGTGATCCGCCGGGATGGCCGCACTTTGCTGCGGACACCGAAACAATTATGTTCCGCCGGATCTTCGTAGCGGCTGTTTTCAGATTGTGAAGTTCTTTCTCATTCATTTTTTGAATCAGAGTCCTTTCGTTAAAAGGTTTATTTCAATGTTTCAGTCTGTGTTTTTTTTGGCGTTGATCAGAGGTGCCCCTCTTTTTCGATCTTCGAGATCATATCAACTCGCAGGGCGTGTCTGCCGCCAAGGAACTCGTGGTCAGTGAAGGCGTCCACTATCATTTTGGCGGTCTCGATGCCAACGACCCTTGCGCCGAAGCAGATGATATTGGCGTTGTTGTGCTCCCGGGACATCATTGCCGAGTAAGGCTCGCTGACGCAGGCCGCCCGGATGCCCTTGACCTTGTTTGCCGCAAGAGACATGCCAATGCCGGTCCCGCAGATCAGTATCCCGCCGTCGTAACCGCCGGCCGCCACCTTGTTGGCAACCACGTCCGCGATCTCCGGATAGTTGCTTTTTTCACGGTCAAAAGTCCCGAAATCCTCAACAGAAAAACCGCGGGATTCCAAATAGGCTTTAATCTGAAGCCTCATTTCATAACCCGCGTGATCACTGCCAATCGCATATACTTTCATATAAAACCCCCGCTTCTCCCGCGGCTTGCGCGGACAGAAAAATACCTGGCCTCATTATATTATTTTCGGCCTTTCTTTTCAATATATGACGCAGAACGAAGCGCCTTTTCGAGAGGCGGCAACGCGCTGACGCGCGAGTGGTGCGAGCCTACGGCTCGAGTGGTGCGGCGCGTTGCGCCGAGTGAGGCAACGCACCTGCGGTGCGAGTGGTGCGAGCCTACGGCTCGAGTGGTGCGGCTTCGCCGAGGGAGGCAACGCGCTAAAGCGCGAGTGGTGCGAGCCTACGGCTCGAGTGGTGCGGCTTCGCCGAGGGAGGCAACG
>CAMZBI010000046.1 GCA_947304585.1 uncultured Clostridia bacterium | reverse complement strand
AAAACAGGGACTTGTCAATAGACAAATTCCCTATTTTTAGTGAAATATCAAAATTAGTATAATTTCAGGTTAGTATGTTAGTAGAAAAGTTTAGGTTAGAATAATAAAGAAGCCGCAGAAGACCTCTTTTGGCCCCTGCGGCTGTTTTGATTTTATTGGCGTGCGCTACAAGGGGAAAAACCCCGAATCGTTGGAAAATTACAGAAGCGGGACCCCTCTCTCTGCGCAAACCGCCACCGTCTCGCTGTCCCAGAGGCTTGACTGGACCTCGCCGATGTGGGCGCAGCCAAGAAGAAGCATGCAGAGCCTGGACTGGCCTATACCGCCGCCGATGGTTAGGGGAAGTTCCCCTGCAAGAAGCATTTTGTGGAAGGGCAGAGAGCGCCTTTCGTCGCACCCGGCAAGGGTCAGCTGCCTGTCGAGACTTTCGGGATCCACACGGATGCCCATTGACGATATCTCAACGGCCCTTTGAAGCACGTCGCTCCAGAGGAAAATGTCGCAGTTGAGAGCCCAGTCGTCGTAGTCCGGAGCTCTGCCGTCGTGGGGCTTGCCGGACTTCAGCTTGCCGCCTATCTGCATAATGCAGGAGGTACGATGGATCTTCGTAAAAGCGTCCTCCCGCTGCTTCGGCGTCATTTCCGGATACATGTCCTCCAGCTCGCCGGAGGTGATGAAGGCAACGTTCCTGTCAAAAGCGGTCTTCAGCTGGGGATACCTGACCTTCAGACTGTCCGCAGTGTCGCACACCGCCCCCACGCAGGCCTTCACGATCAGCTTCAGGAAATCCAGATTGCGGTTCTCCGCAGTAATGATCTTCTCCCAGTCCCACTGGTCAACGTAGATGGAGTGAATATTGTCAAGCTCCTCGTCCCTGCGGATGGCGTTCATGTCTGTGTAAAGGCCGTTGCCAATGGTGAAGTTGTATCTCTTGAGGGCAAGCCTTTTCCACTTGGCAAGGGAATGCACCACCTGGGCATCGGCGCCAATGGCAGGCACGTCAAAGGTTACAGGCCTCTCGTAGCCGTTCAGATTGTCGTTGAGACCGGAATTTTCGGTGACGAAAAGGGGCGCGGAAACGCGCTTAAGATTAAGAGCTGCGGAAAAATGCTCCTGAAAGGAACTTTTTATAAACGCAATGGCCCGCTGGGTGTCATAGGCGTCAAGGGGCGGTTTGTAGCCCTCCGGAATGTAAACTCTGTCGCAGGCGGAAATACCCATAATTGCCTCCTCCCGGTTTCTTTTCGGGAACCGTAAAACTGATCTGCAGCGCCAATGGCCCAAAGCCGGTGCAACCACCGGAAAGACCTGCTGCAATTCCGGGATTATAGCAAAAAAGAAGGCGCGGCGCAAGGGCGATGCGGCTTCGCCGCGAGTGGTGCGGCGCAAGCGCCGAGTGGTGCGAGCCTTCGGCTCGAGGGATGCGATTCCGCCTCACCATAACTGTTTCCTAACCACAAAACCGTCAGTTGAGAAAAATATCAAACCCTTTTGAGGACACTTTATCCAGAATGTTGGAAATTGTATCTTCAGACTGTTTGAACCCGCCGAGGATCCATTTCCTGTAAACCGCAATCCTTCCCGCAACAGCGAATGTAAAAATATAGTCTATTTCTTCGTTTGACAGATCTGTTTTGTCAGCGATCGTCTCCTTGAGTTTATTCGCGACGGTTTCATTAATTTTCTCAATGAAGTTAACTCTTTGATTGACGAGCAATACTTTTGAATAAAAGGAAATATCACTGTTAATTGTTTCACTGACTTTTCTCAAAAATGACTTTCGACCGGTGATAAAGTCATCCAGTGGTGTATTATCCAAGATATCCGAAAACTTCTTAAGGACACTATCTTCAATGTCACGTTCAATGTTGTCCAGGTCGAGATAATATCTGTAAAACGTGGTCCTGTGCATTCCGGCAAGATCACAAATATCCTGAACTGAAATGTATTCAGGTTTTGTATCGGCAAGCAAATCAATGTATGCTTGGATGATTCTGTTTCTTGTGGCGACAGATCTGCGATCCGGTTTTCTTCCGTGTGGCATAAAATACTTCCTTCATAACGATTTTTGCTACATTTTCTTCAGTTTACGTAGTGGAATTCCCATCGTTACCATATTATAATTCGGATGTGAAATTAGGTCAACCGTATCTTGGCAGTAACAAAGGATGCGTTAAATGAATCATTTTTGCACTGGATAGGGGCAATTGGTACAAACAGAACGGAGGTAAGTATGATGAAATCGGTAATCCGACAAAGTTTCTACTCAAAGACCTGACGTGGACCCGCGGCAATAAACTTGCTTCCGTAAAGCCTTTTGGCTACTACTACGCGCAGACATATCTTTATGACGCTGATGGTCTTAGAACAAGAAAAACGCTTATATCCAATTCAAATGTTTCGACACAGATCAATTATTTTTGGGTAGGCAGCACACTCAAATCTGAGTGGGCGGAAGACGATTCATATGAAATCGTGTACGATTATGATCCTTTGGGCAGAATATGCGGTTTTACGTATTCACAAAATGGAGGTAATGCAATATACTACAAATACATTCGAAATGCGCAAGGCGATGTTACTCATATTGTAAACCAATACAACACAGTAATTGCCGCATACACATACGATACCTGGGGCAAACTTGTTTCCATTAAAGACGGAAACGGAACGGACATAACAAACAACACATCAAGCATCGGGTACATCAACCCCATTAGATACCGCGGCTACTATTACGATAACGAATCGGGATTTTACTACTTGCAAAGCAGGTATTACGATCCAATGATGGGCAGATTCATAAATGCGGACTCACACCTGAACATCGGAGATGGGCCACTTGGATGCAACCTCTTAGTCTATTGTGGAAATGACCCGGTTAATGATGCCGTCTCTATGTCAGATTACAATACAATTACAGCAAAACAATCTGTTCGTGCAGCAAACAATAATGTATCAATAATAATCAAATCTATTCAAAGTTCTCGTTCCGGTTTTCAGGACTTGAATAACAGAATTGACATCACAGAGAAGTTAAATGCTTTTATGCGTGAAGTTGCAGAAGAGTTGTTAGGATACAGTGAAACTCATAGTGAATTAATGACGCTCAAGTATTTTGTAACTGGTGTATTAAGCAGTGATAAGTGGGATATAAAAAATAACGCCGAATGGAAATTTGAAAAAGGGAAACACTACTATTTTAATGGTGAAGAGTTGCGGAATGATGACCCGGGCAATATTGCCTTTGGTTATTATGGGGCTGTGCTTTTTCCTATTGATATTCTTCATCTTGGAGCTGGAGGACACCAAGTCTTTAGTCATGTTATTAGGGGGAATAATGTAATTGGAAAACTGGACACCTTGTTTGATGATGAACGCGATTACATGATGATAGAGTGGGGTTATAAATTATATTGGAAGGAGCATTAAAATGCGCAATTTATGGAAAGATATAGTATTTGGAGTTATTAAGGGGTCGCTTGAAGGCACTGTTCTATTTTTGAACGTCTTTCTCATATGGCTTCTATTGGGTTGGTTGCTGAATGACACATTTGCGTCCATCGAAATAATTCTGATAATAGATGTTTGCTATCCAATTTTGACTGCTCTGTTATTAACTCTGCTGCCGAAGAGAAATCATATGCTTAAAAGCATTCTTGTTCGAGACGCAAGTGCTCTGGTTTCTTTCCTGATAACATTGGTTATATGTTTTTTCTCCGGTTATTTCTGGGGACCTGTTCTGGACCAAATCCATGCAATGACCTTTGAATTGGGACATGGCGTCCTACTTGTTGTAACTGTTGTGACACAATTAATCAGTACAGCCGTAATCGAAGTACTGATCCTTCTTGTGACCTCGATAGTTACATTGATTGCGGCACAAAAGAATAAGAAGGAGAAACAATCTGCTGATCAACCGGAAAGAAATGAAGAATGAAAACCTGCAGTTTTTTAAATGGTAGCCGGAAATATTATTGGTGAGAGAAACGTCTTATCAATGAGATAATAAAGGCGAGGAATCCTGTACGTTTCGTAAGGTTGATTCACAGGCTTGAAATCAAGTATAATATGCATGCCAGATTACGTGCATGATAAGCGGGTAAGTTGTTGATGCAGTTCTGCTGCGACTCAAATATTTTAAACAACAAGAGGAGGAAATATGAATCATTATAAACATGGCTTCAAGTCTATTATCAGATCCATAACCGTCGTACTTGTTTTTGCAATGTTATTTTCATTATCCTCTTGCAGATCGCTGTACGATTCGGAAGGCACATTTAGTATTTCTTCATTGTTTAATGCACGTGAAGGCGATTCACAGTCAAACGGTCTTGCACAAGAGCCAATAAACGGCAATATTGTTCTCGGTATTCCGGAAAGCTATCAGCAAAACGACATAGACGCTCTTGAAAGGTTTACGGAAGCATTTAGAAAAACAAATCCGGGAGTTACGGTAACCATTACAGTTGTAAAAAATGCTGCAGATGCCTTGAAATCTCAAAAGGGTTCATCCGATTATGCTGACGTCGTTTTCTTTCCGGGATCGGAAGCATTTGAATATGCATACGTTGATCAGACGTTGATGTGTCTTGACTCGCTCATAGCTGATACCGGGGTACGTGAATCTGTATACACCGGGGTGTTTGAGTCTTCCACTGTGGGCGGCAAACAGTATGCAATAGGCACAAATTGCGACCCGCTTCTGCTTGTTTATGATAAAGACACGACAGACCGAGTTCTTCCCGGATATGAAATCGGTAGGAAATGGAATTTTGACGAGTTTTACGCTGTTTGCCTGCAGATAGCGGAGGCGGACTTATCTCTTGCCGGTGCTCAAATCGATGTTAGAAACGAGCCGGTTTTTCTGTCACTGTTTCGGCCTGGAGCGACATGCGGGATTAAAGCATGGGCCGATACAGAAAACTGCAGTGTTAATATACGCCGCTATAATTCTTCGGATGAACTTGCAAAAATATCCAGTGCACATTACATCGGTGCGATTCTTCCGGTGTACGATGCCTCTTACGGGATGAAATGGTCCATGCATGTTCCAAGAGATATAAGAGATGCAGTCGAGACACGTACTCCTGTTTTCCGTACATCACTTTTGAGCGAACTTGGCAGTATTGTTCGCGAATACGAAGAAAAGGGAATTAACTGGGATGTGGCTCCTTTTCCGGGAACGAGCGACACAAGGCTTCTTTCAAGCACTGCGGTTGGTACTGATTGTTTCGGAATCAGAAAGGATACAGATTCGGCTCCTGCCGCTTCTTTGTTTGTCGCATTTGCCTTAAGTAATGAAGGACAGACAGTTTTGAATTTGTCTCGCGGGACGCTGCCGTCTCTATCGTCGCTTTGCAATGAGGAATTTCTTAAAGAAATATGCACGTTTAACGCTTCAGAAAAGAATATCTTCAATTGTATACCTTTATGCAATGAGACCGTTCCGGCATCGTTTTCTTGCTATATTCCTCCGGTCCTCGTTAAACATGTACGTTATAAAATGAATGCACGATACCTGCATTTATTGCAAGGACCCCTTCTGTTTACTGTCATTGATTCTGTGGACCTGTCGAACCGATGGGAATATTGGAAAATGATGCTTGATGAGTAAATACCGGCGATGCCTTGTGAATTCCAAGTGCGCGGAGCGCACACTGTTCACACGTCACTGATCACACTATTAACTTGCGCGCAAAGCATTGCGGTAAAGCCGTGAGGTAAGGCCGTGATGCATTGCGCGCACTTGACAAAACCGGCGCAGAATGCTATCATTCGGGTACGTAATTAAACGACGCACAGAGCGGTGGGGCTTGGTCAAGCCCGCGCCTGTTCGACCATTTTTAGTTCTAAATAAAGGAGAAATCTGTATGAAGAAGCTTCTTGCAATTGTATTGGCGGCAGTATTGGCGCTTTGCTCCCTTCCGTTCGCTGCGTTTGCAGACGGCGCGGATCTGCCCAGCATGATGGAGTACGAAGGTGCGGGCTACTGCAATCTTGATACCGTGTTTAAAGAGAACCAGGAGTTTGTCAGCGAGCTCGGCAAAGGCCTTGGCTATCTCAGTGAGAGAGAGTATAAGATCACCGAGCAGTATCAGGTGCTGTGTCTTGCCGGATGGGTCGCTTTCGATCAGGACATCAAGGCTTTTGGATACCGTATTGACGGCGGAGAAGTCGTGATAGTGGAAGAGGCTTACAGAACCTCTGAGGACGCCGTTGTCGCCGCCGCAAAAACAGCTAACTGCGATTATTCGGCGAGATTTGAGATCCCCGCTAACGTGGCGGAGCTCAAGGGCACACACGTTATCGACTATCTGGTAAAGCTTGCGGACGATAAGGTTTATATCATAACTGCCGCAGGAAACGACCTGACGATCACCTATGAGGGCGAGGCGGATCCCGAAGCAACGCCCACACCTGCTCCCGTTGAGGAAGACGTCGTGCTCCCGGGCATTTATTTCACCTTCGACGAGGAAGACAAGTACGACACCTTCTTCAGCGCAGGAAAAGAGGTTGAGGATATCGGCTGGAACGCTGAGGAAAAATGCGAGCAGCTCGTTGTCACCACAAGCACCGACCCCTACATCACCATGAACGTGCCGCTGGCGGCAAACGATTTCTTTGATGACGACCTGGACTGCTCAAAGTACAAGGTTCTTCAGATCGGTGTTAAGGTAGACGCCAATCACGGCAACGGTGGCCAGATCTATTACACCACTGATGAGTCTACGGAGCCTGGTGAGACTCAGGTGGCGTCCCTTGCCTACAAGAATACCACGGACTTCCAGGCTTTGACCGTGAACTTCACCAAGAACAGAAGATGGACAGGCATCCTCACAACGCTGAGATACGACGTGTTCGGAACTCTCAATGCCGATGAGTCAACAGTTAATGTTTACTACGTGGCTTTCTTTGAGACCAAGGCTGATGCAGACGCTTTTGCCAAAGTGTTTGCAGTTAAGGGCTACGATGCGTTCCCGGTGGTTGCAACACCTACGCCGAAGCCAACAAACACTCCTACCCCGACTCCTACAGCTACTCCCGACGTAACTGAAGCACCGGTGGAGCCCGAGGTGACAGAGGCTGCGACAGAGATCCCTGCAGGCGATGACAAAGACAACAAGACCGATTCCGGCTGCGGCAGCGTGGTTGGCGGCGGAGCAGTTGTTGTTGCGGCAGCGATGGCGGCGTTCATCATCAGGAGAAGAAAACACTGATTTAGATCTTTGACGATCTGACCGGTTCCCCGGGTAAACAGTTTACCCGGGGGATTTTGTCTGACGGAGGAAACATGAATAAAAGGCTTTTGACATTGATGCTTGCACTTGTGATGGCTGCGTTGTGTGTTATTGGCGGGTGCAATTTCGACCGGCCTGACGGGCCGGAACCGACCCAGACTGCAGAGCAGGCAGATCCTGTAGATCCGGATCTTTACACAGGCAATTATTCGGAGACTGACGGGTCCTACGGCGGGATCGACGATCTCGGAAGGATCATATCCCTTGACGGGCAAGTTTCTGAGCCCAGGGACAGGAAGGTCGGCATCTTTTATTTTCTGTGGCACGGGCAGCACGGCACCACAGGCCCCTACAACATTTACGAGATATCCCAGAAGGCAGGCGCGACCAAGTCACAGAAGAACTGGATGAGCCTTGGCGGCGGAAATATTGGCGAGTTCCACTTCTGGAGCGAACCCCTTTTCGGCTACTACATCTCAACAGATCAGTGGGTCCACCGCAAGAACCTGCAGATGCTGATGGCTGCAGGGATCGATTTCCTGGTATTTGACACCACCAATGCCTACACCTACACGAGTCCTGCGAAAAAGCTCATTGAAGTGTGGTACGAGTACCTGGAGGCGGGTTACGACGTGCCGAAGCTGGCTTTCTACACCAATTCGAGCTCCGGCGAGACCATCAACCAGCTCTACAAGGACCTGTACGGCAATGCGAAACTCCACGATAAATACCCCCGGCTTGACGAGCTCTGGTTCTACTACGAGGGCAAGCCGATGGTGGTTGGCGAAAAGGACGACAGAGATCTCTCCGATACCTGCCGCGAGTATTTCAGGATCAAGGACTGCGTCTGGCCAAACCAGTCGGACGCATCTGTCAGCGACGACGCCTTCCCCTGGATGGAATTCGGCCGCAACATGACGGACAAGGCGGTCTACGGCGTTGACGGCAAGAAGGAAGTGGTCAACGTTTCCATCGCCCAGCACGACAATACGATCATGATGAGTATGACCGCTTTCTACGGCGGCAATGACAGGACCAGAAGCTGGCACGACGGCGCCAACGACAAGTCCCCCAACGCAGAGGCCTACGGCTACAACGTTGCCGAGCAGTGGGAATGGGCAATCGGCGTGGACCCCGACATGGTATTCTTCACAGGCTGGAACGAGTGGATCGCCCAGCGCCTTGACCCGGAAGGTGACACAAAACGGCCCATCCGTTTCTGCGACTGCTGCACGCCCAACACCAGCCGTGACGCCGAGCCGGTCAAGGGACTCTTTGGCGACAACTACTACATGCAGCTCATCGACTGCGTGAGACGTTACAAGGGCACCGCCGCAAGGGTCAACGTGGGCAAATCGACCACCGTCGACATCTCCGGCTCCTTCGACCAGTGGAACAGCGCTGACATCACCGCCAAGTACACCGACTATGCCAACGACACGGCGAAAAGAAACTCCAAGGGCTACGGCAAGCTCAAGTACACCGACGATACCGGCCGCAACGACTTCGTCTCCCTGAAGACCGCCAGAGACGCCGACAACGTCTTCTTCTACGCCGAAACCGCCGAAGACATCACGCCAATGACGGACGACGCCTGGATGACCCTCTTCATCAACTCCGACAGCACCTACTCCGACTCCAAATGGGCCGGCATGTTCGACTTCGCTGTCAACCTGGAAAAGCCCCGTGACGGCAAGGCAGTCCTGTCCCGCATGAACGCCGACGGCACCTCCCAGGAGGTGGGCCTCTGCGACATGAAGGTGGAAGGCAAAAAGCTGATGATCTCGGTTTCCCGCGAACTCCTGGGCCTGAAGGACACCCTCCTGAACCTCCAGTTCAAGTGGGCCGACAACTACCAGCGCACCGAAGACGGCAGCCTCGACGTGTTCTCATTCTACCTCAACGGCGACGCAGCCCCCATAGGCAGGCTGACATACGTGTTCTCGGAAAAGAAAAACGCAGCGCAGAGCGCTGCGAGTGAATAGTGGGTGCGCCTGCGGCGCAAGTGATGCGCAGCTGACGCTGCGAGTGAGTGCGGAGCAGAGCTCCGCAAGTGACACGCCGCAAGCGACGCGGTGGGCGCGCCTCCGGCGCGAGTGATCGCCTTCGGCGAGTGGTGCGGCTTCGCCGCAAGTGAGTTCAAATTCAACAAATAAGTAAAAGCCTCAGGAAGTCTTGATTTGACAAGCTTTCCTGAGGCTTTGTTGTTTTATGTGGGAAAGGACTCGCGCCGCAGGCGCGCCAACTCGAGCCCGGAGGGCTCGCACCACTCGCGGCGACAGCCGCGCACCACTCGAGCCGGAGGGCTCGCATCACTCGCGACGAAGTCGCATTTATTTCGCCGCAGGCGACTTAAATTTCCTAATCTCCTCCCTCATCAGATCCAGGTAGAAGGACCCAAGGGTCTTGCTGGGTTCGATGTCCTTGCTGTTTTCCAGGGAGATCTGCTCGCCGAGGCCCCACTCGTTGAATGAGACCACCAGCACGATCTTGGGGCCGATGAGGCGGGCACGGGCCCAGGCCCGTTTGAAGGTGTTGCCGTTGTCCCGGAGGGCGGGGGCGATGTAGCCGGCGGTGCCGGGAGTGCTGCCCTGGCTCCTGGTGGAGGCGTTGACGGTCATGCACTCGGGTTGATCGTGGAGGACGGTGAAGGTCTGGGCGCCGCGCTCCTCCCAGCTCCAGAACATTTTGGAGACCAGGGTGTCCTTGTCGAAGAGGCTGGACTGCTGGCCAACGTAGCCTGTTATCCACCGAACCGTGAAGCGGTCGTCCTCGTAGGGGGAGACGTTGTCCTGGAAGAAGGCGGGAGTGGCTGCGTAGCAGAGGAGCAGGGGTTTGCCTTCGTATTCGAAATACATTTCGCGGTAGCGGTCATTGGCGAGGAAGGTGTCGTAAATCTGCTGAGTCTTGGCGTCCATGCGGCCGTTGTGGAGGGGGTCTGCGCCGTTTCGGCCCTGCTCGTGGCCGGGTCCTGTGAAGATACAGATCTTAGGAGCGCCGGGGATGTCCGCCCAGACGTCGAAAAGGGCTTCCGTTGCTTCCTCGATGGTGCGGAAGTCGGCCCGGGTCTTTCTCATGGTCGCGGGGTCGTAATTGACGTCGTTTGACCAGTCCACAAACACAAAATCAACGCCTGCGTCCCGGAGCCAGATGCCGTGCTGCCGGATGACCGTGCGGTCAAGGGAATTGTAGCCGCCAAGGAGCGGTATGTCCCAGGTGTGGCCGGTGCCCCATTTCGAGTCTGTGCGGAACCAGGTGGTGTAGGCAACGCCAACAAGCCGATCCTTCGGGTCAACGGGGGTGTAGAGGCCGCTGCCGGTTGTGTCGCAGGAGACCTCGGTGTCGCCGTAGATCTCATTGGCGTAGGTCGTGAACAGGGCCTTGGCGTCTTCAACGTTTTCTTTTTCTGTTCGTTCTTTTGCAGTCATGTGTATGATTTCCTCCTCGGTTTCGGTTGTATAGTCAAACAGGAGCGCAAGGTTCTGCGCGTCCGCGTAGTAAACTCCGTTCAAAAGCCGGGGCTTTCTGAAGGCCAGGGTCTCGTCGCCAATCTTGACTGTGCTTTCGGAAACGCTGATGGTGCAGCCGGTGCCTGCGTAGGTCAGAGTGACCGTTTCACCATCAAAAGAATAGTCCGCGCCAAAGGCCTTGGCAAGGCCCTCGAGAGGCGCATAGAGGACGCCCTCCACGGCAACGGGAGCGAGCCGGGAGTCGACATACGAGTATTCAAAAGAGAGCTTGCCGCAGAAGCCGTAGCGAAGGCCTTCTTTCAGGAAGAGGTCGTTTCTGAGGGCCCGGCAGTATTTTAGAGCCTTGGATTTCAGCCCGGAAGTTGCAAGTTCAATAAAGCCGTAGGAGTCCGGAAGATCGATCTTTTCGGGGACAAAGGAAGGCACCTCGGGCTCCGGAGAAGGTGTTGCTTCAAACGCGGTGGGCGAGGGGGAACTTTCGGGACCGACCCCGATGCAACCGGGGAGGCAGAAGAGTACCGCCAAAAGAATAAAAATGGACAACAGTTTTATAGCTGTTCGTTTAGGGTGAAACATAATAAACGGATCCTTTGTTAAGATATACGGGGAGATAATAATCCGGGAAAGCCTCAGCCTGCTTTTTCGCAGGAAATGACCACCTTGAGGGGATTTTCGATCTTAAGCTTTATAAACTGCGCTTGGAGTTCCTCTGCCGGGACGGTGTAGATCGCGTTGCCTTTGAAGTCCTCCAGGACAACCGACGCCAGTTTGTATTTTGAGCGGACTTTGATCTCAAGGGTCAGCTCAAGGCCTCCCTCGGGGATTGGCACCGTGTCGTTGCTCAGGACGGATCTGCCATTGGCGTAGACGATCTCGATGGCGGAATACTTGTAGGTGATGCAGGCCGCATTGCTCCTGAGGCTGTTTATCTGGGCCTTGGTGTAGCCCATCACTTCGAGAAACGAGTTAAGGGCGATGTCCTGGCGCTTTCTGACGAAGTTGCGGATGATCTCGACACCGTTTTTGTAGCTGTCCTGGTTTGCGCCCCAGCGGGTCGTCTGGAGATATATAAAAGGCTCCCGCTCGGCAACGATGGCGTCAAGCTCAGCCTCCAGATACTCGGGACCGAACAGATCCTCCACCACCTCGCAGAAACGCAGCACGAACTTTTCCCTGAAGGCCTCGTTCTTCAGGAGACGGTGCATGATCGTTCCCACAACGCAATTGGTGGCGTCCATGGCGCCCCAGATGGTCAGGTTGTAGGCGGTGATGTTGTCGTAAAAGCCTGCACCGAAATCGGTGTCAAGGAGTGTAAAGTGCCACTTGGTGTCGTAGTTTGATGGGTCGCCGGCACCGGCCCTGTTCCGCCAGATCTTTATGTTGTTTTCCGGCCAGTCCACGGAGTTGAAAAACATTCTGGCTACGTACATGTCGACGAATGAGGTAAGGTCCAGCCGATCCGCCACGTAGTCGAAATATTTCTGCACCGAGAGATCCCGGCTCCTGATGTACTCCACAAGGGTGTTGAAGGCGTCGGGGTCATAGTCAAGCCCGGAGGTGAGCACGAAGGGGGCGTTCTGGTTGGTGTGGACCTGGGAGTAGTCGCTTTCGATGAGGGCAACGTTGTCCTTGTCAATGCCGTGGTGGGATTCCACGTAGTCGCCGCTGTAGCGCTCCCGCACGTTGTAGACGCCCCAAAAGC
This sequence comes from uncultured Clostridia bacterium, assembly GCA_947304585.1. Taxonomy (GTDB): domain Bacteria; phylum Bacillota; class Clostridia; order UBA1212; family UBA1212; genus UBA1212. The sequence goes on along the minus strand of CAMZBI010000046.1, from coordinate 4,109 downwards.
AGCCGTTGAAGAACACCAATGCCGGCGCATAGGCCATGGTGTCAACGTTGAGGACCCTTGAGACCCGCTGCATGTAGGCGTCCCGGATGTAGGTCATTCCGTAGTCGTTGCCTGAGTTGCGGAGAAGAAGCCTTGCAAAGTCGGTGATCCGCTGGCCCTTTTCGTTGACGGAGTAACCGCCAAAGAGATCGTAGTATAGCTTGTCCTCGGTGCCGCCGGTCTCGTTGTCGCTTTTCCTGTAAAAGACTTTCATGGACTTCATTGGCGCTCCCGAGGAGCCGTGGCCGCTGACGGAGAGTTCGATATTGGCGTAGCCTTCTCTGCTTCCGTCCTTGCCAAAGACTTCCATGACACCTGCACCTCGGGGGTTCTGAATGTTTTCCGAGGCGTAGTAGTTGTTGTAGAAACCTTTTTCGCCGGCAAATTCGTCAAGTTCCATTGAGACGGACATGACGGTGACGTTAAAATTCTTGTAGAGGGAAGAGACGAAATAGGAGGCGGTGTAGACTTCGGAAACGGTGCCGTCCTTCTCTGAGCAGGCCCGGACCACGTAACCGCCGGGCATCTTTTTGGTGGAGGAGGGGGGATTGACATTGACAAAAGCCGCCGCGTCCCTTACAAACTGGCCGACCTTGACAGAGGTGGTGTCTTTAAGATATATCGGCGAGTTGTAGAGTTTCCTCTCGGAGGAAGTCCTGGGATCCGAACCGTCAAGGGTATAGTACACCGAGGAGCCTTCGGCGGCGCTAAGGCTGAGATAGAAGCCCTCGTCGTAAAAGCCGGGAGCATAGTCAAAATCCACCTCGTTGAGGACCGACCGTTTTACGGACCCGGCAACCCCTTCCGAGCAGTACGGAACAATGCCGCGAAGCTTGACGGAGGTGGAAGCGGAAAGATCCACGACCTCCCAGCCGCTGTCCGGAATCAGGGAGACTCTCACGGCGTACTTGGTCTTGGAGAGAGCCTTGGTGCAGCCCGTGTCGAAGGTGTAGTTGTCCGTGGCGTGAAAATATGAGACCGCGTGAGCAAAATCCTCCGGAACGGTGCCGGAAGAGGGCTGAACTGCCGCAGAACCAAGTATGAGACTTACGTCTCCGGCGTTGATCTCCATGTTCCAGAATGAGTCGTACCTGTCAACGGAAATGATCTCTGAGGATGCATCGTAACTATTGTTGTGGGCGCACTTTATGAGGTAGTAAGAGCCCGGGCCGATGGACGTTTCGTTGAACAGATACTGCTTGTAACCAGCCATTGAGGGGCTTTTGTAATAAATTGCAAGTTCGCTGCAGTCAACCGCTTCGCTTCTCCCGTTGTAGAGTTCGATGAACCCTGCGGAGGTGGCGCAGTCCTTTTTGGCGCTGTTGCCGTAGACCTTTGAAAAGACCAGACCCTCGTAGGGAGACACGTCAAAGGCCTCCTCCGGCTCTGCAGACGGGGAGGGCGAGGGGGAAGAAACCGCGGTGGGAAGAGCCGTTTCGCCTGAAGGGTTCTCGTTTACTCCGCAGCCGCATATGCACACCGCCGTCGCCAATGCCAAAATAAGGCAGATCAACTGTTTGGTTTTATGACCGAAACGAAGCATAAAATGTTTCCCGTAAAACATAAAGGGCCGGAGAGCGCTTTAAATTTAAAAGCTTTTCGACGCCCTCCGGCCCGCAGGCCTTATTTTTTAACTGTTACAGTCGAATAGCCTGTGATCTCGTTTGTGTTGCCTTTGCCGTGCTGGCCGCAGCTGTTGTCGCCGAGAATCTTGACCGTGCCGTCCTCCATGAGGAAAGCGGAGAAGCCGAAGCCTGCGGCAACCTGCTTGACGCCGGAATCAATGAGCTTGGCCTCAAGACCGCCCGTTACCGCTCCGCCGATGGCGCCGCCCTGGTTAAGACCGTAAACGTATACCGCTCCCGTCTCGGTGCGCATGAGCATGTTGGAGAACATGATGGAGGCCTGGGTGCACTGGCGGTCCTTAAGAACCAGTCCCGCACCGTGGCTGCCGCCGCCCTGGGTGAAGCTGCCTATCTCACGCCAGCCGGCGTAGTAGGCGTTGCCTTCCTCGTTTACGAGGACCAGATTGTGCTCACCGCTCTCAATATAGGTCACGCCGGACATGAGCTTGTATGGCGTGGTGAAATTGTCGGTGCCGTCGTTGTACTTGTTCCACCTGCCGTCGCCGAGGACGTAGCAGTTGCCGTCGGTGTCTACGAAGGCTGAATTGCGGCGTCCCGCGGAGATCATGGTAGCGTTCTGACCTATCTTCTGGAATTCAGAGGCGGAGCCCTGATAGTTGAGGGTGCCCAGCTGGCCGTAGGAGTTGTTGCCAATGCCGTAGACGTCTCCGGACTTGTCAAGGACAAGCATGTGGTCGAAGCCAACGCTCACGTCAACGGGTTCGCCTCTGTAATCGACTACACCCCAGCTGCTGAGGCTTGTAGTCCTGCCCGCCGCCTGGGCGCTGCCGCCGATGGAATAGATCTCCCCGTCAAGGGTCAGGACCGCTGCGGTGACCATTCCGTAGTTGTTGTTTTCGTAGTCGTTGCTGCTGCAGACCGAGATCACCGCAACGTTGTCCATGATGAACCTTGGCGAAGTCACGTTGGAGACCGAAGTCCCGGCGCCGAGGATATTGTTCACGTTGCTGCCCCAGCCGTAGAGGTTGCCGTCATCGTCAAGGTAGAACAGAGTGTAACCTGCGGCAACGATTCCCGGGCGGACTTTGAGGGACACGTCTCCGGAGGTGATCCTCTTGGTCTCAAGGGATATCACGCCGGACTTTGTGACCGTGAACGTGGCGGTGGTGCCTTCTTTTCTGGTGACGTCGCCGTTGAAGTCGGTAAATACCACGGCGTTTACCGTGTAGCCTTCCTTGGCGGTTGCAGTGACCGTGAAGGTGTAGGATTTGTCAAATTTGGTGTTCCAGCCACTCTTAATGGTTTCGCTGCCGACCTTCACCACTGCTCTGGACTCAAGGAAATCTGCGCTGACGTAGTTTCCGGAAATGCTCATAAGGTAGGCTTCCGAAATGTTAAAATAGCTGCAGAGGTAGTTGATCACGTAGTTGTTGCGCTTTTTCAGGAAGTTTCTGATGGCCGAAACACCGCTTCTGTAGGAATCCCAGCTGGCGCCGTCCTTGGACCACCTGTCCACCTGGAGCTGGAAGATGTTCTCCCTCTGGACAAGAACCTTGTCAAGTTCGGCCTCCATCACAGAGGGTACGTATATTTCGTTTACAACCTCATAGAACCTGGCTAGGAATATCTTTTTGAAATTCTGATTGGCAATGAGCTTGTTCATAATCTTGCCAATAGCGCAGTGCTGAGTGTTTATCCAACCGAACCAGTTGCTGGCAGGTCCCGTGTCGATATTCGGGAAGTCGAGACCGAAGTCGGTGTCAAGGAGAGTGAAGTGCCACTTGGCCATTTCTCCTTCGGCTGTTCTGTCTCTCCAGACTTTTATGTTGTTCTCGGGCCAGTCTCTGGCGCTGAAATAGATGCGGCAGATGTACATGTCGATGAAGGAATCGATGTCCAGCCTGTCGGTAACGTATTTGTAGTAGGATGCGTTTGTGAGGTTGTGGTTGTCGATGTAGTTTACAAGGGCGTTGAAGGGATCCGCGTCATTGTCAAGACCCGAGGTGACCACGTAGGGCGCATTGGTGTTTGTGTGGACCTGGGAGTAGTCGCTCTCGATGAGGGCAACCTTGTCCTTGTCGACCCCGTAGTGGGACTCCACGTAATCACCGCTGTAGCGCTCGCGCACGTTGTAAACGCCCCAGAATTCGCCGTTAATGAAGACAAGAGCGGGGGTGTAGGCCTGGTGATCAACGTTCATATTCCGGCTCAGCCGCTGGATCATGACGTCCCTTATGTAGGTCATGGCGCAGTCGTTGCCGGAGTTTCTGATGAGAAGCCTTGAGAAATCAGTGATGGTCTGGCCCTTGGAGTTCTTGGCGTAGCCGTCAAAAAGGTCGTAGTAAAGCTTGGCGTCGGTACCGCCGGTCTCGTTGTTGGTTCCCTTGTAGTAGATCTTGAGGGACTTCATGTGCCAGCCGGAGGAGCCGTGGCCGCTGACGGAAAGCTCAACGTTGGAGTAGCCCCGCCTGGTGCCCTCGCCGT
>CAMZBI010000045.1 GCA_947304585.1 uncultured Clostridia bacterium | reverse complement strand
TACCAAGCGTGTAGTGGACTTTCACCACCAAGCTATTGCCCATGGCGGGCGTACAGCAAGTGCGAGCCGTCGCGGTGCGACGGCTCGCAAGTGATGCGACGCAAGGTCGCAGTGAAAAGTTAACGGTGAATAATGAGCTTCGCATTGACCATTGGCCAATCACACGAACCGACTCTGCAGGCTTCCGTACCAACCCGGGTATGCTCACAGGTCAGGGCAGATCTATTTCTGAAATCTCAATACTGGTTTTAAACGTTTCTTCCATCCATCCGTTGTGGTAAACAAAATCATATACGTCAAAGGAATCCCCGTTTATTGCAAACCTGAAGCTGTCAAATTCGGAGTCCGGGTCATTTGGATATAGTTCCGTGTCGCACCAAACTCTTTCCATGGACGGCAGCGCATAGATCACTGTTTCGGAACTCCTGATCCCATGCCAGCCGTAGTAATACTCAACGGCAAGGTATTTCTTTTCACCCCGCTCAATTATCTTGTGAGGCCAAACTTTTCCTTCAAAAAGCGGTGTGCCCGAAAAAACATCCGACAACAGTTTAAAGCTTCCGTCGAACAGGCCGAATCTGAACTCTCCTTTTTCCCCGGTGGTCTGAATAAAAGCGCAAACGTTGTAATCTCCAACCTCATAAAAAACGGCTTTACCGGTCACAGCGGGGTAGTATGCGTAGACCCACTCCTCAGGGACGAAGAATATTTCCCCTTCGTTGTAAAGCGGATCGCAAAGGGGCTTGCTGTCCTTGCATTCGGGATAAAGCTGCCTGTACACGGAAATAACGCGGCTTTGCTCTTCTGTCGGTTCGGTTACAGCGGATTCTTCTGCCTCCCGTACTTTATTCGCGGAAATCTTTGGCGTCCCGTTCGGTTCTTCTCCGGAGGGATCAGCTATGCTTTCCTCATCGCCAATACCAGCAGGCCCTTCAAATTCAGGCGTGCTTTCATCTTCAAGTGATTCGGAATTATCTGCAGCGGAGGCATCGCTGTATCCATCACCTGTTTTTAAATCAGCGGGATCATTATCAGGCTGGTGAAGACGACCGCAAGCGGCAAACAACAGTACCATGCAGCAGAGCAGGACAATATAAGTCGGAATTTTAGCAAAAAAACTATCTTTGTTCATATTGGGTTTATCCTTTGTAAATCAATCATCTGCAAAATAATACAGGGTCAGCACGATCAATCTAAGAATATCATTTTTTTCACCGTTGTCAAGGCAAAGGGAGGGTGCAAGGATCGTTTTTACACCTTTCTCCAGCCGCAGGCACACTAACACTTCACTAACAACTGTTAACTATTCACTGCGACAAAGTCGCCCCACTCGCGCCGTCAGGCGCGCTCACTGCGGCGCTTGCGCCGCCTCACTTCCACTCCTTCACACTGTCCCCGGTTTCCACCAGTTCAAATACCGTTCCGCCGGAAATGAGCCACCTGCCGCCGACCTTGGTGAACTCGACGCTGTACTGGCTCTCGCCCATGCCGTCCCTGTCCCTGGCGGTCAGAGTTGCGGCGGCAGAGGTTTCGTCCGAGCTGTTGATGACGATATGGTCTTCAAGCCTGTAGTCGTCGTCATAAAGCTCGATTTGGCCGTTGTAGTACTTGGCAAGGTCCGTAACGAGGTATTGGTTCGGGAAACCGTCCTGGAGCAAATAGCCGAACTGGTTGCTGTAGAACACTGTGTAGTATCCGTCGCCGTTGGCGTTCAGCCGCTTGCAGAGGTCAGAAGTAAAGACGTTGTACATCTCTTCGCGCAGCTCAGGGAAACTCTTGTTCGAGAGGTGGAGGGTCTTGAAGTAGTCGTCCTGGTTGAAATACTCAGGGTCGTAGTTTGAGGCGAGCTCACCGGCGATCGCGTCGGGCGAATACCTGACCTCCTTGTAAAACTCCATAAAGTCATTCAGCACTCTTGCGGCAGAGACAGTATCAAGGGCTCCGGAGTCCTCTTTGCTGATCTTTTCATACTCGTCCCAGGCGCCGTTGACCCTGTTCACACGCCTTGTAACGCTTTCCTGTGGGCCTTCCCGGTCGATCCAGCCGTTGGCGAAATCCGGGTAGCGGGCAAAGAACTCCTCTTTGGTGAAGATCCTTGCAAGGTCGTAGGCGGGGAGCCAGTTGATTATATCGTATTGGCGGTAGACTTTGCCGTCCAAGCAGACTGCGCTGCCGGCCAGGAGGGATTGGCGGATCAGAGCCTCATCCTCTGAATACAGGGCCTCCACGTGTTCTTCGCTGATGGAAAGCCTGTCGAAATTGCCGGACCACTTCATCCATTTCACGTACTCCAGCATCTCCTCCTTGGGAACGCCGTAACGCTTGATCTGGAAATACACGCCCGGGAGATCCGCCGAAAGATCCTCTTCAGTGGGGGCCTGGGCTTCGCCGTCCTTGCGGAAAGACTCACACCACGCCAACGTGCCGATCCTGAAAGCAGCGGTTGCCGAATGATCCTCCGCAAGCTCTTTTGAGGGATACGAAAGCGCCTTCCATGCCTCATAGTAGTCCGGGTGCTCGCCCCTCCACTTCATCCACTCCGCATAGTCGGTCATATAGGATTCGTAGACAGGCTCAAGGTTCTCCGCCCTTGCCGGAAGTTCGGGGTCGTTCTTAAAGTAATTGCGGATGCAGTCGTAATAGGGCTCGTACAGCGAGGCGTTTTCATCGGTGCGGCTGACCACTGTTCCCTTCGGCGGTATCCAGCCGGCGTACTGATCCTCATCGGCTTTCGGGATCACAAGTATCCAGGCCTTGCCGTAGTTTTTGTTTGCGACAAGTGTTCTCAGCGCGTCGTTGACGATGATGACCGTGGAATCCTCCAGGTAGTAGTAATAGGCTCTGAAGGCATATCCTTCGTAATTCTGCGAGTACCTGTACATGTCAAGGACGCTGACGTCATCCCAGCTGAGCATGATCGGGAGGCATTCGGACTGGTGATACGATATTCCGGTCAGGTCGCTGGCCGCCAATATCTTCCGGGACTGCTCCTTATCGAGTTTCAGCAGATCGTATCTGCACTTCCGGTCGTTCGGCGTCCCGCCAACGTAATGCTCGCCGGGCTTGAGACTATCCGGATCGTTGGTCGTTTTTGCGTCTGCGGCAGCATTCGAAATGACTGGCAGGTTTAAAAAGTCCACAGCGGAAACGATCTCAGGGAGCTGCGCGGGTTCCGGAGTCTCTTCTGCCTTCGGCGACAGGCTCTCCACGGTCTGAGTGCCGTTCGGATCGTCAACAGGCTCGTCTCCGTTCCTGCAGGAACACAGAAAAACAGCCAGTGAAACGGCCGCAATTGCCAACAATACCCAAATGACAGTTTTTAATCTCTTGTTCATCGTCTTACCCCCAATAACACCCGTTTCGGAACAACCGGCCCAAAAGCCTGCCGGGACAAGTTTTACCTGCAAGTCTGCATTGACTTTCTCAATCAGGCAAATCCTACCGGAAACAGATTGAAATATGTTTAATGTATTTAGCGAAATCTATTTCACAACCGTGAAAATTCAGTTTCCCGTTCACCGTCTTTCACCAATCTTGCTTGCCCTGTAACTGCCGGTTTAGAAACCTGCCGGGACAATTCTCACCCGCGTTTGCATTGACTTTCGCTGTCAAGTAGATTATACTAAAACGCAGAAGAAACTTGTGAAACATTTACCGACGAAAATGTTCAATAAATCAAATTATGCAGTTTAATAGGAGGATGGGTTATGTTGTATAGAAACTGCAAGGATCCCCGGGCAAGAGCTACAAGAAATACTGTTATAAACGCTTATGCTGAGTTGCTGTCACTGAAAGATCGAAATTACATTTCAGTAAGTGAACTTTGTGAGGCGGCCAAAATTACCAGAACTACTTTTTATCGGCACTACAATACCATTGCCGATATTGAAGCTGATATAGAAGATATCGTTTTGTTTAGGTTCAATGAATTGCTTAACTCCGCAGATCTTTGCGATTTTATACACGGTCGCAAACAGTTCTTGGATTCAGTTAACGCCGAGATAATGTCAGAGCCGGGGTTTTATACAAAGATATTACTGGTTAATCGGAACGTAGGCTTTCTTGAGAAAATAAACAATTCAATCAAAGATAAACTCAAGTCCACCTTACAATCAGCAACACTCATGCTGCCTGCCCAGATTGAACTTGTACTGTCATTTGCTGTTGCCGGTAGAATCGCCGTATACAGAAAATGGATCATGGATGGGTTTTCGCCCTCTGCCGAGGCTGTTTCTGAGATACTTGAGAAAATATCCTCCTTCGGGTTTGATTATTATCTTGAACATTATGATGATTAGCCACTTTTCCGAAGTGAGGCACTTGCACACAATGACGCAACTCGTTGCAGTATAGCTGCTTACGCCAATTGCTTTTGGGGTCTTCTCTGTCAAGTATGCTGCAGATTGAGTTTGCTACATCGCCTGTTTACATCTCTTCATTTTGGTGTCAGCCTAGATTACAATGCTGCCGTAAGGGTCAAGCAATTATTTGTACCCGTGTCCTCCGGATGTTTCACTGTAGCATCCGGAGGATTTTAATTTTCAATGATCACACGCAAAACAAGAAAAGAAGGAAAAGCCAATGGAATCATTGCGAAGTCAATCGGCTTTTCACTTCTCCCTTTCTACTTTGAATTATCCTAATTCAGTCAAATAGTAATTATTGCTGTTGATAGTTTCGTAGAATTCTTCATCCGGATGGAAAAATAATGGATCAACAAACTTGCAGGCTTGTCCGGTAGAAAACGCGCTCTCGGTGCAATATGCGTAATGAAAATGCGGAGAATATGTGCTCATCGTATATCCGGAACCGCCGGTATAACCAATTGTCTGCCCCGCCACAACAGTTTGTCCAAGACTTACGCTCACAGAGTTTAAGTGTTGCGCAAGCATGCAAATTGGCGTAGTTGTTCCATATTCATAGATGGTATTACTTGATTCGCTCCTTATCAGTACATATAGTCCGCGACTGCTTGGAGTTATATTCGGATCATTTAGATCACTTACCACAGCAACAACTTTCCCTGTTATTGTCGATACAACCGGAGTATTTGTATTTGCGCGTAAATCTATGCCGTCATGTAGATTTTCGGAATTGGAAAGCAGCCTCGGTCCATAGTCTGAATTAATGTGCTTGTTGTAATCATTGTTTGGCAAAGGGAAGCACACATTAAACTGACTGTAGTACGCTTCTTTTTTAAACTGCGCCAAATCAACGGACAGTATCCATTTTTGTTTCAGGTCTTGATTGTTACTTGTTGAAAAGACTATGTTTCCTGCTGCATTAATACCGGTTCCGCTTTCGCTTCCCTCATTGCCATCCGTAGCCGAAAGAACAAGATGCGATCCACTCGCTTGTCTTATTTTTGCATATCCCGTTCCGCTGTCGATGTTTATTGTTACTTGGTTATTACCTGAAGGATTATATTGGAAGGCATTTCCGGATGAATCCCAGGACAAAACTCTTAAACGACCGTTTTTGCTTGAGACCAGATTCAATGTATAACGGCTTGAGGTTCCAACTTTTACAGGTCGTACGATCTGGCTGCCAAAAACAGAATTCTGGTTCGTGTTTTGTGTTGTCGTAAAAAGAGTATGCTGAAAGATGTTTAGAACACCGTTATTGTATGTGTCATAGTCATATGCTTTGGCAGTTGTCAGGTATTTTTGCGACGAAACGTTCTTTATTCTGAACGGGATCTTGTCGATTTGCCTCACAAGCATCCATGAATTTGCCTGATTTGATGATATTCCTTCCGGAAGATTTACTATTGTAATATTTGAATTCGAATAGCTTGGATTCGAGCAGCAGATCTGTTCCTGTGAAGTGCCGACTATATAGTACACTCCTACTCCTCCACAAACGAAGCTCCAATACGAACCAGCCGTGAAGCTTGGCGAAAAATATAGGAAGCACTCTTCGGGATCTGTGTCAACTACAGACGTTAAATAATAATTGTTGTAAGGATTTTGAATAGTATACCCCAGCGACGTCCGCGAGATATAAAGCAACTGGTCGCTGTTATATACATCCGACGTAACACTTGTAGTGACGATGCTGTTTGAATTTTTCATCGCGTAGAAAGATTCAAGTCCGCTGCCGTCCACCGGTTTCAATTTGAATAGCCCCTCAAAAGGTGTTGTGTTATAGTAGTTTTCCTGGTGCTGGTATATCACCTGTATATACGGGCGGGAATATATGCTGACGGTGTTGTCTACAGACGGGAAGTTGTTATATCCCGAAGCATTTAGACTCTCGATCATTATACCGCGATTAGGGTAAACCGACTGCATCCAATCCTCTGCAATCTCTGTAATATTAAGAATTCCCGGTCCGTAGTGCAGGGTTCCATATACTTGCACAGACGACAATGTTCCGTAAAATAAAGTTGCATACTCCCCTGGTGTTAGCGAGGACGCACTGGTCTGCCAGTTAACTTCCATCGGCCTGATAACGACAGAACTGTTAACATTTGACGACCCGTTGTATGCATAATACACGCCTAACAGGTTTTCAGCATCGATATTATTCAAAATCGTCGATAAATTGGGAAATTTTATTAAAACTTTACTGTAACCGGAGTATGGCATTCCGTTAACTGTCAGTATCTCGGCGTCAGGAGAATAATCAGTGAGGGCCGAGAATAGAGTGACATCATATATCTGCTTATAACCCGCAAAGTTGTTTGCATACTGGTTATAATAGTACGTCGGATCTATGGTTACCGGATATACTGTTTCGTCATTTACGAGATATTCTTCAGGCACTGTTAATGTGAGGCGATATCCTACGCCGTTTAATTCCTCCAGTTCAACAAACCCTATTGTTTCATTTTGATTCGCATCTGTCACGAGCACAGAACCAAAATTACCGACAAAAGTGTTATTTTCATCAAAAACTTTAGCAATGCCGTCTTCCAATCTCATTGACAATTTTGTTGCGATAACAAAGGAAAAAGAATTGATTCCTTCATATTCTTCGAGAATTATCTTTTCTTTTAACCCTGAGTACTCCGCTATATATTCAACACTTGAATACGGTGAGAAGGCCTCATTGTATACAACGGACCTGTTGTCAGATGAAACTTGAGCCTTTGCGTTTGTTTCATTTTCAGGATACAGTTCTATTTCGTAATTCTTATAGCCAACTGAAATGCCGTCGGAATAACTGTCGCCAAATTTCATCGAAATATCGTTGTATCTGTTGGAAAACCTGTACTTTCCAGGTTCCGTATTTTCAAACAACTCCATGCTCTTGGTATGAACCTGCCCGTTGTCATCTACATACTTGATGCTCTCATTAAAAATCCTCATTTCCTCTGTTCCGTCATTAAGAAGAAATCTAATTGTGCGTAAATCGTCAGTAGGCGTATCCAAACGGCACTCAATAAGAGATAAATCATCCTGCTGAAGGAAATCAATTGCTTCATCTTTCAGATAATTGTACTCATCCTCATCCATTACTTCTGACTCGACAAGCGAATTATTTAACTCAATTCTGTCTGCGAAGTACTCCATGGGTACTAACAAAATAGTTAGTACTGCCATTAATGCACAAATAAAAGTTTTCAGTGTTTTGTTCATTTCTTCTCTCCTCAATAGCATTTGTCTTAAGATAAAGAACCGGTTCAAAAATGTTCGCGAGGACAAGTTCCACTCGCATTTACATTGACTTGCGCTGTCAGGTAGATTATACTAAATCGCAGAAGTGATTTGTGGAACGTCATTATTGGTTGAGTGTTACACATGCAAGAAAATACGGTCTAATGAAAGGAGAATTATTATGTTATACAGAGACTGCACAGATCCCCGTGCAAGAGCTACAAAGGACAAAATCATGGACGCTTATGTAGAAATGCTGAAGCGAAAAGATCGCAATTATATCTCTGTCAATGACATTTGTGGGGTCGCAAGGGTCAGCAGAACAACATTTTACAGGCACTACAGAAATATTGCAGACATAGAAACTGATATTGAAGATATCGTTTTGTCCAAAATAAACATGTTCCTTAAGAACATGGATGTCAAAGATATTGTGCATGCCCGCAAAGAACATCTGGACCGAACCAATGAAACAATTAAATCAAATGTGGGCTTTTATTCAAAGTTGCTTCTAGTAAATCAAAATCCCGTTTTCCTTGATAAAATCATTTACATGATAAAAGATCTTTTTGCGTCCAAATTGTTGTCAATAACTTCAATTCCGCCTTCCCAGATCGATCTGATCGTCACATTTGCCTTTGCAGGAAGGGTCGCAGTATACAGAAAATGGATCATGGACGGGTTTTCGCCCTCTTCCGAAATTGTTTCTGAAACGCTTTCGAATATAGCATCCTTCGGACTCGATTATTATCTTGAAAAAACTATGATTAGAGATCAGTAAACAGTTGTGGTACACAACCACATCGGAGTTGCCTCACTGTCAACCAATCACTATTCACCGGTAACTATTAACTAACCTGGAGCATTACATGAAAAAAGCACTATTGGCCATTTTGATCCTTTTGGCGGCGGTCTGCGTCATTGCCGGCTGCGTGCCCTCTGTGGAGATCGACTACGATCCCTATGCGGTCTACCGTGAAGAGGTTGGCGAGTACCGGGACGAGTACACCGGTGCCAACGCAAAGACGGTCTATGCGGCGAGAGACCTTGCCAACGGCGTTAACGTTTACTACCTCGGCGCCGAGAGAAACACGATCCGCATTGCCAATGGCAGCATGCATCTGAACTATACCACCGGGGACAGCTTTGCCAAGCAGATAGCCTCCCTGACCACACCGGGCGGGGTGCCCTACGTTGAGAACACGGGAGATGCTTTTATCGAGCTTCTGGACGGCACCGTCTACACGTCGTCCTATGGGCTTGAGAGTCCGAAGCTCAACACCTACCGCCACGGCAGTTACTACTACGACACCCACATACTAAACGGGAGTTTTGAGCGTGCCTCTGAGATCACCGACATCTGCGATTTTCCCCTGACGGTGCCGGGCGTCACCAGTGCGGTCTCGGACGTTGGCGTTGAGGAAGGCGTTCTGACCTTCAAGGTGGATGCGCCCTACGATCCCTACGTCGGGTGGAAGGGCCTCTCCGTTGATGCGGACAACTATACCGGCGTGCGGATCACCATGAAAAATACGGTGGCTGTTTCGGGCGAGATATTTGTGGCGGCGGGAAGCTTTGGCGATTTCAGCGCCAATCAGAGCACTGCCTTCTCCCTCTCTCCTGACGGCGAGTATCACACGTACACAGTTTCGCTGGAGGGCATCACCGGTTACAAGGGGACACTCAGGGGCTTCAGGATCGACGTCAACAACGGCGCAGGCGACAAGGTTTCCATCTCAAAGATCGAATTTTTAGGCAAAGACACCTCGAAGCCCAGGGTGCTTCTGGACAGGAATTTTCACACTTTTACGGACAAGATCAACTCCGTTGACAGGTTTGTAGTTTCGGAGAAGGCTGAGAACGTCGCCTACATCGGGCTTCTGACCTCTGTTGGCAAGGACCGGGTGGAAAAGCTGGTGGTGAAGGACGAAAGCGGCCTTAAATACAGTCTTGAGGGGGTCGACTGGGACAGCGCGGAATACGTTGGCTTTGATATAAAAGACGCGGGCGTGTTCGGCTTCATTCTCCTCAGCGGCAACCAGTGCGGCAGCTTTTCGGTCTCTGAGGAAGGCGACAGTTACGTTATCCGCCAGCAGTATTCCCCCTACGACGGGGTCATGAAGAAAAAATCCGTATATGAGGTGGGCAGGCGTTTTTACACCGACGGCACCCACGAATTCGACGGATTCCTTAAGGAGGCGGAGTTTGAAAGACACCCTCTTGAGAACGTTAAAGCCCTTGGAAACGGTGAAAACGGACGGTTCACGGGCTACAATTCCCTCCGGGGCATGTATGAGTTTACCATCGTGTCAAACGCCGGGGGCTTCTCACCTCCGTACTACGAGTCTCCCGACAAGCACTACAACCTGACGATACGGTTTGAAGGGGAGGATGCGGACAGGACGGTCTACGTCTACACCCACGCCGGCGACACGGGAGGGACCCTTGAGTGTGCAGTGCTGCTTGATGCCAACAGCGTCATGCTGCCGATGAACCTTGAGGTGTCGAAAAACTTCTCCGGCGATGGGGACGAGACTGTGTTTGACCAGGGGGATCACTCCTATAGCGACACTTTCTTCCCTCTCGTGGTGGAGAAGGAGAAGAATACCGAGGTCACCGTCGTCAACCTCTACCAGAACTGGGGCAACTACCCTCTGAAACAGCTGTCCTCGATACAGTTCTTCACCACCTATTACCACCTCTCCACCGGTGTGACAGAGACCAACTGCATTGCCCCCTATTTCGTATACGGCAGGGATTTCTGGCTCATACCCGACTTCCGGCCAATGTCTTCGCCTCTCTGGAGGGGCCAGCCCCAGCACACCAGCGGCGGCTGTCCCAGAGTTCTGCAGTATTCATCCTCCGACAAGGGCTTCTCGGGCATCGAGTTTACGACTAAATACATCGACAGCACAGGGCCTGTTTACGCGGACGTCCGTATGAACTATATCTCGGACGACGGCCGCATTGCCGCCACCTACCGCCACGTGGAGATGCCTCAGACCGACGAGAGCCGCGCCTACTATGACATAGAGTTCAAGGTGCTGAAGGACGTTCCCATTGAGGACTTCAAGAAGGATTTTGACATTTTCGCCATGGACGGCAGATTCGTGTTCTACGACAAGCTGGGCTACCTTGCCGAGTCCGGCAACCCCGCGGAGACCGCCGCCAACCGCACCGAGACAAAGAAATACTACGTCCTCGGCAAGGACTGCCCCTACGCAGCGCTCTACGACACCGATTCGGAGGACTACGTCAACATGGCGGTTATCGTTGCCGACAGCGACGTCACCATTGGCGGCAGGAAGTTCACCGGCAATTTCATCATCTCCGACTACACCTCCTGGAACCTCAACAGGATCGCCCTCTCGCTGAACCTCGGCAAGGTGACCCTGAAAGCCGGCGACGTGATGAAGTTCAGGCTCATCATATTCCCCTACGGCTCCCAGGAGATAAAGGACGACCTACGGGTGAGACTTGTCCGGGAAAACACCTGTCTGAATCCCGTGAGGGCCTCCTCAAACACCGACACAGTGCTGGGCGACGGCATCGTTCCCAAGGTCAAGAGCTCCGACGGCAAGACCTGCGAGTTCACGATCTCCGGCGGCGCCGCCAACGTCCCTCCCGTCAACGAGAACTATTACCGCACCAGCGACTACAACGTGGCCGTCAGAGCCTACGGATTTGAATCCTTCGGCATTCCCGAGATCTACGAAAAGACCAACGGCGAGTGGGTGCGCTGCGAGGTGGCCTCCGACCACGGCTACGACGGATACGGTGTCTACGCAGACGCCGACAACTCCTTCTCCTACGCCTTCGTGGTCACCATGAACGAGGCCCGGCCCAGGACGTTCAAGGTGGTTGCCAAATAAAAACATTTGCCAATAAAAAACAAAGGCGCTTTGCGTGAGACCCTTGCGGTCCCGTCGCGGAGCGCCTTTTCCATGTCGCTGAGGAGTGCCTTGTCAGTTTTCCTCTTTCCAGCCCTCCGGCAGGCTCAGAGTTTTTTCGAGCTTGCCGTTTTTCATCGTCCAGGAAAGAGTAATAAGACCGTCGGGAGTCATGAGGGAGCCCTTTGCCCAGCGGAGGCCCGATGGATTTGGCGCTATTTTAACGGTTTTTTTCGTGCCGTCCGGGATGCCGAGACCCAGCACGTCCCTCATAAGCTGGACCGCCGCATAAGCCGTGAATCCGTGGCAATAGCTGGTGCTTCTGATGTCCGGATTCTCCCAGAGGGTGCCGGGACCCTCCTTCAGCTGACTGCCGTAGAAGGTGCAGAGTTCGGAAAGAAGCCTTTCCTTTTCGCCAAGCTTTGCCAGCATGTCGAACCTGTACTGAAGCCCTATGAAAAGTCCGGCTCTGCCAAGCCTTGAGGACGGTGCAAACTCCGGGCAGGGGCCCATGGCTCTTACTGCGTTAAAGACCGTTAGAGGAGCGTTTTCCGGGCCAATAATACCTGCCCATATCGTCAGGTAGGTGCAGCTCTCCGTGTGAAGGTCCTTGGCGGCAAGCCTTCCGTTCTCTACGTTGAAGGCATCCGGGATGAAGGCGGGGCCTTTCTTATTGTCTCCGAGAATTGCTTTTCTCAGAACGTCAGCCATCCTCTCGCCCAGGGCTTTCCAGTCGTCCCTTCCGTAAAGCTTGCCAAGGTCTTTGAGCATTTTAGCGGCAAGGGCATTGGCGGCTGTGGAAACAGGGCTCGTGAAAGGACCGTCGTTGGAGAAGGACCAGTCGATGAATATCCAGGGCATGTTTTCAAGAAGGCGGGTGCCGCCAATGAGGCTCTTCACGCCCTCCACAAAGGCCTCCACCCTGTTTCCGTACTTTTCGGCAAATTCAAGATCGCCGGTCTCTCGCACATATTCGCAAAGCTCCTCCATGAGCCAGAAGGACCAGGTGGTGATGCCGGCGCACTCCCTGAAGTTTGGTTTTGTTCCCGGGTAGCACTCGGGGAAGAAGCCCCGCCACATGTCCTCCGGGTCGGTGGAAAGGAAATTCTCGAGGAAATCTCTTTCGATGGGGTGCCCGCCAAGCAGCATCCGTTCCGCCCTTCCCGTCCAGTAGGAATCGCAAAGCCAGCCCCCCCGTTCTCTCTCGGGACAGTCCATAAAAATGTCAAGTGCATTGAGTCTGAAAGTCAGGGCAGCCGCCTCGAAGAGCCGGTTTACGTTGTCGTCGCTGCAGAGGAAGGAACCTCCCCGGACGTTGGGCACGGTGTACTGAAGCAGGGACAGACCATGCAGTTTAACGGAGCCGCAGCCCCGGAAATATACCTTGAAATAGCGCCCGAGAGCCGGTTCCATTGAGACGAAGGATGTCTTGCCGCTTGGAACGTGAAGCCTGGTGACGGGATTGGCGCCGCCCGAGACCTCGTCCTTTTCTCCCCAGATAACGTGGGACTCAAGATGAACAATGTCGACTATACCCGCCTCTTCAGCCTCAAGTTCAATCTTTGTAAAGCCAAGTTCCGGCCTGCCAAGGTCAAACTCGGCATAGTACGAGCCACCGGCCTTTCCTTTTATCGCCAATGACCCGTCCCCGGAAATTTCGCATTTTTCCCCTTTTTCGAAGGGCTTTTCGACTGTTTGAACGTAGTCCCGGTTGGGCCTCTCCTTGAGGTCACTGTAATAACCGATGTTTTTTTCGAACCAGTTGTCTTCAAAGGGTACGGAGCCGTCGATCTCGGCGCAACCCGCCGAAAGGACCCGGACCATCCGTTTTTCCTCAAGTGTGGGCAGAGGCGAACCCCGTCCGATCAGAGCCGACCCGTCGTCGACAACACCGATCTTATCCCTGCAGAGGCTTGCATCGGTCCTCCAGGCGGTGTAGGTATCGTCAAGTCTGCAGTTCTCCGCCATCTGCCGGCAGTGGGATATCCTCTCCGCGTACTGATCCCTCTGTTTGAGCCTTATCGCCGCAAAAGTTTTTGGGGACGAAAAGACCTTTTTGCCGCAGACAAAGACCGCCGCTCTCAGAAGACCCTTGCCAAGGACAGTGTCGTTGGAGTAACCGCCAAAGGGATCGCCGTAAGAGGTCACTTCAAAGGCGAAAACGTTTTTCCCCGTCTTTAGAAAACGGGCTATGGGTATCTCGTCGACCCTCAGAAAGCCCTTGGCTGCCCTGGCGGGGCCGTGGGCACAGAGTTCGCCGTTGACGTAAAGCCTGTAGAAATTCCTTGCGGCCACCAGCACCTTGGCGTCTTTTGCCTCTTCCCCGGAGAGATCCTCCTCCGAAAGAAACAGCTCGCAGACAAATCCCGCCTGGATATTCGTTTCCTCCTCAAGGCCTTCGACAAAGACCGGGAGGGCGTTTTTCATGGTTTCGTTATAGTCCGTAAAAGTTTTACTCATGTCAGTTTCCTCCGTAGACACAGAGTTCGTATATCGAGCACCAGCCCGCGCTTTCGGGTATCCTTATCCTGACGAACCTGGCATTGGCGCCGATCTTGACGACGTCAAGGTCCCAGTCCTCCGATTTTACCTCCGAGACCGTTGTCCATTCTATGCCGGAGGGCAGTTTTTTCGTACCGGGGTTTCCTTTGTCCTGAGGCTCGTCTGCGGATATCTCGACGGTGTAGCTGTAGGCGGTGTTGGATTCCCAGAGGACCGTGATCCTGTCAACGTTTTTGACCTCACCAAGGTCCACAGCCAGCCATCTCTCTCCGGAGGTGCCTGCAGCGCTCCAGCGGGTGATCTTGTCTCCATCAACCGCTTTTGCAGAAGAATAGTCACCCTCGACGCCGCTGCAGTAAGTGTCTTTCCTTGCGGCAAGGTTTGCAGCAGTCTCATCAAGTGGCGCGATCTGCCCCGGGGCAATGACGTCCACCGGCGCTCCGGTGCGCAGCTTCTCTGCCGGTTTCCTCGGCTCACCCGTTTCCATCACAGACACCTTTTCGGTGAACTTGATGTCTTGTGAGGAGGCGCCAACGGAGAACGCATATTCTCCGGAAGCGACCTTCCATGCCGAATCCTCATCAAAGAAGGATTCCAGTTCGTAACCGGTGACTGTTGCCTTAACTTGGGCGCTCTCGCCGGGTTTTAAGAGGGGTGTCTTGTCGAAGCCGCACAGCTCTTTTTTGAGATGCAGCAGACCCTCAGTCTCAGGCTTGGTCACGTAAAACTGGACCACCTCTCGCCCGCTTTCATCTCCTGTGTTTTTCACGGTCACAGTCAGGTCAAAGGTCCCGTCGGCGTTGGTTTTTACCTTGAAATCCGAATATTCAAAGGTCGTGTAAGACAGTCCGTGGCCGAAGCAGAAGGCAGTTTTCACCTCAAATTCTTCGTAAAACCTGTAGCCCACGTAGACGTCGTCTCTGTATCTTGTCACTTTGGAACTGCCCGGAAAATCGTAGCTGTAGGGTGTGCTCTCGTAGGTCTCGGGCCAGGTGCAGGTGAGCTTGCCGGAGGGGGAAGTTTTTCCGGAGATGATATTGGCAACGGCGGTCCCCAGTGTCTCCCCGGGGTAGCCTATCCAGAGTATGGCGTCCGCCTGATCCCTCCAGGAAGCGGTCTCGATGGGATTGCCGCTGTTGATGATGACGACCACTTTCTTGCCCGCCGCCCTGAAAATCTCCGAGGTCCTTTGGATCATGGTCTTTTCGTCCTCGTTCAGCAGGAACCCGCCTTCAAGCGGAGACTGATCCTCGCCTTCGGTGGCCTGCCTCTTGATGACGATCACCGCCGCCTCGCAGGTCACGGCCCACATTGGCGCCTCTTGGTCAAACTCCTTCCTCAACTTGTTGGAATAGCCGAACCACATTGCCGCCTTGGTTTGATAGATGTATCCTGCGTCCATGAGGCCCGCGATAAGGTCTTTCGTTGCTCCGGTAAAAACGGTTCCGGAACCGCCACCGCCGTAGATCGGATTGTACGCACCTATGCCGATAAGAGCCAGCTGGGAGTTTTCCTTTATCGGAAGCGCATTGCCCTCGTTTTTGAGAAGCACCATGCCGCTCTCCGCAGCCGCAAGGGCAGCCTCCCTGCTCTCCTCAAAATCGTAACCGCCTGTTATCCGCTCTTTGCCGCCAAGCATCTTTTCATATGCCCTGGACTTTGCAGCCACCCTGAGGATGTTCTCGCAGGCCTTCCGGCAGTTCTCAGCCGTAACGGTTCCGTTGTTTATCGCACTCAGCAGTTCGTTGTACTGGTCGGCATTTCCCGGTTCCGTGAGGTCGTTCCCTGCATTTACCTTGTCGCCAACGGCCCCTGCGGAGCCCCAGTCGGACATTATGAACCCGCTGAAGCCGAATTCGTCCCGCAGCACCGACAGCAAGGGCTTGTTGATGGAGGAGTAGACCCCGTTGACCCTGTTATAGGAAGACATTATCGTAAAGGGATCGGCCTTCCGCACGAGATAGCCAAAGCCCCTAAGGTATATCTCCCGAAGAGCCCTCTCGTTGACCTCAGCGGAAACGGATCCTCTTGAAGACTCCTGGTTGTTTACAGCGTAGTGTTTCGCAGCAACGCCAATGCCCCGTGACCGCAATCCCGAGGTATAGGCCGCCGCTGCAATGCCGGTAAGATAGGGATCTTCGGAAAAATACTCAAAATTTCTGCCGCCGAGCACCACTCTCTGGACGTTCATTCCCGGCCCCAGTAGCACGTCAACGCCATTGGCATCGCAGTCCCTGCCCAGGGAAACGCCAACGTTGTATATGTTCTGCCTGTCCCAGGAGGAGGCCATCAATGCGCCGCAGGGGTACCATACCGTGTTGGTGGCAAGCCTCACTCCCTGAGGTCCGTCCGCAAGGGACAAAGCGGGCACGCCAAGCCTCGGTATTGGGGAAGTAGCTCCTGCTTCACCGCCAACGGGCGCCGTGGTATAATTGCCCACCAGCAGCGATGCAGCCTCTTCACTTGTCAGTTCATTGGCAATGAACTCCACCGAGGCAGAGGACAAAAGTATCTGCCCGTCTCTTGTTAAGAGGAAGGTCGCGGTTTCGGTTCCTGTTGTTTTGTTTTTCAACGTCAACGCAATCTTCCTGGTGATTCCGTCCTGCTTCGCCGCGCCGCTGATTCTGAACTCATACCGTTCGTTCGGAATTTCCAGTTGCTCACTGAAGACGCCACCTTCCCGGGTTTCCTTGCCGGTGTAGCATATCACGTCGCCTGTGTCTTTGTAGTCGGCGTCTTCAAGTTTAAACGTTTTGACCGTGATCTGCGCCAATGCCTTCTCGCCGCAGTCGATGCAAAGCCCGAACACCCCGTCGCTGCCGTCAGCCTCAAAATCCGCAAGGCTGATCACTGTCTCCTGAACTTCAGTCCCGCCGTACACGTCCTGTTTTTCGACGTATACCCCGCTTCCGTCCCTGCCGGCGCATCCTGCCGCCGCTGCAAGGCAAAGCAAAAGGATCCCCGAAACAATAAACAATGCCGCGGTTTTCAACGATTTTTTCATATTCAAAGACTCCTCTCGAGGAAACAATCCGCTGTTCCGATCTCGTCTCAATTATATCATTTTCCTGAACTGAGAACAATGAATAGTGAGCAGTTAACAGTGGATAGTGGACAGTGAACAGTTGCGGTGCCGCTTCGCGGCGATCACTCGAGCCGGAGGTTCGCACCACTCGGCGAAGCCGCACCACTCGCGCCGGAGGTGCTTGCACCGCAGGCGCGTATCAATGAACAGTGGTCAGTGAACAGTTGTGGAGCCGCTGCGCGGCGATCACTCGAGCCGGAGGCTCGCACCACTCGGCGCAA
>CAMZBI010000044.1 GCA_947304585.1 uncultured Clostridia bacterium | reverse complement strand
ATGCGGAGCCGAAGGCGGCCGGAAGCGAATCTCCGTCAAAACTTGACACGGTCCACAGCGCTGGTTTTCATTTACAAAACCTTTGAAATGTGCTAAAATTTAAGGAGACAAAAGCGGTTCTTCCGCCGGGGAAGGCTCATACAAATGATGATCGATATTCAAACAATAAAAGAGATAACAGGCGGTGTTTTTGTGACGGGTCCAAAGGGTCCCGCGTTGGACACTGTTATTGACAAGGTCGTTACGGATACCAGACTTTTAAAGAGCGGTATCGACTGTTCCCACACTGTTTTTATTGCAATAAAAGGCGAAAAATTCGACGGCAACGATTTCATCGGATCTGCGGCGGAGGCCGGAGTCTCTCTTATCATTGCCGGACCGGATGTAGAAAAGGCGCGTAATGCCATTGGCAAAAAGGGTAAAACGGCAATTATCTGCTGCGACGATACCCTTAAAGCCTACGGAAAGATCGCGGAAGCATACAGGAAGACTCTTGACGTCAACGTGATTGGAATTACCGGCAGTGTCGGAAAGACAACCTGCAAAGAGTTTGTTTACAGCGCCTTGTCAGTTCTCGGCAGCTGTGCAAAGACCCCTGCGAACCACAACAACGAGATCGGCGTGCCCAGAACTATTCTTGATGTCAAACCGGGGACTTCTTCCGCAGTCATTGAAATGGGCATGCGGGGCAGAGGTCAGATCTCGTTTCTGGCTGAAATTGCCAAGCCTCACATCGGGATCATCACCAATATCGGTACGGCCCACCTTGAACTGCTCGGCACCAAAGAAAACACAAGGCTGGCAAAGCTTGAGATCACGGACCATATGGACGAGAAGGATTTCCTCATTGTCAACGGCGACGACGGGTATCTCGCAGTCTCTGAGGAAGTGCTGAAAGAGGCGGGCAGAGAACACATTCCCGCGATCAGGACATTCGGCTTTTCGGACAATTGCTTCTTCAGGGCCTCGGGCGAAACAGTCACCGTAAACGACACGTCTTTCGAACTTTCCATTGGCGGCAAGTTCATTGCCAATGTGACACTTGGCGTTACGGGTATACACTATATCTATGCTGCTCTTGCGGGAATTGCCGCAGCCTGGGCATCGGGTGCAGGAGAAAAAGAGATAAAAGACAAAGTGATCCCTGCCGTTTCTGCGGTTACTCCCGGAGATACGGGAAGACAGCAGATCTACGGGCTGCCGGGAGGAACTCTGATCGACGACTGCTACAACGCTTCACCGGAATCGATGAAGGCGGAACTGGAAATTCTCGAAAGACTGGGGAAAAACTCAAGAAAGACAGCTTTCCTTGGAGACATGCTGGAGCTGGGAACTGTGTCGGAAGAAGAACACAGGCGCCTTGGACGCATATGCGAGGAGAAGGGCATTGACGTGGTTGTGTGCGTCGGTGAAAGGGCCAAGGATATTCGGACAGGAGCTTCAAATGGGCAGACGGAGTTCATATGGTTTGCAGATTCGGAAGAAGCTTCGGAGGCGGCGGACAGAATCGCGAAGAAAGGCGATACAGTTCTGGTGAAAGGCTCCCACTCGATGAAAATGGGAGTAATATCGGAGAGGATCAGAGAATTCTTTTCAGCCTGAGAGATGCTTTACAAACTGAACAGGGGTCCGGAAACCGTTCTCTGCACCGGTCCCGGAGCCAATACAATAATTCGGAGAATTCGAAAAAATGTGGATAGATGAAATAACCTGCCTGATAATATCTTTTGCCGTTGCTGCGCTTCTGGGTATACCGGCGGTGCCGCTTATGTATAAATTGAAGTTCGGTCAGATCGAGAGGGAAAACGGTGTTAAAAGCCACCTCAAAAAGAACGGCACCCCCACCGTCGGAGGCTGGATATTCATAATTCCCATGGTGGCCGTGACGGGTGTGTACTCGGCGATCAAGGGAGATCCCCGTTTTCTCGTGTTGCCGGCGGTTGCGATACTCTTCGGCATTGTCGGCTTTGTGGATGACCTGCTGAAGATCAAAAAGAAAAGCAAGGACGGCCTCATCTGGTGGCAAAAACTGTTGGCGCTGCTGGTGGTGAGCGGCGGATTTGCGGCTTACATGCAGTTCTATGCCAATAAAGGCGCATCTATAGATTTCATGTTCCTGGGCACAAATCATACGATATCCCTGGGTTGGTTCTATATACCTTTCATCATTTTCATGATGCTGGCGGAGAGCAATGCGGTCAATCTCACGGACGGCCTGGACGGGCTTTGCGCGGGCTGTTCCCTCATAGTATTTACGTTTTTTGCACTCGTAAGCGTATATATGTTGCCGGATAAGAACGTTTCGGTGTTCTCGGCGGTCTCGGTAGGGGCTCTTGCAGGGTATCTGATATACAATTACCACCCTGCAAAGATCTTTATGGGTGACACCGGCTCTCTTGCCCTTGGCGGTGTTCTCGGTGCTGCGGCAATACTGACCAATCACCCCTTCCTGCTGTTTTTCGCAGGACTTCTGTTTGTCATCGAGGCCCTCTCGGTGCTGCTGCAGGTGGGCTTTTACAAGATCAGCAAGGGAAAGAGACTTTTCAAGATGGCGCCCATCCATCATCATTTCGAAAAGTGCGGCTGGAAGGAACTCACGGTGACCTACGTGTTCTGGGCCTTCGTTGCCGTAAGCTGCATTTTGACCTATATTTTCGCAAAAGGATTCTGACGTTCGTCCTTGTTGACAGTTCGTTCAAACGCCAATGCCCGGCAAAGACCGGAAGACGTGTCAGACCTGCCGGCGTAGTTTAACAGAAACGAAACCGGCCGGAGGAGAAGAAAATGAGATCAAATATCAAAAACAGACAGTTTGATTTTGTACTCCTCATATTGATAATCGTGCTTTCCGGAGCCGGCATTCTGATGCTTTCCAGCTCAAGCTTCGTCCGGGGAAGCTATCTCTCCGACGACTCCACCCATTTCATGACCAGGCAGCTTTTATATCTTGCCATCGGACTGGGTGTTATGATTGCGCTGTGTTTTGTTAATTACAAAATATTCAAAAGGCTTGCAGGGTATCTGCTGATGATCGCGTTGGCCCTGAATTACCTGACCGCTTTCATGGGGCAGGTCAGAAACGACGCTCAAAGGTGGCTTAAGATAGGGCCGATCTCTTTCCAGCCCTCCGAAGCACTTAAAATAGGACTGATACTGTACATCGCAGCGGTCCTCTCGGATGAGAAGTGGGGCGAAAAGTCAAAAAGCTGGACCGGAATACTGACGCTGCTGCTGCCGATAGGCGTGTCACTCCTCGCAGTGGTCCTTCAGAAACACATGAGCGCCACGATCATCATTACATTTATTTGTTTAGCGGTAATGATCTACGGCGGCGTGAAACTGAGACTTTTCGGGGTCATTGCAGGCGGAGGTGCGGCTTTGGTTTTGGCGGTAATGAAGATAAAACCCGACCTTTTTGAGCACATCGGCGCCAGAATCACGGTCTACGGGGCAACTGTATTCGGCAACACCACTACGATACCGGAGGGCATGACCGAAGAGGGGCTTTCCCAGATCCACAATTCCATACTCGCCATCGGCAGCGGCGGCATGTGGGGCCTTGGCTTCGGCAAGAGCATACAGAAATATTCCTACCTGCCGGAGGCTTACAACGACTTTATTTTCGCTATAACTGCGGAAGAACTGGGATTTGCGGGAGTGGTGCTGATACTGCTTGTGTTTGCGATATTCTTTGTCAGAGGGTTCAAGGTCTCCATCCATGCGGGAGACACTTTCGGCACGCTGGTTTCCGCAGGGATAATGACAATGGTGGCTCTTCAGACGATTCTCAACATTGCCGTTGTTTCGGCGCTCATACCTGTTACAGGCGTAAGCTTGCCGTTTTTCAGCTACGGGGGCAGCGCCATAATCATTCTTCTGGGATCAATGGGAATACTGCTTAACATCGCCCGTCAGAGCGATTATCCAAAATTCTGACATCCGTACGTTACGCAACAAAGTTCTGACTTTACAAGGGTACTGGAAATGGAAAAACTTCTTCTCATCGACGGCAACAGCATTGCCAACAGGGCGTTCTACGGAGCCGGAGCCAGCATGCTCCGAAACTCCGAAGGCACCTATACCGGCGCAGTCCACGGTTTCATGAGCATGATGACCAAGGTCATGGAGCAGGAAAAGCCCACCATGATCTGCGTGGCGTTTGACGCGAGCCGGCACACTTTCAGGCATAACATCTACAGCGAGTACAAGGGAAAGCGCAAAGATCCCCCGGAGGAGCTGACAATGCAGATGCCTTTGATCAAAAAGGCCCTGACTCTTATGGGAATAAAACATTGCGAGATACCGGAGATAGAGGCGGACGACATAATCGGGACTCTTTCTCTGGAAGGCAAGAAAAAGTCTGTTCCCTGCGTTATCTTCACCGGGGACAAGGATTCCCTCCAGCTGGTTGACGAAAGGGTGACCGTACTTTTGCCAATTACATCCGAGGGCCGCACCACCGAAAACCGTGTGACTCCGGAAAAAGTCAAAGAGGTGTTCTATGGAGCTGAGGCGGACATGGTGGTACCCATGAAAGCTCTTATGGGCGACAGTTCCGACAACATTCCCGGATGTCCGGGAATAGGCCCCAAAGGAGCGCTCACCCTGCTTCAAGAATACGGCTCAATTGACAATATCTACGCCAATATAGACAAAATCACATCAAAGAGCACAAAGGAGAAACTGATAAACGGCAAGGACCTCTGCTACCTAAGTCTGGAACTTGCGACCATAAAAAGAGACGTTTCCCTCGATCTCATTTGTAAAGATGACCTGTCGGATCTTTTTGTGAAACAGACGGATTATCCGGGACTGCTTTCGTTTATGAAACACCTGGAACTCAGAAAGATAATCAAGCTTTTGGATCTTGAGGAAAAAGCCAGGATCGAGGAACAAAGCGCGGATTATGATGATGGCGACGGCACTCTCTTCGGCTTTGCTGCAGGAATTGACAACGGAGACGGAGAACCCGGCGTTTCGATTCCGTTAAGTACAAAGAAGATCCCTTCCTGCAGCAAAATCTCCACGGAGGAGGAGATGACGGAGGCTCTTAAGAAAGTCAAAGAAGCCGGGAATCTCTACATCATCACCCGCAAGAACAAAGGGCTGCTTTCGGGAATAACCTTTTATGCGCAGAAGGGCACGGAGACAGACGAAAGCTGCGGTTTTGAGGCAGATCTCGAAGATCCCGAATGGACGGATAAGTTTATAGGCCTTTTTGCGGTAGCCCTTGGGGATGAAAACATTCCCAAATATATGTTTGACGGTAAGCCCTTTGTTACCGCGTGCCTCAGGAAAGGCGTTGCAGTAAGACCGATTGCCAACGACCTTGCGATATGCGCCTATCTGTCCGACTCCACCAGGGGCCTTTCAGAGTATTCCTCCGCTGTCCGCTATTACACAGGCCATGCCCGTGAGGACATATTCTTCATGCCGGAAGCGGTGAAGGCTGCGGAGAAGAAGATCGAAAAAGACGGTATGGGCCTTCTTTTGCGGGAAATCGAGATCCCAATGATAACTGTCCTCGCCAAAATGGAGTGCTGCGGGGTCAGGGTAAACGCGGATGTCCTCCGGGAAGAGGGCAAGATTTTCGAGAAGAATCTGCAGGAGTTGAAGGCAAAGATATATGAGCTCTGCGGCATGGAGTTCAACATCAATTCGCCAAAGCAGCTGGGTGAGGTCCTCTTTGAAAAGCTTGGCATCGAAGGGGGCAAAAAGAACAAGACCAGGACGGGGTACAAGACAGGTCAGGAGGTCCTTGAAGAGATCGCAGACAAACACCCGGCGGTTCCGCTTATACTTGAATACCGCCAGAACGCCAAACTGAAATCCACCTACATTGACGGACTTCTCGGAGTAATTGACGAAAAGACCGGCAGGGTCTACACCACTTTCAACCAGACTGTCACCGCAACGGGAAGGCTTAGCTCCAGCGAGCCCAATCTTCAGAACATTCCCGTAAGGCATGAACTGGGCAGGGTGATCAGAAAGGCTTTTGTTGCCGGAAATGAGAATATGGTGCTGGTGGACGCGGACTATTCCCAAATCGAACTCAGGCTCATGGCCTGCATGTCCGGCGACAGAACGATGATAGAAGCATTCAAAAGCGGACAGGATATACATACGCTTACGGCTGCGGACGTGAACGACGTTGCCCCCGAGGACGTGACCTATGAAATGCGGTCTGCGGCAAAGGCGGTCAACTTCGGAATAATATACGGTATGAGCGAGTACGGGCTTGCAGCGGAGATCGGCGTCAGCGTTTTTGAGGCGAAGCGTTATATTGCAAGCTATTTCAGAAAATTCCCGGGGGTCAGGGACTTTCTCGAATATCTGAAACTGGACGCTAAGAGAAAGGGCTACGCTTCAACGCCAATGGGCAGAAGGAGATATCTGCCGGAACTCACCAATCCCAAATATCCCGTAAGACAGTTTGGCGAGCGGGTGGCAATGAACATGCCCATACAGGGGGCCGCTGCCGACATCATGAAACTTGCAATGGTCAAGGTCGACCGGGAGATAGAGAGAAGGGGGCTTAAGTCAAGACTTGTGCTCCAGGTCCACGACGAACTTCTTTGCGACTGCCCCAAAGAGGAGGAAGAGGAGATGAAAGAACTCCTCCGGGAGATGATGGAGAGCGCTGCGGATTTCGAAGTGAAATTCCCGGTGTCTGTAAGCTCCGGCTACGAGTGGAGCAAATGACCTGTTCGAAGAGAACGGTTTCGGAGGATAATTATAATTGACAGAGAGGTCATAAGATATGCGCGTTTTGGGAATTACAGGCGGTTCGGGCACCGGAAAGTCTACGGTTTCCGCAATACTTAGGAAATTGGGATGCGAGGTCATTGATGCGGACGCCATTGCAAAGAAACTGCAACGTAAGGGCACAGAGGTCTTTGATCTCATCGTTGAATGCTTTGGCGAAGACGTGGTGGATGAGTCTACGGGAGAACTTGACCGCAAAAAGCTGGGAAAAACAGTTTTCTCCGATGAAACCGCAAGGCTTAAGATCAACGAGATAGTCCACACAGCCGTTGGCGAGGAGATAAAGAGAAGACTGATTATTCTTGATAACCGGGGCACAAAATACGCGGTCCTTGACGTGCCGATCCCTGTTGAAGAGGGATTTTTCGACGTCTCCGACGTGGTCTGGGCGATATGCGCCAATGACGATCTCCGGATCGAAAGGATCATGGCAAGAGGAAATCTCACGGAGGAAGAGGCGGAGAGGGTTATCGGCGCTCAGCTGACAAACAGGGAATACTCGGAGCTTGCCGACGTGACCATAGACAATGAAGGCACCGAAGAAGAACTTGAAAAACTGGTCATGTACGAGTTCGAGCGGACCGTTGGAAAACTTTAAAATGGCCTTGCGGGCTTTCTTCCAACACTTGAACGAACCTTGACTGCCCGGTGCACAAACCCGACGGCTTGCCTTTATTTCGAGGGGTATGCTATAATCAGCATGTCCCTTAAATAGTATAGGGACCGAAAGAAACTGCAATGGAACCCTTGGAAAACAAGACTGACGAAGAAAATAATGAAGGCTTGCCGAAAAAGACCCGGGGGCTGAAGGACCTGGTGCTCAGCGTGCTGGGCCTTGTGGCCATGAACGGCGTCATTCAGCTGCTCCTCTATCCGGGCATCAACAGGGCACTTGGCGAGGAGCGCTACGGCGATATTCTTTCCATGCTGGCGGTGGTGTCCGTCCTTGCTACGGCGATAGGCACCGGCGCAAATTATGCCAGAATGGTGGCCCAGACCAAAGGCCGGGGAAACAACGGGGATTTCAACATATTTCTGCTGATCTCCATGGTGCCTGTGACGGGAATTTCCGTCGCCGCCTCTCTTCTGATACTGGGTAACAAGGGGCTTCCCTTCAACCTTCTTTTCATAGTTCTCTCCGTGCTGAGCGTGCTCAGGTACTACGGAGACGTGGAGTTCCGGCTCAACGTCAACTATTTCAGGTTTTTCATATACTACCTGCTGATCTCGATTGGGTACGTTGGCGGCTCCTTCCTGGTAAAATTCAGCGCCTTTGGCGAGGATATAAGCTGGGTGGCGGCAATCATTTTCGGCGAAGTTCTTGCCGTGGGATTCGTGGCCCTTACAGGCGGAATATTCAAAGGGAAAAATGCCCTGCGGTTCAGCCCGGAGGCAAAGGAAAACCTTAAGACCACACTGTTCCTTCTGGGAACGAACCTCATAAACGCATTGGCCCTTCAGGCCGACAAGATCCTCTTGAGGATGTTCATGAACGGTGAAGCGGTCAGCATTTTTTACGTCGCGACTCTCATCGGAAAAGTGGTGGCAATGCTCACTACGCCGCTCAACGGGGTAATAATCGGTTACCTTGCCAGATACAAGGGCATATTTACACGGAAACTGTTCGGAATTGCCACGTTGGCGTCTCTCGGCATAGCGGCGGTTTTCACGGCAGGAGGTGTGCTGGCTTCCCACATTTTCGTGCAGTGGATGTATCCGAATATCTATGCCGAAGCTTCACGCTATTTCATACTCGCCAATGCGGGACAGATATTCTATTTCGTGGCGGGCACCATGATGGTCATCGTCCTGCGCTTCGTCCACGAACGCTATCAGCTCATAATCAATGCGGTATACGCGGTGGTTTTTGTGGCTGTTCTGGTGCCTCTGGTTGCGAATTTCGGCATTGCCGGGATGACGGCGGGGCTTTTGATAGTAAACGTATTGCGGTATATTGCCGTTGTTGTGATAGGTTTTGCACATACGGAAAAAGAGAATGTGCAAAAGGATGGAACTGACCCGGAGAAGGCTTAAGTCCGGGTCTTGCCAAGGAGGTTGATGCAATGCAGTTATTTAAGAAGATGAATTACGGCTTGATTGCACTGTTTCTGGTGCTGGTGACCGTGTTCATGTATATCGTTATAGCTACTGCTGTTAACTACGCCGATCAGGCACGGATCGATGAGATGGTCTCTGATTTCGTAAAAGCTCTCAGCGAGGTGGACGTTACGGTGAAGGAGGGCAATAAGACGCCGGAAGAGATTTTTGACGATTATGAAGCCGCTTTGAAGAAGTTTTATACCGGAAACGCAGACAGTTTTTCAGCTCTTGCGAATCATCTGGACCGGGACGATTGGGACCGTATTGACTACAAATTCAATGATCTCATTGTCAATTTCACTTCGTTTACCAAGGCTTCCGCCACCGTTGATTTCCGCAATTCCAACTTCAGCGTTGTGACCACGTTGTCTTTCGAACTGATCAAGGTTGGAAATGAGTGGAAGATCGCTTCATGGCGCTACGGCGACAGCGGATACCGCTATTTCGACGACCTGATATTCTGAACGGACTGAGAGGAGGGATATGAATTGGAATACGTACTTGACGTAAAAAACGTTTCGAAATATTTCGGAAAACGAAGAATACTGAATAATATAAACCTTCAGGTCAAGCCGGGTGAAGTCATGGGATTTATCGGCCCCAACGGAGCCGGCAAGACCACGGCTATAAAGGTCATCCTCGGATTCCTTGGCGATGACGGCGGGGAGATATCGATTTGCGGTTATGACGTTAAAAAAGACTACGAGAAGGCAATGGCTCTCGTTGGCGGAATAGTGGAAAACCCGGATATGTACAGACAGTACTCCGGAAGGCTCAATCTTGAAATGTATGCAAGAACTCACGACGGCGTTACCAACGAGCGCATCGACGAGATCGTAAGGCTCGTGGGCCTTGAGAACCGCATAAACGATAAAGTCAAAAAGTATTCGCTGGGCATGAAACAGCGCCTGGGACTTGCCATGGCAATGCTCCACAGGCCGAAGCTGCTGATACTTGACGAGCCCACGAACGGTCTTGACCCCGCAGGAATAAAGGAACTCCGGGATATCCTTCTCCACATTGCTCACACGGAGGGGGCAGGCGTCCTTATTTCCAGCCATCAGCTTGCGGAAATGCAGAACATCTGCGACAGGGCGGCCATCATCGTCAACGGAAATATTGTTGCGGAGGACACCCTTGACGCACTCAACAGAAAAGTTTCCGGCGGCCCCAGGTATACCGTTGACGTGGACAACCCGATGGAGGCGATCAGAATCGTAAACGAGTACTTTGGCGAGGTTGATCCTGAAGAGGAAAGACGTTCCGGAAGCTGCGATCCTGCCACCGGAAATCTGTCTGTGCCGATCACGGAAGAAGAAATATCCGAGATCATAAAGCGGCTTGCACTTGGCGGCATCAGAGTCTCCGGTATTAAAGCCGACAAGACCAGCCTTGAGGATGCGTTTATCGCGATAACGGGAGGAGGTAATTCAATTGCATAAGTTTTCAGCTCTTTTCAAAAACGAAGTTATCAAAGCGGTCAGAAAACCTCTGTATATTATTCTTCTCGCCATTATCGTGGCTTCAATGCTGCTTGTGGGCGGGTTCATCGGCATCGGAAGAGCCATGTCGGAGACGGTGTATTTATCCCTTGACGGCAATCAGGACCTGGATTCTCTTAACGTAAAGCTTCAGGATACTCTTAAAGATGTGGATTCTGCGGCATCAAAGGCGGAAAAGGAACTTGCCAAATACTACGATGAAGAGATGGGAGGGTTTAAAGACCTTTCCAGTTATGATGACTTTTACTATAACTACTATTCGAGTTTTGACGACAGAATGTATGAAGTCAACTATCTGCTTCAAAGAATCTCTGAAAAGTATGTTGCGTCCAGGGCCGGAAACGAGGCCTTGAATGATTCCAATACTGCCGGATACGCTCTTTTCCGCTATATCAGAAACGATGTGGAGTCATCCTACTACTCCGGGGAAATGAAAAAAATCTCCGAACAGCTTTCGGAAAAGTATCCCCTGCTGGCCAAGTACGATGACACTTATGGCTATTCCAGTCTGAGATACGACAGCAGCTTGATCCTCCCCGAGGAAAAATACAACGAATATCTTAAAATCATCGTTGACAACGACATCGCCAAAGTGTTTGACAACATGAGGGATGACATTCGCTACAGCTCCTTCTTAGGTGAGACAGAGAAGAAAAACCAACTGGAGTCCATAGACGTCATGCAGTCCCTGTACAGAGACGACATGTCCTATGACTCATGGACCGATATCCAAAGCGCTTTCACCAGACTCAGTAATTATAAGTCGATCCTGGAATCAGGAACCGACGCTTCAGGTGTGAAACTCACCGAAGATCAGAAAGCTGAATACGCTCTCATGATTGCAGAAATAGAGACGGGCATGAAAGTCGGCGCACCGGGATACGGCGGCAAGTATTCTACCACCGATAAAACGACGGGAACGACCCTGATAGACATCGGACTTATCTTCAGCCAAATACTGGTGGTGCTGTTCGGCGCACTTATCGTTGCCGAAGATTTCCAGTCCGGAGCCATCAAGACCCTCATCATCGCACCGGTGAAGAGAAGGAGAATAGTCGACGCCAAATTCGCCCTCATGGCAGTGCTGTGTCTGACCTGCGCTCTTCTGGTTTTCATTTCCTATATGATCGCGGCATTCATAAGCGGTAGCGACTTTGGAACCAATATCTTTGTCGTTGGCAACAACGTGATCACAATGTCGGGGTTCTTCTACTACCTGTTTTACGTTTTGGTCTCGTTCATACCGATATTCTTCCACGGATGCTTCGCATTCATGCTTTCCACACTTTTCCGCAATGCCGGAGGTTCCATAAGCGTGTCCATGGCCACGATATTTGTCGTCAATACCTACGCCGCAACGTTTATGTCGGTCATGACGATGATCATGGGAGGCAATACTTACTTCCTGCAGCATCTCCAGATGTTCCTTCCTTCGTCGAACACTGCCATTGCTGATGCTCTTTTCGCAAGCAGCCTGCCGGGCGAGTTCAACCTCGGTGCGCTGCTGACAGGACAGCTGCTGGGAAATACAGAACTGAACAATCCTCTGTTCTCTTTCTTCTACCTGGCAATACTGTCGGCGGTATTCATTTTCATCAGCTATCAGTCCTACATTAAGAGAGACATTAAATAATCTCGGTATCGATCAGCTTCCCCGGGACTGCGGCTTCGGAATTGAAGGCGGGTCCCGGGGCTTTTCAAATCATGGAAACAGTGACCAAAAACAGTCGAATAACGTTTGACGTCAGGGACGTCATGACAGACGGAAATGCCGTGGGCGTTTGCAGAGAAAACGGTATGACCGTCTTTTGCTTTGGTGCTGACACCGGGGAGACCGTGAGCGGAACCGTAATAAAGGTTGCTCCGAATTATCTTGTCGCAAGGACGGACAGGAGACCTGTTTCGGAAAAGTGCCCGGCCTATCCCGTTTGCGGAGGCTGCTCGCTGCTCCATTTTTCCTACGAAAGGACCCTTGAGATAAAGCAGAACCACGTTAGAGACTGTCTTGAACGCATTGGCGGGTTTAAGGATATCAAGATCGATCCGATCATTCCTTCACCTGAAACGGAACACTTCCGGAACAAGGCGATATACCGCTTCACAAAGACCAATGGCGTCATCCGCTGCGGGTTTTACAGAAGAAACAGCCATGATACTGTGCCTTCGGACAGCTGCGCCTGCGAAAAGCCTGTTCTCAGGAAGGTCCTTTCGGCGGTGCTTGACATACTGAACTTCGGAAGCTACACGGTCTATGACGAAAACTCGGGGAAGGGCCTTTTACGAGCGCTTATGGTCCGGGCGTCAACTGACGGCAAAGCAATGGTCTGCCTTTCTGTAAACGCCAAAAGTTTTCCGGAGGGATCCGAGATTGCTTCGAAACTCACAGCCGCTCTTCAGGAAGTCGTTTCTTTCTACATACACTTCAACACATCCAAAACCAATACTGTGCTTTCGGGAGAGTTCCGGCTTGTTTCCGGCAGGAAGACCCTTTCGGACCGCATCGGCGATACTGTATTTGAGATATCTCCCGAGTCATTTTTCCAGGTCAATCCCGGTTCCACGGTAAGACTCTACGACAAGGCTTTTGAATACGCTTTTCATGACCGGACCGGACCTTTTTCACTGGTTGACATTTACTGCGGGATCGGCACCATTGGCCTTTATTTTGCGAAAAAATGCGACAATATCAAAGAGATCCTCGGCATAGAATACACGGAAGCTGCGGTGCTGGAGGCGGGCAGGGCAAGAGAGAACAGCGGTATTTCCGCTGTGACCGAATTTGTTTCAGGCGATGCAGGGGAGGTGCTGGAGAACTATAAAAACAGACTTTCCGAAAAAGGCGTCAGGATACTTGAGAACGCGGACACGGTGATCGTGGACCCGCCAAGGAAGGGCCTTGGCGACAATATGCCCGGGATCATCAGTTCGCTGAAAGCCGACCGGCTGGTGTACATATCCTGCAACCCGGCGACCCTGGCTAGGGATCTTGCGAGATTCAGAGATCTCTCCTGGGAGATCAAAAACGTAACGCCGGTGGACATGTTCCCGTTTGAGGGCCACGTAGAGATAGTAGTCCGACTCGATCGCAGCCGGAACAGTAATTGATAAACCGGAACTCCGGAAACGGAGAGAACACATTAAAAACAAGAGGAACTTAAAATGGCCAACCTGATCGTTGTGTGCGGGCCCCAGGCTGTCGGCAAGATGACAGTTGCCGAGTGCCTGCGGGACAAACTTCGTTACAATATGATGATGAACCACGACAGCCTTGAGGTCTCCGACAGGATATTCGGCTTTGCCACCCCTGCCCAGAAGGAGTTCAACGCGGCTTTCCGGGAAAAGGCCTTCGAGCTGGCTGTAAAGCACGGCGTCGACCTCATATTCACCTATGTTTGCGCCTTCGAAATGCAGGAGGAGCGGGACTACCTGAACGGACTGCGGGATCTTTTCACGTCTTCCGGCGGCAACTTCTATTTCGTGGAGCTTCGCGCGGACCTTGAGGAGAGGCTTTCACGAAACGAGACGCCCCACAGAATGGAGCGGAAGGCCTCAAAACGCGACGTGGAGTGGAGCAGGGCCAATCTCCTCTCCGACGCCAAAAACCACAGGCTGAACTCCGGGGAGGGCGAAGTCTGGTTTGAAAACCACCTGAAAATCGACAACACTCATCTCACGCCGGAAGAGGTGGCGAACATGGTGATCGAGACATTCGGCCTTATTGCCAATGACAAAGAGGAGCGGGAATACCGCTTCGGGGCCTCCTGATATCTTTGTTTTATTTCACCTTTACGGGTGGTATAATTGTCCCAACCGGCAGCAGACAGTGCCTTAAAGGCCGGAAGACCTGTGCTTAATTATCTGACTTAAACTCGCCAAAGGAGCCGACATGCTTTTCAATTCAGTGGAATTTGCAATATTTCTGCCGGTCGTGTTCCTTGTCTACTGGATCCTGCCCCAGCGTTTCCGCTGGCCACTAATTCTTTTGGCGAGTTATCTTTTCTACGCCTGGGTGAAGCCGGCATACGTTCTTATCCTTTTTGTCACCACGCTTATATCATATTTTACGGCGCTTCTCATTGAAAAGCGCAGGACCGTCGCAGAAAAGCGGTGGGCTGCGGGAATTGGCGTATTCCTTGTCCTGGGCATTCTTTTTGCGTTCAAATATCTGAATTTTGCAATTGATTCCGCCGCGGATTTCATTGGTGTTTTTACTTCAAGACCCGACGTTTCAGGTCTCAGTCTTGTGCTTCCGGTGGGCATTTCCTTTTACACGTTTCAGACGGTGGGGTATATTGTCGACGTTTACAGGGGCACGGCTCCTGCAGAAAAACATTTCGGAATATATGCCGCTTTTGTCTCATTTTTCCCGCAAATACTGGCTGGTCCCATAGCCAGAAGCAGAGACCTCATTCCGCAGATCAGAAAAGAGAAGGTTTTTGACGAAAAAACAGCCTCCTACGGCCTCAAACAGATGTGCTGGGGCTTTTTCAAAAAGATAGTCATCGCGGACAGAATTGCGTTCCTCATATCTGACGTGTTTGATGCGCCAATGAGATTTGCGGGCTTCCCGCTTCTTGCGGCAGTTGTTCTGTTTTCGATCCGGATCTATTGCGACTTTTCAGGCTATTCGGATATAGCCATAGGAACGGCCAAGCTCCTGGGTCTTGAACTATCGACAAACTTCAGATCTCCCTATTTTTCCGGATCTCTCAGAGATTTCTGGTCCCGCTGGCACATATCCCTTTCCACCTGGTTCAGGGATTACGTGTACATCCCCCTGGGCGGCAACCGCAAGGGAAAGATGCGGCAGATCCTGAACATTATGATCACTTTCCTTTTGAGCGGCCTCTGGCACGGGGCGGACTGGTCCTTTGTGCTGTGGGGCGGGATCCACGGCCTCGGAAGGTCCTTCGAGGAACTGGTTTTGCCTAAAGAAAGGGAAATAAAGAACAAAGGCCTGAGGATCCTGCGCGGCGCCCTTGTGCTCGTATTCTGCGTTTTCACATGGGTGTTTTTTGCGGCTCGAAACATTGGCGACAGCTTTTACATCATTGCCAATATGTTCAAAGGCCTGTCCTCACCTGTAAGCTACGTGACATCCGGAATATCGGCTCTTGGGCTTGACCTTAGGAATCTGGTCATTCTTTTGATCTCCGTGGGCCTTCTGACTGTGTTTGACGCTTTCTCGCTGAAAACTGACGTGATAACCTGTCTCAGCGGGAAAAAGACCGTTGTGAGATGGATCATTTATATTGCCTTTGCGGTTTGTCTTATACTCTTCATCCCGGGGACCCGGAGCACGGATTTCATCTATTTCAGGTTTTAGGAGGCGGTCATGAAGAAGTTTTTAATTAAAACAGCTGCCGCGATCCTGATCCTGCTTGTAATAATTGCGGGGCTTTCTGCATTTGATATTTTTGTCGTTGGCGGCATGTTCAAGAACAATTATCAGGCAGCCATAAACGACAAGTTGGACCGTTTGAAATCGATCGACGGACCAAAGATCATTCTCGTTGGCCACTCAAACGTCGCCTTCGGTTTTGATTCTGAGCGCCTTGAAAGCGCCATGGGCATGCCTGTTGTGAATCTTGGGCTCCACGGAAGCCTTGGCAATACCTTCCACGAGGATATGGCTAAAGTTAATCTCGGGGAAGGGGATATTGTGGTGGTGTGCCATACATCTTTTTCCGACGACGGAAAGATCGGCGACTACTCCCTGGCCCTGATAACCGTCGACAACGATCCCGAGATCGCAAAACTCATAAGAGCTGAAGACGTTCCCGGCATGATCGGGGCCTATCCGGACTATCTTTGCAATTCTCTCTTCCTTTGGGCAACGGGCCGGGGCAACAGGGACACCGGAAGCTGCTATTCAAGGACCGCTTTCAATGAATACGGCGACATAGTAAGACGGCCCTCGGAACTGGCTGTGACCGAGGACTACTTTAAGGGCTATACGGTGGATGTGCCGGAGATCACGGATGAATGCATGGAGCGATTCAATAGCTTTTGCGACTACGTCAGAAGCCATGGCGCCAATGTGGTCATTGCAGGCTATCCTGTGGCCTTTGGCGAGTATTCGGAATTCACCGAAGAGGACTTCCGGGAGTTTGAGACCAAACTGAAGGCCGCCGCCCGCTGCGACGTGATATCCGACTACTCCGATTATTTTTACCCCTACAGATATTTCTACAACACCGCGCTTCACCTCACGGAAGAGGGGGCAAAGGCAAGGACCGACCAGCTGATATCGGACCTCAAAGCCTGGAAAGAGGGAAGATAAATGGACGATATTTTCGCATTTATAGAGAAAGAACTCCTGGCCGCAAAGGATGAGGCCTATCTCAAGTTTCAGGGCTCCCTCATTCCGGGAATCGAGGAGGGCGTAATGCTGGGGGTGAGAACTCCTGCGCTAAGAAGCCTTGCCGGAAAACTCAAGACAAGGGATGACGTGGACCTTTTCCTTAACGATCTTCCCCACCGCCATTTTGAGGAGAACCAGCTCCACGCATTTATCATTTCGGAAATGAAGGATCCCGCCCGGTGTTTTGAGGCTCTTGAGACGTTCCTGCCCTTTGTGGACAACTGGGCAACCTGCGATCAGATGACGCCAAAGGCCTTCAAAAAAGCCAAGCCGGAGCTTGCGGAAAGGATCGACAACTGGCTGAGGTCCGATCACGTTTTCACCCGCCGCTTCGGCATAAAAGCTGCGATGACGGAGTTCCTTGACAAAGACTTTGACCCCGCGTATCTTGAAAAAATAGCCAATCTCGACACATCTGACTACTACGTTATGATGATGGTCGCCTGGTACTTTGCAACGGCACTTGCCAAGCAATACGATGCCGCAATCAAGTATATTGAAGAGCGGAAGCTCAGTGCCGAAGCCCACAGAAAGGCAATTCAGAAGGCCTGCGAAAGCTTCAGGATCACCGAGGAACAGAAACGGTATCTTAGAACACTTAAGTAAAGTGATTCCTAATCGTTCGTCAGGGTCTTCT
The DNA here is from genome assembly GCA_947304585.1 of uncultured Clostridia bacterium. GTDB lineage: Bacteria > Bacillota > Clostridia > UBA1212 > UBA1212 > UBA1212. The sequence continues at coordinate 206 of CAMZBI010000044.1, read as the reverse complement.
CGTTAAACTTCATGACATGATCTGTCCGTAGGATTGTGCCGGCATTTATGTTGAAATAGCGCTGGGCTCTAAATTTTCCCTTGACAACGGGGCCCGCAGTGTTTTATACTTACCCTTGCCGCGAAAAACGGCACCAATATATCCCGGGGCATTAGCGCAGTTGGGAGCGCACAACACTGGCAGTGTTGGGGTCAGGGGTTCGAATC
>CAMZBI010000043.1 GCA_947304585.1 uncultured Clostridia bacterium | reverse complement strand
TTTTGCCTTTGAGCAGTCTGCCGGTAAAAATCTCCGTCAAAATTTTACACCATCGCGATCCGAAAAGATACAAGGAGACAGGCATCTGTATATTTAAAAGCTTTAATAACGCCAAAAGAGAGCATTTGGCTTGACTTTGAAAGAATTAACGATTATAAGTGATGCGACGTGATTCTGTGAAAGCAATCGTGTCGCACGCAACATTTAACGGCCCGCGACTAATCACCAATCACTGTGCGTCACCGCATCACTTGCGGCGCCAGCCGCACCCACTCTCGCCGAAGGCGCGCCAACTAATCACCAATCACTGATAACTAATAACTGAATTTATGCCCAAACCGATTAAATCATTCAAAACAATACAACTCATCGCCCTGATTCTCGCATTAGTGACTTTTCTGTCTTCATGCAGCATCACCCCGGTAAGGGTCAATGATCCGGATCAGTTTTCAACGGCTGCACCTTCAGCAAGCAAGTTCACGGAAACGCCGGCGGATCAAACAGAATTCCAAACGCCTGAAGCCGAAACACCGGGACCTACTTCAGGTAACTCCTTGTACGGCGAAATACCGGTATTAAGGATCGAAACCGAAAACAGAACAGCGATCACAAGCAACGAGGATTATATTGGTGCTGAAGTCAGCGTTGAGGACGGTTTCGGGCAAAAAGGTATTGGTGCGGTCATAAGAGGTCATGGCAACACAACCTGGAGAGATTTCAAAAACATCAAGGCTTCTTACAGGTTGAAACTCGATTCAAAAACGAATCTTGCGGGAATGCCCGGCGATTCGGGAAAAGATTACGTGCTTCTGGCCAACCATTCGGACGTGACAATGCTAAGGAATTATATTGCGCTTTCGCTTGCGCAAAAACTTGAGAATCTGTCTTTTGTGCCCAGGTGCAAATATGTGTGGCTCGTTCTGAACGGCAAGGACAAGGGGCTTTACCTTCTTTGCACAAAGGTAAAGATCGGAGACGGCAGGGTTGATATTGAATCGGACGACACCGGTACAGAGATTGACACAGGGTACCTGCTGGAGCTAGACAAGCGGGCACCCGAAGACGACGATCCGTATATCAACATCTCCGGCACAAAATATATGCTTTCGGTAAAGATCGACAACCCTTCTGCGGAGCAGCTGGATTACATCAGCAAATGCATCAACGATTTTTATAAGGCATTGAGAAAAGGAAACAGGGAGGAAATTGAAGCGCTTGCCGATATGGATTCCATAGTTGACATGTTCATACTGGAAGAATTTACCAAAGACAGAGACGCCGGGTTCGCCTCTTTCTACATCATCAAGAGGAAAGGCGGTAAGATAGAATTCGGGCCGCCCTGGGATTTCGACCTGGCTCTTGGCAATGACAGGGACAACGTCAATCCCTCGGGCCTGATCACGGAAGTCACCGATTCACAGGAAACCAATGCAAATCCTTTTTTTGTCCTTCTTTTGCGGCAAAACTGGTTCAGGAAGCTGGTGCGGGATAGATACTCGGAAGTCAAGGAACCCTTGATAACTGTTGCAAACGACTCAATGAAAATGGCGGAATTCTTAAAAGATGCGAACGCCGCCAACAACGAACTATACCATGTTTACGGTAGGAAGATTTTTAAAGAGCCCTCGTTTTTCGTCACGGATCTGAAGAATTACGAGGACCATGTTGAATATCTGCAAAGCTGGATGCTTGTGAGAGCGGACTGGCTTGACTGGTATTTCACTGAAAAAACGTCGTCATAAAAATGAGATCATAATAACGCAAAGAACCTCCCAAGAGTAATGAAGCTGACTCATGGGAGGTTTTGTTTATCTTTTGGAGCTTTTAATAGTTAAGGTCAGATCGTTTCTCCGCCTTTTACCCTTTCCATGAGGTCGATGACTCTGTTTGCGGGCTGGATGAGATTCGACAGGGACTCGTTGAAGTTGAGGCAGTCGATGATCTTGGCAACGTACTTTGTCATATCCACAATGTGGAACCAGGGCTTATCGGAAAGCTCAGGCTTCAGGTAAGTCAGGTTGGTAGCGTAGATGCCGTCGAGCATGCCCTTGCTGTAATATTCGTCGAAGATCTCAAGGCCGTTGGTGAAGAGTGCGTAGGTGACCAGGAAAAATACCCGCCTTGCATTCCTCTTCTTAAGTTCTCTTGCGATGTCGAGGATAGATTCGCCGGAGGAGAGGATGTCGTCAAGAACGATAATGTCTTTGCCTTCCACGTCGCCGCCAATGAATTCGTGAGCGGAGATCGGGTTGCGGCCGTTGACCAGTTTCGAGTAGTCACGGACTTTGTAGAAAACGCCGAGTTCCAGCTGGAAGATGGAAGCGTAGAAAAGGTTCCTGTGAACGGCGCCCTCGTCAGGGCTTACGATCATCATGTTTTCCCTGTCGAATTTGATGTCGGGAACGGTCTTGAGCAGAGTTTTGAGGAACTGGTAGTAGGCAACACCGTTTTCGAAGCCGACGTGGGGGATCGCGTTCTGAACTCTTACGTCATGGGCATCGAAAGTGATGATATTGGCAACACCGTAATTGGCAAGTTCTCTCAGCGCCTCGGCGCAGTCGAGAGATTCGCGAACCATTCTCTTGTGCTGGCGTCCGTTGTAAAGGAGCGGCATAATGACGTTGATTCTTTTTGCCTTGCCGTCGGCTGCGGAGATGATCCTCTTAAGGTCCTGGAAATGGTCATCCGGGGACATGTGGTTCGGGAAACCCATCATGCTGTAGGTCTCGTTGTAGTTGCCAACGTCGGTGAGGACGAAAAGGTCCCTGCCGCGGACAGTCTCATTGATGATGCCCTTGCCTTCGCCGTTGGCAAAGCGCTTGGTCGAAGCATCAATGATGTAATTCCTCTCGGAAATCCCCATGCTCTCCTGTCTCAGACTCACGATCCAGTCATTGACCTTCTTCGTGAAATCCTCGAATCCTCTCATGCCGATGAGAGCAAGGGGCCCTATCGGAAATGAAACGTTGCTCTGAGTAGATCTTACATATTCCATAAAAGCCTCCGAAAATATATATTTGTACGCATTTTTACGCGATTATTCACATTATCCTTCCAAAGAGTGAGCCCAGTCGCCCTTCCAGATGATACCGCTTTTTCCCTTTACAAAGCTTCCGGTGCTGTCAAACTTGTACCAACAGACTGACACTCCGTCCGGGTTCTCCACAACGCAGCACTCCGTGGCAGGTGTGGTGCCTTCCACAAACAGGTATACCTTTTCTCCTGCCTCGTTAACAGCCATATCCGCCACCAATATCGCATGTCCGTAAGAAATGGTATCCGGCGCAGTGGGGCTGATCAAGAGCGCCTGTTTTTTCAAATCGGCAACAGTCCCGATGATCACGTCGCCGACTTTTATATCCTCCGCCTTAACAGAAGGAAACTGAACTGCCAATGAATCTGTGTTGGCGTAAACGTAAACCTCTTTAATGTAGCGGTAAAAGTTGTCATAGGTGTAATCATTGGCAAGAACACCCGGCTTATCCGTGGAGAGCACCCACTCAACGTCTTTTCCGTTGACAACGTCCCTGTAGCCCTTGGCCCAGGTGTTGAAATCACACTTGAAGCCGCTTAGGAAATTAAAGGAAATATCGTTAAAGCGCCCTCTTCCATAGAGATACTCAGAATAGAGCATGATAACCGTGTCGGCGCACTGCTGGTTCTTGATAAGCGGATCCACTTGCTTGAACACGCCAATGGAGGACGCCTCATCGCTCTCGGCCCCCGAAAACAGAAGCGCTTTTTCACCGAAAGGTTTCAAAGGGTAGTTTCGGAGATACTCGCCAAAGCTTCCGGCTGCAAGATCGACCCTCGTGTAACCTTTCGGAGGATTAAACCTGGTGCCAATGGTATTACCATCCTCGTTGATTGCGATCCAGGGCTCCTCGGTGGGCGCCGGCGTAGGCTCCTCAGTGGGCTCCTCAGTCAGTTCAGGCGACGCTTCAACAAGCTTATCCGTCGGGGAAGGCACGGTATCGAGTCCGCCCCGTTTGAGAACAACTATCTCAAAGATAATAAAAAGAACAAGAGCAGTAACCGTTACCCCAAACAAAATGGCAACAAATACTTGTTTTCTTTTTTGTGACAGTGTTTCAAAAGCCATCGTTTCCTCCGCTCAGGTTCAATCTTCTTCGCTGCTGTCTGTATCGCCGCCGTAGTCCTGCAATCCAGTCTCTTTACCGGACTCCTCTGCAATCGGCTCATCTTCACTTATCCACATGCCGTTTTCAAAGCGTCCCGAAGATCTCTTCTCGGGTATATACTCTGTTTCATCCGTTTTCCCGGTTTTGTCCGACTTGTCGGCATCAGGGTTGTCGATGAGATACTTTTTGAACACCGGATACACAAAGAACATATTTATCAGCGCAATAAACGAGGGATAAACAGCTGCATAAAGAATAACGTTGACGCCAAAAACGATATAATTGTGCATCGGCAATATGTAAACCGGAAGCGCAATAAGCAGAACGTCAAGCAAAATGATTCCCAGGCTCGGCAGCCACTTGATCATGCAAAGCACAAAAGTGTTTTTGATGAGCTGTTTGAAAGACAGATTAAACGTGGTGATCATAGGATACATGTACAGATTCATCATTACGAGAATGACGGCAAAAAAGACCTCCACAAGCGCAATGATGAAAAGCATGACCCAGGGTATGGTGTTGTATGTCGGGTTGTTGGGATTGGCAATGACCATGTAGGACATAATGCTGAGCATTATCAAAATCCCGCAAACAAGGTTGAAAAACATGGTTTTCAGCCCGAGTTTCAGGTTTGATCTCGTTTTTGTGATATAGTCATGCCAGAGAAAGATAGGCTCTTCCTTGTAAAAACTTTTGATAATGTAGGTAAATCCGGCATAAAAAGGACCGGATGAAAAAACCGGGATGCTGGTAAAGAAAATGGCGAAGAACAAAAGCGTTTTAAAATACAGCCCCGAAGCGGTCTCGTTTACGGATATCATCTCGCTGATGCTGACAGTGGTATCAAACATGTCGTAAAGCGCAAAAGTTCCGGCAAACGCTGCGACGGCAATGATCACCGCCGGGATGGCGCTGAGAAAGTAAAGGAAGTTGATTCCGAGAAGCTTGTTGCGCTTGTTCCAGAGAACAATAAAGAAACGGATAAAAGCCGGCTTCGGTTTAGCGTTTACGTCCACACCTTTACCCGGTTTTGTAAATCTTTCAGAACTGAAAAGTTTCATCTAAAAATAACTCCGTTTCGCCAACAGATATCTTGCTCCGGTTCACCCGCACAGCAAGATTATTTTATCACCAATTGACTCCGCAGTAAATAGAAATTAGTGAAGAGTGATCAGTGATCAGTTGAGGAGCGGCGCTGTTTAGCTTAACGCGCCGCAATTATCTGCAGCGCGCCTTCGGTGCGAGTGATCGCGCGTCAGCGCACATCATTCATTTCCGAAAAAGTCAACTGCGGCCTCTGCCGCAGTTGACTTTTTCGCCCCAATCGTTTATCCTACAAAAAAAATCTGCGGAGGAATCCTATGGAGAACAACGTACCGGATAAAAAAATCGAAATGATCTCGGACAAAAAGTTTCTGAGATTTATTGATATAAGATATGAAGAGGGAAAGCACTACTTTGCTGCCACAAGGCGTGAGCAGGATAAAACTTTCGCAGTGCTTGACGATATTGAAGGGAAATTCGAACTGCCCGATGCAGTGACAATTGTTTTTATAATAAAAGAGGGGAATTCAGAGCCAAAACTTTTCCTCAACTACGAATACAGATATGCTGCAGGCAGATCACTTCTAAGTCCCATCGCGGGTCTTATTGACAGAGACGAGAGGGAAAATGCATTGGCGGCGCTGAAAGAGCTTTCAGAAAAGGTTAAAGCAGGTATTGAGCCGGAGGATTTGGCACTTGAGAAGTACGAATCGATCGTTTTTGAGACTTTGAAGAACGCTGCGATCCGTGAGATAAAAGAAGAAAGCGGGTATGATGCAAATAACGCTCAATTTGAAGTGCTTTCCTACCTTGTGTTCAGTTCTCCGGGGATGAGCGACGAGTCCAATGCTTTTATCAAATGCACCCTTGAAGATGATGACGAAAGACTTAGAGGCGATTCCGCCCCTGACGGTTCGGAGTTGTTTTACGGGTTTGAGCTTCTAACAAAGGAAGCGGCAGAGGAAACACTGAATAAAGGCCGGGACAAATTCGGAAACTTCTATTCAATGTACACCTATGCCGCCTTAACGGAGTTTATCTCTTCATAACGCAAATATCCACAAGATTTGTATTGGAACAGTCAAAACCGCTCTCGATAACGTCGGCGAATGCTCCTGCGGTATCGGGAGACGTGAAGCAGGGAATGCCCAGCTGCACAGCCCTTCTATGGAGAAGGATGTAATCGCCGATCGTTCCGTCTCTGACTGCACCTGTATAAATTACAAGGCCTATCTGCCCGTTTTCCATGAGATTTATAATATCGTTGCTCTCGGTGGAATTGGGGAGGATTGTGACGGGAGTGCCACGTTTTCCGATCACTTCAGCTGTGCCCGAGGTTGCATAGATCTTCATTCCCACCCTGGAAAATCTGGAAGCAAGTATCGCCGCGTCGCTGTAATCCATGTCTTCAACGGAGATCAGAACTCCAAAATCCGAAAGGTCATTCCAAGAAGGAACTTTCATTCCGGCAGAAGCGATTCCTTTGAAAAGAGCCTCTTCCCTTGACACGCCAATGCCCAACACCTCTCCGGTGGATTTCATTTCCGGGCCCAGCATGGAATTGGCGTCTGACAGTTTCTCAAAGGAGAAAACCGGCACTTTTACTGCAAAATAAGGGGGATTTTTAACCAACCCCACACCGCAGCCCAAGTCTTTGAGTTTTGCGCCGAGCATCACTTTGACGGCAATATCCACCATTTCCACACCTGTCACCTTGCTGATGTAAGGAATCGTACGCGAGGCTCTCGGATTGACCTCTATTACGAAAAGTTCTCCTCCGTAGATCAGGTATTGAATATTCACAAGTCCTTTCGTTCCCAGCAGAAGAGCCAGCCTCTCTGAAACGTCGCATATACGCCTGAGCATCGAAGGAATGAGGTTGTAGGGCGGGTACACGGCAATCGAATCGCCGCTGTGGATGCCTGCCCTCTCTATGTGTTCCATTATACCCGGTATCAGCACGTCGGTGCCGTCGGAGATCACGTCAACTTCAAGTTCAGTTCCCGGCATGTACTTGTCGATCAGAACAGGGTTTTCGATACCTCCGCTGAGAATGATCTCCATGTATGCTTTCGTGGTTTCGTCGTCCCTGGAGATGGTCATATTGGCGCCGCCAATGACAAAGGAAGGCCTGAGAAGTACCGGATAGCCAAGTTCAGAAGCCGCCTTTACCGCCTCGTCAACGGTAAGCACGCTGCGCCCTTCCGGCCTCCTTATATTGAATTGCTCAAGGAGACTGTCGAATTTTGATCTGTCTTCAGCGATGTTGATGCCCTCGGCGGAAGTTCCGAGGATCTTGTAGCCTTTTGAATCAAGAAAATTGGCAAGTTTTATAGCAGTCTGACCGCCGAAAGCCACCACCACTCCTACCGGATTCTCAACCGCCAATATGTCCAGAACGTCCTCTTTCGTAAGCGGTTCGAAATAAAGCCTGTCGCTTATATCGTAATCGGTAGAGACAGTCTCCGGGTTGTTGTTTATAATTACAACGTCATAGCCCAGCTTTCTGAGCGTGTAAACACAGTGAACAGAGCTGTAGTCGAACTCTATTCCCTGGCCGATCCTTATCGGTCCCGAGCCCAGCACCACGATAACGGGCTTTCCGGATCTCGGGAAGTTTCTGGATTCACACTTCTCCGCGTCTCCGTCGACAAGTGAATAATAATAAGGCTTCTCTACACCGAATATCTTTTCACAGGTCCTGACGATCCTGTAGCACACGGGTTTTTTGACGATGCTGTCAAGGACGTGCTTCGGCGTTACGTTTGCAGAGATCTGCCTGATCTTTCCGTCGGTAAAACCTTTTTCGAGAGCCAGATCGTACAATTCTTGTGTGAGAGGCTCCTTTTTAAGTCTTTCACCGCATTCTTCAATTGACCTGATCTTATTAAGAAACCACCAGTCGATCTTTGTGATCTCGTAGATTTCCTCATCGGTGATGCCCTTATGCATAGCCTCGTAGACCGTAAAAATACGCCTGTCGTCGCAATCGTAAAGCCTCTCCTTAACGTCCCTGTTGTCAAGAGGAGGCGCTTCCAACGTATCAAAGCCTATTTCGGCACCTCTCACGGCTTTCATAAGGCCCTGCTCAAAGTTCTTGCCAATGGACATGACCTCGCCTGTGGCTTTCATCTGAGTGCCCAGTTTTCTTGAAGAACCGGCAAATTTGTCAAAAGGCCAGCGGGGGAACTTGACAACAATATAGTTAACTGCAGGCTCAAAGCCTTTAAGCGATGCGCCGGTCACCGGGTGCTTTATTTCCTCAAGCTTGTAGCCGAGGGCAAGCTTTGCGGTGATCTTGGCAATGGGATAGCCGGTGGCCTTGGATGCAAGAGCAGAGGACCTGGAGACCCTGGGGTTGACCTCAATTACCGCAAACTGCGAACTTCCGGGCTTCAAGGCAAACTGGCAGTTGCAGCCACCGATTATGCCTATTTCTTCCACAATTTTAAGAGAAGCAAGCCTCAGCATCTGAAGGTCTTCATCCGAAAGGGAGAGAGCCGGAGCCGCAACAATGGAATCGCCTGTGTGAACTCCCACCGGGTCAACGTTTTCCATGGAACAGACCGCAACTGAATTGCCGTCCGCATCCCGCATGGTCTCAAACTCGATCTCCTTCCAGCCGGAGATGTATTTTTCCACAAGCACCTGACCTATTGGCGACATAGATATGCCGACTGCGGAGACTTCTTTGAGTTCCTCGGGTGTGAAAGCGATGCCGCCCCCTGTTCCTCCAAGGGTATATGCCGGTCTTATAATGATTGGATAACCTATTTTAACTGCAATTTTCAATGCATCCTCAACGCTTTCGCAGGTTTCGGATGGCACCAGCGGCATACCGATCTTCTCCATGGTCTCACGGAAAAGCTCCCTGTCTTCCGCTTTTTCGATCGCTTCCACCGGTGTGCCGAGAAGTCTTACGCCGTATTTTTCAAGAGTGCCTCTCTTTGAAAGCTGGGTCGCAACTGTAAGACCCGTCTGACCGCCAAGGCCTGCCAGAAGACCGTCAGGTCTCTCTTTTTCAATGATCCTCTCCACAGTCTCCGCATTGAGGGGTTCAAGATAGATCTCATCTGCGAACTGTCTGTCGGTCATGATCGTTGCGGGGTTAGAGTTCACGAGAAGGACCTCTATACCCTCGTCTTTTAAAACTCTGCAGGCCTGTGTTCCCGCATAATCAAACTCAGCCGCTTGCCCTATAACGATAGGACCCGATCCTATAACCAGCACTTTTTTGATATCATTGTCTTTCGGCATATTTTTCACCTTCTTTGTTTAAAAGATCATTTTCCGTTTAACGGCCGAAGGGGTCGTAGTTTTCAACTGTTAAAGTAGCAAGTATAATTGCTTTGATGCTGAGAAGTCTGTATCTCGCCTCTTCAAAAATACTGCTTTCAAACTGTTCAAAGACCTCGTCTGTGATCTCCAGTTCCTTCAGCCCGAATTTTTTATAGACGTCCATAGCGATCTCGGTCTCAAGGTTGTGGAAGGACGGCAGACAGTGGAGAACAATTTTAGCGTTTGATCCGTCAATAACCTTTTTGTTAACCTGATAAGGCAGAAGATCTTTGATCCTCTTCTCCCAGATCTCATCCGGTTCTCCCATTGACACCCAAACGTCGGTATAAATGACGTCGGCTTTCGCTGCGGCTTCCAGCGGATCTTCCGTAAAGCTAATCGTTGCACCGGTTTCTTCTGCGATCTTTACGCAGGTCTTGATCAGCTCCTCAGATGGTTTGTATTCCTTCGGAGAGCAGGCGATGAAGTTCATACCGACTTTGGCGCAGCCCGTCATAAGGGAATTGCCCATGTTGTATCTTGCGTCGCCGAAATAAGCCAACGTAACGCCTTTCAACGTCCCAAAGGTGTTTTTTATGACAGCAAAATCCGCAATGATCTGTGTGGGGTGGCTTTCATTGGTCAGCGCGTTGAAGACAGGGATCTTAGAATAAGCCGCCAGAGTATCGACCCGCTCCTGGCCGAATCCTCTGTAAACGATCGCATTGAACATGCCGCCGAGAACCCTTGCGGTGTCCTTTACGCTCTCCTTCTTGCCAAGCTGAGAAGTAGACGAATCAAGATAGACCGTGTTAATGCCAAGGTCGTTCATGGCAACTTCAAAGGCGCATCTTGTTCTGGTGCTGGTCTTTTCAAATATGAGAGCTGCGTTCTTGCCTGAGCAGGGGCCAGTCGGGTTCTTGTACCCGTCCATCTTTACGGAAAGGTCCGTGAGGAATTCGATCTCATCTCCGGTAAGGTCCATTATTTTAAGAAAGCTTCTGTTTGAAAAATTTTTCATGATTTCACCTCCGAAAGCTCAGCGGCTGTTTCTTTTATGATATCCAGGGCTTCCTTTAGAAGATCCTCCGGAATGTTCAAAGCCGGCAAAAGTCTAAGTCTGTCTTTGGCGGTGAGGGCAAGAACGCCTTTTTCCAGAAGATTTCCTGCTAGCGCCGCACCCCCGCACTCAACGTCAACCCCAAGCATAAGTCCCGCACCGTAAACGCCTTTAATGCCTTTGGCCCCTTTAAGAGAGTCTCTTATGAGCTTTTCTTTTTCTTTGACAGATTCAAAAAGACTGTCTGTAAGCCTTTCAAGTATTGAAATGGCTCCTCTGCAGGCAATGGGATTGGCACCGAAGGTGGAACCGTGGTCACCGTAACCGAAGATATCTTCAACCTTATCGCCAAGCATTGTTGCGCCGAGTGGAAGCCCCCCCGCAAGGCCTTTGGCGGTGGTCACTATATCAGGCTTGATCCCATAATTCATGTAGCAATAAAGAGCCCCGGTGCGCCCGTTGCCTGTCTGGACTTCGTCGCAGATAAGAAGGATGTCTTTTTCACGGCAGATATTGGCAATAAGATCCACAAAGCTCTTGTCGAGAGGCATCACACCGCCCTCTCCCTGAATAAGTTCGATCATGATTGCCGCAACGTCGCCCTGTTCGACCAGATCAGTGAGCGCTTTCCCGTCGCCGGCTTTTACGCTTGTAAAACCTTCCGTAAGAGGTGTGAAGAGTTTGTGAAACTTTTCCTGGCCCGTGGCCGCAAGAGTGGTTATAGTCCTGCCGTGAAAAGAATTTTCAAGAGTTATGATCTTGAAGCAATCCGGACCTTTCTTCTCGGCAGCATACTTTCTGGCTGCTTTTATGGCACACTCGTTTGCCTCCGCACCGGAGTTTGAAAAGAATACCTTTTTAAAGCCGGTCCTTTTGCAGAGCATTTCCGCAAGATCCGCGCAGGGTCCGTGGTAATAGAGGTTTGAAGTGTGGGAGAGCTTCATTGCCTGGTCTGAAACAGCCGCAGCCCACTCTTTGTCTGAGTAGCCGAAAGTGTTGACCGCAATGCCCGTCCCCAGGTCTATATATCTTTTGCCCTTCTCATCATAAACGACTGATCCGCTGCCCTCTTCAAGGACTACAGGAAATCGCTTATAAGTATGGGCAACGTATTCATTGTCTTTTTCAAAAACATTCATGTGATCACTCCCCTTGGAAACAGATCATTTGCGGATCAGTGTGCCTGCGCCGTCATCGGTGAGAAGTTCAGTAAGAATTGCATGGGGAACAGTTCCGTCCATTATGACCACGTTTTTGACGCCCTTCTCAAGAGCCTTGACGCAGCAGTCGACTTTCGGGATCATACCGCCTGCGATGACTCCGTCAGCCTTCAGCTTTTCCGCATCCACGGCTTTTATCTCGGGAATCAGTGACGAGGGATCGTTCACGTTCTTTAGAACCCCTTTGACGTCAGTCATAAGGATCATGCTCTCGGCCTCAAGAGCTCCGGCAATATATGCGGCGGCTGTGTCACCGTTGATGTTATAGACGTTTCCGTCCGAATCGGTGCCGACCGTGCAAATCACGGGAATGTATCCGTTATCTATCAGGTCAAGTACAGGCTTAATGTTTATTGACGTGACTTCGCCAACAAAACCGAGCCTCTCGTCTTTCATCTCGGCTTCAATAAGCTTTCCGTCGATACCGGATATACCGATGGCAGTGCCGCCCTTCTTCTCGATAAGGCTCACAAGCTCCTTGTTGACTTTCCCAGCCAGCACCATTCTTACGATGTCCGCAGTCTCACGGTCGGTTACCCGAAGGCCGTCTACGAACTCCGGCTTTTTGCCAAGTCTGTTCATAAGCTCAGATATCTCGGGCCCGCCGCCATGAACAAGGACCACACTGACGCCAATGAGTCTCAAAAGAACAATGTCTTCCATCACCTGCTGGCGCAGCTCGTCGCTTCTCATGGCATTGCCGCCGTATTTAACGACAATGACCTTTCCGTTGTAGTGCATTATATACGGAAGAGCCTCCGTCAAAACCTTTGCCCTGTCAAATCCCGAAAGTCCGCTCATAATTGCCTCCAATGATCAATATTCCAATGTGACAGACCTCATCAGGTCCTGTAATCACCGTTAATTTTAACGTAATCGTAGGTAAGATCGCAGCCGTAAGCCTTGGCGCTGAATCCGGAATCACCTGCAGCCACGTCGATCAGTATCTCCTTTTCCGAAAGGATCTTTTTGGCAAGTTCCTCCGAAAAATCAACACCAAAGCCGTTTTTGCAAACGTCTATCCTCCCCGCAGCGCTTTCAAAAGCAATGGAGACCTTTGTAACGTCTATATCGGCGCCGGAATAGCCGATTGCGCAGAGGACCCTGCCCCAGTTGGCGTCGGCTCCGAACATAGCTGCTTTAAGGAGTGACGAACTGATTACGCTCTTGGCGGCTTTAGCGCAGGTCTCTTTATCCTTAGCGCCTCTGACCACGCATTCGATCAGTTTGGTAGCGCCCTCACCGTCCGATGCAATCTTTTTGGACAGTGCTTCCATCACTGCGAAAAGACCTTGGCAGAAGGAGTCATATGAACCGCCCTCTTCCTCTATAGTATCATTTCCGGAAAAACCGTTGGCAAGCACCGCCACCATGTCGTTTGTGGACGTGTCACCGTCAACACTGATCATGTTAAAAGTATCTTTCACAACTGAAAATAACGCCTTTTGAAGCATTGAAGGCGTGATGGAGCAGTCCGTAGTGATAAAGACAAGCATTGTGGCCATGTTGGGATTGATCATTCCGCTGCCCTTGGCAATGCCGCCGATCCTGACCTTCTTTCCGGAGATCTCAAATTCAACAGCCACCTGTTTTTTCACCGTATCAGTGGTCATTATTCCTTCAGTGGCTTCGTCGGAACCGTCTGGAGACAGTTTCTTTGCAAGGACCGGTATTCCCGCTTGAAAAGGCTCGATGAACATCTGCTGGCCAATGACACCAGTTGACGCCACTATAACGTCTTCAGGGGCAATTCCAAGAGCAAGGCCGGTTAGCTTTGCGGTCTCCTCGGCAATGTATACTCCGTTGGCGTTGCAGGTATTGGCGTTACCGCTGTTTACTATCACCGCCCTGGCATAGCCGTCCTCCAGATTCTTTTTGGTGACCGCAATGGGAGCTCCCTTTACAAGATTGGTTGTGTAGACAGCCGCCGCTGATGCCCGGGTCTCGCTGAAGATCATTGAAAGATCGTTTTTTGTGCGGTTCTTCCTTATTCCGCAATGTGTTCCTGCGGCTTTGAAACCCTTTGCCGCGCAGACTCCTCCGTCAATATATTTCATAACATCCTCCGTAAATTAAAGAACAAGTCCTTCCGTCTCGTTGCGGCCCAGGCATATGTTCATATTCTGAATCGCCGCACCGCAGGCACCCTTGCCAAGATTGTCGAATCTTGAAACCAAAAGTATTCTTTCGTCGTTTCCGTAAACGCCGATCTCCATCCTGTCGGTTCCCGAAAGTGTTCCGGCTGAGAGAAAACCTTCTTCAGATTTGTCTCCAACGTATCTTACGATACCCTGACTACCGTAATATTCCGAGTAAGCTTCTCTTATATCCTTAACTGTAACGCCTGCTTCATTACCGTTGATTACGACCGAAACAGCCATCCCCGAATAGAACGGCGCCACCACAGGAACGAAACCCGGAAGTTTTTCAAGCTTTGACATCTTCACCATTTCCTTGAGGTGCTTATGTTCCTGGCCAATGCCGTAGATTCTGGGAGCAGATAGATATTCCGCCCTGTCAGGATCGTTGTAATCCTCGATCATTTTTTTGCCTCCTCCGGAATAGCCTGTCAGGGACGTGCAGGAGAGGAAAAGGTTTTCCGGGATAAGTTTCAGGTCGCGAAGAGGTCTAATGAGTGAAATAAAACCGCTGGCGTGGCAGCCGGGATTGGCGATCCTTTTGGATGATGCGATCTTTTCTTTTTGGCCTTTGATCTCAGGAAATCCGTAGGTCCAGTCATCCTTTGTTCTGTGGGCCGTTGACGTATCGATCACCGTCACAGAGGGGTTTTCAACAAGGGATACCGACTCCTTCGCAGCGGCATCCGGAAGGCACAGAAATGCGACGTCGCAAGCATTCAGCGCTTTTTTACGAGCGGACGGATCTTTTCTCTCATCTCCCGAAAGGGTCAAGACCTCAAGACTCTTGTCGCCGGAAAGCCTAGACAGAATGTTAAGACCGGTAGTACCGGCGCTTCCGTCAATAAATATTTTAGTCAACGATCTCACCCCTCACATAGCTGATCTGTTCAAGGACTCGACCCTTTTCGGGTCCACCGAGGCTTTTCCTTCTCTTCAGGCAGTTGTCAATATTTACTGCTTCATAAACGTCCTCGCCAATGTCACCGCAGACGCTTCTGTAGAGCTCAAGAGGCAGAGTTTCAAGAGTGAAGGATTTATCTATACAAAGAGCCACAATGCGTCCTGCGGCCTTGTAGGCGCTTCTGAATGGTATTCCCTTTGTCACCAGATAATCGGCAAGGTCCGTGGCGTTGATAAAACCTTCAGCAGCCGCTTTTCTCATGGTCTCAGCGTTAACTGTCATCGTGTCCAGCATGCCTTTCATGATGACAAGGCATTTCTTCACTGTGTCAACAGCGTCAAATATCGCCTCTTTGTCCTCCTGCATGTCCTTGTTATAGGCAAGAGGTAGTCCTTTCATCACCGTCAGCAGTGCCATCAGGTCTCCGTAGACCCGCCCTGTTTTACCCCGAACAAGCTCAGCCATGTCAGGATTCTTTTTCTGGGGCATTATCGAGGACCCTGTGGTGTATCCGTCGGAGAGCTCTATAAATTTAAACTCAAAGCTTGACCAGAGCACCAGTTCTTCGGAAAGTCTTGACAAGTGCATCATGATCATTGCCAATGACGAGGCAAGTTCTATCACGAAATCCCTGTCGGAAACACCGTCCATTGAATTCATGCAAACCTTTTCAAAACCGAGTTTTTCCCCCTCAAATATTCTGGCGATATCGTAAGTGGTGCCCGCAAGAGCGCAGGATCCAATTGGCGATACCATTGTCCTTTTATTTACATCCTTAAGCCTGTCGATATCCCGCAGAAACATCATTGCATAAGCCATCAGGCAGTGACCAAAAGAAACAGGCTGGGCCCTCTGGAGATGGGTGTACCCCGGCATAATGGTATCCGCATATTTCTCCGCGGAATCCGCAAGGGTTTTGATTAGATCCTTCAAAGCTATTATGATCTCAGATTCCTGCGAATCCAGATAAAGCCTGAGGTCCAGGGCCACCTGATCGTTTCTGGACCTTGCGGTGTGAAGTTTTTTGCCCGGCTCTCCTATACGCTCAGTAAGAACCTTCTCCACGAACATATGGATATCCTCGCAGTCCGTATCTATTTCGAGATCTCCTGATGAGATATCCCCGGCAATCGAAAGCAGCCCGCTGACGATCTTGTCCCTGTCGTCCTGCGAGATGATTCCCTGTTTTGCAAGCATCTCCGCATGGGCAATGCTTCCGGTAATATCTTCTCTGTACATCCGGCTGTCAAATTTAATGGATGAATTGAACTCATCGGATATCGCTTCTGTAACACCGTCTGTCCTGCCGGCCCACATTTTCTCGTTTTTACTGTTCATCGGGATCCTCCGAAATTGATTATTATTTGAAAAAAGAAGAAGCTGCCGTAAGCTCCGGAAAACCGGAGATCGCGGCAGCGTTTTAATGTACAGCAAGAAAGGACGCCTGAAAGCTGCCTTTTGCAGGAGTCCTTATTGCTTTCCGTGTCTTCGTGCGTTTACAAGGGCCTGAACCGTGACCGGGAGACCGTAAAGATTAATAAAGCCCTTGGCGTCTGTCTGGTCGTAATCGGACTCGCCAAAAGTGGCGATTTCCTCGCTGTAGAGGGAGTAATCGCTGAAAACGCCGGCTTTGATGATATTGCCTTTGTAAAGTTTAAGTTTGACCTTGCCGGTTACGCACTCCTGGGTCTTTTCTACAAATGAAGAAAGAGCTTCACGGAGAGGCGAGAACCACATGCCGTTGTAAACAAGCTCCGCAAAAGTAACGGAAAGCCTCTGCTTCTCGTGAGCTGTCATCTTGTCAAGGCAGACTGTTTCAAGATAAGTGTGGGCGAAATAAAGTATGGTGCCTCCGGGGGTCTCGTAAACGCCCCTGCACTTCATACCCACAAGACGGTTTTCGACGATATCAAGAAGACCAATACCGTTCCGTCCGCCGTACTCATTGAGCTTCAGGATAATGTCTTTTGCGGACATCTTCTCACCGTTCAGCGCAACAGGTTTGCCCTTTTCAAAGTCAATGTCGATATATTCAGGCTCGTCCGGTGCATTCTCGGGAGAGACACCCATCTCAAGGAATCCGGGCTTGTTGTAAAGAGGCTCATTGGCAACGTCCTCAAGGTCAAGGCCTTCATGGGACAGATGCCAGAGGTTCTTGTCCTTGGAGTAATTGGTCTCGCGGCTGATCTTAAGGGGTATTCCGTGGGCTTCGGCGTAATCGATCTCTTCCTCACGGGATTTGATATTCCACTCACGCCAGGGTGCAATTATCTTCATGCCCGGCGCAAAATGCTTTATGGCAAGCTCAAAACGGACCTGGTCGTTGCCTTTTCCCGTGCATCCGTGACATATGGCATCGGCGCCTTCTTTAAGAGCTATTTCAACGAGTCCCTTGGCAATGCAGGGCCTTGCCGTACTTGTTCCCAAAAGGTACTCCTCGTAAACAGCTCCCGCCTGCATGGTGGGGATAATGTAATTGTCAACGTAATCGTCGGTGAGGTCAAGGACATACAGTTTGGACGCACCGGTCTTCAAAGCTTTCTCCTCAAGCCCTTCAAGCTCGTCAGCCTGGCCAACGTTTCCGGACACGGCAATGACCTCACAACCGTCGTAATTCTCCTTTAACCAGGGAATAATAACAGATGTATCCAGCCCTCCCGAATATGCCAAAACGACTTTCTTTATTTTTTTATCAGACATCGGTTTCACCTCCCGAAGATTTACAAATTGGCAATTGTACTCCTGCATCAGGATCCTGTCAAGAATAATGCGAATTACTGACCGTGTCAAGTTTTGACGGAGATTCGCTTCCGGCCGCCTTCGGCTCCGCATTC
>CAMZBI010000042.1 GCA_947304585.1 uncultured Clostridia bacterium | reverse complement strand
AAGTACTAACATAGTATAGCACAAAAAATAGGGACTTGTCAATAGACAAATTCCCCTATTTTTAGTGAAATATCAAAATTAGTATAATTTCGGGTTAGTATGTTAGTAGAAAAGTTTAGGGTAGTTATTTGTTTTAGTCGTTGTGTTGCTGCGCCGCTATTACTCGGCGAAGCCGCACCACTCGCGCCGCATGCGCGCCTCACTCGCGACGAAGTCGCGCTGCAGCCGCCCACTCGGCGAAGCCGCACCACTCGAGCCGAAGGCTCGCATCACTCGCGACGAAGTCGCGCTGCAGCCGCTCTTCTCTCTTCCCTATTAACTTTAAAAATGATATAATCCCCATATATTCCTTATAGGAGGATCATTATGGCAAAATTTGATGAATCACTTGAATACAGCCGCAAAAACTCCTGGCAGTACATGAGCGACGAGCAGAAAAAAGAAGTGTTTGATTTCTGCGAAGACTACAAAAAGTTCCTTGACTCCAGCAAGACTGAGCGGGAAGCCGTTGACTCCGCCGTCGAGATGCTGAGAGCCGATGGATATCTCTCCCTTGAAGAGATCAAGGCAAAAAAAATACCCGCCAAAGATCTGCCTGGCACGAAGCTTTACTACGTTCACCACAACAGGTGCATCTTCATTGCCAAGCTTGGCAAGTCCAAACCCGCCGAAGGTTTCAATATCATTGGCGCCCACGTCGACTGTCCGAGGCTTGACCTGAAGCCCTGGCCTTTCGTGGAAAAGAACAATTTCCTCTACTTTAAGACCCATTATTACGGCGGCATTAAGATGTACCAGTGGCCCACCATTCCTCTGGCCCTTCACGGCGTCATCGTCAAGGCCGACGGTACAAAGATCAATTTCAGGATCGGCGAGGACGAAGGGGATCCGAAATTTATGATCTCCGACCTGCTTCCCCACCTTGGCCATCAGCAGATGAGCAAGCCCGCCAACGGTTTTATTGATCCCGAGGCCCACCTCAACGTCATTGTGGGATCGATGCCCGGCAAGATCAACGAAGAGGACAAGGAGGACAAGCCCTTCACTGTGAAGCAGGCGATCCTCACCTATTTATCGGAAAAATACAACGTCACCGAACGTGACTTTATCAACGCTGAGCTGGTTATCACCCCCGCCGACAAGGCCATCGACATCGGTTTCGACAGAGCGATCATTGCCGCTTACGGGCAGGACGACAGAGTTTGTGCATACACCGAGCTCAGGGCTCTCCTCGACATGAAGAAAGTGCCCGAGAAGACCGCCGTGGCTTATTTTGCCGACAAGGAAGAGATCGGAAGCGTTGGCGTCACCGGCGCAAGATCCAATTCTCTGGAACTGTTTGCAATGGAAGTGGCTGCCCTTTACGGCGACGGCGAGGTGCTGCTCTCGGCAAAGCGCTGCCTGGCTTCCTCGAAAATGCTCTCGGCCGACGTGACCACAGCCTTCGATCCGTCCTATGCGGAGGTTTACGACGAGACCAATGCTGCATTCATGGCCGGGGGTATCGCAATTGAGAAATACACGGGCGGCGGCGGCAAGGGAGGCACTTCCGATGCCCCTGCTGAGTTCGTTGCCGAGATCACCGGCATTTTTGACGCCAATAACGTGGCCTGGCAGATCAACGAAATGGGCAAGATGAACGCCGGCGGCGGCGGAACCATTGCTCAGTTCATGGCCGACAAGGGCGTTGAAGTTATCGACTGCGGC
This sequence comes from uncultured Clostridia bacterium, assembly GCA_947304585.1. GTDB lineage: Bacteria > Bacillota > Clostridia > UBA1212 > UBA1212 > UBA1212. The sequence continues at coordinate 15,992 of CAMZBI010000042.1, read as the reverse complement.
GTTCCGCTCTTCAGCATGCACGCACCTCTCGAAATGTCCTCGAAGGCCGACGTCTACTGGGCGTACAAGGGCTACCTGGCCTTCATCGACAGGTAATCCGATCGCAACTATTCACTGCTCGCTGCGCCGTAAGGCGCATCACTTGCGGTGCACTGCGCCGCACACTGCCATGATCACCTTAATGTCCTTCAACACCCAACACTGCCTCAACTTCGTGACCCGGCAGATCGACTTCGACATAATGGCCGATGCTATCAGGGCCTGCGGAGCGGACATTGCGGGGCTTCAGGAGATAAGGGACATTGGCGAGAACCTGGCGGAGTACAGAGCCCAGGCCGGGATACTTGCCGGGAAGCTGGGATTCCACTGCTATTTCGGGGAGGCCATCATGTTCAACGGGGGCAACCCCTACGGCAACGCCCTTCTGTCCAGATTTCCCATCGAGAGCGCAGAGACGTTCAAGATAAAGGATCCGGAGCCCCGGGGCTACAGCGGGTACTACGAGACAAGGTGCGTGATCAAAGCGGTGATTGCATTGCCGGAGGGCAAAAAGCTCACTGTGTGCGTTTCCCACTTCGGGCTGAATCCGGACGAGCAGGAGAACGCTGTTGCAAAATGCATGGAGATCGGCGAAGACAGGAACTTCGTGCTGATGGGCGACTTCAACATGGTTCCGGAGGATCCGATCTTAAGGCCCCTTGCCGGGAGGTATTACGACACCTCAAAGAAGGCCCGGGGCAGCGTGCTCAGTTTTCCGTCGGACAAGCCCGACAGGAAGATAGATTACATCTTTACCAGCAAAGACATTGGTGTCATCGAGGCCGGGGTTCCGGCAATCGTGGCGTCGGATCACAGGCCACATACGGCGGTGATCGATCTTTAAATATTAGAAGGACTGCGTTTTCTGTAAAGCGCTGCCTAAAAAAAGGCGGGAGAGTCTGTACTGATCCTGCAGACGGTCTGCCTGAAGACCCGGATACTTGGTACGGTGCCGGGCGTTCAGATTTGTAAATCAAAAACAGAAAGGAATACGAAAATGAAAAAGCTGATATCAATTCTTTTGATCCTGGCCGTAATGCTTCTTAGCGTTGCCGCCGTATACGCTGACGACGGTTCCGGCGAACCCGTTGCCATAGGAGAGCAGGAAGTTCTTTGGTTGGCAGACTACCAGGCAGGCGAGCCGGTCATAGGACACTGGTTCTCCAGGCCCGCATATGACGCCGGTGAAGGCACATGGAGTTCCATCGGGGATCCCGACGCTTATGCCGCAGTCACGTTCTTCTCAGGCAAGCCCTTCAGCGCCATCCAGTTCCCCTACTGGGCAGGCAACCCGGCGGCTTTTGCAGGAATAGTTGCCGGTGAAGTGGAGCTCGCTCTCTTCAACACCGCTGCGGGCAAATCCCCCGACGAGTACAAGACAGAGGACGCGGTAAGAACCACCACGATCGTTACGGACGGCGACAGAGCTGCAGATCCCTTCACATGGGAATTTGAGCAGGTACCCGGAGGCTCCTACTGCTTCAGAGTCAGACTCCTCACCGAAGAAAACGCATATTTCGTTCTCAGCTGCGCAGAGCCCAACGACGTCGACTGCACGTTTGAGCTGGACGGCATATCCACCGACAGTTCATCTGAGGAGGCCTTCATCTGCAATATTCTCCTTGACGAAGGCGAAGAAGTGACCCCCACCCCCGTTCCGACAGCCACCCCCACTCCGGAGCCCACCGACACTCCCGAGCCCACAGCAACACCTGAGGTCACCGAAGCTCCCACCGACGCTCCCACGGAGGCTCCCACGGAAGAGCCCAAGGCAACAGGATGCGGAAGCGTTCTTTCGGCAGCAGGACTGTCCGTAATTGCGGCAGCCGCACTGGTCCTTGTCAAGAGGAAATCACGTTAAAAAGCTCATTGGCGTCCGGCCCCGCGGCCGGATGCTTTTTTCAACTATCCCGCAAAAATGCGGAAAAATCAGGAGGACATAATGGTAAGAATTCTTATTAACGCCAAATCCAACAACGGCGCAGGCAGAGAAGCAGGCAAAGAGATCGAGGCACTGCTCCCGGGTGAAACATTTGAGTATGTCGACGTCCTTTCTATAGGAAATGCCTATGACTACATCGCAACCGTTCCCGAGGACGTCAAGATCGTCTTCTGCGGAGGCGACGGCACTCTCCAGCACCTGGCAAATGACGTTCACAACAGGCCCCTGAACAGGGACGTTTTCTTCTTCCCGGCAGGATCCGGAAACGACTTCTGGAACGACGTGAAAAACGGTGTTAGAGACGAGCTTCTTCTTATCAACCCTTACATTGAGAAACTTCCGGTGACGATCGTTGACGGAAAAGAGTACTGCTTCGTAAACGGTGTGGGATACGGTATTGACGGCTACTGCTGCGAAGAAGGCGACAGACAGCGGGCCGAGAGCGATAAGCCCATCGACTACACAGCCATTGCCATCAAGGGTCTTCTCTTCAAATTCAAGCCCAGAACCGCAAAGATCACCGTGGACGGCGTTGTCCATGAATTCAAGAATGCCTGGCTGGCACCCGTTATGAACGGCAAGTTCTACGGTGGCGGCATGAAAGTGGCTCCGGACCAGGACAGGCTGAACAAAGAGCGCCTTCTCACCTGCGTCGTCATGTACGACAAGATCCCGCTTCACGCTCTCATGATCTTCCCCAAGATCTTCAAGGGCGAGCTTGTTAACGAGAAAAAGCACGTGTCCGTTTTCACAGGTCACGATATCACCGTTGAATTCGACAAACCCTGCGCAATGCAGATCGACGGAGAGACCTTTGTAAACATCTCATCCACCGAAAACCACGCCTACAGGGAATGATCTGAGGCACCGGCAATGATCCGGGTCCCGACTGTTTGAAACCGTTGGAGATTGTTCACCTCTCCCCACGACCGCCGGGATCCGGTTGTTTCCGGGATCATATTTCAGCAAATCTCAGATCTTAAATAAGTGATTTCCAAGAATTGAAGGTTTCCACCGTGAAACCGGAATGAAAGGACTGCAATGGAAGAAAATCTGGTTTCGTTCAAGTGTCCATCCTGCGACACCTCTCTTCTCTACGACACCGGCATCGGAAAGTTTCTCTGCCCCGCATGTGGAAACCAATACGAACTTAGCGAAATAGACAATGCCGGTGCCTCTACCGAGCCCTCTTTCGACTGGGGCGATCTCATCGCCAATACAGAAGAGGAGGACCTGACAGGCACCGTTACATATACCTGCAAATACTGCGGCGCAGACATCGTCACCGCCGCCACCACCAGCGCCACCCACTGTCCCTACTGCGACAACGAGATAATCATCAACGAAAAGCTGGAGGGTTCCCTTCGCCCCAACTACATTATTCCCTTTAAATTCGACAAAAAAGCCATTGGCGATATGTGGCGGAGCCTCTGCAAAAAGAAACGTCTCCTGCCGAAAAATTTCATAAACGAAGCCGTGATCGACAAGGCCAAAGGCATTTACGTACCTTTCTGGCTCTTTAACTGCACCGCCGACGGCAAGATGACCTTTGAGACCACCACCAGCCGGTCCTGGTACTCGGCGAACTACCACTACACCGAGACAAAGTATTATTACGTCACCGTTGACGGCGAGGTGGGCTTTAAGAAGATCCCTGTTGATGCCAGCATCAAAATGGACAACAAGACAATGGACCTGCTGGAACCATACGACTATACACAGCTGGAGGAATTTGCCCCGGGATACCTGAGCGGTTTTCTGGCGGACCGTTTTGACGACACCCCTGAGACCTGTGTTCCCAGGGCCAATACCAGAGTCGTTGAAGGAGTCGTAAAGGTCTTTTCCGATGAAGTGAAGGGCTACAACTCCGTCAGGAAGGTCAGCGACGATCTGGCCCTCAAGGACACCGATGCCAAGTACGCCCTGCTGCCGGTCTACACCATGAAGGCTGATTACAGGGGAAAGACGTATTTCTATTCCATCAACGGCCAGACCGGCAAGATCGTCGGCGAGTTTCCCAAATCCAAGCTTCGCTGGCTCTCCTATTTTATCAAGTATGCGGCAATAATCGCAGGCGCCCTGCTGATTCTGTCGTTCCTGCTGCGCTGAGGGAGGTGACGGGTCATGACTATGTCTAAAAAACTGTTTGTCACACTTCTTGCTGTTGCAGCTATGATCCTGGTCCTCCTGCTGACGATTACAGGCGCCAATGCTTACATGAACGGCTTTACCCAGTTCCACGATCCGGAGGCCCCAAGAGTTACGGACAGAGCAGGTATTCTCTCCGACAGCTATGAAAAGCAGGCGGCGGAACGGATAGCGGAATCGGGCAGCCTCTACGATACGGATATAGTGGTCCTCACGGTCAACGGGTTCTCCGCATCTGAATTCGGAAGCGATGTGGTCCAGTTCTACAAGACCCAGCGTGGCGGATACGTGGGCTTTGACGATTATCTTTCGGACTATTACGATTATAACGGGTACGGCCTTGGCGACACCTTCAGCGGCATAATTCTTGGCGTCGACATGGATCCCGACGAAAGGCAGTACTGGTTCGTCACCACGGGAGAGGCGGAAGGTCTGTTTGCCGGCCACATCTCAACAATGAAGACCAACATCCAGCCATTGCTCTCCGCAGGGAGGTATGAGGATGCGGTCGATTATTTCATTGATTATGCGACTGAGGTCGCAAGAGCGGCGGCTTCCGTAAAAAAATACGATTTTAAAAACGAAAATTACGTCTCTGCGGAGAACGTTTACGACGACGCCAACATGCTGACGGCTGCGGACAAAACCGCCATTAACAAGGCTTTCCCGGCACTCAGGGAGGCCCTTGGAGGCGATCTGGTGCTTGTAACCGTTGGCAACGGGTTTTCCGCTCTGGACTTTGGCGAGGATGCGGCTGCTTTCTACAAGGCAAGGGGCAGCAAGTATACAATTGACGATTATGCTGCGGATTATTTCAATTACCACGCCTTCGGCAAAAGCCTGAACGGCGGCGCCAGATCCGGAGTTATCTTTGCTTTGACGAAGACCGAAAGCGGCTACACCGCGGGCTGCTATTCCGTCGGGGCTGCGAGTTTGGAATATCTTGGCATTTACAGTGAGCAGAATCTGTTCCTGAAGGACGCCAAAAACCCCTCCGAATGTGCGGAAAAACTGATCAGCTATATTGATCTTGTCTGCATGCTGAATGCGCACGGGGCCTCTATCCTCGGAGAAAGGGCTGACGTCAAAGACGACCGTCCTCTTCTAATTGACAATGCGGGGCTCTTTACCGAAGACCAGGCAAAAAAACTAACGACCAAACTGGAAAAGGCGAAGAAAGCCACCGGCACCGAACTGGTGGTGCTGACGGTCGACGAGTACGACATTTCGGAATTCGATCTTAAGCGGACAATAGGCTTCAACCACGGTCTGTACGGAGATTATTACAGTCTTTCCGAATACGGCAGAGACTATCTGGTGTACAACGGCTACGGCTCTCCCTCGGAAAAGGAAGCCATCGTCATGGTTCTTTACAAGAACGGCAGCCAGAAGTCTTATGACTTTGCTTCAAGAGGTCAGAAATCAGGTTCCATACTCGCCGCGGACAACTACGAGACCTTAAGCGATGAGATCTATAACAGACTTGACTCGATCTTTGGCAACGGCTGGTATAACGCTTCATCCACCTTCGCATATTATATGCGCACAAGGATCATCCTGGGACACTACCCGCTGGCAGTCGGCAACGTGATCTTCTCCCTGATTTTTGCGGCTGTGGTAGCTCTTATCATCACACTTATCCGCACCAGCAATTCCGACAACACAAACAAGATGACTCCGGCAAAGGAATACGTTGACAGGTCGGCTGTTAACATCCGAGGCACGAATCAGGTGTTTGTGAGGTCCAGCGTCACAAGGGTCTACAGCCCGCCCTCCTCGTCCGGCGGTGCCACAGGCGGAGGACACCACTCCAGCGGTTCTTCCGGCGTCCACCACGGAGGCGGAGGAGGAAGATTCTGAGGAGCTTCCGAAAAAACAAAAAAAGACCCGCGCCCTTGAGTTTTGAAAACTCAGCGGCGCGGGATTTTTTAATCGGTTTGCTGCCAATCAGAAAGCCAGTCCGGGCAGTTCTCTTATATCTTCTATCAAACGATCAGGAGCCGCTTTAATAAGTTTTTCCCTGTCACCCATTCCGTAAAGGCATCCGCAGGTCATCACACCTGCGGCCTTTCCAGCATCCACGTCCGCTTTTGAATCGCCGACCATTATGGTATTGGCTTTTTCGGCATTGGCGTCGTCGATACACCTCAGTATCCCCTCCGGGTCAGGCTTTCTATTGTTCAAATTTTCGGGGCAGTATATTGACGTGAACCGGTCTCTGATTCCGAAGAAATCAAGGGTCTTTAAGGTGATCCTTAGGGGCTTGTTGGTAAACAGGGAGACCTTGTCGCCACGGCGGATCAGCTTGTCGAGAGTCTCAGTTAGGCCTTCGTAGGGCCTTGAGGTGTCCGTGCAGTGGCTGAAATATGCCTCCTTGTACCTTTGGAGGACCGTCTCCAAAGGGTCCGGGGCTTCCGCAAGTGTGTTCTCTATGAGAAACTTTGCTCCGTAGCCCACGTATTTCAGCACTTCAGCAGTCTCAAGAGGAGTCAGCGAATAAAGTCTCCTCACCTCATTAAGAGACGCGGCTATGTCTTCCCCCGTATAGGAGATCGTGCCGTCAAAATCAAAAATATAAAGCCTGCCGTCCATTTCAGAAGAGCCTCAGCCCTCCTCCGGGTCCTTGTCGTTTTTGCGTTTTGCCGCAGCAGTCCCGTTCCAGAGCTTCTCAAGGTTGTAGAATTCCCTCTCGCTCTGCTGGAAAAGGTGCACCACCACGTCAAGGAAATCGATGAGTATCCAGGTGGCCGTGTCGTAGCCTTCCACGCCTGCGGGCTTTACACCCTCTTTTCCCATCTCAAAAATCAACTCGTCCGCCATACCTCTTAAGTGGGTGGTGGAACTGCCGCTGGCGATAACAAAATAATCCGTGATTATCGTCTTGTCCGCCAGGGGTATGATCTCGATGTCTTTTCCCTTCCTGTCGTCGATTATTCCCCTGATCTTGTCAGCCATTTCTTTTGGTGTCATTTGGTATCCTCCGATCAAATATCAATAATTACTGTTTCAAAGCCTCCAACTCTTTGATGGCCATGTTTCTCGTGTAAATCGTTCTCACGTCAATGGGTTCCCCCCGCTTCAGAATGATTTTAATGGTCTCATCGCAGGCGTAGGCAATTGCAGGCACCAGGCCTTCCTCATCCGTGAGACGCCGCACTTCTCGGAAAAAGTCTCCGCTTCTGTTCTTTTCCGTGTAGTCGGCAATAAAAACTATCCTGTCAAGAAGGCTCATCTCTCTGTCGCCGGTGGTGTGTTTGGCGATGGCACTTAGAACCTCGCTGTCCGTTACACCGTACCTGCTCTTTGCCACAACCGCGCCAAGGGGCCCGTGGAGCACCCTGTAGCTGAACCCGGAGTTCGGGCAGAGAGAGAAATCCTCTTCACTCATGTTTATAAACTTAAGCTGGCTCAAGGAAACGCTTTTGGCACAGTCGTGAAGAAGTCCCGCAAGTCTTGCTTTGCCTTGGTCTGCCCCGAATTTTTCCGCCAGCCTCACCGCTTCATCCGCAACACCAAGGCTGTGGATATATCTTTTTGGCGTGAGCACGGACCGGAGATCCTCTTTGATCATCTCTTCGGACATCTGCCCGCCTCTGTAAAGACCACTTTTGGCAACAAGCTCTGCGACCTTTTCCGGAATCAGCTCTTTCCCCGGTATCTCGCCGCCAAGGAACTTCTTTCTTATCTCCGTTGAAGATATCTTGGGGAATTGGTCTTCACAGATCTTAAACTCCGCGCCGATGTCTGAAAGCGCCATGACAGCCTTTTCAAGGTAATCCTCAGCGCCCTGCCTTTTGACGAGTATGAAGCTGCAGTAATCTTTCAGTTTATCTGCGTCCTTCCAGTTTGTGATCCCCGCTGCGGAGTCGCTGCCGATGATATAGTACAAATCATCAGCGGGGTACGTGTCTTTCAGCTCCGCCAAAGTGTCCGCAGCATAGGTGTACCCATTCTTCTCAACTTCAATACCGCAAACAGACAGGCCCGGGATCCCCTCGATTGCCTTTTCCGCAAGTCTCAGCCTTAAAAGACCCGGTGTCACTGGGTTTGCAAACTTGTGGGGGGGATTGCCGGAGGGCAGCAGAAGCACCCTGTCCAGTCCGAACTCCTGTTTGATTTTGACTGCGCATTCGATGTGTCCGTTGTGGATAGGATCAAATGTGCCGCCAAGGATTCCTGTCTTTGCCATATCTTTCTTTCCGCCGGGATATTCCCGGATCATTTCGGATCGCTTTTCTGCGATTTTCAGTTTCTCAGGCTGTGTATCGGTGCAGGGATCCGTCCACCTCTGTCGATAAACAGGCTGCTATCGGCTTTTCTCACGCTCATGACCGGAGCCTCGCCAAGGAGCCCTCCGAAAGTCACCGTATCCCCCTCGGCCATACCGGGAACGGGAATGATCCTCACCGCAGTGGTCTTGTTGTTGACCACGCCAATGGCTATCTCGTCGGCAATTATCGCCGATATTGCGGAGGCATCCGTGTCCCCCGGCACTGCGATCATGTCAAGACCAACGGAACACACGCAGGTCATAGCCTCCAGTTTTTCAAGGGAGAGGGAGCCGGACCTCACCGCTGCAATCATTCCCTCGTCCTCGCTGACGGGAATAAATGCCCCGCTGAGACCGCCCACATGGGAGGAAGCCATAATGCCTCCCTTTTTGACTGCATCGTTGAGCAGTGCCAGAGCGGCGGTAGTACCGGGGCCTCCGCAGTTGCTGATGCCCATCTCTTCAATTATTCTCGCCACGCTGTCACCCACAGCCGGCGTTGGCGCAAGAGACAGATCCACAATGCCAAATTCTGTTCCAAGACGTTTGCTGGCCTCTATTGCAACCAGCTGACCCATTCTGGTGATCTTAAAAGCAGTCTTTTTGATGGTCTCCGCAAGAACCGTGAAGTCTTCGCCACGCACTTTCTCGATGGCGCACTTGACCACGCCGGGGCCGCTGACCCCCACGTTGATCACCTTTTCGGGCTCTCCTATCCCGTGGAAGGCGCCGGCCATGAAAGGGTTGTCCTCCGGGGCATTGGCAAAAACCACAAGCCTTGCGCAGGCCGATCCGCCGCTGTCCTTTGTCAGTTCAGCTGCCTTTTTTATAAGCAGGCCCATTTCCCGGACTGCATTCATGTTGATTCCGGCTTTTGTGGTGGCGACGTTGACGCTGGAGCAGACCCTGGTGGTGGCGGCAAGAGCTTCCGGGATCGACTCTATGAGGGCCCTGTCAGCCTCCGTGAAGCCCTTGTGGACCAGTGCGGAATAGCCGCCAATGAAATTCACGCCAACAGTCTTTGCCGATTCCTCCAGCGTTACAGCAAGTTCTGCGCACTGGGAAGGTCCCGCGCCGCCGCATATCAATGCCGCAGGGGTTATGGAGATCCTTTTGTTTACGATGGGGATCCCGAATTCCCGCTCGATTGCCTCGCACTCGGGCACAAGCCTTTCAGCGACCTTGCAGATCTTGTCGTAGACCGCTTTTTTCGTGGCATTGAAGTCACCCCGGATGCAGTCGATCAGGCTTATACCCATTGTCACGGTCCTGATGTCCAGGTGCTCCGACTGTATCATGTGTATGGTTTGCTTTATTTCGTCAACGGATATCAGCATTTTTGTTCTTCTCTCGTCAAATTGTATAAATTATGCGCCGTACAGCAGCTTTTTGGCCACGGCGCAAACAATTCCCGGCATTTCCGGGCAGTCATATTTTATGCATGGAACGGAATATCTCCGTCCTCTGGATCTGGATCACGACGCCAAGCTCTTTTCCAAGTTCATTGAGATCGTTGTATATTTCGTCAAAGGGCTTTGTCGCTTCGTTTATATCCACCATAGTGACCATGGTAAAGATCTCTTCCATAATGGTCTGGTTGATGTCCAGAATGTTTATGTTCACTTTGGCGAGATAGGTGCTGACCGCGGCAATGATGCCGACCCTGTCCGCCCCGATAATCGTTATAACAGCTTTGTTCATACGTCAATGCCTTCTCTCAACGAGTTTGAAATTGATGCCCTGGTCGATGCAATTGGCAATAAATATCTCAAGGGCTTCGTAACACTTCTTCTCGACTGTAAACTCGGAAACGGTCCCGTTGTAGGCGGCTCTTGCGTTGAACCACACAGCCAGATCCTCCGCAGATTTATCTTTATAGGTGTTATAGTCGCTGTAGTAGGTGTAGGTCCTGAATACGACGGTGTAGCCCATCGCCTCGGCAACCTTGAGAAGTCTCGTGTTGAAGTAGTCGGTCCTGAAAAGATACATCCTCTCAGTAGCGCCAAAGAGTTTCTGATACTCCTGCTCCACGGCAAGGAGGCCCTCGGCAAATGTCTCGGCAGTCAGTTTTTTGATGTTGTCGTCACCGATAATGCCTCTGTTTCCGATAACGTGTCCCTCAGCCTTCATTCTGCGCACAAGGTCTGGGTTTGTCTGGATGTATTCCTTGGTCACGAAGAACACCGCTTTGATATTGTAGTTTTTCAGAAGGTCCAGCGTCTTCGAGGTGTAGCCGTATTCATAGTGAAGGGTGAATGTCATATAGTGGGACCACTCGGTCTCCGAATCCACCGTGTAGAACACGTAGTCGATGTCCTTGATGATTTCAAGAACTCTCGCGTTGATGACAGCTCTGTTCTGGAGGTCCTCGCCCGTCTTCCAGGCGGTGGTGAAGTGGTCAAATTTTGTGTCGTACTGGACAAAGCCCACGTTGGTTATTACGGGGAAAGGTATCTCGGGCCAGACAGAGGGCTCGGGAGTGCTTTCGTCGGGGGTGGCCGTGGGGGTCGCCGTGATTTCCGGCGTCTCAGTGGCGGGCTCCGGCGTTTCGATCACAGGTTCCGGCGTTCCCTCATAGGGTTTAACGGTAGGTATGATCTCCACAGGACCCGTTGGATCGACTGTCCCGCTCTTCGAGTCTTTCGGATCGTCAAGAAAACAGAATATGCAGATCAGCACCGATGCCGCTATAAGCATTATGAAAATTGTAATGAACTGGCTTTTTTTCATAACCGTCTGTCCTTTCGGAATGCTTGCGCACCTCCATTCTATCACAAAGGGAAAACTGCCGCAAGCACACCCCGGTAATGTTTTCCGGTTTCAAGGTTTCAGAGTATCGCCAAGAGGCGGTCCCGGATCCCCTTTATATTAAAGCTTGACGAGGCCCCTGGACACCATCGTCTCCAGGCTCATCAGGATGCCCAGTTTTGCATGGGCAAACGTGAGACCGCCCTGGAAATAGACTGCGTAGGGTTCTCTTATGGGGCCGTCCGCAGAAAGTTCTATGGATGAGCCCTGGACAAAGGCTCCCGCAGCCATGATGACCTTGTCGTCGTAACCCGGCATGTCCCAGGGAAGCGGTGTGGCAAAAGCGTCCACCGGCGCCGCGGCCTGGATCCCTTTGCAGAAGGCAAGCATTGCGGCTTCGCTTCCCAGCCTTATTGACTGGATTATGTCGTGTCGTTTCTCGGCGGCCTTTGGCACGCATTCAAAGCCAAGGGGCTCATACAAGGCCGCGGCAAATATTGCCCCCTTCTCAGCCGCAGCGGTCACCGTTGGCGCGAGGAAAAAGCCCTGATAAAGTCTGTCGATAATGCCGAAATTGGCGCCGACCTCCCGTCCGAGGCCCGGCGCGGAAAGTCTGTAGCCGCAGCGCTCGACACATTCTTGGGTTCCAGCGATATATCCGCCTGAGGTCGCAAGGCCGCCCCCCGGATTCTTGATAAGGGATCCCACGATCATGTCTGCGCCAACGTCGGAGGGCTCGGCAAGCTCCGTAAACTCTCCGTAGCAGTTGTCCACCATCACCTTGACGCCGGGTTTGACTTTCTTTACAAAGGCGATGGCCTCTCCGATCTCGTCAACGGAAAAGCTGGGACGCATGGAGTAGCCCTTTGACCTCTGTATCGCCACAAGAGTCGTGTCTGCGCTTATCGCCTTTTCAATGGCTTCAAAGTCAAATCTACCCTCCGGGGTGAGCTCCGCCTGGGCATATTTCACTCCTGCCTCCGCAAGGGAACAGGGGCTGGGTCTGATGCCTATGACTTCCTGAAGGGTGTCGTAGGGGGCTCCGTTTATGGAGAGCAGTTCCTCGCCGGGTCTCAGGTTTGCCGAAAGCGCCACCGCAAGCGCATGAGTCCCGCAGGTGATCTGGGGCCTCACAAGAGCAGCCTCGGTGTGGAATGTGTCCGCATAGACTTTTTCAAGGGTGTCCCGTCCTGCGTCGTCATATCCGTAGCCTGTACTGCCTGCAAAACAGGCCGCACTGACCCTGTTCTTACTCATTGCCAAAAGGACCTTTGCCTGGTTCCTCTCCGCGATCCCGTCGATCTCCCGGAACCGTTCCTCAAGCCCCTTGAGAACGCTCTCGCCGTAGGCAATGACACGGTCCGATATTCCAAGTTCGTTCAAAAGCCTGTTGTATTCGTTCATCATCTTCAATCCCCGTTTTGCGAGGGCTCACTCTCTTTTTCTTTCTTTTTGAATATCTTCCGGAAAAGTATTGCCGCGTCGAGCTTCTCCAGCACCAGCTGTGAAAACTTCGAATCCCTGTATTTTTCCAGCAATGCGTAAATGCCAACGGTGATCCCGTAAGCCACAACAGCCGAAAACAGTCCCACCGCACATCCTGCGATCACGTCCGTTGGATAGTGAGCCATGAGATAATTTCTCGACATGCACATGAGGGCTACGTAGGGCACCCCGCCAATGAGAACTTTTTTGTTCCAGGTGAAGGCAAGGGCCAGTACGCCTGCCGCGGCAGCGGTAACGTGTCCCGAGGGGAATGAGAAGCCGTCCTCCGCAGGGCTGCCCAGCATTGCCCACCAGGTGTTGAAATCCGAATTAAGGACCTGAAAAGGCCTCGGCCTTGCGATGAGGTCTTTGAGAACGACATTGGTGATAAGGGCTCCGCAGCAGACCGCCCCGAAAAGGCAGATACCGATTTTACGGGTCTTTGCAAAGCACATGAGTATTACCGCCAAGACAAGCATCCAGATGCCTTTTTCGCCTATAAACGTGAAAAATTTGGCCAATGGCGTCAGCACCTGGCCGAAGCTCTCCGCCGCAGTGTGCCAAAAGGACAGTATGTTGTTGTCGAGTCCGTAGAAGAATGAGATCATCGTTTCCTCCGGTGTGTTTTAATCAAAATACATGTTGTCAACGAATCTCTCGTTGAACGTCTTCTCATCGTTAAGAGAGAAGGTTTCAAATCTCAGAGCCAGCTCTCCTGCGGCGTCGATAAACGCCGGATCGGTTCCGGCCCTGAGGGCGCCTTTCAGCGAAGTGTTGCCGGGTGAGAGGAATTTGCCTCTGAATTCAGGAGGGAAAAGGCCCGTTTTAAGCGCCGCTTCAGGATCGATGTGTGTTCCGAGGCCTCCCGCAGTGTACACCTTCGACACCTCGCATGCTCTGACACCGCCCTTCTCAAGAAGGAGCTGGATACCGGTGCGTATCGCAGCCTTGGCCAGTTGAAACTCCCGCACGTCTTTTCTGGTCAGCGTCAGCCCTGTGTTGACGAACTCTTCTCCGAGCCACCCGCCAATCTCATAATCGCCGTCCATGGCGCCGGTCTCGTCGATCACCTCTTTTTCAAGGAGCATCGCAACAAGGCTCAAAAGACCTGACCCGCAGATACCCACAGGCCACCTGTTTCCAATGGTCTTAAGAGTCATGCCCCTCTCCCCGTCTTCGAAAGCTGATATGGCACCTTCTATGCCGCCGGTGCCGCAGCTTATATTGGCGCCTTCAAAGCAGGGACCCGCCGCGGAGGACGTGGCGTAGTATTTCCCGTCTGCTTTAAGGACCATCTCACCGTTGGTCCCGAGATCGATGAACAGTTCCGCGCTCTTCTCGCTGTACGCAAGGAAAAGCTCCGCTCCCGCCACCACGTCCGCCCCGATAAAAGCATCCGCAGAAGGCAGAAGAGTCACGTTACAGGTGTCAAGGCCAACGTCGCAGCCTCTGACCCTTTTTGTCTCCGTAAAATCCGGGGTGAAGGGATACTTTCCCATGCCAGCAGGAGAAACGCCCAGGAAAAGGTGCTGCATAGTGGTATTCCCGGCAACGTACACGTCGGAAATATTGACCCTCGGAAGATCATTCCGGCATTTCTCAACCATGCTCCGGATGCAGGCCCTGATGTCATTGGTCATTTGCTCAAGGCCGCCCTCTTTTTCCGAGTAAGCGATCCTTGATATCACGTCGGCCCCGTACTTTTTCTGGGGGTTGAGGACCGCAAAATGCGCTCTGATTTCTCCTCCTTGCCAAAGGACCGCCTCCACCGTCGTGGTGCCAACGTCCACCGCCAGAAAAGCCTTTCCGTCGCTCCCGCCGCCAATACGCTCCGCAGTTTCGCCAACGTCTGTCTCGGCGCTGCCGAGCATCATTTTTTCGGGCAGTTTTACAGTGATCCTTTCATCAGAGACCTTTGCCTGACAGATCCTCAGTTCTTTCCATTCCTGATTGGGATCGTTCCCGGTCTTAACGGGGCAGGTGCACTTGCCGCAGCGTCCGTTCCCGCCGCAGGGCAGATCTATGTCAAAGCCCATACGTCTCAGGGCTTCGGCAACAGTCATCCCCACGTATTGTTCCGGCACTTCAACGGTCAGAAAACCGTTGGCGTCGCCGGCCGTTTGCACCTCACCAGCCAATTTTCTTGATCTCCTCGCAGTAGTAAATCACTAGCTCAAATTTTGTCCCGGGCATCAGTCTGTGGTCGGGGCAGGGAATAAACCCGCCGAGAGCGGCAAGCCTCTTCAACCTCTCGAGCTCGAGGTCCACAGCCTTCTTGTCCTTCCGAAGAGCGGTCTTGTCCATTCCGCCCACGCCAAGGACGCTCTTGCCGAACCGTTTTCTCGCCTTCTCAAACTGATCGCCCCAGGTGCCAACCTCAATGGGGAACATCACGTTGACCCCGTTCTCCACCCAGACAGGCAGCAGCTTTTCCACCACACCGTCGCAGTCAAGGGAAATAATGTCAATACCATGGGCGTGGCAGAGTTCCGTGCGCTTTTTGTAGTGCTTTGCGCAGAGTTCCTCAAACAGTGCCGGGGAAAGCAGAGGGCCGCCGTTGAAGCATATGTCCTCCCAGTAATGGGCAAAATCAAACTTCGCGCCGGTCTCAAGCACCGCCTTGGCCACCTCATACTGCATCTCCGCATAAGCGTCAACAATGTCCCCGAACAGTTCCTCGTCATCGTCATACATGAGGTAGCTCATGCCCGTCACGGAGGTCATATCCCTTATGCTGCCCATCATCGAGCCCAGATGTAATCCCAGCGGCACGTCGGTCTTTTCGTAAATATCCTCGTTGAAATTTCGAAAATACTCAAAATTGACTCTTTTTTCAATGTTCACCGCCATTTTGGGTCTGAACAGCGTCTCGAAAGCTTCCCGGTCCTTCATCAGGTAGTCATACTCCGCAGGAATGGAGATGACGCCTGGGTAGATCTTTTCAATGATGCCGTTGCCGTTCAGGACCGCTTTGGCGCCGTCCGGAAACTCTTTTACGACCTTTCGCTCAAAGGGCGGCAGCAGGCCGTTGTAACCGCAAAAAACGTGTTGCCAATTGTAGTCCCAGCCTATTATATCGTCGAGTTCCTTGTCCTTTGGCCCTCCGTCGTAATAGCCCTCCAGGATCGATCTGTCGATATATCCCTGATCCGCCCATTCTTCAAGAAGTTCCGTCCAATAGCCAAAATGGACCGCCGGCATCCTGTCGGCAGACCTGAAATGCAGAATATTGTCGGTTCTTTCGCGGTTTGTCATGTATTCCTCCGGGATCAGTGGGTGCCTTCGGCTCGCGCGGCTACGCCGCTAGTGGGTGCGCTGCGCGCAAGTGGGTGCGACTGCGTCGCAAGTGGGCGAGCCTGC
>CAMZBI010000041.1 GCA_947304585.1 uncultured Clostridia bacterium | reverse complement strand
CGCCGGAGGCGTGCCTCACTCGGCGCTTGCGCCGCACCACTAGCGACGAAGTCGCGCTGCGCCGCCAGGCTCGAATCACTCACGCCGGAGGCGTGCCTCACTCGGCGCTTGCGCCGCACCACTAGCGACGAAGTCGCACTGTAGAGCGCCTCACTCGAGCCACCGGCTCGCACCACTCGGCGCTTGCGCCGCACCACTCGCGGCGGAGCCGCACTGTAGAGCGCCTCACTCGAGCCACCGGCTCGCACCACTCGGCGCTTGCGCCGCACCACTCGCGGCGGAGCCGCGTTTTGCCGCGTAACATTTTGTCAAGTTACAAAAAAGAGTCAGAATGTTATAATGACTGCGGAGGTTGGTCCTGATGACTGTTGGCGAGATCATAAACAAATACAGAACCGGGATGGGTCTGACCCAGAAACAGTTGGCGGACATGGTGCACGTGTCCCCGGAACTTGTTTCGAAATGGGAAAACGGCAGCAGAACGCCGGACCTTTGCAGTATTTCGGCAATGGCCGAGATCTTCGGCGTGCCGGAGGACGAACTCGCGGAGGCCGGGAGCAGGACCCTTGATGAGCTTCGGAGAGCGGTTCCCGTGGGCATTGGCGCAGGTGAAATTGCCGGCCTGTTGGACAGTTTCCTGGGCAACCTCCCCGAAAAGGATCGCAATATTTTCGTGATGCGCTATTATTTCTTCGAAGACACGAAAACCATTGCGGAACAGGTCGGGATCACCGACGGGGCCGTGAGGGTGCGGCTTTTCCGCATTCGCTCCCGGCTGAAATCATTGGCAAGGAGAATTACTCATGAAAAACTCTGAACTCTATGACGCAGTGACAAAAATAGATGAAAAATACGTGGAAAGTGCAGACCTGGCCCGCAGGGAGCCGGTGCAGTGCAAGGCCGGGACAAGAAAGTTTAACCTCAGGGCGCTGACGTCCGTTGCCGCCGCTGTGTTGGTTGCGGTGCTCATCATTTCGATAATTTCGGGCATTTCGGTTCTTTTCGTTGGCGACGGCCCTGCCTCTCCCGCAGACAACAACCGTCTCACGGCTTTTCCGGAAGGGGAGGGGTGGATCCTTTCCATACCGGGCGAATCCAACTATATGGAGACAAAACCCGGGTGGCTGAACCTTAGCTTTGTTGGGCTTGACGAAAATTATTGGTTTAAGAAAAACAGTCCAATAACTATAAGTTTCGTGGTTCCGTACCTGTCAAACATGCACTACGGGCTGGAATTTACAGGCGCCGCCAATACATTTTCTCCGATTTATAGGACATATGAGGTGGAAGAGAGGCAGTGCTTTGACGTCATGTTCTACGCATCGCCGGACAAAAACGGCAGCCTGGCAGTCAGGTTGACCCAGCCGGAAGGAGAAGACACGCATCTTCAGGGGGCTTTTACGGTCTACACCGCCAATTCCGGGGACTACACCTTTATCAGCCTCGCCAGCATGGAGACGGCAATGACTCTTGCCGGGCAGAAGATCATCCAGCGGGGCGATGACTTCAGCTCTGTATACACACCGGGCTCGATCAACGACACCTCGGGCATCGTAAAGATAACAGGAACCGTCTCGTACCTTGACGATGCAGGCGAACGCCAACTCGTTGACGGCGCCGTTGCGGACGTTTACAAATTTTCAAAAGACCTGGAACTGATCTCGGTCACAACTATTGACGTCAATGGGGGCCGCTACTCGCTGGACCTTGACGTTGATCCGGCCGCATCGTGCTTTATTTACACAAGGATAAGAAACACTTCGGCTTCACCGGAGCCCCTGTCCGTATTGGAACTGAAAGAACGAAAGAACGTATTAATTAACAATCTGCCTCTGATAAGGTCAGGCGGCAGGGTGAAGGACCAATTCATTTTTGGGTATGCTGAAAGCGTAGGGAGATAATGCGCGGCTGCGCCGCAAGTGGGTGAGGCTGCGCTGCAAATGGGCGTGCCTGCGGCACGAGTGGGTGCGCTGCGCGCAAGTGAGTGCGGCTTCGCCGTAAGTTGGCGCCTTCGGTGAGTGGGTACGCCGCGAGTGGTGCGAGCCTTCGGCACAACGCGACATCGCCGCGAGTGGTGCGGTGCAAGCACCGAGTGATGCGAGCCTTCGGCTCGAGTGAGGCGCATCTTCGGTGCGAGTGCGCGCAGCGCATGTTAGCTGTTATCTGTTCACTGAGGCGAATCCTCTTGTCAACTGTTCACCGCGACGCCCAGCCCGCGCTTTTTGTGTTCCTCCGACGCCGCAGAGACGAAAACGTAGCCGGTGTCGTCAATAGTTTTTTTCAGTGCTTCCATATCGATATCGTTCTCGAACAGGAAGGTGGCCTCGCCTCTTTTTCGTGAGGCCGAAACCTTTTTCGCAGAGGGAAAGGCTCTTCTTATCGTGTCGCAGATATGCGCCTCGCACATACCGCACATCATTCCGTCGATTTTAACCGTGATCTTTTTCATTGCATCCTCCAGTCGTGTTAGCCACAGCTAACCAAAGTTCTATAAAAAACTGAAGCTCCAGTGTTTTGATCCGGAACCTCACCCCGATAGTCTTTTATCCCAAAGCCACGTCAAGGGCCATCATAAGCGTAAAACCAAGAGCGAACATCACGACGCCAATATTAGAATGCCCGCCGACGGACATTTCCGGAATCAGTTCCTCCACCACCACGTAAAGCATTGCCCCCGCTGCAAATGACAGCAGGTAGGGCATGGCGGGCACGAACAGCCCCGCAAAAAGAACAGTCAGGATGGCTCCGACGGGCTCCACTGCCCCGGACAAAACACCGTCAAGAAAAGCCTTGGTCTTTGTCTTGCCCTCCGCATGAAGAGGCATGGAAATGATGGCTCCCTCGGGGAAATTTTGGATGGCGATTCCAATGGAAAGGGCCAGTGCACCTCCTGCCGTAATCTCCGCAGAGCCTGAAAGAAGCCCCGCAAACACTACGCCGACCGCCATTCCCTCCGGAATGTTGTGAAGGGTGACTGCCAGCACCATCATTGTGGTCTTCTTAGCTTTGCTTTTCAGCCCCTCCGCCTGCTGGGCGTTCATGTGCAGGTGAGGGATGATCTTGTCGAGAACAAGCAGAAACAAAATACCCAGCCAAAACCCGATAAAAGAGGGCAAAAACGCCCATCGTCCCATGTCTGCGCACTGGTTCATTGCCGGTATCAGAAGGCTCCAGATCGAGGCTGCCACCATCACCCCACCGGCAAAACCCGTCAGCCCCCGCCGGACCGACTGATTCAGCTCTTTTTTCATGAACAGCACGCAGGCTGAACCCAATGCGGTTCCAATAAAAGGAATTCCTATTCCCAAAGCCACGTTACCCCACATGATCTATCCTCACTTTCTGCAGCAGAATATCCCCTCGGCCCTGACCGCCGAGATCCTCGCCTCGGAGTACATCCCGGAAAGCCTTTTTTCAAGACTGCCTTTCGTTTCAAAAGGCGGTGTGAAAAAACCCTTCGGCACGTACATGTGCTTCACGAACCAGTCTGTGCGTCTGAATTCCCCTGCGATATAAAAACAGCCGCAGAAGATCCCGCCTTTCTTCAGCACTCTGAAGGTCTCGCTGAAGGCCGCGTCTTTGTCCGGAAAAGCGTGAAATCCGTTGAGGGAAAGCACGATGTCAAAGGTCCCGTCTTCAAAAGGAAGGGCGCCAACGTCCCCCTGCACAAAAGAAACGTTGCCAACGCCAAGGGCATCGGCCCGCCTTTCCGCTTTCTTCATCATATCGGCGGAGTAATCAAGGCATACGATCTCCGCATCCTTCATGTTTTTGTAAACCGGCAACGTCAGAACGCCCGTGCCCACCGGAACCTCCAGCAGCTTGCCCGAAAAGTCCTCCGGCACAGGGCCAAAGGCATCGTTGACCCATTCCGCAGCCTGCTCTTTGTTCAGCCCCCAGATGAGGCTGTCCATCAGCTTTCCAATAAGTGTGGAGCGGGTGATTATCCCGTCGTACAAATTGGCGTATCCCTTGCCAAGAGCCTTGTATGATCTTTTTATTTCCTCGTGCCTGTCCATAGTTTATCTTTTGTTAGCCAACGCTAACAAAAGCCTCAAAAAAATATTGGAGAAAAGCCCCCGCCTGACGCCAACAAAATGCTTGTTAGCTTACGCTAACAGTTATAATACTTGAGGTATTGTTTGTCAAGAGGAATCCGCGGAACGAAGCATCGCTTCGCACTGTGCTTCGTTCCGCGAGTGGGTGCGGCTGTGCCGCAAGTGGGCGTGCCTGCGGCACGAGTGGGTGCGCTTCGCACAAGTGATCGCTGCGCAGCGGCACCACAACTGTTAATTGTTCTCTGTTCACTGATAACTATTAACTATTTGTTGCTAACAGTTTATAATATGTTCATAACTGCAGAACAAAGAACAAGCGGAGGAACTGCCCTATGAATATTACACCTCAATTTTCTTTCAAATACAATGGGAAACCCTTTGATCTGCCGGGCGTCGGCATTGGCGTTGGCGAGAACGGATACGAATACAGGCTGCCTGACGGGCTGCTGGTGCGGATGTGCATCGAAAAGTACCCGGAGTTTAACGCTGAGGGCTGGACGCTGTGGTTTGAAAACAGGGCCGACGGGGAGAGCGGGCTGATCAGCGAGATACTTGACTGCGACACACTTTGGTGCTTTGCCGACAATTGCCCCGTGACGCTCTACGAGACCACCGGCAATACGAGCTATGAGAGCTACCTTTACGAGGATCAAACTGCGGAAGAGTTTTCCGTCCACAAGAGGTCGCTTCCGACGGGTCTGAAACGTGAATACCGGCCCCTGGGAGGCAGGTCCTGCAGCGGACAGATGCCCTTTTTTGAATTGAGGGCGAAAGACCGGGGGCTTATCGTTGCCGTGGGCTGGTCGGGTCAATGGCAGGCATCCTTCTGCCGGGAGGACGGCAACGTCATCAGGATCAAGACCGGCCTCGAGCGAACGTCCTTTAAACTTAAGCCGGGGGAACGGGTGCGCACTTCGTCGATCCTTCTGCTGGAATATTCCGGGTCGCGTGTTGGCGGGTCCAATGCCTTCCGCAGACTGATAAAAACGCTGTCGCCCTACAAGCCTGAGGACCTGCCCTTTGCCCTGGAAGGGATGGGCATGACCACCGAAAAGCACCTTTTCCACATCGAAAACTTCAAAAACCACGGAATCAAAGCGGACTATTACTGGATCGACGCAGGCTGGTACGGCAAGGGCGGTGAACCCGGGGCATTGGACTGGTATAAGCAGGTCGGGAATTGGCAAGTGCGGGAGGACGAACACCCGGACGGTCTGCTTGAGGTTGTGAAGGCTGCCCGCAGCGCCGGAATGAAATTTCTCCTGTGGATGGAGCCCGAAAGGGTCTACCCGGGTACCGATCTTGCCAATGCTCACCCGGAGTGGCTTTACCCCCTTGACGGGTTTTACCTCCTGCTCCGCTTGGACCTTGACGAGGTCCGGGAGTATCTTTTCGACATGATCTGCGGATTTATCGACCGGCTTGGCATCGGCTGTTTCCGCATGGATTTCAACATGGAGCCCCTGCTGTCCTGGCGCCGGACCGACGAAATGTACCGGGAGGGCATGAACGAGATCAAATACATAATGAATCTGTACAGGCTCTGGGACGACCTTCGCCAAAAATATCCGGGGCTGATAATCGACAATTGCGCCTCCGGCGGCAGAAGGATCGACATCGAATCGCTGAAGCGCACTGTGCCTATCTGGAAGACAGACGCTTACTGCGAGCCCACCCGGGATCCGGACGTTGTACAGACCCAGCTCTTCGGCTTTAACCGCTTCGTGCCTTATTCCGGGGGCGTGTGCAAGAAGCTTGGCGATACTTATGCCACGAGAAGCGCATATGCGGCGGCCTACGTGGGAAGCTGGTGGTGGACAGACAGGCCAACGCCAACGGAAGAACAGTTCGAGTGGATGGCAAAAATGTGCAATGAATACCGGGCGCTAAGGCCCTATTTTTCCTGCGATTTCTACTCCCTGGAAAACTGCGGCTGGTCGGAAGATCACGGGGGCTGGGCGGCATACCGCTACGACAGGCCGGAGGAGGGCGACGGAATCGTTTTGGCGTTTCGCAGAAGCGGATCGGAGTGCGTGGAGTCCCGGTATAAGCTCGAAAACCTCAACCCGGATCGCATCTACAAGGTGACCGATATTGATACGAAGGAAGAGAAGACGTACAGGGGAATTAATCTGATAAACGTGGGTCTGCCCGTAAAAATAGAGGAAAAGTACGGGAGCAGAATACTTATGTACAGCGAAAAGTGATGCATGCGCTTCGCGCAAGTGAGCGTGCCTGCGGCACGAGTGGGTGCGCTTCGCGCAAGTGGGTGCGGCTGCAACTCGGCTCTGCCGCGAGTGAGTGTGCCTGCGGCGAGTGTGCTTCGCACAAGTGAGCGTGCCTGCGGCGAGTGTGCTTCGCACAAGTGAGCGTGCCTGCGGCACGGGTGGGTGCGGCTGACGGCGCAAGTGGGCATGCCTTCGGCGAGTGTGCGGAGTTTCGCAGCGAGAAAGAGAAAAATGCGCGCCGGCGGGCACGCATTTTTCTAAATAAACCGTTCACTATTAACTATTCACTGCGACGCATAGCGCCGCCCTGTTATCTGTTCATTGTTCACCGGTAATTGATTATCCCAGCATTCGCTCAACCGCCGCTCGTACTTCCTTCATGTCAACAGTGGGCTCGAAGCGGGCGACCACGTTGCCCTCGCGGTCAATAAGAAACTTGGTGAAGTTCCAGCCGATGTAGGTCTTGTCGCCGAACTTTTTGTTGTTCATTTTTGCAAACTTGTTCAGCATTGCGTTCTTGGCGCCTTTTCCGAAGCCTTCAAAGGGCTTTTCGGAGGCAAGAAAGACAAAGAGAGGATCGGCGGCGTCGCCGTTGACGTCGATCTTGGCAAACTGCGGGAACTCCGTTCCGAATTTCAGCGTGCAGAACTCGTGTATCTCGTCGTCGCTTCCCGGCGCCTGTCCGGCAAACTGATTTGACGGAAAGTCAAGGATCTCGAAGCCTTTGTCCCGCAGGTCCCTATACATTGCTTCCAGGGGGTCGTAGTGGGGCGTAAATCCGCAGCCCGTCGCGGTATTGACGATTAGCAGGACCTTTCCTTTGTATTCAGCAAGACTCACATCATTCCCTTTTCTGTCTTTTACCGTAAAATCGTAAACTGTTTTCATCGTTATGTTCCTCCTTTTTGTCCGGCGATTTTTACATCGTTATGCGCCGAAGATCATTGTCACAATAGTTGAGTAACCTGCATTCCGCAGGATTTCGCAAACACATTCTTCATTTTTCCCTATTCTACGGAGAAGAACACCTCAAGCTTCACCGCGCCGCCGCTGTCTCTGATGACGACCTTGTAATCGCCTTCGGGAATGTTCATGTAGGGCACCACCTGGGGGTTCTGGGGCGTCGCACAGAACCAGTCCGCCACCGCTGAAGTGCCGCCGTTTTCGAGCAGGAACCAGCCGTCACGCGAGCCCGCCGTCAAATCGAAGCATGCGTAAAACACGCCCGCGTCCTTGCTGGGAACGTACGCCTCCGGGTAAAAGACCAGGTAGTCGCTCTTCTCGCCTCGCACCGTCACCAGGATCGGCTCTCCCTTTTCGTACACCTTCTTGTTGACCGCAAGTGCGCGGGAACCGTTCTCGACGCTGTCGCCTTCGTTGTCCTCCGGTCTCCTATAGAGCGTCGGAATCGTGTCGGGTATGCCGCCGACGTCGTTGTAGATCGCAACCTCCCCAAGCTCTGCGCAGCCGCGTCCGTCCTTCTCGCAGAAACCGGACACAGCCACCCGCACATACCTGGCGTTCACGGACCCGAAGCGGAACACCGGCACCTTCGTCAGGTCCGGCTCGAAATCTTGCACCTCGGATGCGGTGAACCACGTCGCGCCGTCAGAAGACACCAGGATCGAGAACGACTTCGGGAAGGATCTGAAGCATGCCGCACCCTTTCCAGCAGGGTAGAGGTCGACCCGGTTCACGCACGTCTCCGCGCCAAGGTCGAATGTCAGACACTGCGGCGATCCATCTTCTGAAATCAGCGCTGCCTTGGCGCCGTCGTCGAAAACTCCGTCATGAACGTTGCACAAAAACGCGGTTCCGTCACCCGCCACCGAAGTTGCCGTAAGCCTCGCCGCCACCGCCAGATCCATTGTAAGAGCGGGGTCATCAGAAGATTTCCGGTCGGCTGCGTAAGGATTGTTGATTCCGCTATTTTCAGGCAAATTCAGCTCTCCGCTTTTAACCTCCAGAAGAGCCCCGTCACCCGCATCAAGGGTGAGCGTGAGTACTCCGTTCTCGGCAGGCGCCGCCTTAAGCCCGCCGCTTTCGTCGTCCACCAGCAAAAGTTCGAGATTTCCGACGTTAAACGTCAGCGTCTGTGCCTTTTTGAAGTTCTTGTTGACTATCATCAGGTACTGTCCGCCGCCGTCCCGCCGCTCGATCACCGAGACGATTGCATCGGTCTTATTTGTTGCCTGCACCGGGAACCCCTCGGGAATCACCTCGTATGCGCCGGTCGTCTTCTTTCTTGTGTGGTACACCGCCAACGCGTCGCCGGCTGCAAGATACTTGCCAATTGTGTGAATCTTATGGTTGATCAGGCACACAGCGTCGTAAAGGTCCGTCGGGTTGTGGTCAGCGTCAAAAATAGCATCTGTGTAGCCGCTGTCGACGCCCCACGGCTTCTCCCACGTGAAGAATTTCAGCTCCTTCACGCCGTATGCCAGCGCCGCCATCATATTGTAGCGCAGGTCGCCTGCAGAAGGCCGCCGGTAGTTCACGTAGCCCACCGACTGCACGTAGACGGCCGTGTTCATTCCCGTGTCCAGTGCAGCCCGCCTCAGGTCGTCGTAGTTCTTGAACAGCTGGTACTCGTCAACGCCCCCGCTCTTGTCGAAGCAGTACGTGTCAAGCGAAAGCGTGCCCCAACCGTTCACGAGGCTCCCGAAGTCGGTCAGCCGCTTGTAGTACGTGCCCTCCGGATACGCGCCACGCGGCAGGAAGTTGATGTTGATGAAGCAGTCGGGAAAGCCCCCGCGCAGAACGTTCTCCACCCTTGCGTACGGATTCGGGTCGTATGGCTCGTCGACAACGTAGAACCCCGCAAAACCGTCAAGCCCCGTATAATCCTTCACGACCTGCGCGAGCTCTGCGTCTGTGCGGCTTGCCCCTGTCTGCACCCGGTAGTCGCGCGAATAGACCTTCAGCCCGAACTTTGCCGCGTCATTCATGATCGGCACGTATTTATCCAGGGTATGGCCCTCCGCCACCCACACGTCGTCAACGTAAACGTGCGACACGACGTCGATCTCTGCCTCCCTCATATACGCCAACTGTTGCTTCCTCAGCGTCTCGTTCTGCAGCTGCACCAGGTAGGCGTTGATCGTAATGTTGTCGCGGGTGATCGGTCTCTTCTCTGCCGCCGGCTCCGCGATCTTGCCCTCAGCCTCGGGAAGTTTTTCTTCCCCGGGAACCGGAGTCGTTGCCGATGACGGTGTCGGTGATGTCCCGGGTCCGGGAACGTTCCCGCCGCCCGTAGGCGTTACGTCAGTAGTCGGCCCTGAATTGCAGCCCGCAAAGAACAGCCCGAACGTCAACATGAATGCGATCAGCAGCGCAAACCGTTTCATAATTATCTCCTTTTTCCTAACTCTTCATT
Organism: uncultured Clostridia bacterium; assembly: GCA_947304585.1. Classification (GTDB taxonomy): domain Bacteria; phylum Bacillota; class Clostridia; order UBA1212; family UBA1212; genus UBA1212. The sequence goes on along the minus strand of CAMZBI010000041.1, from coordinate 8,155 downwards.
TAGGTTGATTTCACCCATTCAGGTATTCACCTTGGCGTTTCACACTTTATATGATCATTATACACCAAGAATATGATCATTTCAAAGAAAAGCCTTTTAATTTGTTGAATGATATTGGAGTGATTTGCGCCAAATCGATGGAGCCTTTTGCGATGGCTATATCGTCAAATCTGTTGTCAAGTTCGCTCATTTTCTGCCCCTATTTTTGTTTAACAATCGAAAATAACGGGTTTCCGACAGCATTTCCAAAATGGTTTTATCGGTAGTTTTCTTGAGTTCAGTATATCGCCAAAGTGTTAAAAAAAGATTTCAGTCACATTAAACCGGAGTTGTTTATCTGCTCATCGAAAAAAGAATCATACGGCATATTTTTCATTGACGGCTTACTGTGCCAGAAAGACCGCGTTTTTTTAATTGCCGCCAAAACCTCTTCGGTATCAAGCCTTTCAATCATATCCAGAGTTTCCAAGTGCTTTTTTATTTTACGACACACCTTTCGGAAATAGCGTTTTGCGTACTTGATATTTCGTAGTTTTCTGAAGTCCAAAGCTTGTTCAAGAGCGAATTGAGCATATTCTCGCATGGCTTCTTCAAATTGAGTGTCATTTTGATACTCGACGAAATTCTTGGCTCTGGCGGCAATAAACGGAGAATAGTCAAAAGCAAAATAATCGCGATTTTTCCATAAAAAGCATAATCCGATATTAAGATATGAACCTCTGCCCCAGGATGACGGCTGGAATTCAATATGAGTAAAAAAGTATCCGTTGTCATCCAGATAAATTCTTGACGTCCCTTTTTGAAAAAGTCCATTTGACAGCAAAATTTCTTTACAAACTCGTTTGATTATTTCTTCGTGAGGTTTCTTGTCACTCATGTTTGGCTCCATTGCAATTTGTTACTGAGATTCCATGCTTTCGAACTGTCAATATTTTACCGCCCGTTTATGAACAATTCAAGTTTTCGGGGCTTTCCCCAGTCCGATTCCGGTCAAAATCCCAAATCGGGGAATTGCATCTTTTTATTTTATTTTGACGTTTTTTGGGAAAATCTATTGTCGCTCAAAGACGACAATATGGCTCAAAATCGGCCGATTTATCCCCGAAAACGGCGAAAACCCGGGCTGTTCCCGGGTTCTCTTGATTTCGTATCTATTAAGACCGTAAAGCATGTGTCTTGGGAACGGTTTAGATTTTATTTCCCGCCTCAGAACCCGGTTTTGCCTCAAAATCAACGCTTTCTTGCCATATTTCCGCATTTTGGCGCGTTTAATTAAATCTATTTGATTTCACTTGGCTTTTTTGCAAACCTGGATTTATTCGCTTCCAAAGGGTCTTAATAGATTTATTTTCTTTTTCCGGAACTACTCAGTCCGATTCCGCGAAAAGCCTCTGAATTGAGAAATCATTGTTTCGAACCTCTTTGATTACAACAGCCCTTTATATTGTGCCTCTTTCTCTATAATATCAACGATCCTTTATGACTTCGGCATACTTAAACTGTATCTCGACAACCAATTCTTCTCTGCTTGCCCGCTTTCCGATTCGCTTAAGCGTTATTGCCAGAGAATAACCGGTATCAGTTATTGACAGATTATCCTTTAGCCACCACGTACCGCAAAAATCCTGAACGGCCGCTTCGGGCGAACAAAGCTTGTAATTGTACAGTTTGATTTCCTTTACAGAGCTGTCAAAAAGCGCCATACGCGAGTCAAGATGTAAAACAATGCAGTTCCTGACAGGATCCCGCTGCTTATAGTCGTAAGCCAGCTCTTGTTCTTCAATGTCTACGATTTTTGCGTCGTGCAGTCCCTTTTGCCAGTACCACTCCGGCAAAGCAGAAACGATTTCTTCATTCATTTTACTCATATTTCGACCGTCCTGTCAAATGTTCCTGTCTCTGTACCTGAACCGAGGTTCGATACTCAACGGGGTCTTATAATCGTAGACCTCTTTTATTTCGTGTCTGCTCACGTTATAGTTCTCTTTAAAAGGCGTAACGAAACACCTGTCAAGTCTTTTCAGCGGCAACAAATCGCCATCCCCGATACTCCCCTCCAGCAAAAAGCTCCGGAGATCCGGAAGATTGTCCACGAACGAGACCGATCGCAATTTGTTATTTCCGAGCAAAAACAGGATCTTTAAACCGGGCAAACAAAAAGAGTCCCAGTCAGTTATACGGTGGCAATGATCAAGTTCGAGAAGTTCCAGGCACCTAAACGATTCCAGCGGGGCAATCTTTTCTGCGCGTGAGTACGATACAAACAAGGCCTTCAGACGTTCGTTTGAAAAGCCTCCGAAACTGATCAGTTTCCTGCCGTTGACAATCACGAGCGATTCTATCTCGCTCCCATCAAGGATCCCGAGATCGGTATTGTACCACTCTCCGACCAGCAAGGCCTTCAGCGAGCCTATTGACCTTATATTTTTAAAATTATATGACGTACTGCTGACGAGTATCTGCAGCGATGAGAAAAACGAAAGGTCAATTGTCCATAAACTATATCCGTCTGTCTCATAGTAGGCGATCTTCAGCGACTTGATCTCTGTATGCCGGTATAAAGAGTCAAACGCCGCGTTTTCCGCGTCTCCTCCTTCGAGGATCAGGCTGTCGATCGCAGGGATCCGGTCAAGCAGCTTTAGTTCATCAAATTCAGCGATAATGTTCGCGGGAGAAACCGGCCGGTCCGATTCCAGGTATTCGTATGGGCGGAGGAAATCCTTCTCCGCATTGTATAAGTATCTTTTCATATCAATCGATCACATTTTCAACAGCACTGCTTTATAATACAATTGATCAAACGACATGATTCTTTCCCTCATTGTATTTTTTCATCCTAATCCATTTCCTTTATGATAAGCTGCTGCTCAGAACGGTTATTCTTTTGTTCAATCCACATATTGCAAATCACCGTCAACAAAACCGTAAGCTATTGTATGCTTTAAGTTCCATTTTACATCACTCTCATTTTTTCTCATGCCAAACAATAGCCCAGTCACCTGTTTGCTTTTTGCACTGTTCTATGCTGTCAAAGCAATCATCTGCAACCACCGCGAGATCATCGTTCAAGTGAAAACAGTAAAAAGCATTGTCGTTGTCATATTTACAAATCGCTAAATAAGAGACGGTATCTGCGATCGAACCGCCCGCGTAATAGACGGGATCAAATAGTTCTCTGCCAGTATGATACAAAACCTTCGCGCCATCGATTTCCTTTGGAAAAGAATGAGAAGGTACAATCACCACGCGAGTTTCTAAGTCAACATAATAAGCAGCGTATCCTTCTGTGTAAGGCAATACTTTATATCCATACATCGAGCAAAATGTATCAATAAAGTCCCTCTCAATATGTCCCCGCAATATTTCATTAACGGCTCTTTTTAACTCTTTAAATGTCACCGGCTTCCCCGATATCAGTTTGTCCCCGCGCGATGATGTTACTCTAATTACCATTTTTCACCTCTTGCCATAATCTTCCGGCAATCATTCAACATACTCTCCGGATTCAAAAAACGCATTTATATTGTCGTAATCTCCAAAATGATTTTCAAGATATTCTTTTATTTTGTAATACTTTTCGGGATCTTGCTTATGTGACATATCCCCGACGCTGATCTTACTAAAAGCCAGTTCATATCGTATCCCGGATAATATAAATCGGTATTTCATTATCATTTCATTTTGTTCAAATCCGCTCTGCGAGATTGTAACGGCATACTCGGAATTACCATCGATTCCACTTACAATATTAACTGTATCGAAAAAGGAACAGAGCCTCATGCGATTCCGATAACAATCATCATTATTACTTGAAAAAGAAAAACCGTTACAGCTCCATTTTGACATAACTGTTTCCAGACAAATAGCCTTTCCGCTGGTATGTGCACATATTCTGTAAGTATCAAAAAAGTTCCATAATTCTATTGTCCAGTTCTGTTCTGAAAAATCAGCAAGAACCTTCAGAAAACTATCCAAAGCGCAGAACAAATCGTTATTTAACAATTCAATCGGCACAATAAAATAGTTACAGACATCGCTCGTCTTTTCTTTTGCCGCAGGATACTTTATTGACTTGACCGTAAAATTGTTTTTATAGTATCTCAGTAGTTCTCTTTCAAGATCTATTTTTGACTCAAGATCGTAGAACTCATTATCATATTTGTCAAGTATTTCAATGGTCTGATTATCAGGATCAAAGCACGACAGACTTTGCCCTGATTTTGCAAGATACTTGTTAACTGAATCAGTAAATGCTTCAATGAGTTTTTCGAGAGATGATATGCCGAAAAACCTTGCGCACGGCAAAAGATCATCAAAGGTTTCACTGCTTGAATTTTGAAGAAACTGCAGAAAGCCTCCGTTATTTACTTCTGCAAAAAGCATTGAGAGGACATAATAAACATATAGATTCCGTGGCAGAAGCGAAAGCTGATGTGTGCTCTCCAATTCTTGCAGATACGCATAAAAATGGGCTTCATACAAGAATGCTTCAGGGTTTTTATATAGCTTTTGAACGAGTACTTTTTTCAAATCGAAATTGCTCCCTTTCCCCCCTAAAATAATCAAATAAAATTATTCATTCCATTTGTGAACAATTCAAGATTTCGCGCCTTGCACCCGTCCGATTCCGGTTGTAATCCCATAAACGGGAAAAATAATCTATGAACTTCGTTGAAAAAGCGATTTTTGAAAAAGCGCGAAAAACGAAGAAAACCAGCGAAAATCGCAGGTTTTTCGGGCCCTATCCATTTTGTACAGGTCTTATGTGAAAGAGCGCGTAAAAGGGCACCAGACCATAGAAAGAACGCCCAAAAGACATTCCGGTCATTTTGCCCGGCAAAGCACATTGATCCAGCGTTCATCCGCCCTGTCAAGCCGAGCGTCGCCGGTTATCCACAGATCGACCTCATGAAAACCGCCTGTTTCCTCGAGCAAGCTGCGGAGCGATGTTTCCGTAAAGTCCGAAAAGACTCTTCCATTCCTGTCTCTTTCAGTCTCCCCGTATTTGAAAGATGCATAAAAAATACCGCCCGTTTTCAGGGCGCGGCGGATCAAGCGCAGCACCTGGGGCAGTTCAGCCTTTCTTGTATGCAGGATAGAAGCGCAGGCCCAGACGCCGTCGAAAGCGTCCTCATAGTCTAATTCCTCAAAACGCAGGCAGCGGACGGAACAGCCGACTCGCTTATGGGTATAATCGCACAATTCCGGGCATCCATCAACAGCAAGCACACAATTTCCCTGCTGTGCAAAATAGAGGGATGCGCTCCCTGCTCCGCAACCGAGATCCAGGATGTTGCCGCCGGAGGGCACATAGGTCAGGAATTTGCGGTAAAGTTCCGACATATCCACGGTCTCTGTTCGTTCAATAAACGCCTCCGCGTTTTCCTGATACCAATGCAGCGTATCATTGGGATTGGGCATAGCGTCTTCCTCCTTGATCCTGATCCTATGGGATGATTATACATTAATTCCGCTGCAGAGTAAACAAAAAACCTCTTTTGCCTCGGTAGACAAAAGAGGCTTCTTTGATGTGGCATATGTACCATTTAGATGCAATTCCAAACCCTGGCGCCTGTTTTTTGCCTTTCACAAGGCTTTTTTATTGTTTTTGACCGTTTTATTGCATCTTTTTAGTCTATTTGCTCTATTCACGTGAACCGGAAAATACTGTTTCTATATGGACTAAAAAGATTCAATTGATATTCTTTTATGACATTCCTTTAACAATTGCCAAAATATCCTGCAACAACTTGTCTGCTTGAAAAGCCGGCAGTTTTCGTTGTATATCAGAAAGGACGCGTGATACTGCGTTTGAAGTCAATGTCCATCGTTCAATAGGATTGCTTTCCAAAAATTCTACATAGGGGATATGAACACGATAATCCGCAAAACGCTTTTTGTGTGAGATGTATTTTCTTTCAGGGTAAAATCCGTCCGATAAAAGCTGCTCCGAGGTGCAAATAAAGACAATGCAAATATTGTCCAGTTGATCTCCGTATTCGGATGCTATATGAGTTGCGTTGAAGTCCATCTCAACAGGATTCCACATTTCCATAAGATAATACCCCGCTGGGCTTTCTGCTTCTGCGCTAAAGAAAAGATATCTGTCCATTATTTCACCTCAATCAATTCAGCTTTAAAAAACAACTGGTTGAAACTGTCCGTAAATTCCCACGGATAACTGAACAGATTCAGCAGGTAGTTTGCCGGAGGCTTTACAAAGCAATGATCCGGCAACAACGTCACCGATAACAATTGCTCTTTTGTGAAACGGTCGGGGAGCAAACCGATACCGGTCAGCAATCTTTCCTTTTCTCCTATTGCCAATGAGAGCCATGCGTTTGTGACCATCATATCAGAAACTTCGCAAGAATTATTAAGTCTGCTTAAGAAATCCGGATCGTCGTTTAATTCTGCTTGGATTTGAGTTTCTGTCTCATCTGTCACAGATTTCAGACTTGCTGCGTCGGTGAATTCAACCCGAATCTGTTTTTTCATCTTTGGCGTGAACGCTTTTCGCATTATTGCCCAATATCCGATCAGATCACCTTTTTTCCAAGATAGCTCTTCTCCGGTATAATTATCAAAAGCAATTTTGGGCTTCAAGTCAATCAACTGCCAGTATCCGGCAGAGTATTGAGTGTACCAGTTTCCGATTGTCAGCTTCTCAACAATCTTGAATTCTAAGTGATCGATACGAGCATTGTTTCCATGTTCCAGTAGTTTTGTGCGAAGGCAATGTTTGTCATCTAAAAAAATGAAGTGCTCTTTATCGAATCCAATATCGTCAAACTGACCGAAAAGATGAGTTCTGACAGCGAATATATCGGGAGCTGCATTCTTGATCTTCGCAGAACTGACTGTGCGTTCCTTATTATCTATAATAATTTGTTGGTTCGTCATAAAGCATCTACGTTCGCAGAGGAGGGCGTTACTTTCAAACTGATTACTGCAGTCAAGGAGTATAAGGTTTTAAATCAAAGTGGTGTTGTTCGATCTTTCCCCCAATATTCCACGTCTGGTCAATCACATGCGAAGGAAGTTCGGCGGGGTTGCCGTCTTTATCGGTCATTGACCAGATGATTCTTTCACATTCAACCCAACTGTAATCGCATTCTTTTAGCCTATCAACGTGCTTTGCACTTTCTTCCTTGTATTGATAATTCTCCGACCAAAGAAAATGGCCGTTTTCAAGAATGATCAAAACGCTTTCCCAAATATCGTCCGGCCAACCCAATGAACAATCAATGTTAATATGCATGTTGTGAACATCGATAAAACGGAGTATTATGCTCCCCTCTAATTCATCATAGAGCAGAAACAGTTCTAATGTATGATCGTTTTCAGGATCATAATCTGCACGAACTATTTTGAAATCATGGAAACAACTGTTACATTCCATGAAATTATATATTCCTTTTTCAGTTTTTTCGACTTCATACCAGATTGTCATTCTGCGTGATCCTCTTTCTATGTGATCCGATTATCAACCATTAAACAATACCACCTGTCATTGTTCATTATTATAATAATCGCTCAAATCGGTCTCATACCGTTGCGACGATTGATCGATAAAGGCCGGTATGAAAAGCGATAGTAGTTCTTTTTTATCCATTTACATTCGATGAACACCTTCCTTCACTTCCAACCAAACTTGCATTCATTGCAGATAATGGCAATCTCGTCAGCATTAAGAATGCAATCCGGGCAATTCGAAGGATCAATCAATTGTTTTGCAATCATTTGAATCATATTGCATCTATTTGCGTCAATTGACTCTCGAACACAAGGACAGTAGCGAATGCCTTTGTCTTTATCCATTTGTTGAATAAATTCTTTGAATTCCTGCGTCAAGTTGTTTTCTTCACAAAACCAATGACACACCTGTGAAACTTCATAATCGGACATGTCGTCGATTCTTATCATTCGGTACCTAAATACTTTATGCAATTTTAAAAACTCTCGTGAGTAGTTCATGATTTCCAACTAACAGAAAACTCCTATCGTTTCTTTTTTTCTCTGGTCTTAGTAGATACGAAACCGAGATTTCAAAAAAGGTATCACGTTTACGGATAAAACGCAAGATAGGAATGCTTGTTTTCAGGGCAATCGCTTAATGTATTAGGTCTCACTTTAGCTCACTCAATTTGGCAGA
>CAMZBI010000040.1 GCA_947304585.1 uncultured Clostridia bacterium | reverse complement strand
AACTACCTGTGGCGGGACTTTCACCCGCAAGAACTGTGCCGTGCCCGGCACACCGAAAAGAGACGGAAGAGCTTAATGCCCGCCGTCTCTTTTTTCATGTTCCGATGTTTAAACTTTGCAAGTGCCGCTCCGTGGTCCTCTCTCCGCTGAGCTCCCTGCCTCTCAGTCTGAGGTCTTGTCGTAGTAATCCGGGTGGGCATAGGCCACTCTGGGATCGTCCGTTATTACCGCAATAGCCTCAAGCAGAGCGCTTTTGGACTTCTGCGTTATTTTCACCGCAAAATTGGTTCCTATCCTGCTTTTTGCGTTTTCGCTCTGAGTCTCCATGCCGGGGGTGTCCTTTATCGACTCGTACAGTCTCAGGTCGTAGTCAATGACTTCCTCTATCGAGAGATCGGGAAACATTTCGCTGAAGGATTCTTTTATGGGTTCCTTCAGACCAACGAGGATGACCCCGGGAGTGAAATTCGAATCCTCCGTGGTAAGAGAAGGATCTCCGCCCTTGCAGGCCGCGACGAAAAACGCCAATATTAAGAGCAGCGCCGCAAGAACTGCAGTTCCGACAATTTTAGTGTTCTTTTTCATAACCGTCCTTTTCCGCCTCACAGGCGTGTATTTCGGAGCCATTCCGCTGAAGCTGAAGATCAGCCGAACCAGCCGCCGTTGTATTTTTTCTGGGCTCTCCCCATTACCGCAATACCTGCAGCAAAACCTGCAAGCAGAGGCACCCACCAAAAATTCAGATCCAGCAGCGTCACCACTCCGGCAGCGCAGATGCCGATCCCGCAAATGATCAGACCGATGCCCATGAGCCTCGCATAGGCAGGGATATCTTTTTTCACCACGTTCTTATAGTGATAATCGTGGAGGAGGGACAGTTTCTTCCCGAGCCATACGAAAAGACCCAGGCAAATGCAGGCCAGTCCCACGGCAACCTCCACAATGAATCCGATTATCATTGGCGTCTCCTCTCTTTTGTCTGAAACGTCTTTGATCTGTCACAGCTTCGTGATCGTCATTGGTGATTATATCAAACGGAAAACGATTGAACAATAGACCTGCTCACAGTATAATGCAGTTGTTCATTTTTTTCAGGGAGGGTATTGCATATGCCTTTTTCAAAGTATTTAGACAGTATGCGCGGCGACTGCCGGAGCCTGGTGGAGGAGCTGGGAAAGAGTTTCGACTACGTCAGCATCCTCGGCACCGACGTCCGCTCCACCGCCTACAGGGCCGACAAAAATATGTCGGTGATAAGGGACAGCGAAGGCGAGTGCGGTTTTGTGATCAAGATGCACAGCGGCAGGTCCTTTTACGAGTACTCCTGCGGCGACATCAGAGGAGACAAGAAGGAATTTGCCAATAAGATCCTCGAAAGCATCAAACTCTCGGGACCCCTTACAGGCCGCCAGATCGAGACAGCCGAAGTCAGCGACGTTCCGATGAAAAAAGATTTTGTCCGGGAGACCGATTTTGCGGATTTTTCCGACGAAACTCTTCTGGATTTCTGCAAAGAGGTCTCAAAGGCCCTCTGCGAGAAGGACGAGAAAGTCCTCAACGGTATCGGGATCGTGTCCCCCTACTCCGTCTCCAAGCTTTTCATTACGAAAAACCGGGAGCTCTCCCAGTGCTACGGTTGGGCCAACGCCTACGCTCTGGTGATCTACAACGACGGAAAAATGGTGGAGGCAAGGCACACGGAGGGTTCCGACAGTCTTGCTGAAGTCATGGAGAAGACCAGAGCTTCCATTGACGAAGTAATCGACCTTGCAAGGCACTTGGTAAAAGCCACGCCAATCAAGCCCGGCGTCTACGACGTGATCACGGACAGTTCCATCACGGGACTCATTGCCCACGAAGCCTTTGGCCACGGTGTGGAGATGGATCAGTTCGTAAAGGACAGGGCACTTGCCAAATATTTCGTCGGCAAATACGTGGCCTCCCCCATCACCAACATGCACGACGGGGCAGCGGCGACTCATTCCGTTGCATCCTACTTCTTTGACGACGACGGAGTGCTTGCCCACGACACACAGATCATAAAGGACGGTGTTCTTGTGGCCGGTCTTTCGGACCTTGCCAGCGCCACACAGCTTGGCACTGTTCCCACCGGCAACGGCCGCCGGGACAACTTCAGCCGGAAGGCCTACTCCCGCATGACGAACACCTTCTTCTCCCCCGGCACCGACAAGCTCGAGGACATGATTGCCTCCATAAAGCACGGCTATATGCTTTTTGAGACCAACAACGGCATGGAGGACCCCAAGAACTGGCAGATCCAGTGCACGGCGGAGTACGGAATAGAGATCGTTGACGGCAAGCTCACGGAAAACTACGTCTCCCCCGTGGTGATGAGCGGTTCCGTTCCCGAGCTTTTGAAATCGATCTCCATGATCTCCGATAAATTTGAAGTCATCGGAGCCGGCCACTGCGGCAAGGGCTACAAAGAGTGGGTGCGGGTCTCCGACGGCGGCCCTAATCTGAAAGTGAGGGTGAAACTGGGATGAGCGATATAAAGTCAATTCTTGAAAAAAGCGAAGGGCTCAGCGGCTACAGAGTTACCGAGTCCGCCACAAAATCATACGAACTGTTTTTCGTCCACAAAAAACTTGAGACGGTAAGGAGCACCGACACAGTCGCCTCCGACGTCACCGTATATGTCGAGCACGACGGATCTGTTGGCGACGCCACATTCCACCTTTACCGGTCGATGACCGACGAGGATATTGCGGCAAAGATCAGGGAAGCCACAGCCAGGGCCCGTCTTGTCTTCAACAAGCCCTACGAGCTTGCCCCCGAAGGAACTCTTGAGGCCAAGCTTCCCACCGATCTTGACAAGTTTGCCCCCGAAGAGCTGGGGAGGATGATCGCCGACGCGGTTTTTACAGCCGATACGATTCCCGGCGGCTCGATAAACGCCCTTGAGATATTTATCTACAAAACCGATTCCCGGGTCATCAACAGCCGTGGCGTCGACAAGAAACAGACCGTCAACCGTGTAATGATCGAAGCCATCCCCACGTTTACCGATGAAAAGCAGTCGGTGGAGCTTTACGAGGACTACCGGTTCACAAAATTCGAGCCCGAAAAGATCACTGCCGAGATATCCGCAAAACTTAAGCAGGCCGCAGACAGGGTCAAAGCCGAAAAGCTTCCCGAGGGCCGTACCATAAACGTGGTACTTCTGCCGGAAGAGATCGAAAGCCTCATCTGGGAGCTGGCCTGGGACTGCAACTACCAGACCATCTATTCACACGCCAATCTCCACACGGCGGGCGACGACCTCCAGCATGGAGACGGGGACAAGCTGACCATCACCATGAAATCTGTGGTGGAAGGCAGCGAGCGTGCCTCCTTCTTTGACGACGACGGCGCCACACTTAAGGATACGACAGTCATAAAGGATGGTATCGTAGCGGAAAGCTTCGGTTCCATCCGCTTTGGCCAGTACCTTGGAGTCGAAGATCCCAGCGGAGCTCTTGGCTGCATAAGAGTCGAGCCCGGGACTCTGACCGACGCCAAGCTTCAGTCGGAGCCCTACATAGAGTGCGTCTCCATGTCCGGGATCCAGGTGGATCCGTACAACGATTACATTGGCGGTGAGATCAGGCTTGCCTACCTCCACGACGGAAACAAGGTTGTACCGTTGACCGGTATTTCGATGAGCGCCAAGCTGTCTGAAGTTCTGGGATCTCTTGAACTACACGAAAAGACCGAAGTCCGGGGCGCCTACGACGGACCCGTGAAACTGCTGATGAAAAACGTGACCGTGCTGTAAAAAGAGCCTGTCCGCAATAACACTCTTGGAAGAAGGCGGCCGCCAATGAAGATCAGAAAAGCCGAAGAAAAAGACGCAGACGGTATTCTTGCCCTGCTTGTGCAGGTGCTCTCTGTCCACGCCGCCATAAGACCTGATATATTCGTCGAGGGCAGGCCGAAATACGACCGTTCGGGAGTCATACGCCTTATAGGCGACCACTCCCGGAGGTCCTACGTTGCCGAAGAAGACGGCAAGGTCCTCGGCTATGCCCTCTGCATAATCAAAGAGCCCCAGAAGGACGGTTTCACCCTCCCCAGGCGGACCCTTTATGTAGACGATCTCTGTGTTGACGCCAATGCAAGGGGCAGGCACATCGGCACCGCCCTCTTCGAGCACGTTAAAAAAGAGGCCTTTTCCCTGGGCTGCAGCGAGATCACCCTCAACGTATGGGAGGGCAATGACGCCGCCAAGGCTTTCTACGCCAACATGGGCATGAAGACCAAAAAGACTGAGCTGGAGCTGCTGCTTTAACACTTCAGCAAGAGCTTTGAGCCCGGGCGCTATTCTAACAGCAAACAAAAAAGGACATAGCTGATATGACCTATTTTTGTTTTGTGAAGTTTATCTTCTTTACTCCGCTGTAAACGGCAAACCTTATTTCAATTCTCCAAATCCCCGCCGTCAACCTGTCCGTCCGGTATTCCTGTTTCAGCCGGGTCATCTGCACCCGGTTCTTTGTTTTCAGGCAATTGGCTACAGGTATCCTGGTCCCCGTCCGGTTTTTCTTGAGACTCCAAAAACCGCTTCAGCTCGTCGATCTGACGTTTAATCTCGTCAGTTTCATCCGTGAAGTGAAAAGTTAACTTCCACTTCAGGGAGGGACGTGCGGACATTTTTTTAGACCGCCAAGCCCATCCTCCTTCTATATTCTAGAGGGCTGATCCCTCCGAGTGTTGTTTTTATTCTGTCATTGCAGTACCACACTAAATAACTGTTCAGTTCTCGAATAAAGTCTGTAGTACTATAATTGTCCCAGTTGTGACCATAGAACAATTCTGTTTTGAGGTGACCAAAAAACCATTCGCACGCAGAATTGTCCGGTGAGCAACCTTTTTTTGACATGGATCTGGTCAATCCGGCATTTTCCATTATTTTAATCCATTCAGGCCATCGATAGTGACAGCCTCTGTCTGAATGGACAATCGGTTTCTCGTTATCTTGTAATTTTTCAATGGCCTTTCTCAACATACTGTTTGCCAGCTCGTAATCAGGGACTGTCCCAATGCTCCACTCTACAGGCATCCCGTCAAAGCAGTCTATTATAGGCGATAGATATACTTTGCCGGATTTGATTGAAAATTCAGTAATGTCCGTAAGCCACTTTTCATTTGGATGATCAGCATGAAAATTGCGGTTTATTACATTTTCCGCAGCAGGCGTTATTTCACCCTTATACGAATTGTATTTCTTTTTTCGCTTTTGCTTTACATCAAGTCCGGCTTCTCTCATTATTCTCCGTACTATTTTTTCTGAGACGGTAGTTCCTTCATTGCGCAAAATAGAATGAATCCTTCTATAGCCATATATACTGCGATTCGCTATAAATAGCTCATTAACATGCTTGCGCAAATCTATGTATTTTTCGTTAGCTTTCAGTAACATTACTTGTTTGCGCTGTATTTCTTCATACTTGAAACAGTATTGAAAACGCTTGATCCGGAGCCTTCCCTTGAATCCAATCAACGCTTTTGCTATACTCATATCATAGTTTGTAACAGATTTTGACTGAGGCAATAATAGGCAAAAAAACAGGTTTGAGTATGAAAGTTTTAAAGAGGTTGTTAACACTCTGTCTGACGATGACGGTTCTCTTATGTAATGTTTTTAAAGTGATTACAGATGACGGAAATCAGGTATATGCTTCATCTCCATACACTTTTAATTCCGATTCAATAGAACTTTTTTCCGGAGGAACTTTTCAGTTACAGATAAGCGGTCTAACTCCGGAATGTGTTGTAACATGGGGCTCATTAGACACTTCTGTTGCGATTATTTCAAACGGTCTTGTAACCGCAGTAAATCCGGGCATTACGACTGTGTGGGGACATGTTCGAGATGCGGATTCATACCATCTTCTGGTTGCGGTTGTCTATGTTAAGATATATAACGGGATCTATTCTTTGAAAAACGATAATTCATGTATGTATCTGGAATTATACTCCCAGTGTATATTGAACGGCACTGATGTTGTTCAAATGAATCTCCACGGTTCCGTATTTCCGGAACTATACCAAATCAGTCAATATTGGAAAATAAAATACCTTGGCACAGGATATTATATCATCAGACCTTATCAGAGACTTGATTGTGCGCTGTCAAATGAATCCGGATACGCTAAAATTAATCCTTGCTACTCAGATACACTTTCTTCGGTAGATACCAAGATGCGTTGGAGAATTGCCTGTACGCCCGGAGGTTCCTATATTTTAACAAACACGATATCCAGAACACTCTATACAATGCAGATTGAAAACAACTCAACCAGTTTTAACGCCAAATGTATAGCCGCTCCCAGTTCGGGGAGCACCAGCACTGAATGGACCTTATCGAAAAAAGACAATCCCCCGGAAGGTGTTTTGCTTTATGACAGCGCTACCGGTTTAAACTTTACGGATAAAAATGTTGATTTAGTTAAACGTACAGTCAATTATTCTCTTTCGGATATGGGAATAGTTTCATGCAGGTATTCTGAAACACTTACCGTAAGCAATGTTCATAACGCGTCATGGATTTCAACGAATACCGATATCGCAACAATAAACAACGCAGGAAGCCTGTTTGCGAGAGAGGCAGGAACATCCGAAATGCGTGCGTTCTTCAACTCGACAGCTTCTGATTACAGCAAATTCACCGCCCGTGTTGAGCGTCTGCCAAATCCAGATCTACAGAACAAAGATCACTGGTGCTGGGCTGCAGCCGCCAAACGTGTTGGGGTACATAACGGGGGAAATACAGCATCAAACAACCCATTGCCGGAAGGGGTAATGATTCTGGGGTATTACGACGGATTACACGAATACACGCCAGTCGGTGGAGGGGCAACAATAAAGTGTTACGGCGAACAATATTACTACTTAAAAACCGCCGACGCAGGACAGCATTACATTGTTTATCGGATAAAAGGAACTGACGAGGACTGGTCGGGCAGTTCTTCTGATACGGTTGCCGCGCTCCAGTTAGCATCATACAACACGATGAACATAGAAAAGAAAGAAAAAGTTTTTCTCCTGGGCTGGACACCGTTTATAAACACGTTCAATAATGAACTTGACAACGGAAGATATGTCTATGTCTCAATGGAAGTGATAAGCAACAGCGACACATACTACCACGCAATGGTGATAACAGACAAAATAAACGAGGATGGGACAACAAAATACGCCCTGTGGAACCCGGCATCCGGCAGAACTGTATATGTTACACAAAGTGAGTTGTTTTCATCCAATGCAATACCTTTTAATGAGATGAGTCTGTTATTAAAATATTTTTATATTTGCAATTGAAAGGGAGTAGGTTAAATGCGTAAAAATAAATGTTCATTTTTTTTATCTTTCTTAGTAATCATGATCATAGTTATATCAGGCTGTTTTCTGATCAGTTTTGCCGAAAATGGTGAAAAGATCCTAACAGTTTATGCATCGAAAGAAGAGCAGGAAGCGATAATGGAGGCAATCCCGTCGGCATTAAGGGATTACGTTATTCAAGAAGAAATCACTCCCGTCTACACTTTCAGCATATATAACAGTGCAAAGGACGTTGGTTATAAAGCCGGAGATAAAATTGAGTTAAAAAGCTCGGTAATAAACGGCGAACATATGTATCTTGTTACTCTGAAAGAATTCACATATTACGGAGAGCATTATAAAAGCGGACTTATTGATATCGGTGTTAAGAACGGACTTGTAAAGGAACATGTACTCCAGTGTCATCCGGAGGTTAACATAGGGGTTAACTACTCTGTTATGGCCGAGGACATAAGAATCAAGAGCGGTAAAACTGAGTTAATTGATCCGCAATTTGTCCGTCTTGTTCACATACCTTCTGCAGGCCTGTGCTTTTACATAAATGACGGTGAGGATGAATTCTTTTACCAATTCTTCTGGGATATAGGAGAAACGGATATAACAAACGGCAAAAGAATAATCCGGGTCGGGGAAGAGCTCGAACGCGCAGTTGATACGATCAAAGAGTTTATTGAGAAAGAAAGATTAATATCCATCAGAAGTGGAGTCGGCGGAACATCATCCGGTATGACAGAGACTGTCGCAGCTGAATTTCACCCCGCGACCGGAGATTATTCAAATATTGAGCTTTATTTTGGCGTAAATATCGATGATTTTAAAACTCATTTTCCGGACGCGTTCGTCAAACCTGTGATTTGGCCGTATTTTCTCAGCGGGGGTATAATCCTGTTCTCAGCCGCGGCGGTCGTTGTGGTTCTGACGGTGATAAAGAAAAAGAAGAAAAACATGGCGCCCTCAGAAATCGCTGAAACCCGCGAAAAAAAAGTTTAGGACTATTATGAGGATACTGTTCGTCTGCCAAGGCAACATGTGGGGCATTTGAAAGAAGTGCCGTTTTTATAACTGTTTTAGCTGTTTCGGAAGTAAGATTAAAGACACGGGTAATGATTAATTTTACCTGTGTCCTTTATATAGTTACCGGTGTGGTTATAGAGTGCTTAATAGGCGCTGATATGAGAAATAAAAAAAATGATTTACCTGATTGGGGTAGATCATTTTTTTATTATTTAGCTCGTATTTTATTTGATGCGAGTTAAATGCTTATTAGCGTATTACCATTTGGTTGGCTGATTACCGGTTGTAATAATGGATGCACATTTTTGTACTTTTATGGACAAGTATGTGCGTAGTATTACATTCGTGTGCGAGCACAGAGTCGTTTTCCCAAAATAGTACAAAAATCTTTTCCAGTCGACAGAATAAAAAAATTAGCCTTTGCACCAGCTTTTAATGGCTTCTTCAATCCTTGCCGGGATGACTTTCTCTGCATTGCAGCTGTCGCAGCAGCGCCCTCTTTTCTTAACGGGATCCGGGTTGTTGCCATAGCCGGTAAACGGCATTTTGCATATGCAGCAGATGTATTTTTTCTCTTCTCTTTTGCTTTGTGTTGTGCTCATTTAGGCTCACCTCCAAGGTATATTATGTCGTGTTTCAGAGGGTTTGTAAGCGGCCTTTTTGAAGTATTTTTGTAGACTTCCGGGAAGAGGTTTTTGAGGTCTCACACGTGGCGCAATATATGGCTCATTATGGAGCTTTCCGGCTGAGGTAGATGTTTTACTTACGGATGAGATAGGACGCGATACGGTGAGTTTTAGGAGCCTTTATGCGAGTTTTATGGACGCTGCTCCGGGTAAAATGATTTTTAATATGATTTTTTGAAAAATTTTTAATGAAACGTGCAAATTGTTGAAGCTAATATTGTATATGGGAATGTAAGTTTTTTTATGAAAGGCGGTGAATGCTGTGAAGAAAGATATTAAAATTGTTAATTACATTTTTAATGAAAACGGTGATTTGAGATTAGTTAGCACTGTAATTAAAGTAGAAATCATTGATGAGATGAATAAAATGGTCGCTAAAGAGTTTAAAAATTTAGTTCGGATCATAGTTGAAGATGTTGCTTAGATTTAAAAATTTTTGTTGAGATGAGTAAATTTTGAAAAAAAATATTGTATATATGAATGAAATATTTTTTTGGGGGTCCAGAGTATGTACTTTGATAGCAGTTGATGTGTGAGCTAAATAAATTATTTACTTGTGCGCGTAAAGAAGAGCTCAGTGATTTAGTTTTAAGTCGCTGAGCTTTTTATTTATTGTGCATTAAGGAAGATTTTTGAGCCTGGTTTGAAGGGTTTTGAGAGAGGTTATTAATGGTTGATAATAGGTTCTTTGTGTGGCGCGTTATGAGCTTGTTATGGCGAGTTTTATGAGCTAGGTAGGTAATTTATATATGCTAGAGAATGGACGCGATATGGTGAGTTCTGGAGCTATTTATGAGGGTTCTGGTGAGGCTTTGTTATATATGTGGGGGCTAAAAATAAGACGGATTTTTTTATGAATTAATGATGATATATGCGCGTGCTGGGTTATAGATATGCACGTGCTGGTTATAGATATATATGGTAAATGGAAAAAATTTAAGAGCTGCACAGGGAATAAAAAAAGAGATCATAGGTTAGTATGATCTCTGATGGTTTTGTTGATACTACCGGGTAATAATTACAAATGTTATATTACAAATAGCGGAAATGATTTTCGTGCTGTTTGAGGAATATAGATTTGTATTATTACAATTCGCGTAAATTACTCCGCTGTAAACGGCAGCAACGCAACGTGTCTGGCCCTCTTTACGGCGGTGGTCAGCTCTCTCTGGTGCTTGGCGCAGGTTCCGGTCATTCTTCTGGGAAGGATCTTTCCTCTCTCAGTAACGAAGTTCCTGAGTTTCTGGAATTCCTTGTAATCGATATGCTCGGTCTTATCGGCGCAGAAACGGCAAACCTTTCTTCTCGGTTTCTTGTTCATCTGGCCCTTACCTTCGAATTTATCGGCACCTTTACCTTCTTTTTTTGCGTAAGGCATAACAGTTCCTCCTAAATCAATCCGGCCGCTTTTAACAAAGCAAAGCCTTTACACTCGATCAGAACGGCACGAACTCGTCTTTGTCAAGAGGGAAAAACGATCCGTCACCGCTTCCGGCTTCTGCTCCGCCGCCGAAATCCGGTGCGGGTGCGGCGCTTCCGTAGGAAGACGAACCGGCTGACTGAGCTTTGCTCTCGCAGAACTCGGCATTATCCACAATAACCTCTGTAACATAGACCTTTTTCCCGTCCCTGTCCGTGTAGTCGCGGACCTGGATGGAACCGATCACAAGTATCCTGTTCCCTTTTGAAAAATACTTGTTGATGAATTCCGCAGTCTGACGCCAAGCCACGCAGTTGATGAAGTCCGCTTTTGTGGTGCCGTCCGGCTGTTTGCCCGGTCTGTCAACAGCAATGCTGAAGCTGCACTGGGCAACGTTGTTTGTCTGTGTATACCTGAGTTCGGGATCTCTTGAGAGACGTCCCATAAGAATAGCCTTGTTCATAATTTCTCTCCTCTTCTAAACTGTCTTTCCAATCTGATCTACTGTCGATTATCAAATTATAAGCTGCACGGTTTTACGTGCCGGGTCCGATCACTCAGCATCCTTGTTAATGATAAGGAATCTGAGAATGGCATCGTTGATTCTGTAAAGTCTTTCGAGCTCTGCAGGGAATGTAGGCTCTGCTTTAAAGAGACACAGATAATAGCAACCTTCTTTGATGTCGTTAATGGGGTATCTGAGGGTTCTCTTTCCGCCCCACTCGCCAAAGCTTTCGATCTCGCCGTTTTCTGCGATCAGGCCCTGGAATTTCTCGGCTACAGCGGCCACCGCTTCTTCACCGATTTCAGGGTTAACGATAAACATTGTCTCGTATCTAACCATGATTTCACCTCCTTCTGGACTTTCGGCCCTTAAACCTTTTTAAGGGCAAGGAACGGGACGTATTATATCAGCTCCGCCCCGTCGAATCAAGTATTATTTTGGCATAGGTTGCCTCTGGTTGCCTCTCATTTTATTTGAAAAAGCGCAAGTTTTGTTTGCTTGCGCTTACTTCTTCCCGGTCTTTGACAGCCCGTCAGAACCTTTTAACCTTTTCGGGCTCACCGTAGTCGACGCCAAAGGTCTCGCAGGTCGCTTTTTCGATCACCACAGGCTGCACAGGCTCGTCTCTGTAGTTTACGGTTACGTCTGCGATCTCATCCACCACTTCCATGCCCTCGAGCACCTTGCCGAAGGCGGCGTATTGGCGGTCGAGATGGGGTGACGTGTAATGCATGATGAAAAACTGGGAGCCGGCGGAGTTGGGGTTCATCGCCCTGGCCATAGAGATAACGCCACGCTCGTGCTTCAGGGGGTTTTTGAAGCCGTTGGCGTCAAACTCGCCCTTAATAGAATAGCCGGGACCGCCTGTGCCGTTGCCGTTGGGGTCGCCGCCCTGGATCATAAAGCCTTTGATGACCCGGTGAAAGCGGAGGCCGTCGTAAAACCCTTTGTTTACGAGAGAAATGAAATTTTTAACGGTGTTCGGAGCGACTTCCGGCATGAGCTGGACCTTTATCGTGCCCCGGTCTTTTACTTCAATTGTTACAACAGGATCCATATTGACCTCCTTGTCAGATCTCCGGAAGCTTTTCCGGCTCAGGATAAGTTACGCCCTTGGTGTCGACGCGGATCGATTCGATCACCACGTCCGTGAGGGGCTTGTTATTGCTTGAGTTCACCGCGACTCCCGCTATCATGTCCACAACGTCCAGGCCCTCGGTGACCTTGCCGAAAGAGGCGTACATGCCGTCAAGGGATGGATAATCCACATGCATGATGAAGAACTGGGAGCCGGCGCTGTCCATGTAGGGATCCGGGCTGACGTAAGGGTTGGATTTTCTCGCCATGGAGAGGACGCCCCTGGTGTGCTTGAGGTTGTTGGTGAAGCCGTTGGCGGTGTACTCGCCCTTAATGCAGTAGCCGGGGCCGCCCGTGCCGTTGCCCTTCGGATCGCCGCCCTGGATCATAAAGTTTTTGATGACCCGGTGGAAGATGATGCCGTCGTAGTAGCCGCTGTTGGCAAGGCTGATGAAGTTCTTAACGGTCTCAGGCGCGATGTCCGGGTAGAGTTCGGCGGTAATAGTTCCGTAGTCTTTAACGATGATAGTGGCAACGGGGTAAGGCACGTCCTTATAGTCCTCTTTTTTTCCGTCCGATGTCTCACAGGCCGTGAACAGCGCCAATGCCATCACCGCGGCAAGCACCATTGCCAATGCTTTCAGTATCTTTTTCATTTCTATTTCTCCTTTGGATCAGAATTCCTTTGGTTTAACTATTTATCACAGGCGCCCGCCCCGTTCCGGAGCCGGCACCGTTCTGTCAGGACTTTTCGCTCCTGTAGTAATTCATCAGGCAGCCTTCAAGAAGCACCGCCCGCTCGCTCTCCGTAAGGTCGCCGAGGTGCAGGGTGACGTCTTTCTTTTTGCCTTCTTTTCCGTAAATTTCAGCGTTTAAATCACTTTGGCCGCGCTTCAGGGCGGATCTTATGCCTTTGACGAATATCCTGTCGCCCTTTTCAAGGCCGCCTCCAAAAAGACTTTCGTCGTCTGATATAAACGGGAACATGCCCCAGTTTATCAGGTTGCTTCTGTAGCGCTTCGTGGCGTAGGAAAGAGCAATATTAGCGCCGCCGCCAAGTACTCTCTGGCAGGATGCCGCCTGCTCTCTTGCGGAACCGTCGCCGGGCCTTTTCGCAGCCACAAGACTTGCCACAGCGGTGGTCGCAGGATCCGCGCCTTCTATTCCCTCGAAAACGGATGAAGGTCTGCTTTCGTCAAGAACCTTGATCCTTTTCGCCTCCGCCACGTACCCCGGGTCTTTTCTCGAAAGGGCAAATCCGGCAAGCCGCAGAGGATTCGATCTGTAGGAAGAAGTCTCGCCGCTGGGTATCAGTTCGTCGGTGGTGGTCACCTCGTCGGTGATAACGGAGGCTGCAATGAGCAGCAGGTTTTCCGAAAGAGCCGGTATCTCAGGCCAGTCGGTGATATTGGGGCCGAAGACCAGATCCGCTTTTTTATCGCTTCTGCCGAAGCCGTTGTAGACTCTGGCTTTGTAGCTTGACCCGTCAAAAACGTATTCAGGGGTGCTGTCGTCAAATTCCACGTCCGCTGCAGACGTGATCACGCCGCCGTTTGCGGAAGTCGCGGCAATTGACATGGCATCCATCAGCGCCACCCAGGACAACTGTCCGTCCTGAGGCCTTGAGCCCTCTCTATTCGGGAAATTTCTGGTGGTGTGCCTTATAGAGAAGCCGTTGTTCTGAGGCACGTCGCCTGCGCCGAAGCAGGGTCCGCAGAAAGCTGTCTTAAAGGCTGCGCCAGCCTCCACAAGGTCCGCCGCAGCGCCGTTTTTCATAAGCGCAAGGTTTATGGGCTGGCTGGCGGGGTAAACGTTCAAGGTGTAGTTACCCGTTCCCGAAGATCTGCCTTTCATTATGCGGGAGGCCTTGACGATGTTTTCAAAAGTGCCCCCGGAGCAGCCGGCAATGACGCCCTGGTCCGCGGTGACCCTGCCCTTTTTGATCTTGGCAAGTAGCGGAAAATCGCTTCCCTTTTCTCCCACCACGTCAATGGCCCGCTTCTGGGTCTCCCTCAGAATGTCTGCGGGGTCGCTGATGAAATCCTTCAGCGTGTAAACGTTGGCGGGGTGGAATGGAAGAGCTATCATCGGCTCCACTTTGGAAAGATCCACCTCGATGGCCTTGTCATAATACGCGCCGTCACCGGGCTCCAGTTTTCTATAAGCCTCTTCCCTGCCGTGGATCCTGTAATACTCCCTGACCTTTTCGTCCGTCGTCCAGATGGAACTCAAGCAGGCGGTCTCCGTGGTCATCACGTCAATACCGTTCCTGTAGTCCACCGAAAGTCCTGACACGCCGGGGCCCGCAAACTCCAGTATGCAGTTCTTCACGAAGCCTGCCTTGAAGACTTTTCCGATTATCGCGAGTGCCACGTCCTGTGGTCCGGTTCCGTGCTTCGGTTTTCCCTTGAGGTACACCAGGACCACTTCCGGCTTTTTGATCTCGTACTTTCTTCCGAGGAGCTGCTTCACCAGTTCCGGTCCGCCCTCGCCAATGGCCATTGTTCCGAGAGCACCGTACCTTGTGTGGCTGTCGGAGCCGATGATCATCTTGCCGCAGCCGCTCATCATCTCACGCATATACTGGTGGATGACGGCCTGGTGGGGAGGCACGAATATGCCGCCGTATTTTACCGCAGCGGAAAGGCCGAAAACGTGGTCGTCCTCGTTTATGGTGCCGCCGACTGCGCAAAGGCTGTTGTGGCAGTTCGTCAGCACGTAGGGAACCGGAAATTCAGTAAGGCCGCTGGCTCTTGCGGTCTGAATGATACCCACGTAGGTTATATCGTGGGATGCCAGTGCGTCAAATCTCAGTTTGAGAACGCCCTCCAAAGATCCGCCGCCGTTGTGGTTTCTCAGGATTCCCGCAGCAATGGTCTTTTCCGCTGCCTCCTTATGGGTCTTTCCCGCAATACCGGTCTCCGAGATCTTTCCGTTCACCAAGTATACTCCGTGATCGATCAGCTGTATCATTTTTGGCACCGCCTTTCCCGTGAGCTTTTTACTGTCTGCGGCGCATGTTTGTATGTTTATAAAAGGTGCCGCAGAGCCATTATATCACTTTGGCGTGCCCTTTGCACCAACAAAACCCCCGCCGAGACAGTTCCGACAGTTCCCCAAATGTCAAAACACCGGCAAGCGCCCTTCTGATCCTGCAAAAGCCTAAAACCTGCTCTAAAAAAGCAAAAACGCCTCATGAGTTGAGACGTTCCTGCTGTTTAAATAAAGCGATTCAGTTTAAATATTTTATTTCACCTTCTGATACGCCTCGTAGGAATACTTTCCGAATTCTCTGCCCAGGATCAGCATGCTTTCGGAATCAAAATGGGCAAGGTCGGGATTCCCCGCAGGCTCCTTGTCGTAGGTCAGTCCCAGGGCTATTGAATCAATAAAATAATTCAACGGCGAAGTTTCCGCAAATTCCGCCTTGATCCTGTTCACCGTCTTGTAATAGGTCCAGTGGGTCGATATGCCGCCGTCTATAAACGGTATACCGCCAAAGGGCGCATACTCCGCAAGCCGCCTTCTCAGGGCCTCTACCAGTTCCTCGGTGTCCTTGCCGTAGCCGTTAGCCGTCGCCTGTAAACCGGCCTCGTTTTCGCCCTGCATCCAACAGATGGCCGCGATCTCGGGGGTATAGCCCTCCCTCTTCATAACCGAGAAGCACCCCTCTGCCATACTCATGGCCCGCTCGAAAAGAACACCGCCCTCGATGAACTTCGGCCTTAAGCTCTCGCCTCCTCTGGCCACCTTGATTATGTAGTACACACCGTCGGGATCCACCTCACTGAGGTATTCCGCCATGCCCATTTCAAGGCCGAACTGGCTTGCGGTAAGGGACTTTCCGAATCTGACCTTGTCGAAAAGCTTGTCAAGAGTGGTGGATTCCAGCTTGTTCTCATTGTAGTTTGTGGCATTATCCTCGCCTGCGTAATAAACGATCCTGACGTTGTCAAAACCCTTTTTGAGAAGCTTGTTGTATCTCTCCGTCTCCAGTATGTCCTTAAGAGGCGTATATAAAGACGCGCCGACGGCATTGGACTGTCCCAGGATCAGTATGACCTTGGCAACGTTCTCCTTCTCCGGCGGACGGGTGGCGTTCTCCGCAGGGGCCGTACCGTTCTCAGTTTTATTGCCTCCCGGAGCAGTTGTCGCGTCGCCCGGAGTTTCCTGCTGAACACATCCGGCGGCAAAAACCGCGACCAATGCAATTGCCAATATCAGCGCAATCAATTTGGTTTTCATATATTCCTCCGCAAAACAAAGCCCCGGAAAACAGTGCGGCTCTTCAACGCCTTCTTGGCGCCATTCCGCAACAGTCAAAGCCGGGGCAGTTTATCTTATTATCCTGTATATATCGACTCCCACTTCTGGTTGGCTTCCGCCTCCAGCAGGGTCAACGTATTGTCGCAGTCACGGGTGCCGTTGACGTCGTCCGGAACCACGTTCTGCATATATTTTCTCACGATCTCCGCGATCTCCGGCGGTATTACGCACTCAACGAAAGCATACGTATCCGCCTCAGGGAAGGATATAAACGCATCGTAGTTCTTACCGTACTCCGGGTCCTCGCTCCTGTCGGTGAAAGGCACGCGCCAATAATGATCGTTATAGGCAAGGCTCTTGATGTTCGGAATAGCTCCGCCCTCCTGGCCGTGGTAAGCTCTCTGGCCTTCCTCGGTGAGGATCGTAAGCGCCAAGGCCGCAGCTGCGTCAGGGTTCTTGGTGCCGTTGTAGACCGCAAATCCGCTGCATCCTGTTCCAACTTTGTGAACAGGCAGTGCGGGGACAGCCACCACGTCCCAGTCGATGCCCGCGTCTTCATAGTTCTGGCCAATTGTGACCATGTTGTCGTGTTCGCCTGCTCTGAAGCACACCTGAGTTTTGTCGTCGTAGCCTGCAAAACTCTTCTGGGAAATGGTCTCCTTTACAGAAGCGGTGGCAACCGTGGACTGGGAGACTGCAGCATATTTACAGCAGTTGCTCTTCACGAAATCGCACATCTCCCGGACGCCCTTCAGCACGTTTTCATCGGAAACGAAGGAAACTTTCTTTTCCACTGTGTCGAACCACTTGCCGCCGAAGCCCTCCAGGAAAGGAATGTATTCCGCAGAATAGCCAAGTCTCAGAGTGCATCCCACGGTCTTCTTGTTGGTGTTCTCGTCGATCATCGTCAGCTGTCTGCAGTAGTCCTTAAAGGTGTCCCAATCCCAGGTGCCCATGTTCTGGAGTTCCACGGGGTCGATGAGGTTCGCGGACTTGATCATATCCTTGTTGTAGTAGTATATGATGTGGTTGTAGTTCGCTGTGGCCATGTACATCTTTCCGTTCACAGTGCCCATGTCAAGCATGGCGCTGAAGATATTGGTCAGGTCAATGCCGTAAGCCTCGACATAGTAGTCCAGCGGCATCAGCGCGTTTTGGGTCTCCGCATAGTTGTAAACGTCGGATTCAAACAGGAAGAACACGTCGCCAACGGTTCTCGCCGCAACGTCCGTAGCAATATCATTCTTGTTTCTCGCCGAGAGCATTGTCTGGATGGTCACGTCTTTATACTTGTTCTGAAAAACTCTGACGTAGTCGTTTATGGCCTTCTTCAGCTGCTCTGTATTGGCAATGTAATAGTTCAGCTTGATCTTTCCGCTGGGCATTGGAACGTATCCGTCCGGAAGGTCGCCCTCCACACGCACGTAGTTTCCGCAGGACAGAAGAAGAGCCGCCAAAACCGTTGCAAGCAATAAGGCAACAACTGCCTTGATCCGCGATTTAAAATCCTTCATTTATTCAATCACCTTCGCATTGAAAATTGCCGAAAGTTTCCGGACTCCCGCCCGGACCGTTATTCGATCGGCTTTATTTTACCTTTTTGGGGCACACTTTTCAACCGTTTTGAAAGACCCCGGCAGGTTCAAAAAAACTCTTGACAACGGCCTTGACGCCAATGTATAATGACACTCACCGCGAATCCGGGGGCGTAGCTCAGCTTTGGTTAGAGCGTCCGGTTGACATCCGGGAGGTCGTAGGTTCAAGTCCTATCGTCCCCACCAATAGGGTAGAGAGGGATTTCGGTCCCTCCCTCCCATTGCACCGTACGTACCGG
>CAMZBI010000039.1 GCA_947304585.1 uncultured Clostridia bacterium | reverse complement strand
ATGCGGAGCCGAAGGCGGCCGGAAGCGAATCTCCGTCAAAACTTGACACGGTCCAAGGCAATCGATTTTATTGACTGAACCCCGGTTTTGTGCTACCATTCAAAACAGATATCAACACAGTACTGGAGCAGAAAAATGATAAAAATCAGCTTTCCCGGAATAACACAGGAGCAGTTCAAAGACGCTTTTAACGTGCTTGAAGAGTGCAAAGCTGTTCCCGTGCTGGGATTCAAATATCCGTTCATGGGCCCGGGAGGGCAGTACGGCAACTGCTGGTGGGAGCGGGACTCCTCTCTTACGCTAAATGGTTACTGCTGGCTGGACAACGACTTTGCCATGAGGGCTCTTTGGAATTTTACCCTTGTTCAGCGGGAAAACGGCAGGATACCCCTTTGGGGGCACGATACCGTTGGCGATTTCGACATCCAGCTCAGCGCGATCCCCGTTATTTTCGACACCGCTTTTAAGATATGCAGAAGGACCAACGACAGAGAATACGTTCTGAAGATATACGAAATGCTTAAGAAGTATTTTGCCTGGTGGATGTCGCCGGTGAAGCGTGACGGAAGGACCGGACTTGTTTGCGGGATCTTTGAGGAAACAGACCCATCTGACTACAAAGAGCAGCTGACTTATGCACCGGTGGACCTGAACGTACAGGTCTGCAACGGCGCGGGGGTGCTGGCCGAGCTTGCGGAGCATCTGGACCTTCCGGAGGACGGACTGTATTTCAGGAACAGCTTCCAAACGCTGCGGGATGCGATCAACAGGTACCTCTGGGACGAGGAGGACGGCTTCTACTACACATTGAATGTGAAAGAAGACCGGCTGACGAAGCACAGACCCTACAATTCGGCCTTTGACACATTCAAGAGAGGCATAGTGCCGGAAAACAGGCGGGAGAGGCTTCTTGAGAAGCTGAAGGACAATTCAAAATACGGCTATTACAACCGATTCGGAATAACCACGGCGCCCTTTGATTCTCCGGAGTATTGCGAGACCACCGGGGACTACAAGGGCTGGACCAGCTGGAGCGGCAATATCTGGACCCTCCGGAACAAGATCATTGCCAAGGGTCTAAAAGACTGCGGACTGAGAAACGAGGCAGCCCATATCGCATATCAGACCGTGATGACTTTTAACGGAAATTATGCGGAATTCGTAAGCCCGTCAACGGGCATTGGCCATGGTGTGAAGCGGTACGGCTGGAGCGCCTCGGAATACATTGAACTCATTACGGAGCTTATTTTCGGAATAGATTACTGCGCCTGGGACGGAAGCGTGACAGTGAATCCCTGCATCCCGGAGGAACTTGCCGGCTGCACGATATCCCTTTCCGGCCTCCGGCTTGGCAACGGTGAGACACTTAATGTGACCGTACGCTGCGGAGAAGGGGCTCAGCCTGCGGAAATTGTTACTGTTGAAAGGAAGAAAAATGGATAATCTGACGTTAATTACCGCATTGTTTGTTATCGCAGCAATCATGCTGGCAGGTCTGCCGCTGCTTTCTGCCTGCACTGCGGGAGGAAATGGCCCGGCCCCGGATACACCGACAGGAGCTGAGAATACCCCTGCGCCTACGCCTATAAACGGTGCCAAAGCCTCCGACGGCAAGGTGGCTTTTTATCAGCTTGCCCCGGATCCCAACAGCCTTATGATGAGCTATGTGATCAAGACCGCAAACGGCAAGGTCATAGTCGTCGACGGCGGAATTGACGGACAGGGTCTCGACAACGACCCTTACCTCCCGGCAGCTATCCGGGCCGTCCTCGGCCTCAATGAGAATGACTACTTTGAGGTGGAGGCCTGGTTCCTGACCCATCACCACAAGGATCACTTTTACGAGCTGGCGAAAATGCTTGTAAATTACAAGGAGTCGGACAATTACAGGATCAACAACTTCTACTTCTGCTTCCCGGACATTGGCGTCGAGTGGACGTCCTCCGCAGGCGATAAGGACCACGATCTTGCCTATGCGAAGATCCTCAAGGAGGGCTTTGACCACTACTACAGTCTGGTTCCTTTCCAAGGCATCAAGGGCGCGGACATACCCGTGAGCGAGTGGCAGAAACCCGAAGGAGCGGAGAATTATTACTACGGTCTGATCAACGGAGCGGTCATAAACGACGCCAATGTTGACTCCGACGAGGGCCTTTCCATTGACGTTGACGGCGTCCGTTTTGACGTCCTCCTCAAGTGGGCCAAGGGCAATCAGAACGTCAACAGCACCTCCACCATTATAAGAATGGTGTACAAGGAGCACAGCTGCCTGTTCCTTGGCGACAGCTACACCGACAACTCCCAGAGGGTCTACAAAAAGGTTGGCGCCGACGCACTGAAGTCGGAATACGTTCAGATGGGGCACCACGGGCAGAACGGACCCGCCAAGGCTTTTTACAACAAGATAGATATCAAAAATTCCATACGACTCTGGCCAACGCCGGTCTGGGTCTGGAACGTTGACGAGTCGGGCCCTTACCACACCTATGAGACCAGAACCTGGGCAGGTCTCCCGGCAGACTATAAAGAGTTCGAGGCACAGAACCTTTTACAGACAGGCAGGGATTACGTGGCGGGTCTATACACCGCCTACCCGGAAGATCCGTCAAGCGCGGCATCCTGGACCGAAGAAGTGCTGAACGCCCAGCGGGTGGGATTATTCGACTAAAACAGTATGACTTAAGAGCTGTTCCCGGTTTCCTTAAAAGAACACTAAAAACTGCGGAATATTCCTTAAACTGTTGCGAAACCGCTTTTTTTCAAAA
The DNA here is from genome assembly GCA_947304585.1 of uncultured Clostridia bacterium. GTDB lineage: Bacteria > Bacillota > Clostridia > UBA1212 > UBA1212 > UBA1212. The sequence continues at coordinate 18,296 of CAMZBI010000039.1, read as the reverse complement.
CGGAAATGTGGTAAAATCACCGAAGAAAACGAACGCGAACCCGGAATTATTGCCGGGCTTCGTCCGATAAAAATCATTAAAGTTTCAGTACTTTTAAAAGGAGACAGACTATGAACAAAATGTATGAATTGGCTAAGGCTAAATATGCCGCTTTCGGCGTTGACACCGAAGAGGCTATTAAGAAGCTGGACAATGTTGCCATTTCTCTGCACTGCTGGCAGGGTGATGACGTTACTGGATTTGACCACGACGGACCTCTCACCGGCGGAATTCAGACCACAGGTAATTATCCCGGAAAAGCCAGAACTCCCGAGGAACTGATGGCCGATATCGATAAGGTCATCTCGCTGGTCCCCGGAAAGGTTAAACTCAACCTCCACGCCTGCTATGCCATCTTCGGACCCGGCGAGTACGTGGACAGAGACAAACTGGAGCCCAAGCATTTTTCAAAATGGGTCAAATTCGCTAAAGAGAGAAAGATCGGCATCGATTTCAATCCCACTTTCTTCTCCCATCCGAACGTAAAAGACGGCCTCACCCTCACAAGCCCCGACGAGAAGATCAGAAAGTTCTGGATCGAGCACGGAAAGGCCTGCATCAGGATCTCCGAATATTTCGCTAAAGAGACAGGCATCCCCTGCATTATGAACATCTGGATCCCCGACGGATTCAAGGACGTTCCCGCAGACAGAATGGGTCCCAGAATGCGCTATAAGGATTCTCTGGATAAGATCCTTGCCGAGCCCTTCGATAAGAACCTTGTGAAGCCCACCGTTGAGTCCAAAGTTTTCGGTATTGGCGTTGAGTCCTACACAGCCGGATCCGCAGAGTTCACTCTCTCTTATGCGGCTACCCACGAGGGCGTTCTCCCGCTCATGGACAACGGCCACTATCACCCCACAGAGGTGGTCTCCGACAAGATCCCCGCTCTCCTTTGCTACTATCCCGAGATCGCTCTCCACATCACCCGCGGCGTACGCTGGGATTCCGATCACGTGCTCATTTTCGACGATGAGACAAAAGAAATGGCTAAAGAGATCGTCCGCTGCGACGCTCTTAACAGAGTTTACATGGCACTCGACTACTTTGACGCCAGCATCAACCGCGTCTCCGCATGGACAGTCGGTGTCCGCAGCTGGGAAAAAGCACTCCTGAACGCTCTCTTAACTCCCAACGAGACGCTCAAGAAGCTCCAGGACGAGGGCAATTTCACAAAACTCATGGTCATGTTCGAAGAGATCAAAACTCTTCCCTTCGGCGAGATCTGGGCTGAGTATCTGAGACGTCACGGCCTTGCCGACGACATTTCCTGGTTCGACGAGATCCAGAAATACGAAAAGGAAGTTCAGTCAAAGAGAGTTTGACGTTCCTATAAAAAGACCCGCGGCTCTGCGGCTTAAGGCTGTAATAATTTGAACTTAAGGCGGATCGTCCCTGGCGGCCCGCCTTTTTTGACGTTTCAGAGGGCAGGGGAGGAACTGCGGAAAAGACCGCAGCATACGAGGACATTGGCCAAAGAGACACGCCAATACTTATCTTTATTGACACATTTTCCGGTATTTGTCTATTTTACCAAAAAAAACTTGCCGTTGGCGCTGCGGGTGTGTTATAATAAAATCAAATTATTATCTGCGGGGCGTAGACCTTGCCGGATAGGACAAAACTTTGAATTTGTTACAGGAGGAGTTATGAAAAAACTGTTAGGTATAGTGCTGGCGATCGCCGTGCTTATGACGCTTGTCACTATTATTCCTTCGTTTGCAGCATCCGAGATCATGAATCTCGACTTTGTCAATGCTGTGGACGACGGCGGCAATGTTATTGAGAAAATTTCCGGCGCTCAGGGCGTTAACGATTTCGGACCGTATCCCATTGGCGCAACTCTCGGAAACCTTAAAGGTCAGGTTGCAGCAGGAGCAACCAAGATCCAGGTCGTGGGCTGGTATCTGCCTCCGAAGGAAATGACCGATATCGGCGTAAGGATCGATGGCGCTGAAGAGATCATTTATGATGGATATGCCTCGTCTCAGCAGGCCCTGAATGAAGCCATTGTCGCTTACGGCATGGCTACAGCGGAGCAGGCTCAATATACGCTGAGGATCGACGCCTATATCCCGATCCAGGCAGGCCACCACACCTTGGTGTTCATGGCCAAGTTCGCAGACGGAAGCGACAAAGAGATACTTGTTTTCTCGTACAGCAACGATGATCTCGTATCTGTCGGAAAACCCGTACACGCTTCTTTGAGCACTGTTCCCGCAGGCGGCGGAGCTCTTATCTCTGACAATGCTTTCTGGAACGTAAATTTTGTCGTTGACGGTTCGGCATATGTATTTGACGGCGCAACCACGGTTCCGCTGGGAATTTATCTCTCCACCACCACTGAAGACGTTGACGCTAAGATCTATATCGATCTCCAGGGCGTTTACAAACTCAATGAAGTCGTCCTCCGTCCGATGGGCTTCAACAACATCGCATTCCCGCAGCAGTACAAAGTACTCGTTTCAGAGACAGGCGATACCTGGACCGAGATAGGCAGCGAATCAGGCGTTTATCTCAACACCTGGGCGCATCTCGCAATGTTCGCCACCGATAAGCAGGCAAGGTACATACTGGTTCAGATCGAGAAGTTCAATCTCCTCAATGACGGAGGCGGCATCTACTACGCCGGTCTCGGTGAGATCGAAGCATACGGAACCAAAGTGGCCGATGCTTCAGAAGGCAAAGCTCCTTACGAGCCTTACAAAAACTACACAGGCGCAGCCGCAACAGGCGATGCCGGCGGTTATTCCGCATGGACAGGCTTTACCACGGGAGATCTTGATTTCAATTTCTCCTTCAGAACTGACTGCTCATTCTACGCCATCGGATTCCCGGCATTCTGGGGTTATCCCGGAGCTCCTCTGACTTTCGAGTTCTCCAAAAACGGTTCCCCTGTTCACTCCGTTGACTATACGTGCCCCGGCGACGGACCCTTCGTTCTCGACCTTGGCACAACGCTGGAAAAGGGTGAGTACGACGTCACCGTTACGATAAATGACGACACTCCGAGAACGGATCCCGATGGATACCTCAACTACTTTGTCATGGGTTATGCTTCGGAAGGAAATCTCTTCGATGACGATTATTTCGTATTCGAGAGGGGCAACGTTGCTCTCGACCTCTATTCGACTGAAAACACCAAGAACGGCTTCGTTCCGATTGACTACGTTGAGCCCTACACCCCTGTGGTCCGCGACTTTGACGCAGCACAAGGCGACGCACTCTCCTACGACCAGATCCTTGTCAACGGTTCTGAAATTGCCAACGGCAACAGCGCTGTTATAGCCGCAAAGAAGGGCATTGACGGCACGGACGGAAGCATTGAGACCGTTACTCTCCACGGCTGGTACGGCAATGCAAGCCAGGCTATCGATCAGTTCGGCTATCAGATCAACGGCGGCCGGGTCGTTTACGGCGATTTCAAGTCGGCTACCGAAGATGCCGTGTACGGCGCAGGCGGTCAGTACGCAAGCAGATTCACCGTTCCGGTTGACGTATCCGCTCTTAAGAACGACGGAAACGTTATCTGGATCTGGGCAAAACTTGCAAACGGCGATGAGGTCCAGCTCAACAGATTCGACAATCGCGGAAGCGACAACGAGAAAGACAGAGAAGTCTACGTTATCTTCAACGCTCCCGCATCTCAGGGCCAGGGCGGTCAGGACCCCGTTCCGACAGCAGATGCATCAATGGTGCTCTTCGTTGTAGCAGCAGCTGCCATTGCCCTCGTACTTCTCAAAAAGAAAGCTTTCTGATAAATAGAAACTTTTAAATAACCGCCTAAAGCGGCAAACCCGGAACGCCTGTGTCTTCAAAGGATGCAGGCGTTTCGGCGTCTGACAGGGATTCCCCGCCAACGGACCGGAGGGGAAGGGCGCAGAAAACAGTCTATATTTGCGAAAAAACGTTATTTAAGACGCTTGATCCCTGAATTTTTCCCCTTGAAGCCGGTTGCTTTTGTGTGGTAAAATATTGGCGATTTGGATTTTTCCGGGCGGCCACGCCCTGTAAGACTGAACAATCTTGATGTTTATTTAGGAGGAATTATGAAAAAGGTTTTAGGATTGATCCTTGCAGTTGCCTTGATCTTTACACTCATATCGATCGTTCCGACCTTCGCTTTTGATGAAGTTCTGAACGTTGACTGGGTTAAAGCTACCGAGAGCGACGGTAATGAAATTGCAACAGTATGTGCTGCGACAGTTCTTTGGGATTACTACGACAACGTGCCCGTTTTTGAACTGTCCGGAGTTGCCGGCGCGATCAGCGGAGGAGCAACGCTCTTTAATATTGTTGCATGGTATATGCCTGATCAGGAAATGGCTGATATCGGTCTCAGAGTTGACGGCGGCGAGATAGTCTATGACGGCTACTGCACATATCAGCAGGCCCTCGTCGATGCAGTTGCTGCTTTTGGCGCAGGCTGGGAAAATGCTTCGATGACATTGAGAATAAATGCGTATACACCTATTCTTGAAGGATCTCACACCATCGAAGTCATTGCCAAATTCACCGATGAGTCAACAAAAGGAATCGTTACGTTCAAGTACAGAACCGACAATATTTCATCCGGAAAGACCGCTGTCGAAGTTCTGAACGGCGCTCTTTCGATGCGTTCCGGATTCTGGGAGCCCTCATATGCTACGGACGGTCAGGCCCCTGTTTTCGACGGTGCCAACGTATGTCCTCTCGGCTGGTACGTGGCGGATCCCTCAAGCGCTTCCAATGCAAGACTTTACGTCGACCTTGAGGCACAGTATGCAATTAACAACGTGTCGCTACGTCCGATGGGCTGGATGGACGGCTGCATGTTCCCCGGAACATGGGAGATCCTGGCATCTACCGACGGAGCTACATGGGAACAGATCAGCTCAGGTTCAGGCAGAACCGGCAACCAGACAGAGACCGTTTCCACAGACGTTTCTAACGTGACCGCAAGATACATCTGCGTCCACATCATTGAGCACGCAGGCGCTGTTATCGACACTAACACCGGGTATTACTACAGCGGCTTCGGCGAGGTAGACGTTTTCGGAACAAAGATCGCCGACGACGATGCAAGATCGATCTTCGCACCTGTTTCCAACTATGAAAAAGGAACAGTAAAAGACAACTACACGGGCGGCCAGGAAGCGATCGGCGCTCCCTCTGCCTGGACAGGATTTACGACCGGCGACCTTGATTACGAATTCTCATTCAGAACCGACATTTCCTTCCACTCCATCGGATTCCCCGGATTCTGGTCATACCCCGGAACTCCTCTGGAAATAGAATTCATTTGCGACGGCACATCTGTGCTCACGGTCAACTATGTAACCGGCGGAGACGCTCCGATCATCATTGACCTGGGAACAACACTCCCCAAGGGCACATATGACGTCATCATCACCATCACCGACGAGGAAATGAACGGCGAAGCTTACAAGTGCTACATGGTCCTCGGTTTTGCAACCGAAGGTGTCCTCTATGACGATGATTACTGCGTATTCGAGCGCGGAAACGTTGCCATCGACCTCTATTCATATGACTCCAAGGGTATCGGCTTCGTTCCCTTTGACTACGTTGAGCCCCACGACCCTGTGACTCGCGACTTTGACGCAGCACAGGGCGACGCACTCTCCTACGACCAGATCCTTGTCAACGGTTCTGAAATTGCCAACGGCAACAGCGCTGTTATAGCCGCAAAGAAGGGCATTGACGGCACGGACGGAAGCATTGAGACCGTTACTCTCCACGGCTGGTACGGCAATGCAAGCCAGGCTATCGATCAGTTCGGCTATCAGATCAACGGCGGCCGGGTCGTTTACGGCGATTTCAAGTCGGCTACCGAAGATGCCGTGTACGGCGCAGGCGGTCAGTACGCAAGCAGATTCACCGTTCCGGTTGACGTATCCGCTCTTAAGAACGACGGAAACGTTATCTGGATCTGGGCAAAACTTGCAAACGGCGATGAGGTCCAGCTCAACAGATTCGACAATCGCGGAAGCGACAACGAGAAAGACAGAGAAGTCTACGTTATCTTCAACGCTCCCGCATCTCAGGGCCAGGGCGGTCAGGAGCCGGGCGTTCCGACAGCAGACGCTTCAATGGTACTCTTTGTCGTAGCCGCTGCGGCTATCGCTCTCGTACTTCTCAAAAAGAAAGCTTTCTGATAAATAGAAACTTTTAAATAGCCGCCTAAAGCGGCAAAACCGGAACGCCTGTGTCTTCAAAGGATGCAGGCGTTTCGGCGTTTGACCGGGATGCGACCGCAAGAGGGAAGGGCAGATAAAACAGTCTATATTTGCGAAAATCCGCTGCATAAAAACCTTGGCACGACCGAAAATTCTCCTTTACAAGGAATTCAATACGTGATACAATGCACTCTAACCGTGCCTTTGCCATGGGAGATTCCTTTGACCCTCGCAAAGACATTGGCGATTAAATCCCAAAGGAGATTATCATTATGACAAAGGAAAGAAAACAGGAAATTATTAAGGAGTTTGGCCGCAAAGAGGGCGACACCGGATCCCCCGAGGTCCAGGTAGCGATCCTTACGGAGAGAATAAACGACCTTAACGAACATCTCAAGACTCACAAGAACGACCATCACTCAAGAAGAGGCCTTCTTCTGATGGTAGGTCAGAGAAGGGGCCTGCTCAACTATCTCACAAAGATAGACGTTCAGAGATACCGTGATCTGATCGAAAAGTTGAATCTCAGAAAGTAATTCTGTTTTGGCGGGTGCATCTGTTTCCGACGGAAAGGGGCATCCGCTTTTGACTGATTAAACGTATTTGCAAAGTGCATAAGGGCCCAAAAACCCGGTAAATGATTAAAACACCGATTTTTGAGGTATTTTTGCGGGCGGGCACCCGAAGCTGTACAAAGGTACTGCGAGAGGTGCGCTCGCGCAAAGCATTTTGCAACAGATCAAAAAATACCGCAAAGAAAACCTTTTGGAACCTTTTGCAAAATGCGTAAAGGCCCAAAAACTCGGTGTTTTAAAAGCTCATCAGGCAGTGTTGAATAGAAGACGACACTGTTAATATATACAGAATGGAGGAACTTGTCCGGTGGTGGGCCGGAGGCGGAAGACGCCCTCGGAAGACCGGATAAGCAAAAAAAGCATGTTTAAAACTTTTACAACCGAACTCGCAGGCAGAACCCTGACGATAGAGACAGGCAAGATGGCCCAGCTGGCAAACGGCGCAGTCCTGGTCAGATACGGTGATACCGTTGTCATTTCGACGGTTACCGCATCCAAGACCCCCAGGGACGGCGTTGACTTCTTCCCGCTGAGCGTCGACTACGAAGAGAAGCTGTACTCCGTGGGAAAGATCCCCGGCGGTTTTCTTAAGAGAGAGGGAAAACCCTCCGAGAAGGCCATACTGACTTCCAGAGTTATCGACAGACCCATTAGGCCTCTCTTCCCCAAGGATCTGAGAAACGACGTTTCCGTCATCAACACAGTCCTTTCTGTGGAACAGGACAACTCTCCTGAGATCGCGGCGATGATTGGAACTTCCTGCGCCATTTCCATTTCCGATATTCCTTTCAACGGACCCATTGGCGGCGTTGTTCTCGGACTTGTGGACGGTGAAGTTGTCATCAACCCCAATTCCAAGCAGAGAGCGAAGAGCGATATGTACGTAACTCTTGCAGGAACCAAGGATAAGATCACCATGGTGGAGGCAGGCGCCAACCAGGTTCCGGAAAACGTGATGCTGAACGCCATTATCAAAGGCCACGGCACAATTAAGAAGATCTGCGAATTCATCGAAGGCATCGTTGCCGAGGTGGGCAAGCCGAAATTCACATACACATCCTGCGAAGTTCCTCACGATCTTTACGAAGACGTGGAAGCCATTGCCCTTGACACCATGAAACAGGCCGTGCTGGCAGTTGACAAGACCGTTCGCGACAACGCCATCGACGCTCTTACCGCAGAAGTGAACGAAAAGCTTGCGGAGAAATATCCGGGCAGCAAGGCTCTCATTGGCGAGGCCATTTACAAACTGGAAAAGAAAGTCGTCAGAAACTACCTGCTCAAGGAGCACAAGAGAGTTGACGGAAGAGCACTGGACGAGATCAGACCTCTCAGCGCAGAGATCGACATACTTCCCAGAGTTCACGGCTCGGGCCTTTTCACAAGAGGACAGACCCAGGTTCTCACGATCTGCACCCTTGGCCAGATCTCAGAGTACCAGATCCTTGACGGTATTGACGAAGAGGACAGAAAGCGTTACATCCATCAGTACAACTTCCCGGGCTACAGCGTTGGCGAAGCAAAATCCATCAAGTCACCCGGAAGGCGTGAGATCGGCCACGGCGCACTTGCCGAGAGAGCTCTCGTTCCGGTAATTCCGTCAGAGGAAGAGTTCCCTTATACATTGAGACTGGTTTCCGAAGTTCTCATGTCCAACGGTTCCACATCCCAGGGTAGCGTATGCGGTTCGACTCTGGCCCTCATGGCTGCAGGCGTTCCGATCAAGGCTCCCGTTGCAGGCATCTCCTGCGGTCTTGTGACCAACCCCGATGACGAGAACGATTTCATCACGTTCATGGACATCCAGGGCATTGAAGACTTCTTCGGCGATATGGACTTCAAGGTCGCCGGCACAGAGAAGGGCATCACCGCTATCCAGGTGGACATCAAAGTACAGGGCCTCTCCTATGAGATCATCAGACAGGCCTTCGAGCTCACCCGCAAGGGGCGCATGAAGATCCTGAACGAGATCATTCTCCCCTGCATCCCCGAGCCCAGAAAACAGGTCTCCAAATACGCCCCCAAGATTTTCCAGATGTCTATCCCTGTTGACAAGATCAGAGACGTGATCGGCTCCGGCGGAAAGACCATCAACAAGATCATCGAGGCCACAGGCGTCAAGATCGACATTGAAGAGGACGGCAGAATATTCATCGCCACCCCGGACGAGGAACTGGCTCAGAAGACCATCAAGATAATCAACGGCATTATCGGAAACCTCACCGTCGGCGAAGTTTTTGAAGGAAAAGTCACAAGGCTTATGAACTTCGGCGCATTCGTGGAGTTCCTGCCGGGCGTTGAAGGTCTTGTCCACATCTCCAAAATGGCCAAATTCAGAGTCGAGCGGGTCGAGGACGTGGTTGCCGAGGGCGACACCGTTAAGGTCAAATTCATCGGCTACGACAAGATGGGCCGCATTGACCTCTCCATCAAGGATGTCTGATAATTAAACATTAGCTACCGAAACGCATCAGTTTACGACCGGAGCACGTCTCCGGGGCGGGACCGGTGCGTTTTTGCATTGATATATAAGCAGCCGGAAGGAGTGAGCGACTTGATCTTTTTCAGAAAAGTCATTTCGGCAGTGCTGATCGCTGCTGTTTTTGTGACATTAGTATCTTGTGCCGCGCCGGGGAACGATACACCTAGCGGAAACGAGATCCCGACGGAAAGCGGTGCACCCACGGGAGCGCCGGATGAGGAAGCAACGTTGAGACCCGAAACAGGAGTTCTAACCGAAAAACCGGAAAACAACGAAACCGTATCCCTCCTTACCGCGGAGATGACGGAGTGGGTGAAGAACTACAAGACCGGCAACGTTCCGCAAACCGCACAGCCTGTGGAGCGCTGCGAGCCGGTGCCTGTGTCTTTTTCCTGGCATTGCCAAGGGGCGGATTACTCAACGCTTCTCATTTCCGAAAGCCCCGACATGTCTTCGCCGGAGGCCTATCTGACTCTTGACCAGACCATCGAGGTGGAGGATCTGCTTCCCGGACGCCAATACTATTGGCAGGTGGTCTGCTCCGCAGATGGCGAAAAGCAAAAATCAGAAGTCAGTTCTTTTAAAACTCTTGATACACCCCGCACGGTTTATATCCCGGGAGTGTCCAACGTGAGGGACATTGGCGGAAGGATGACCTCAAGCGGAAAAAGAGTCAGGTACGGAATAGTATACCGCGGCGCGGACTTCGCCAATCTGAAGGAAGAAGGCATCAAAAAGGCGGTGGACATCCTCGGAATCAGGACGGAACTTGATCTGCGAAGCAAAGTGAAGGGCGTACGTTCCCCACTCGGAAAAGGAATCAAATATGTCAGCGTCACCGCACCTTATTACACGGGGATAGCTTCAAACGATTCGAAAGAGGATCTCCTTGAGGAGCTGAGGGTGTTCTGCGACCCGGAAAACTATCCTGTATACTTTCATTGCTCCCTCGGGCGGGACAGAACAGGGACGTTGGCGTTTCTGCTGCTTGCAATTGCCGGCGTCAGCGAGCAGGACGTCTATATGGACTACGAGATATCATTTTTCTCGGATTTCGGCGGTTACATAGATGGCGCGTCTCTTGCAACCATGCTGGAACAGCTGGGCTACCTTAAAAACCTGATAATGAAGGACAAGACCCTTTCTCTTGAGGAAAACACGGTTAACTATCTTATCGCCGCGGGACTCACGGAGGCTGAGATCGAAAGCATCAGGGCCAATCTTCTGGAGGGCTGAGACTATGAGAAGAATCAGAGTTTTTTCCCTTCTTTTAGCAATATTATTGATCACTACCATGATGCAGGCAAACAGTGCAAAGACCGGGGACGCCCTGGCTGAGATCCCCTACGGAAAGCACAACTCCAAAGTCAGCCCTTACACGTCAAAAAAGACAATTGTTTACAGTGAGGAAGAGGCTTTCGCTGCCGGCGTTCCCACAGGGTTCTCAGGATACGTTTACGAGATCAAAGGGGACGGGGCAATGGGCTTCACTGTTGACTTCAGCGACAGAAGGCTCCCCGTGAGAATAGTGAAAGCCATCCACTTCCGGGTCTATTACGGTACGGACCAGCGTGAAGTACGAGTGAGCATCGACGCCGGCGTCTCCTGGGTCATGAGACATGAGGCAACGAAACCCGGCACCTGGGACGACGTTGTCCTCAAAGGTGAGAACGAGATAAAGAAACTTGCCAATGAGGACAGAAACCTTGGCGTTTTCGGCTTCGGCTTCAGAAACAACGAGGGCGTGACCAACTCGACGGCCTACGTTGATGCAATAACTGTCGAACTCTTCGACGGGGACGACGTGCCTCCGGTGATCACATACGACGGCCCCGACCACGTCGTGACGACTGCGGGAAAACAGCTTATTCTCCCTGTTTCAGCCTGGGACGAAGGGGAAAAGCAGTATTTTTCGGTGGAATACGTCTGGAGTGGAGACGCTCTTGACGGTGAAGGCAAAATGAAGGAGGGCGAATACTCCGTGACGCTGAGAGCCAAAGACAGCTACGGCAACACCTCCGAAAAGGTCATATCCGTAACCGTTGGCCCCAAAGACACCGAGGCTCCGGTGATCCACTTTGCTCCGGACACCGTGGAAACCCTTGCCGGCGCACTGCCTGTCCTGAACTTCAAGGCGACTGACAACGAGGACGAGCCTGAAATAACGTTGGAATGGTCAGAAGGCGCCTTAGACAAAAAGGGCAGACTTAACGAAGGAGCCCACACCCTGACCGTAACCGCCAGTGACCTCACGGGAAACAGTCAGGTGAGAGAGATCACCGTTAAAGCGGCCCCGGACATCTGAATAAAAGGGCGTGATCCCGGCTTTTTGCGAGTTGACACAAAAATCGGGATGTATTAAAATTGCATGAGAGAAAACTGCCTCTTTTCAGGCAATTAGCTGCGAAACTCCATTTTTGAAACGGTGCTCGCAGTGATCTAATAAACGGAGGTTTCAAAATGAAAAAACTGATAGCTCTGACGATTGCATTGGCAATTGTCATTTCAACTATGGCCGGCCTCATCATCACCGGTCACGCCATCAGCGGCGCCAGCTGTCTGGACTTCATCATTCTTCAGGATGAGAATCACGAAGAAGTTGGAAGGATCAACAGCGCAAAGAGAAACTTTGGCGACATCAGCAGCACCATTGCCGCAAAAGGCGTCAAATATATCCGCTTCCAGGGATGGCACTCGGATGATATCGAAGTAACCGATATGGGCTACTCCATCGACGGCGGTGATCCGATCTGGGGTTACTCCTACGTAGATAACAATCTCATTGCCAATAAAAAGGCAACCGGTCACGAGTATCCGCTGAGATTCGGCACCGAAGTTCCTGTTGAAGAGGGCGAGGATATCTTTATCGAGCTCTGGTATAAACTTGAGGACGGCACTGAGGAGCCCTTCGGATACCAGTTCGAATTCACCTACACCAACGTTCCCCCGACGGATGCGTTCATTTCTTTCGACCGCAGCATGGTTAAATTCATAGACGGCGACTTCGCACCCAACAACGGTATCATCTCGATCTCCGACCCCAACAACGAAGGCAAGGACTGGATCGGTATCTTTGAACTTGGCGACAATGCCATCGAGGACCTCACGGTCACCGAAGGCGACTACCTGGGCTGGAGAGCATACGTTGCAGGCGACTCCATGGAACTCAGCGCAGCCATGTTTAAGCAGGAGGGCGGAGAACTGGAGCCCGGCGAGTATGCCATTGCACTTCTCGAAAACGACACCTACAAGATCCTTTCTGCAGTAGCATTCACGATTGCTCCAATCTCCGGAGACCAGTCACATTTCGACAACGCATCGGTCGAAGGTTATGAGACCGAAACCGACATCGCTCACCTCAACGAGACTGCATTCGACGATATCACAGAGTATATCGATGATGCGCATCAGACACTCAGAATCTACGGCTGGTACACCTCGGACACCGAGATCGCCGGCATCGGATACAGACTTTCCGACGGAACCGAAACTCTTACAGTCGGTATCAACCGTACAGACGCCTCCAATGCCACCAACAGCATCTACGGCATGGGCATTGACGTACATCCGCCTGTAGAGCCCGGCGTTGACGTTCCTGTAACGCTGTTCGTACAGTATGTGGACAGTGAAAAAGTTGATTTCGCAACATTCACCTACACCTATGACCCCAACTCGGAATTCACTCCGAAGCCCACGGCTACACCTACGCCCACCCCGACTCCGACTCCGGAACCGACCGACACTCCCGAGCCCACAGCTACTCCCGAGGTCACCGATGCTCCCGAGGTTACAGAGGCACCTGTTGTGACAGAAGCTCCCGTAGAGAACCCCACAGATGCTCCTGTTTCCAATTCCACAGAAGAACCTAAGAAAGACGGATGCGGAAGCTCTGTCCTGGGCGGCGCTGCAATCCTCATGGCGGCTGCAGCAGTTGTGATACTGAGAAAAAAACATTGAACTTAAAAAAGGTCTGATTTTTAAAAAGATATGACCTGACGACAAAAAGCCGCCTTGCGGGAGAGATCCCCGACGGCTTTTTTGGTGAACAGATAACGGGCGACTTCGTCGCAGTGAACAGTGAACAAGATAACAACTAACATGTGGCGCATGTCGCTGCGAGTGATCGCGCGAAGAGTACCGCAACCAATAACTGACTACTGTTAACTATTAAATGCAACGCTGCAGTTAAAGATGAAGAAAGATGAAGTGCCGCAGCGTTGCATTTTTTTCTTGCAATGAATCCCCGTAGGAAGTATAATTATTTGTAACTTCAACAGGAAAGTTACAGCTTATTTTTGATCACATCGACGGAGGCAGTCTGTCTGTTTTTTGCGGAGTTTGCCTGCCGTGAGGCTTTTATTTGTTGGAAAGCCTGAAATGCGGTCCTGAAACGGAGGATTGTTAATGGGTCATTACGATATTGCAATTATTGGCGCCGGTACTGCAGGAATCTATGCGGCTTACGAGCTTTCCAGGCTTTGCCCTGAGAAAAAGATCGTCATTATCGAGCGTGGAAAGTCTATTTTCAAGAGAAACTGCCCTATAGTGTCCGGCAAGGTGCAAAAGTGCGTGTTCTGCGATCCTTGCGCTATAATGAACGGCTTTGGCGGTGCCGGAGCCTATTCCGACGGCAAGTTTAACTTCACAACTGAATTTGGCGGCTGGCTCAACGACTACATTTCCGACAAGGAAGTGATGGACCTTATTGAGTACGTGGATTCGGTCAACATCTTTTTCGGCGCTACCGAAGAACGCTTCAGCACCTATTCCGATAAGGCCAAGGCTTTGATGAAAAAAGCTCTTGAGAACGACATGCATCTCCTTGGCGCGTCCGTGAAGCACCTGGGCACCGAAAAGAATCTGGAAATACTGAAGAAAATCTATCTTTACATGGAGCAGCGGGTGGAGATCCGCTGCGAGATTGCGGTAAACGAGATCAAAAAGACCGACGGGGGCTACGAACTCGAACTTTCAAAAGGCGAGCCTGTCACATGCAAGTATCTTATCGCAGGTCCCGGCAGGTCAGGCGCAGAGTGGTTCTCGAGCCAGTGCAAATCCCTGGGGATCGAACTGATCAACAACCAGGTGGACATTGGCGTCAGGGTAGAGCTTCCCGCAGCCGTTTTTGAAACTGTGACGGACGCCGTTTACGAGGCCAAGCTGGTCTACAGGACCAAGCAGTACGGAGACAAGGTGAGGACTTTCTGCATGAACCCCTACGGTTACGTGGTCACGGAGAACGTTGACGGTTGCGCCACTGTCAACGGGCACAGCTATGCGGACCCGGCCCTCAGAAGCAACAACACCAATTTCGCGCTCCTTGTGAGCAATAAATTCACGGAGCCCTTCAGCGAGCCTTACCGCTACGGCAAGAGCATTGCCTCCTTCTCGAATATGCTTGGCGGCGGCGTTATCGTCCAGCGCTTCGGTGATCTTGTCAAAGGCGTCAGGACCAACGACCACAGGCTCAAACAGAGCTTTACCAGGCCGACTCTGAACGCCACGCCCGGCGACCTAAGTCTTGTGCTGCCTAAGAGGCACCTTGACAATATTATCGAGATGATCTACGCCCTCGACAAGGTGGTTCCGGGCACCGCCAATTACGACACACTGCTTTACGGTGTAGAGGTCAAATTCTACAGCGCGAGGCTGAATCTCTCCTCCGAACTTGAGACTACACTGGCCAATATGTTCGCCTGCGGCGACGGAGCCGGAGTCACAAGAGGGCTCTCCCAGGCTGCAGCCAGCGGCGTGCACGTGGCAAGGGTGATCGCGGAAAGAGAGGGGGCGCCTGCGGCGCAGTGAGGCGGAGCAGAGCTCCGCAGTGTGTGCGCCTGCGGCGCAAATGAGTGCAGCTTCGCTGCGAGTGGGTGTGGCTTCGCCGCAAGTGGATGCGGCGCAACGCGCCGCCTACCTCAACTGTTCACTTTTCACTGTTAACTGAGTGAAAGCGCCTACCGCAACTCTTCACTGTTAACTGTTCACTGTTAACTAATCAAAGGACATAGCAATGGGACTTTATCAGGACGCAAAATCAATAGCCAGCCGTGACCCCGCCGCACGCAACGTGCTGGAGGTCATCCTTCTCTATCCCGGATTTAAGGCTCTTCGGGACCACAAGATCGCTTCTTTCTTTCTGCGCCACAAAATGCCTTTCATCGCCAGATGGATATCCCAGTGTTCCAGCAGGCGTACAGGTATCGAGATACATCCCGGCGCGAAGATCGGGAACGGCCTGTTCATTGACCACGGCCACGGCATTGTAATTGGCGAGACTGCGGTAATTGGCGACAACTGCACGATCTATCACCAGGTCACCCTTGGCGGAACAGGTGTAAAAAGGCATGAAAAAAGGCACCCCACCATCGGCAACAACGTGCTGATCGGTGCAGGCGCCAAGATATTGGGCCCTATAACGGTGGGGGACAATTCCATGATCGGATCGGGCTCGGTGGTCTTGTCGGACGTTCCCGCAAATTCCACGGTGGCAGGGGTCAAGGCAAGAGTCATAAAAACAGACGGGGAGAGGGTGGCGCCTTCGCTGTCCCTTGAACACGCCAAGATCATTGACCCGATCGCCCAGGACATTGTGGCGCTGAGGGAGCAGATAAAAGACCTTCAGGAGCAGATCGAGGCCCTTGAGGCAAAAGACAATTAAAAAACGGAAGCGCAAACGGTGCGCACAATTCATATTTAGGGGGGTTAGATTTATGAAATCAAATGAACGCAGAGTTGGAACGGTGTCAAGGGGCATCAGATGCCCGATCATCCGTGAGGGCGATGACCTTGGCGTTATCGTGACGGACAGTGTGCTGAAGGCAGCTGAGTCCGACGGGTTTGAAATAAGAGACAGGGACGTCATTGCCGTGACAGAGTCCATCGTGGCCAGGAGCCAGGGCAACTACGCGACCGTGAATGACATTGCCGCAGATGTGAAGGCAAAGGCGGGCAGCGATACCGTTGGCGTCATTTTCCCGATCCTTTCCAGAAACCGCTTTGCGATCTGCCTCCGAGGCATTGCTCTTGGCGTTAAGAAAATCGTCCTCATGCTCAGCTATCCCTCCGATGAAGTTGGCAACGAGCTGGTGTCCATCGACAAGCTTGACGAGAAGGGCATCAATCCCTACAGTGACGTGCTTTCATTGGCTAAATATAGGGAACTCTTCGGCGAGAACAAGCACCCCTTTACCGGCGTTGACTACGTGGCGTACTACAAGGGCCTCATTGAGAGCTGCGGCTGCGAGGCTGAGATCGTTTTCGCCAACAGGCCCAAAGCCATCCTTGACTACACCGACGTTGTGATCAACTGCGACATCCATACAAGAAAAAGGACCAAGAGGATCCTTCTTGAAGCAGGCGCCAAGACAGTCCTCAGCATGGACGACATCCTTACGGCACCCGTAAACGGCAGCGGATTCAACTCGAAATTCGGACTGCTGGGTTCCAACAAGGCCACCGAGGACAAGGTCAAACTGTTCCCCCAGGAAGAAGGCGCAAAGGCGCTGGTTCTTGACATCCAGGCCCGCATTCTGAAAGCCGCCGGCAAGCACGTTGAAGTCATGGTCTACGGCGACGGCGCTTTCAAAGATCCCCAGGGAAAGATCTGGGAACTGGCGGATCCGGTTGTATCTCCCGCATTCACCGACGGTCTCATCGGCACCCCCAACGAACTGAAACTTAAGTATCTTGCCGACAATGATTTCAAAGACCTTTCCGGCGAGGCGCTTAAGAATGCAATTTCCGAAAAAATACGCCAAAAAGACGGTTCAAGCCTGGTGGGTCACATGGTCTCCGAAGGAACCACACCCCGTCAGCTCACCGATCTCATCGGCTCTCTCTGCGATCTCACATCCGGCTCCGGCGACAAGGGCACGCCCGTGGTTCTGGTCCAGGGCTACTTTGACAATTACACCAATTGATTCAGGAGGAAACAATTATGTCAGGCTATATTTATGAAACCCGTCCGGAATCCCTTCTTCGCATAACCAATGAAGAACGGGCCAAAGCGTTTATAGACGATCAGGTCAAGGCTCTCAAAGAGCAAATTGGCGATAAAAAAGTGCTTCTCGCTCTCTCCGGAGGCGTGGACAGCTCCGTTGTTGCGGCGCTTCTCATCAAGGCCATTGGCAAGCAGCTCACCTGCGTGCACGTTAACCACGGCCTTCTGAGAAAAGGCGAGTCAGAGCAGGTCATCAAGGTGTTCCGTGAGGAACTGGGTGCCAATCTGATCTACGTTGACGCAGTTGACCGTTTCCTCGACGCTCTTGCAGGGGTCAGCGATCCCGAGCAGAAGCGCAAGATCATCGGCAGCCTGTTTATAGACGTTTTTGCCGAAGAGGCCGAAAAACTTGAGGACATCAAGTTCCTGGGCCAGGGCACCATCTATCCCGACATCCTGGAGAGCCAGGGCGTCAAGGCACACCACAACGTTGGCGGCCTCCCCGAAAAGTTTGGCTTCGAGCTGGTTGAGCCTGTGAAATTCCTCTACAAGGACGAAGTCCGGGTTGTTGGCAAGGCTCTTGGACTTCCCGACAATATGGTTTACAGGCAGCCTTTCCCGGGACCGGGACTTGGCGTAAGGTGCGTTGGCGCGATCACCCGCGACAGATTGGAGTCGCTCCGTGAGGCCGATGCGATCGTTAGAGAAGAGATCGACAAACTGCAGTTCAAACCCTGGCAGTATTTCTGCATTATCCCCGACATGCAGTCCACAGGCATCAAAGACGGCAAGAGATACATGGGCTGGGCAGTGGTCATCCGCGCCATCAACACGACGGATGCAGTAACCGCAACAGTCCCCGCGCTCTCATTCCAGACCCTGTGCAACATCCGAGACAGGATAATCAAGACCGTTCCCGGAGTGAACAGAGTTCTTTGGGATATCTCGGAGAAACCCGTGGCCACGATAGAGTGGGAATAGAATAATATGGATACGTGGTGCCAAAAAACCCAGTAAAATCAAGGGTTTCCGGCATCGGTGGAATCCGGCAAACTGTTTTTGCAACACTTTTGCAACACGTTGCT
>CAMZBI010000038.1 GCA_947304585.1 uncultured Clostridia bacterium | reverse complement strand
ATTCTTAGGAAAATTCGAGCTCTTTTTTTATCTGGAGAGTATTTTTACAGCCCCAGTGATGCGGCGAAGCCGTACTTCAACCATTCACTGTTCACCGTGGCGATTGAGCCTCCAATGGTTTTCAAAACTTGAGAAAAGCTTAAAACACACCGGAAAGTATTTTCCGTTAAAATACTATTTTGAACGCACATGTAGATGGAAAATAAGATTCGACAATTGCGGAAATACTTTTGTAGATGACGGTTATTGCCAGAAATGGTATAATATTTGCGGTCGCCAATGCGACCCGGGGGACACCATAACGGTGGCGGTTGCTCTGCTTTTACGAGTGGAGCTAAATAGTTTTTTCCTCCACTCGACTTTTCGAGAAAGGAGGCGGTGCCTATGAACAAAATCAAAAGCACCGAAACTGATACGGTTTCATATACGGGCCTGTTCGCACTGTTGACGCTTATCGTCGACATTGTGACACTCATCGTAGTGATCATTAAAAAACAGTAAAAAAGAACTAACCGCCTACGCTTCTAAATAGGGCGGTTAGTTCATAAACGCTTTAGCGGAGCAACCGTCATCGGTGTCCCTTCGTCAGTATAGTACCAGATTCTGTGCTGATTGTCAAGGGTTTCCCGGTTTCGTTGCGGCGATTTTTGAATATTGAATAGTGATGCGCTTCGAACGGCCCGCGCCTGGGCGCCAATGATCGCGGCGAATCCGCACCGCAGGCAAACTCAGAGTACTGTACCGCACAACTCGCAACTTCGGCGCGCTCCTCTCGCAGCGAAGCTGCGCATCTCTCGAGCCGAAGGCTCGCATCACTCGGAGCTTTGCTCCGCACCACTCGCGCCGTAGGCGCGTTCCTCTCGCAGCGAAGTTGCGCATCTCTCGAGCCGAAGGCTCGCATCACTCGGAGCTTTGCTCCGCACCACTCGCGCCGCAGGCGCGTTCTGCTCACAGTTCACTAATCTCTATTCACTAACCCATGTTCCCTGTGTTATAATCTTCTCGGAAACAATTCCTGATCATGGGACCCGGGCAGGCTTTAACACCATGCGTGAGACGGGCAAAGATATTTTCAACGGAAGGACAACAGCATGAACAAAAGGAATCTCATCATATTCCTCGCAGTTATACTTGCCGCCGCAGCGGTAGTTGCAGGTATAATTATTGTTGCTTCACTTCCTGCGCCTCAGCCCCCCGACGACCCGGACAGCACGACTGCGCCGCCCGACAGGCAGGAGCTTCTGGAGCGCTTTGGCGATTTTTCGTCGATCACGGTTACCGTTGGCGAAAATCCAAAAACCACCGCCAATATCACCTGGCAGTCCATGGTTCCGGACCTCACAGGATATGTGAAATTTTACGAGAAAGGTGCAGCCGAAGGCACAGTAAAGGTCACCGCGGTTTCATCCGATACAGTCTTTGACGTTCCGGTTTCCGGGCAGTACGATTTCAAGAATCCCCAGCTGGAGGAGGCAAAAGGACAGGTCCACCGGTGCTACCTGGAGGGTCTCAAGCCGGGCACGGAATACGTGTTCGTTGCCGGGTACGAGGGCCGCGGGGAATCCGAGGAAAAAAGCTTTAAAACCGCTGCGGATTCAGACAATTTCAGTTTTGTCATCATTGCCGACACGCAGGGCTTTACCAAAAGGAATTATGACGTATTTGAAAATCTTGCAAAAGCCGCAGCGGAGACCCTGCCGGAGTATGATTTTGTGATACACATGGGTGACGCGGTGGAGGAAGGCAAGAACCACTACCAGTGGCAGCTGTACTTCAACGCTGCGGAAAAGCTGACGGCGGGAAGATCTGTGATCGACGTTGCCGGCAACCGGGACAAAAAGCACACCCTCCTCCACTACACTAACGGCTCCTCGGAGAACAGAACAGCTCTTGTCTCGGGCTACTACTCCTTCGACTGGGGCAACCTTCATTTCGCCGTTCTCAACACAGGGGACGGAGACAAGGACCTGCCGAAATCCCAGCTCAAATGGCTGGCAAGCGATCTGGCGGCGGCCAAGGGAAAGACCCGGATCATTCTGATGCACAAGGCCCCCTACACCAATGCCAACCACTGCTCGGACTCCGAAATAGTTGCAATGCGGGCCCAGGTATTGCCGATTGCAGCTGAATACGGCGTTGCGGCGGTTATCTCGGGCCACGACCATTATTATTTCAGGTCCAAGCCCGTTGACGGCGAAGGAAAAGAGGCCCCCTGCGAGACCGTCTCTATCGACACCAACGGAAAGACAATAGACCTTATGCGCAGCTCCGGCACCGTCTATTTCGTCAACGGCAGCGCAGGCGTTAAGCAGCACGACGATCCCATCAAGTCCCTGGACGAGATCGTATCCGCCAAGGCAATGCTTATACCCGGACCCACAGTTTCCCATGTGACCGTTGACCGTCAGAAAATGGTCTTCACCACTTACCTATACGACAACGGTTCACTCAAGGAGATCGACTCCTTCGGGTTATATATTGATTGAAGAAGAACGCAAGATATAACGAGCCGGGCGGCGCTGAGATCTGCTCTTAGCGCCGCCCGGCCTTTTGTTTATATGCCTTTAATCGTCGTCTTCGTACATCGAGTCATCGTCTCCGGAAGACCCTGAACCGCCGTCAAAGAAATCGTCCTGATCCCCGTCGGCCTTCGGAGTGACCGCCGGTCCGTCATCATCCTCTGAGAATGACACCGTCCTTGTTTCCGGGGCTTCGTCGTCATCGGCATCTTCGTCGTCCCCGTAGGCGTCACCCTCTTCATAATAATCCCCGTTGGGTTCAAAGCCTTCCGTGTCAAATATTGCGGTTTCGACGGTCCCGCCAGCGACTGTTTCGTCCTTTCCTGCGCCTTCGTAGGAAAAGTCAATGCCGTTGCTTGCCGCATAATCCGCAATTTTTTCCGCGTCGCCCTTCTCATTCTCAGCGTCCTCAGGTTTCAGGATCAGATCCGGAGCCTGCTCGAAAAACTCGGTTTTGGCAATGACCCTCACCCGGAGTTTTGTCTTAAACACCTGCATTGCGGCGTTCTCAAGAGCGGCTTTTCTTTTGCCTTCTGTAACCATGGGAAAGTCCCGTCCGTCTTCCAGAGGTATATACAGTGTTTTTCCGATAACGTAGAGGTTTTCGACTCTTGTGGTCAGAACGCTTGCGGTCCCGGGGAAAGGAACGCCCACCGCCCCGATATACTCTTTTTGGATCGCCTTTTCAACGGGCTCCAGTGAAGCCAGAACGTCTCTTGTTAAAGGTTGCTCCTCAGGTATCTCCGGCTCATTGGCGGGTTCTTCCGCTGCCTTTTCGGGAAGGGAATGTTTGGGCTCATTGGCCTCGACGCTCACGGGAGCGGTCACGATCTGTCCCGGTGCCAGCTTCAGCCCGTTGTTCACAAGATCCGCCACGCCCTTTTCCAGGGTCTCCACGCGGTCCGTGATCTCCGACTCTCTGCTCCAGGTCCTTTCGCAAAGGGAGAGCATCCCTGCCTCAAAAACGATCTTTCTCTGGATGGACCATTTAAGTTTGCTCTCAAGAGCGGACAGCTCTTTTATGAACATGGTGATCTCTTTGGTATTGGTGTAGGAAGCCAGTTTTTTCAGCCGCTCGATACCCTTGTCGTCTTCAAGCAGAAACTGTTTCGGGTTCCGGGTGGAACTGCAGATCATAAGGCTCCTCATCATACCGATGATCTCGCCAATGAAATTGGACGGGTCAATGCCTGCCGCAAATATATCGTCGGTGACGGTCAGTATCTTAAAGCTGTCTCTGGCAAGAAGCGCTCCGGTGAAGTCCTCCAGCACTTCGCTGTCTATTGCTCCGGAGGCCTTTCTGGCATCCCGCAGGGTTATCCTGCCCTCGGAGTAAGCAATGGTCTGGTCCAGCATGCTTATCGCATCCCTCAGACCGCCGTCCGCCCTGCCGGCAATAAGCCTCAGCGCGCCTGTTTCATACTCAAGCCCTGTCTTCTCGCAGATCTCCTCCAGCCTTGCCACGATTCCGTCTCTTGAGATCCGCTTGAATTCGTATCTCTGGCAGCGGGACAGGATGGTCACCGGTATCTTCTGGGGCTCCGTTGTGGCCAATATGAACACCACCCGCTCCGGCGGCTCCTCCAAAGTCTTCAGCAATGCGTTGAAAGCCGAGACGGAGAGCATGTGGACCTCGTCGATTATGAACACTTTGTACTTGGCAAGGGAGGCCCTGTAGCTGCTCACGTCGATTATATCCCTGATGGCGTCAACACCATTGTTGGAGGCAGCGTCCACCTCCGCCACGTCGAGCATGCTGTCGCTCAGTATGCCCTTGCAGATGGGGCACTGGTTGCAGGGGTTGCCGTCAACGGGATTCTCGCAGTTTATCGCCCTGGCGAAGATCTTGGCAACGGAAGTCTTTCCCGTTCCTCTTGTCCCGGAGAACAGATAGGCATGGCCAATACGGCCGCTTTTTACGGTGTTCTTGAGTATTGTGACTGTGCTTTCCTGTTCCACGACTTCGTCAAAAGTCAGCGGCCGCCATTTTCTGTAAAGAGCAATATATTCCATGGCAACTGTCTCCGATGCTGCGGTGTGCGGAAGCTTTCCGAACTCCCGCTTTTCTTTTTCTTCTCCTGCGGCTGTCCGCCGCGCGAGCTTATATTAACCCGGCTGACGTAAACCTGCAAACTATATCAAACTGTCTTTTCCGGCCTTTTATGCAGACAAAAGCTCCTGCGGGGAAGCAGCCGGTTTGGTCATGTCACACGAAAGGGTTTGCTTACCGCTGCTTCCTTCCGGACCTGACGGGGTTCACAAAATTTCATTGCATGAGAACCGGCCACCCCCGCAGGAGCTCTCTTCCCGCGGTCTTTGCCGCAGGACATGATAACACTTTACCGGGTCTTTGTAAAGTCCGGGCTTCCGGATGATTCCTCCGTAAGTGGGGAACTTATTCTTTACTCCTGGCCGGAGCCTCCCGAAGAAGGCTGCTCTGTTCCGTCGGGTACCTCAGTTTCCTCGGGCGGCGTCTCAGTGCCCTCAGGAGGATTCACGGTCTCTTCAGGCGGAGTTTCAGTGTTTTCGGGGGGCTCTGTCGGTCCCTCTGTCCCCGCCTGAGGCGTATCTCCGGGAGTTTCGGTGGGCTCCTCCGTCGGCACCGGAGTATCCTCCGGGATCGCAGTGGGCTCCTCCGTTGGCTCTGGAGTCGGTGTTGGCGTCGGGGTGGGAGTCGGGGTCGGCGTAGGTGTCGGAGTGGGAGTCGGGGTCGGCGTAGGAGTTGGTGTGGGAGCCGGTATCGGTTTTACGATGATGTCCACAAGATATTCGCCTATCAGTTCAACGCCCTCCGGATACGTGAACTCGATGTTTCTGTCGTAATAGGAACCCTCGATGGGCAGCTCGATCTCCGGCTTCAGGGTGGAAGCCTTGATGTTTTTCAGATCCTCGGCTTTGCCCTTGAGCCTGACGACGATGTTTCCCGTGCCATCAAGGATATCCTCGGCGTAATCAATCTCATACAGGTAAAGCTCGTCGTTGCGGCCCGCCTGGGTGATGTTGTCCACCGGGATCTTGACAGTCTTGGTCTCAAGCTTTCCGATCTCCACGGTAACGTTGGCGATAACAGATTTGGCCTCCGCAGACTCGGCGGGATAGAGCCGGCTTGACATGTAGTCCGAAACGTCAAAAGATCTTGTCAGCGTCTCCGTGATCCCGTTTATGTCTATAACGCCTAAATCTATGGCCTTCAGGTTTACAAGGTCTGTGGAATTGCCGTCAACAAGCACGTCGGAGATCGATATGAAATCCGAAATGTAGTAGTAGTCCTCCCCCGGCGTGCCGGAGATCCTGTAAGTTATGGGGACCCGCTTTGCGATATCGATCTTTACAGTGACCTTTTCGGAGTTGAAATTGGCGGTCACGTCGTCGCCGCCGTTTGTGATATATCTTCCGATGACGGTCAGTGACCTGTCGCTCTCGACGGAGCCGTCGCTCACAAATTCGGAAAGATTCACGCTGATATATTCAAGGTTTTCGATGGCGCTGACAAAGCCGCTGATGGGCACGCTGTCGGGCTCGGCGCCAACGGAGATGATCTCGTAACCGGCCTTCAGTATGTTGTTTGTAAAATCAACTTTAACGGGCAGGTACATCTCGGCCCTTTTGTCGTAGTTGACCTGGATCTCCTTCGGATAGTAGTCCTCGATCTTTATTC
The DNA here is from genome assembly GCA_947304585.1 of uncultured Clostridia bacterium. Lineage (GTDB taxonomy): Bacteria > Bacillota > Clostridia > UBA1212 > UBA1212 > UBA1212. The sequence goes on along the minus strand of CAMZBI010000038.1, from coordinate 16,064 downwards.
CCCTCTTGGAGCACTCCGGAGGATCCACGGGAAGAAAAGTGCTTCCGGTGCCGTCGATCTTTGAAAAATCAACGGTCAGCGAAAGGTCGCTGGGCAAAAGCTTTTTAATGAGGCTCTGCCTGCCTGAAACCTTGACTTCTGCCGAGACCACGCCAAGATCGGACACCAGCGACAGTTCCTGCCTGGCCGGCGCATTGAAGTTCACGTAGGTGACGTCAACGTTCACGGACATCTCGACGACGGGATTGGTGGCATCCATGACCAGCAGCCATGCGACAATACCTATGATTACCGCATACACTGCCAGGGCTGCCTTGCTGAGGAATATCGTTTTCAGCCTGTTAAGAAACGTCATCGCCGCCGTCCTTCTTTTTGAAAAGTTTTTTGAAGAATCCGCCCTTTTTCTCCGTGTCCGCCGGGGCATCCTTCGGCACAAGTTCCTCCACAAGGAAGGTCCTGAGGGTGTTGATATCCAGCCCTCTCATTATCTGCCCTTCCTTTGTGCAGGAAATGGTTCCGGTCTCCTCCGAGACCACCACAACGATGCAGTCGGCCTCTTCACTGGCGCCAATGGCAGCCATATGCCTGGTGCCAAGTTCCCGGTTCAGGTCTTTGTTTTTTGTATTGGGAAGCACGCACTGAGCCGCGTATATTCTTCCTTCTCTTATAAGCACCGCCGCGTCGTGGAGGGGGGTGTTCTTAACGAAGATCTGCTCGAGAAGTCTTGCAGAGACCACCGCATCAAGTTTAGTGCCCTGGGCGTCCCACTCGGAAATGTTGTTTTTCCGCTCAAATACGATAAGGGCGCCTGTCTTGGTCTTGGCCATGTTGCCTACAGCCGACACGGTCTCGCCGATGATCCGGTTCATCTCAACCTTTTTCTGCTCGTCGGCAGCGCTTCTCGACTTGAAAATGCTCCTGATCGCCTCGCCTGCCTTCCGGCTTCCAAGAACCTCAAGCATCTTCCTTATCTCCGGAGCAAACAGGACCACTGCCAGCACCGGCAAAACGTTCAGTACCACGTTGAGTATGGCGGAAACCACTCGCAGATTCATCACTCTGGCCAATACCGACATGGCGAGGATAATGATAAGGCTCCTCACCAAAGCTGCGGCCTTCGTTCCTCTGAAAAGTTTCAGGACCTGATAGGCCACAAAAGCGACTATCGCTATATCAAGGATGATAAGCAGAAGGTCCAGGACCGATTCGATTCCGAAATATTCGGTTATAAAGGTCCAGCCGCTTTCGCTGCCGGCAAGGAATGATTTCATTGGCGTCTCCTGTTGAAAGAGTTCTTCAAATCACCGCTACGCAATACCCGTTACCATTACGCAAGGCCCAAAAGAGCCAGTATCACGTAGATTATTGTGGACCCGGCCAGCGTAATCGCCAGTATCAGGCAGATGAGTCTCACAAGAAAAGATCTTTTATCGTTTTTTCCGCTGTTGTTTGCCATTTTATTTTTCTCAGCCGGCACCCGGGCCGGTCTTTTCCCTTTCGATTTTGTTGCACTCTCCGTCAGGTTCCCGCTCTCACCACGGTGAAAAAGCCCTGTCCTTCATCTGAAGTCTGAAAAGAGAAATCCCCGGGAATATCGCCTTCGTCTCCCGCATCCGCACTGTCTGCGTCCGTTTCTCCGCCAGCAGGTTCCTCACCCGACTGGGTTTCCCCGGAAGGTTCTTCTTCTGTACCGTCCGTTGCCTCTTCGGTGTCCTCTATATCCTCTGCCGGCTCCTCCTGCTTCCTGACAGGCTCGAAATAATCGACACCAAGCACGGTCTCCGTCTCCGCAAGAACCTTCTCCGCATCGGAAGAAGCGTCGCTCACAGCGCCAAGAAGCTCCTGCTCAAACAGATCTGCGGAAGCTCTGAGTCTTGCGATAATTGCCTTGGCAAAGGTCTCGGCGGCATCCTCAACGTCTCTCACTCTGTCTAGCTGACCGGAGATGTGTTCTCTCACCGCATCGGCCCTGTCCATCAGGCGCCTGGTCTCGTTTTCGCCCTTTTCCACTGCATCCTTGACAATATCGTCCGCCCGCAGTTCCGCATCCACAAGGACCCTTGCTATCGCATCCCTCTGTTTGGACGCCTCGTCAAGCCTTGCCCGCAGCACGTTGATCTCACCCTCGTAAGCCCTTATAAGATCTTCCAGAGACTTTATCCTGTCGGCTTGCATGGAGATCTGCTTCTCCAGCCTTCCGATCCTCTCCTTTTGCTCGTTGTCATAAAATCTGACTTCATCTTTAGAATATCCAAACATGCTTGTTGAAAACAGTTTCTTAGACTTTGCCATTGATTGCTCCTTCTACGCCAATTCGCCGTCCCACGGGACCCGGTAAAAACACAGTCCACTCGGGATTATGACACAGGCGCTGCTATTTACAGATATTCATCGTTATTGTACCACTTTCCGCTCCTAATTAAAAGAAAAAAAAGGACCCGAAGCCCTCTATTTAAAGTTTTTTAGTGATTAGTTGACAGTGAAGAGTTATTGGTTAACAGTTAAAAGTTTTGGTGCGCCGGTGGCGCGATTACTCGAGCCGAAGGCTCGCATCACTTGCGCAGAGCGCACCACTCGCTGAACGAAGTGAAGCGCCCCACTCGGCGCAGCCGTATCACTCGCGCCGCAGGCGCGGGCTGCGCGAAGCGCATCACTCGAGCCGAAGGCTCGCACCACTCGGCGAAGCCGCACCACTCGCTGAACGAAGTGAAACGCCCCACTCGGCGCAGCCGTATCACTTGCGCAGAGCGCACCCGCTATCGATGCGCAGCGTCGCGCTAATCTTTTCAAACGGCAACGCTCCTCCATGTGTCGCGATCACCAGGATTCCTTTTTGCGAAAACCTTTCCAGCATTTTTGCGGCGAGGGCCATATTGGCGTCATCAACGGCGGAAAACGGCTCGTCGCAGAGGAGAATGTCGGGTGCGTAGTACACGGCTCTTGCCACTGCGGTGCGTTGGCGCATGCCTCCGGAGGCCTCCCGGGCTTTCTTTGTTGCGGAATCGCCTAAACCAAGCTCTTCCAGTAGTTTCAGCGGTGCCGCAGAATCTTTGAGTGATGAGACAAGTTTCACGTTTTCGAGGAGGGAGACGTTGTCGAAGAGCCTGGGTTCCTGGAACACAAAACCAATCCGCCCTGCCGTCTCAAGGCTGCCGCTGTCCGGCGTTTCAAGGCCTGCGATCATGCGAAGAAGGGTGGTCTTGCCGGAGCCCGAATCACCTTCGATCACGTATATTCCGGGGGTGGAAAACTCGAACGAAAGGTCACGGATGACGGTCTCGCCGCCAAATGCCTTGTTCAATGAATTTGCCTTAATATAGGAGATATCACTCATGGGCCGCACCGCCTTCCTCATTGGCGTTTGCAGGATCCGCCTCGGATTTTTTCCGCCCGGCAACCGCCTGCACGATCGACGCCGCAGCGACCTCTACCAGCAGGCTGACGCCAACCACCACCAGCGTGTAGGCAAAAAGTTCAGGGGTCTCGATGAGGATCTTGGCGCTGTAGATCTTGCCGCCAAGGGTCCTTGCAGTGCCCGACAGCACCTCCGCCGCAACACCCGCCTTCCAGGCAAAACCCATAGACGTGCGCACAGCTGCAATGTACCCCTCCGCAGCAGCAGGCAGATAGACGTATTTCAGCTTTTTTCCGAAGGAAAAGTTAAAGACCGTCGCAACCTCCAGAAGGCCCCTGTCGGCGGACCGGATGCCGGCCACAACGTTTTGCCAGACCACCGGAAGCACTATCAGAAAAGCCGTGAGCGCCGGAGTGTAGGCCTTGCCAAGCCAGATCAGCACCAGAATAATAAACGAGGCCACCGGGGTGGCTTTTATGACCGCCATGCCCGGTTTTACAAAAGCGTTGACCCGAGATGAGAGGCCCGATGCAAGGCCAAGAACGACCCCAATTATGTTGCCGCCTATGAACCCCGCGGCAACAGATAGCAGGCTTCCTGCCACCGACAGGTAAAACTCCGCCGTTCCTGCTAGCCTCCCCAGGGCCCCGAAGGTCTCGGCAGGCGACGGGAAAAGAAGGTCGTTTCCCACCAATGCGCTGATGACGACCCACAGGAGCAGCAGGAAAGCGATACCCGCCGCGGTCCAGACTATTTCTTTGACCTGCCTGTTTTTCATGGTTTTCACAAATCTCTCGGCGCAACGCGCCGCACCACTCGAGCCGCAGGCTCGCACCACTCGGCGAAGCCGCATCCCACTCGGCGCAACGCGCCGCACCACTCGAGCCGCAGGCTCGCACCACTCGGCGAAGCCGCATCACCCTAAATAAAACTCTTCTCCCGGCATTTTTCCGCCTATCGATTTCGGGTCCGCATTGTAGAGAACGCTCAGCATTCCCGACGCTTTCGTCTTCATCTCGCTGCCCGCAAAGAAGCAGATGTTGCATTTTGGAATTGCCGCGGCGGCAACCCCCGCATCCGGGATCACGCCGAACTTGGCGGAAAGTTCGCCGGTTTTGGCAGGGTCGTCATTGGCAAATTTGGTAGACTCCTCGTACTCGGAAAGAAACGCCTTCAGCTCCTCTTTGCGGGTCTCGGCAAAATCCTTGGACACCACAACGCAGCCCTGGGTAAGTGCGGAGCCTGTGTTGTCAGCTTTCTCCCATTCCTCCGTGAGGTCCAGCGCAATGCGGATCTCGGGCTTTTTGGAAAGGACAGCGGTGACGTTGGGCTGGGGCAGCATACCGATGTCGCAGAGGCCTCCGATGAGACGCTTGGCGAGTTCCTCATGCTCGGCATAATACTCGACGGTCACGTCAACACCCGGCTCAAGGCCGTTGGCGCGTAGGATGTAATTCAGCACGTATTCGGGGGTGGAGCCCTCACCGGTGGCGCCTATAGTCTTGCCCCGGAGGTCCTGAACGGAGTTAATGGTCTGCCCGTTTTCAAGCACGTAAAGCACGCCAAGGGTGTTCACCGCGGCGATCTTCAGCGCGCCCTCGGTCTTGTTGTAAAGAGCGGCGGCAAGGTTGATCGGGACAGCGGCAATATCATACCGCCCCGCAAGGATCTCCGTCTTTATCTCGTCGGGACTTGCGCAAACGGTGAACTGATATTTGTTTTCCGCAGAGCCCGTCTCGTTGGCCTCCATGAGCTGAACCATTCCGAGGCCCGTCGGACCCTTCAGCGTCAGCACCCGTACAGGGTCTTTTTCTTCGTCAACCGGCTTGAGACAGCCTGCCACAGCCGCGAGGATGCACATTACAGTCAAAGCAAAAAGTATTCTGATTAATTTTCTCATAAGTTTCCCTCCCGGGACGTTTCTCCCGCCAATGCTCACACCCGGAGCAGCGTGCAGTATTTTCCGTCCCTTGCAATAAATCCGGCCTGTTCCAGCGTGTCAAGGCCGGCGTATACTGTTGTCCTTGAAATATTGAGTTCTTCCGCAACGGAAGAGATGTTTATTTTTGCGGTGCCGTCGTCGTTCTCCGCGCAGGCCACCTCCAGGTATTGGAGAAGATGTCTCACGGAGCTCTTTGACGTGTAACCGGTCAGTTTTTTGTTCAGAAAACGGATCTTTCCGGTGAGCCAGGCGGTAAATGCCAGGGCAAAATCCGGGTTTTCGAGGATCAGCCTCCTCACGGTCTCTTCGGGCACAACCACTATCCTTGAATGTCTCTTGGCCACCACCAGCGAGCCGTATTTCTTGCCCTTTCCGGCAAACAGCCCCGCCGCGCCGTAGATGTCACCCCGCATAAAAGCGTTGAGGGCGATGATTCTCTTGTCGGCCCTGTTTTCGGCGACAAGGACCCCCTTCATCACCACGCAAAGCCCGCCCGGCGACACTCCTCCGCCTGCGACCCTGTCCCCCGTCCCGAACTCTTTCGTCTCTGCGGTGAGAAGGACCGCCTCAATGTCTTTTTCGCCAAGAACAGAAAAGGGGCTGACCGTCCTGAACGTCTGAATGTCCTCTTCACTTATCGCCAATGCATTTTTCCCGCTCTCCATCTTCATTTCCTTCCATTCGCCAATAGATCTCCGGCAGACCCCGCGGCTCTAAAATGTTCACAAAAATTGAACAGTCGGAGGCAAAAAAAATCGTCCGCCTCGGAAGGGATTGTACTCCTCCTCTGCAAATTTGTCAACAAAAATTGAACAGTTTCCGTCGCTATTCTAACCGGTAGCAGAAGACATGCCGGAACCGTTTTGGTGTTTATTCACCAATATCAAAAACGGTTAATGCTTCTCCATACTGGTCTAAAAAATATCCTATTGAGAAATCAACTGCAGCAAATCTTGAACAAGTTCATTTTCCTCATAGGATATGCTTCTTACAGTATCGTTGTCTTTCCATTCTATTACGACAAGGCCTTCCTTGCATAAATGTCTTGTCGTTCCACTAAAAACCGGAGAAACGTGCCTTTGTTTATACTCCATTGAATTGTCGATCTTTTTCACATCATTAACATGAGATCCTGTTTTAATGGAAGAAAAGTCTTCAAATTCATAAACCTTATCTGAACAAACATAATCGACCATACGTGCAAGAGGATAATCTACATCATTCGCGCCGGCGTTGAATGCTAAAAACAAGTACAGATTTTGGCAACAGAAACAATGCCAGGAATAACTGTCAGAGTCATTGGATAATAAGTATTTGCTTATGGAAGTCCCCGGAATCAGTAAATTGTCGTAGTAACCGGTTGACGGGACAGGTCCCGAAAGACCAACAGTTGAAGAATATAAAGCATCAAACATATCATATTCTATGAAAAAAGCCTGATTGTCGATGATGATGTTTCTGTTCCCGCGATCCGTCTTTACTCTGTCGCATCCCCCAAAAAGCAAAAAGCACAAACAAACAGTCAACAAGAAATCAATAAACAACCTTGACCGCAGCGTATTATGTTTCACTGTTATATCCCTATTCATAGGCTTATATCACTGATTTACACGCTCCATGTTATTGCAACGGCTCGATTTCATACTCTATGTTAAAATGTTTCTTAAAGAATTCAATTGCCCTTCTTTGCTCCGCCATATATAATTCCTTTACCCATTCGCAGTCATTTGTTTGAACGGCCTTGAGCAGCTTGCCGTAAAACATATCGTGGGTTCTTTTGACAGCCTTCTTTGCATCGTCTAACGCATCATCAAATGAATCAAGCCCCCAAGCCTTAAAATATGCTGCTTCAGAGTCGTCTTTTGGGGAATAAACGGATTCGGCAACTGCTTTAATTGACATGGCGTCCCGCTTTTCCGCCGACCCGAGCCACTTCACGGCAGGTTCCAAACTTCCCGCCTTTAGTGACTCCAATAGGATTATTTCCTCAAAAACACGGCAATGCCTGTTTAGTTTTGCCATTGCTCCTTTAAAACTTTCGTTATCGTCGATTCCGTTTAAAAAAGGCATTAATTCTTTTTCGAAAAAGTACAAACCCGGATCAGAAAACTCTTTAATATCTCCGGAATTATAAATGTTGCCGGCAATATCAATACCATACGATGGCCAACTAAGAGTGCTAAACACCTTGTTCTCAGCTTTCCGCCGCCAGCCGGAGTATCTCGCAGACCAGGCCGTACAGCCGCTCGGTGGAATTGACGTTAAGCCTTTCCCGCACTGAGTGGACTTCCCGGAGATCCGGCCCGAAGGAGATGGCGTCAAGACCCTCCATTCGCTCCGCAAAAACTCCGCACTCAAGCCCCGCGTGGATACCCTCGACTTTGGCCTCTCCGCCGTAGGTCCTTCTGTAGGCCTCAAGGCAGATCTCCCGGAGTTTTGAATCCGCTCTGTATTCCCAGGCCGGGTACTCACCGCGCATTACGGAATTGCCGCCGCAGGCCGCCACAATGGCCTCAACCCGGGCGAAAGTCTCGTGCTTTTCGGAATAAACCGAAGACCTGATGGAGAAGGAAAAGCTGACGAAATTGGCGGACGTTCTGAGGACGCCAAGGTTGAGGGACGTCTGGACAAAGTCCTTGATGTCGGGGCTCATGCGCTGGATGCCGTTGGGGGTGGCGTAGATGGCCGTCACTGCCCGCTCTGTGGATTCGCTGTCCGCGGGAATATCGTCGCTAACAACCTGCTCCGCCGTCAGTGTAAAGCCGCCGTCGGTGGTCTCCAGTTCTTTTCTGACGGTTTCACCAAAAGCCGCCGCCATTTCCTCGAACAGTACGGACTTTTCCGGCTCCACAAACACAAGAGCCTTGGAAGTCTTGGGGATTACGTTGTCGAAATCGCCGCCGCTGATCTCGTCAAGCCTGAGGTCCATGCGCCTCAATGCTGCGTAGAGGAACCGGGCAAGGAGTTTATTGGCGTTGCCCCGGCCTTTGTGGATCTCGGCGCCTGAGTGGCCTCCTTTAAGTCCCGCCACCTCCACCTTGTAGCAGAGATATTCGGGCACAGGCTCCCGCTTTACGGGCACTGTACTGTCGCAGCGCATTCCGCCGGCGCAGGAAACTGTAAAGACCCCCTCCTCTTCGCTGTCGAGGTTCACCAGCATCCTGCCTTTAAGCATCGACACGTCCACCTTTCCGGCGCCAACAAGGCTTGTCTCCTCGTCCACGGTGAAGAGAGCCTCCAGTGGGGGGTGCTCCAGGGTGTCATCGTCAAGGACCGCCATCGCAATCGCAACGCCAATAGCATTGTCGCCGCCAAGGGAGCTGCCGTCGGCCCACACCCACTCGCCGTCGGTGGCAAGCCTTACGCCCTCCTTGGCCATATCAAGGTCGCAGTCGGGCCTCTTGGTGCAGACCATGTCCAGGTGGCCCTGGAGAATAACGGTTGGCGCGTTCTCAAAGCCCGGGCTGCCCGGTTTTTTTATGATCACGTTGTTCACTTCGTCTTTGTAGCACTCAAGGCCCCTCTCCCGGGCGAAGGCAGTGCAGATCTCGCTGATGGGACCGGTGTTGCCGGAGCCGTGGGGCACGGAGCTTAAAAGCTCGAAGAATTCAAACACTTTTTGCGGTTTAAGACCGTTGAGAATATTGGCCATGAAAAACCTCCTTTTTCAGCCCTGCTTTTCCACAAGTCTGATGTTTTTAACATATATGACGTCGCCGGTTGCGCACTCGGCAAAATAGTCAAACCTGAGCATTATCATCTTGCCGCTCGCTGTGGCAAAGTCGGACATCGGCACCTGCAGCGTGTGGTACTGGCCGTCTTTTTTCAGCCTGCCCCTGGCCACGTTGTCCTCAGTGGGATCGGCAACGTTCCCGACACAAAAGTACATCTCGTATCTGTAGCTCGGGAGCTTGTTGGACTTCGGGATCATGTACTCGATCTCGAAGCAGTCGTAATTGGCGGCATTGAGGGCCGGCACCGCCACGGCGTAGTTGATGGAAACGTTCACGTCGTTGCCGTCGATCACGTCGAACCTGGCTGCCTTCTCTGTCTCGTCGTAGGAGACTGAGGTCCTGATGGTATTGGCGACTGCAAAAATGCCCGATCTTTCGGTAAAATCAATGTTTTCGTAGGACACAGCGCCCTCCGCCTTTTTCAGCCCGAAAGACTTAATGTAGAACGCGTCGCCGGTGACGCAGTCGGTGAAATAGTCAAGGCGGAACATGTGGATGGTGCCCTCCCAGACCTCCTTGGCGGTGAGGTTGACCCGGACCTTGTGGAACTTGCCGTCGGGGATGTAGCTGAGATAGACCGAGTTTTCAGGCGCTGCAGAGGTAAAGTCGCCGGCCCCCAGGAACAGTTCCATCATGGTGGTCAGGGACGAATTCGTCTTCGGGATCATGTACTCGATCTCCACCAGCTGATAGTCTTCCGCTTCCAGAGGCTCCTCGCCGTTGTTGTCCAGGTTCAGGCCGCAGTAAACGTCAAACCCCTCGGTCACCAGGAATTTCACGCACCCAACCTCCTCGTCGTAGGTGATCTCGGTGTTGTGGATGTTGTAGAAAAGCTTTTCGGTGCCTTCCTTCGTGAAATCGATATTCGTGAAATCGTAGAGCTCGTCCGTGCCCGTGTCCGGCCTTGCCATCAGCGTAAGACTCACGTTGTAGGTAAAGTTTTTGTTGGCTTTGAACACTTCCCGCATCTCGCTGACGGATCCGGAGGCGATCAGATAGCTGTACTCAAGGGGCTGGTACTTCACGATTTGGAGCTCGCTCCTGGGGGCAATGTAATTGGTGGAATCCGCCTTGGAGTCCTTGGACCCGTCGTAGCAGTATCTCCCCGCGTTCAGCAGCTCGTAGTTGGGTGTGTACACGCCAATGCCAAAGTCATCCTCAAGGTTCACAAAGGCCGCCCAGACCTCCGTGTTGCCCCGGATTATGTCGAACCTGTTCTGCCCCGCGTTTTCAGGCAGCGTCCAGTCCGTCACGTCGCTTCGCACCGTCAGTTCCCCGTCGGTCCAGGGCTCTCTGCCGTTGTAATAGACAAGAGTATCCAGATAGCTGACCGTGTAAAAGGCCGGCAGTTCCTGCAGCCCGTAGGGGTGGACAAAGCCCGAATAGTCGACGAACCTGTTGTCCACCTGTATTCTGTCCTCATACAGCCAATAGGTGTTCTCCATATAGCAGGGCAGGAGCAGATCGTTGTTGCCCCAGTCCTTGGGCTGGGTCTTCACGTATACCGCGTTCTCTTCGATCCTCACGTCCACCAGCCGGGACTTCGTCATATACCTGTCGCCCCCCTGGACCGGGTTGTACACCCAGACGTTGCCAAGGAAAGACCCCGGATCGTAAACCCCTTCAATGGGCCCCGTTCCGTAGTAGGACTGCTGAACAAGCCTTCCCGTGTCGTGCTGGTTGATGAGGTTCGTAAGGCCGGGGATATTGGCGTTTTTGTCGAGAATATAGCTGATCCCGCCGCCCCAGGCAAGCCTCACGCCAAGCCTGTACCTGCTGTTTTCGATGAATATGTTGCCGTCGCTGTCCGTCTTTGGAAACTCAACGGTCTCTGTGGAAATGCCGGTGGCCGCAAATTTGGTCTTGCCGTTCAAAGCCTTGACCCTGATCTCGCTGATGCCGCTGCGTTTTTCCCCGTCAATGGAGCCGCTCACAAGGCCCGAAAACTCTTTGGCGCTGCCCTTTTCAAGGTAGTAATTGTCCGCATCCGCCGACTCCCCTTCTCTGTACACGACAACGATCTCCACCGGGCCAGAGGACGAATAGCTCAGCGTAAATCTGTTGAAAGATTTTTTGCCAATGCCTTCAAACTTCAGCAGGATGCTGTCCTCAAAGGAAAAGCCGTCTGACGTTATCGCCTCGTATCCGGTTGCGGAATAGTTTACGCCGCCGGCCAGGGAAACCGTGGCGACTCCGTCCGCTTCCACAGGTGAAAAGCCTCCGGGAGCAGGGGTGTTTGTCGCAGGCAAAGTGTTTTCGCCGGGATCATTTCCGGGCACGTTGCAGGCTGTGAAAAGGCAGACCAGCGCCAAAAGGCAGGCCAGAAATACGGTCATTCGTTTTGCGATATTTATAGTTTTCAACAATAGTTCAACTCCTTTTGTTGTCTGCGGCTCAGGGCATGTAGGTTATTAAGAGTCAGATTCCTCGGTATCGCTGTCGTCAGTTTCTAAGGAATGCAGTCTCTTAATGAACTCGCTAAAATCAGGCATCGTGTTGCGATCGACTTGGTCCGGTGGCGTGAGAAGATAAGTGAAGCAGTTTTCATAAAAAACCTTTTTGCTTCTTATCCTGTGGAATGGAAGTACCAGCATTTTCTTTATTTCTTCGTTGGATTCAATGACGTCATGCAGTCTTCCGCGTATATGCTTTTCGGCAAATTTTTGGTCGCTCTCACACTCCGGAAAATGCTCTTTGAGAGAAACTGCCATTTCGGCAAATCGTTTGATCGTGTTTATGTCTCTTGTGAACCTGCCGAAAAACGTTTCGAAATTAAAATCCTTTTCCATGGCCGCTGCAAGAACATTATCCGAGAACGCCGTAAGGCAATGTTCTTTGGAGATGCCGTACCTCAGGCTCTTCGAGATAATTTGTCTGTTAAGAGCCACCGCTTTTTCCCTGTCTCTGTCGAATTCCAAAAATGCAATGCCTCTCATCAGAGTAATCTGTATGTTGTTTTTTGTTGTCCCTCCGGCTTGTTTTACCGTCCTTTGGGCGCATTCCAGAAGAACATCTGAATGATCCGCTACACCAAACTTATGGCCTTTATACATCACCTGTGCCAAAGCACCGGCATATTGCAGTTGAGTCCGGGAATCAAACTCACGGAAGCGTTTGGCTGCGTCTGTCAGCAACCTGACATAGCGAGCTATTTCCTCTTTGTATCGCTCTGCATTGCTGTCAAATTTGCTGTAGGAATAAAAGTAAATGTGTTTCCACAGTCTGTCTAGGAGCATTACGTATTCATAAGATTTATCTGAAAAGCAGTCTTTTCCTGCGTCGAAAACCTCCATGTAGTCTGTAGGCGCCAGCAGGGCGTCACGGAGTATTTCTTCGGTCAGTGCCTGTTGCTCAGGAGACCGCTTCCATCGTGCCAGGCCATCCAGGAAACTTCCAAGGCCGTCGCCGGATCTGTCATCCCCCCAGGACCCGGAACAGTCGAAATATCCGGCAATTCTTTCATCCAGCAGTTTTATACAGATGTTGCCTAGTTCGGTTGATCCCGGAGCGATCTCTTTCATTATTATAAATGCTTTTTTCAAAAAGCTGTATGCGTTTTTGTAGTTTCCTGCCTGGAGATAGGCCTCGCCCATCGCTACAAGAACTTCGGCATACCTGGGATGCTTTCTGGAATACAGTTCCTCTGTGAGGAAAAGAAGGTTTCCGTAGTTCTGTATGGCCGCTGTATAGTTTTCCGAAAAAGCATTTATCAGCGCCGCCACGTGCTGGCGTGCCATGTTGTCGAAAGAGAGTTCCCTTCCGTTCTCTGTCCAATCGATCAGCGTCAGATCGATCTCGGTACGCACCTTTTCAGGAATCGAAGATATCACACTGATAACTCCGACAATGTTTTGTGAAAGGCTGGCAAAAGTTACGCCATGTTCTTCAAGTCTTCTGTAGTAATCGACAGTGAATTTCAGAAATGCATTTGAATCGAATTTCATTTCACCCATCAGAGAATCCATTTGAGAAGAGAAATACTCGCCGAAAAAATAGAAGCTGTCTTCCTTGGGTATCGATTCGATCTTCTTTGTTAGTTTGTACATCTTCGCACTGTAAACAGGATGCCTGACCATGAATAAAAGTCCGCTATTAAAATCGTCCTCTACAGCTTTGACCGTTGTATTGATTATTTCTTCAACACCGCCTTTTGTAATGATCCCAGATAAGTTACTAAACATTTCCCCCATGACAAGCACACCGCTGTCGTTAACCTTGTTTTTCCTTGTTCTGAGGTATTTGTCAAAAACCCGTTTTTTCTTTTTCAGTGTGTCAGGGCCAACCGTATAATAGAGTTTGAACAGTTCCATAACGGAAAAATCATCTTCCGCATTCATGGCGCAGTCCATTGCCTTGTCAAGTATGCGCTCCAGATCTTTTTGGTATTGCGGATTGGCCATGAACATTTGGGCCGTTACAGACAGCGCCCTCATCACCGCCTTGTAATCCGAGCTGTACGCCTCAAGCCCTCCTACGTATTTGTCAAGGATCGACATTTCAGAAGGAACGTATTCCAGCGTTACCATATCACTATAAAAAGTCACGACCTCACTGTCGGCTTCGGACAGAAAGCCGGTCAGTTCCGCGACCTTCTCTTTTGTGTGTCCGGTGTCCCCCAGAAGGTGATTGAACTGTGTAAAGGCGTTCCATAAATCTGAGTTCAGGGCACCTTCGCTCCTTGCAAGTCTGTAAACGGCAAAATAATAACGCTCTTCCTCTTTGTGAACGTTTTCAAAGGATGTGTCCTCGGACATGTTCCCCAAGAGATAACTGATCATGCCCCGTGTCTCGCTCTGTTTCGGCTTCAGCATCAGCGCAAGCAGTTCCGAAAGCAATGGGTGAAGTATAACACATCTCTTCCCGTCTCTTGTCTCCGTGTCGATCCAACCTGTCCCTTCGAGCTCGTTGATCTCGTTGTTGGTATCCAGGCCAAGGATCGATTTAAGATCTTCTGAAGAAATTATGCCGTCGTTTAAGAGACAGAGATTTTTCAGCACGAATTCCGATTCCGGGCTGATCCCGCTGACGCTGAAAAGATCCGCCAAATGTCCGTAAACGGTGTTAAGCTCCGTGTTCTCGTTGTGGACAAACTCTACCTTGCCGCGGCAGTTGATCCAGGACGTACCCAGAAAATAGTCTATTCCCAGTTCGTGGGTCTTCATGATCTTGGCGATTATACATAGAGTGATCGTATGCCCGTTGAAATGTTTGTACAACGCTTTGAAATCCTCGAACTCCGGAGCCGGGCCCTCCCCGTATTTTTCGCAGAACATTTTGTACGCATTCTCTTCGTCAAGAGACCCTATGTCAAGAGATTCAATTCCCTCCTGTCTGTATCCACCTGTTTTTGCTCTGGTGGTAATAAGTATCTTGCATTTCAGTTTCTGGAGCATCTCGTCAACGTCCGAATTCCTGACGTCGTTGAAATTGTCGATAACAAGAAGAACATTCTCGCCAAGGTCGGTGAGGGCGTTCATTTTTCTGTTCCGCTGCTGTTCACGGGTCAAAGGACGGAGGCTGTCCAGGACGGAATCCTGATATCTTATCTCGTCGATCCAGCGGTTTTTATCCGAATATTTATTGCTCTGCTCGTTGTTTTCTCTCACCGACACGATCTGGGGGCAGATATAGGAGTGGGAACTGTTGCAGTATCTGGCAAATGCAGTCGCAAGGCAGGTCTTTCCGATACCGCCAAGACCTCTTAAGAATACTATCTGTTTTCCATTGGAAAAAGCCTCTTCAACCTTGTTCAGTTCATTCTGCCTGCCGAAGAACTTCTCTTCCGGGAGTTTTTCGTCTCTTATCTGCCTTGGCTTTTGCTGCGAAGGCACCGGGTGTCCCAAATTTCGCTCTGTTACAAGTTGTGAAATGATCTCGTGCAGTTTGTTTTTTGTCTCTTCGGTTAAAAGACCATCCTCGCCAAGTGCAGCATCTATCCTCGTAAAGCCTTGAATTAGTGAATAGAAATGCCTCCCTATGAAATCATTCAGGGGAAAGCGGTCGATGGTCGGGTTTATGAATTTTTCGGACAGATTAAGTATTATTATGTTGAGAAGGCCCCTGGATTCAAGATCCGCAGCAAGGTTTCCTTCCTTTCTCACTTCCGAAAAGAAACTGCCTGTCGAATAGTTTGGATCGTTCAGGACTGAATCGGAAAGTATCATCAAATAGACCTTGGTCTTGCTTAAAGCCTCAACATAGTTCACGCGAAACCCGCCGCTTATGCAATCTATATCGCTGTCATAAACGGACCAGCCGGTTTTTGTCCCTTCCTGATCCTCCTTATCAACAAAAAAACGGTGGAGATCATCTTTCAGATTCCGGTCTGCACCGGTGAAGCTTAAAAAAACGTCGTACTTGTATTCCATTTCCCATCACTCCTGCACTTCAAGGAACCAACATATTCAACATATGTGTCGATTATATCACGGCTGCCTTCCTTCTTAAAGACTGCGCCAATAAAAATCCCGAGCAATATGGAAAAAACGTAAAAGCCGGCAGTGTATCTTTTGACAGTTGCGGCTTATTTCATCCGCAAGTCATCGGAATACTGCCGGCATCCTTTGCGAAATGTTCAACAAGCCATCATGCGATTTTTGAGCTATTTTTGTGTGCGCAGACCTGAAGATGTACATGGGTACTTCGAAGGTCCGCTCGCACAAAGCAGGCCGTAACAGATCCGTCGAAGACACCTTACTCTGGAGTATACCCGCAACCTCACGAAACACCTGCAGTTACGGCCTGCGTTAAGAGCCAAAAATCGATTTTTGAGCTATTTTTGTGTGCGCAGACCTGAAGATGTACATAGGTACTTCGAAGGTCCGCTCGCACAAAGCAGGCCGTAACAGATCCGTCGAAGACACCTTACTCTGGAGTATACCCGCAACCTCACGAAACACCTGCAGTTACGGCCTGCGTTAAGAGCCAAAAATCGATTTTTGAGCTATTTTTGTGTGCGCAGACCTGAAGATGTACATAGGTACTTCGAAGGTCCGCTCGCACAAAGCAGGCCGTAACAGATCCGTCGAAGACA
>CAMZBI010000037.1 GCA_947304585.1 uncultured Clostridia bacterium | reverse complement strand
GTGCATACTCGAGCCTGCGGCTCGCACCACTCGGCGCTTGCGCCGCACCACTCGCACCGAAGGCGCGTTGTTGGCGCCGGGCTTGACAACATTTTTTTACAAGACTATAATACCGATTTATCCCAATAAAAATCACTGGGAGGAGGGAAAACAATGGAACGTGTATATAATTTTTCCGCGGGACCGTCGGTTATTGCCGAGAGCGTGCTGAAAAAGGCGCAGGCTGAACTGGTCAATTACGGTGACGCAGGAATGTCCGTTATGGAGATGAGCCACAGATCACCCGTTTATCAGGCGATCATTGACGAGACAGAGGCGCTTCTGCGGGAGGTATTGGCCATTCCCGAGGATTACGCGGTGCTCTTCCTTCAGGGCGGCGCGTCTTCACAGTTTGCAATGATCCCGCTGAACCTTGCCAACGGCAGCGGCAAAATAGACCTTGTCCTCACGGGGCAGTGGGCGACCAAGGCCTGCCAGGAAGCTTCCAAATACTGTCAGGTGAACGTTGTCGGATCCAGCAAGGACAAGACGTTCAGCTACATTCCCAACCTTGACAAGAATACTTTTGATCCCGGGGCGGATTATTTCTACATCTGCTCAAACAATACGATCTACGGAACCAGGTTCGCGGAGCTGCCGGAGTGCGGAAACGTGCCTCTGGTTGCGGATATGTCCTCCTGCATTCTCTCGGAGAAGATCGACGTCACAAAATACGGCCTGATCTTTGCCGGTGCTCAGAAAAACATGGGACCTGCGGGACTCACCGTTGTGATCGTGAGGAAGGATCTCATTGGCAAGGCCAGGGACATCACCCCCACCATGTTCAACTACGAGATACACGCCAAAAACGGCTCGATGTACAACACACCGCCAACGTTTGCAATTTACATGTGCAAGCTGGTGCTGGAGTGGCTGAAGAACGAGATCGGCGGCATTGAGGCCATGGAGGAGATCAACCACAGGAAGGCTGCGATTATGTACGATTTCCTTGACGCTTCGAAGGTCTTTAAGCCCACGGTCAGCGGCAAGGACAGGTCCTACATGAACATTCCTTTCGTCACCGGCAGCGAGGAACTGGACAAGGCCTTCGTGAAGGCTGCGGCAGCGGCGGGTTTCGTCAACCTGAAAGGCCACAGAAGCGTTGGCGGCATGAGAGCGTCGATCTACAATGCAATGCCTGTGGAGGGCGTTGAGAAGCTCGTGGCGTTTATGAAAGATTACGAGGTGTCGCTATGAAGCACAGTATTAAGCTGATGAATAAGATCGCTCCCGAGGGCACCGGTGTATTTCCGGCTTCGGGTTATGAGGTCGGTGAGGACGTGGCTTCGCCGGACGGCATCATGGTCAGGTCCGCCAGCCTTCACGAGATGGATTTTGAGGACAACCTGCTTGGCATTGCAAGGGCGGGAGCCGGCGTGAACAACATTCCGGTGGACCTCTGCTCCAAGAAGGGCATTGTTGTTTTCAACAGCCCCGGCGCCAACGCCAATGCGGTGAAGGAACTCACCATCGCGGCTCTGTTCCTCGCGTCAAGAGACATTGCCGGTGGCATTGCCTGGGCAAAGACCCTTGCCGGGGACAGCGAGTGTGCGAAACTGGTAGAAAAGGGCAAATCCCGTTTTGAGGGCCCCGAGATTGCGGGGAAGACCCTTGGCGTTGTTGGACTTGGTGCCATTGGCGTTATGGTGGCCAACGTTGCCCACGACCTTGGCATGGACGTTTACGGCTACGACCCCTATCTGTCGGTGGATGCCGCCTGGCACCTCTCCCGCAAGATCCGCAGAGCCGAGTCGATGGATGAGATCTGCGCCGTGAGCGATTACATCACGATCCACGTGCCGCTGAACCCCTCCACCAGAGGCTCCTTCAACGCGGAAATGTTTGCGAAAATGAAGGACGGCGTGAGGCTTCTGAACCTCGCAAGAGGCGAGATCGTAAACTACGACGACCTTGAAACGGCTCTTATTTCCGGAAAAATAGCCAAGTACGTCACCGACTTCCCGTCGCCGGAGGTCCTCGAGATGACAAACACGGTCTCGATCCCTCACCTTGGCGCTTCCACGCCGGAATCCGAGGTCAACTGCGCGCTTATGGCTGCACGGGAGCTGAGAGACTACATCGAGTTTGGCGTTATCAAGAACAGTGTGAACCTGCCGAACGTCGAGGCTATGCCTGATTGTGCGGTAAGGGTCTGCATCATCCACGAGAACGTCCCCAATATGATCTCCAACATAACGTCGATCCTCGGCGCCGAGAAGGTCAACATCGAGCACCTCTCGAATCAGTCCAAAAAGGAAATGGCCTACACGGTTATCGATACGGACACAGCCGTGCCGGAGTCGCTCATTGACAAGATAGCCGCCGCGGAGGGCGTTATCCGCGTGAGAGAGATAAAACTTAAATAAAATCAGTTTGTGCGGCCCTTCGGATGCTTCAAAGGCTTCTAAAGGGCCGCTCATTGTATCTATTACAGGGAAACCGGAAAAATGTACGACGAAAGTTTTGTGATAACCGAAAGCGACGGATTTGTGCTGACCGAAATGACAGAGAGCGCTGCAAGGTCGATAGCCTCCTGGCAGTACGGGGGAGACCTTGCCATGTACGGTTTTGACGGCAGCCCTGAGGAAGTTGAGCAAGTGATGAACGGCTTCCATTTCCCGGTGTATTTTTCTGAGGGTTTCGACAAAAACAAAAGAGAAATTATAAAAACTCCCGCGGGTTTTGTGGCCGTGGGGCCTGCTGCACAGGTCCTGAGCGCTTCTTCAAAAGCTCTTTACGCGGAAAGCGACTCGACGGACATTGCAATCGGGCTGAGACCTGACCTATGCAGTCTCGGCAAGGGGCTAGGGCTCAGGCTTACGGGCATTGCCGTGAATTTTGCTCTGAGCGAGTTTCCCGGAGATCCGGTGAGACTTGCGGTGGCCGAGGACAACAAAAGAGCCCTCAGGGTCTACGAAGAGTTCGGCTTTGAAAAGCTGGGAGAGTTTTCCGCCTTTGTGAAGACACCGGAGGGGAAGAGAAAAAAGAAGTTTTATTTGATGGAGACGGAAGGGTGAATAGTGAAGAGTGAAGAGTGAGCAGTGGCTGGTGCATTGCGCTGAAGCGCAAGCAATCGCGGTGCCGTCAATAAAACAGCGCCGCACATCAACTGATCACTCATAAATAATAACTAATCACGGATCACTCACAACTGATCACTGACCACTGCGCCGCAGGCGCTGCGCAAGCAATCGCGGTGCCGTCAATAAAACAGCGCCGCACATCAATTATTCACTAATCACTATTCACTGAAAAAACGCGCCGTTCCTTTAATTTTTAAGGTCCGGCGCATTTTTTTCAACGTTATAGGATGTTTATTCCCAGTTTATTCTCTTTTCTTCCACCACCAGAGGCCTGTGGGTGACTCGCTTGCTGACGGAGACCACGTATTCGCCAACAAATCCAACAAAGAACATGAGGACCGAGCCCACCAGGAATATGGCGATCAGGATCGGTATGACCCAGATGTTCCAGAGGACCGGAACGAAAGCGGCCACAATGATATACGTCAGGGCCAGAAGGATGTTGAACACCGAAAGGGCAAAGCCAAGACACACGGCAAGCCTGACCCCCGCTCTTGTATACGAGGTCACGCTGAGCATTGCGGCGTCAAGGAGACTGACCCAGTTGTTGTGGGTCTTGCCGGCACGGCGTTTTTCCTGAGTGTAGGTCACGTCCTTGCGCTTGAAACCGTACTCCGCAACGATTCCCCTCAGGAAGGGCGTCGGGTCGTCCAGCCTTCTTAAAATGTCGAGGAACTCATTGTCGTAGAGACCGAAGCCCGTAAAATGCTCGATCTGTTCCACTGTGGAGAATTTCTTTATGAGCTTGTAATAGATCGTCCGGAGGGCGTAGACAAGTTTGCTTTCCTTGCTGTGGTTCTTGATGGCGCAGACGATCTTGTGACCGTTTTCCCACTCTTTCACAAACACGGGGATCATCTCCACCGGGTCCTGGAAATCGCAGCAGAGGAGCACCAGCGCGTCGCATTTTGCCTGGGTCATGCCGTAGAAGGGGGAATTGAATTGGCCAAAATTCTTTACGTTGAAGATGGCCTTCACACGCTTTTCCCGGGCGCAGATCTCTTCCAGCTTTTCCCGGGTGCCGTCAACGGAACAGTTGTCGATGAACTGAATGTCAAATTCATACTTCTTAAGAGTTTCGTCGGTCTCAAAAATGTTTATGACGGCGTCGGTTATCGCCTCGACGTTTTCTATTTCGTTGTAGCACGGGATCATTACCGTAATTTTTTTCATGTTGCCTCCGCCAGTTACGACTGAAGATTATTTGGCGCAGAATTTAAGAGCCGCGTCCGCTCTCACGCTTTCTATGTCAAGCCCGGGGAGCCTGCTCCTCAGGTTTTCAAAAAGTCTCGTCACCGACTCCTCAAACGGGAGAAAACTGAAGCTCCCGCCAAGGTTTTCGAGAAGAAAATCATTGGCGCCTGTGTACTCATTGCCAATGCCTTCGTTGAGAACCTTAATGTCCGGCACCCTGACGTCTCCGTATTTTCCGGCAATGTCCCTTATCAGGCCGGCGATCTCAAGAAGGGTCACCGGGTCCGTGGGAGTCAGGTTGAAAATCTTGTGGGGCAGGGCCTTCCCCGCAAGGGTGCTATTTACAATTTCCCCTATAATTGCGCAGAAATCGTCAACGTAAAGGTAGTCGAATCTCACGTTCCTGTTGATGACTATATCCATGCCGACAAGGGTCTTCACGCAGGCGTTGGAGATGAATTTGTAGGTGTAGTCC
The DNA here is from genome assembly GCA_947304585.1 of uncultured Clostridia bacterium. GTDB lineage: Bacteria > Bacillota > Clostridia > UBA1212 > UBA1212 > UBA1212. The sequence goes on along the minus strand of CAMZBI010000037.1, from coordinate 18,080 downwards.
TCGTAGGGCCCGAAAAGGCCGAAGATCACGGGCATCAAGGTCCGCTCTCTTCCCCGGGAAGCCGCGTACTCCGCGATCCTGTACTTGCCAAGGCCGTAGGGGTCGGAAGGCCTGGACTTGAAGAGGGCGGTCTCCGGAACCTTCACAAGGGGCTTTGATTTGTCGTACTGGGCGCCGCTGCCGAAGATGATATGGACGGTGTCCGGAAAGTCCTGCAGAGCATTCTCAACGTTTTCAAAGAGCCTGAAGTTTGTGTCCGCAACGTCGCCGCCGTCCGAATAGCCGTTCTTCCTGGAACCGCCGACCGCAGCGCAGTTTATAACGACAGAGGGTTTTGTGTCCCGGATAAACTTCGAGACAGAAGAGGCGTCGCAAAGATCGACCTGCTTTCTCGTGACCGGAATGACCTCAGTGCCCGGTTCGGCCTTGGCCAAAAAGTATTCGGTTAAACTCCTGCCGGCAAATCCTCCGGCACCGAGAACAACGATCTTTTTCATTTCTTCGTAAGCGTTCACCTTGCCTTGCCGAAAAGGGCTCAGGCAGGCTTCGGGAAAGTATATTACTTTGGCGGGCGGTTGTCAAACAAAGGCCTCTCCCGGCAGGGGATAAGCCTTAACTGCCTGATTGTTTCAGGCAAATCTGTCTTCCGGCTCTTTTCTCGTCTTCCAGGCGCCGTTTGTGAAGTCCGGGATCTCCACGGGCTGAGAGCCTTTTTCGATGGAGACAGCCGAAAGGGGGGTGATGGACATGAGTATTGCCGCGTCGTAAACGTCAAGCGGGAAGGGCTTGCCGTTAAGGGCGTCCTCAAAGAACTCGTTGTAGATCAGGTAGTCCATGCCGCCGTGACCGCCCCGCACGCCTTCGGTGAGGAAACGCCTCCAGATCGGATGGTCGTACTCCTCCTGGTATTTCAGAGCGTTGTTCCACTCGGGACTCCAGTTCCAGTGGAGCTCCTCGGGGTATTTGCCGTCGATGAAGACGTAGTTTCCGTCCTCCTGATACATGCCCTTGGTGCCCTGGATCGTGAAGCCTCTCGAATAGGGCCTCGGGAGGGTTGTGTCGAGCTTTAAAGTGACGGTGGCGCCGTTTGCGCACATGATATTGGTCACAACAACGTCCCCCTGCTTAAAGGCAAGGTCTCTGAACTCCGGATTGACGTTCGGGTGGTCCTTGGCGTATTGGTTAAGCCCCGCCGCCTTGCTGGCAGTGGACGTGAGGTATATCGGCCTGTTCCCGTAGTTGAAATCCAGAACGACGCCAATGGGCCCCAGATCGTGGGTGGGGTAGTTGTGGCAGTTGCGGTTTATGTAGTTATTGAGCCTGTAGTGCCTGTTTTCCTTGCCGAAGAGGACTTCCGTGCGGAGATCGTGCATGTAGCCGCCCCCTGCGTGGACCACGTCCCCGAAGATGCCCTGACGGACCATGTTCAGGACCATCAGCTCCGTCCTGCCGTAGCAGCAGTTTTCCAGGAACATGAAGGGCGTACGGGTCTTTTCGCAGCACCGGACAAGCTTGAAGCAGTCCTCAACCGAGTAGGCGCCGCCCACCTCCAGACCGACGGGAATGCCCGCTTCCATAAAGCAGATGGAGATCGGAACGTGATCCTCCCAGCCTGTGGAGATCACCACCGCGTCGCAGGCCCGCTTTGCCGCAATTTCTCTGTAATCAACTGTCTCAAAGGGTCTTTCGCCGCAGGCAGCCTCGACTTTGTCGGCATTGGCGGAAACTCTGTCCTCGTAGGTGTCGCAGACCGCAGTCACCAAAGCATTGTCCATTGTGAGAAACAGATCCACCAGGTAGCCGCCTCTTGCACCAAGCCCGATCACTCCGATTTTCAATTTTTCCATAACAAGTTCTCCTTTTACCGGCGCCCCTAACAGGTGACGTCTGAAATCAGTCTATTTTAAGCGAACGACAATGCAGTCGTCAAGTTCCGTGATGATCCCCGTCTCGTTAAAAACGGGAAAAGCGTCGATATTCTCTGTGAGTTCGTCATATCTCTCCGCAGTCCCCGGAATAAACTCATATCCCAGCTCCCGGAAGACAAGAAGCAGTTCCTCGTTACAGCTGAAACTGTCGTGGATGCCCCAGGAGATAACTGAGCCGAAATCGCTTTGGCAGGTGGCCAGCACGAAGGTATCGTCAAGGTCCGTGGTCTCCAGGTGGAAGCCCATTGCCAATGCACCCTTCTTCACCGCCGTGTAAAGCGGATCGTCGGCTCTTACGTACTTAAAGGAGAGGGCCTTGTCGGACAGCCTGTAGTCGCCAATGAATATCACCGGCTTTTCGGCAATGTCAAAACTTTCGTCAGCACAGAGGGCCTCGCCGCAGTCGATGAGCACCGCCTTTTCCTCCTGCCAGCGAACGTCGTTGCCGTAGAAGCACAGGTTGAGGCTGAGGATCTGGGCGCATATGATGAGTATGGCTGCGACCTGGGAACCGATCCTTGACGCTTTGTCCCGGAGACCCGGCAGAGGCGACCCGGCAAGAAAGACCAGCAGGGCGATGAAATAGGCAACAAAAGGCGCAAAGCTGAGGCAGGTCCTGTATTTGACGGAGCCCCCGGTAAGGAATGCGATCCCGAAAAGGCCGATAAAGGTGCCGACCGCCGGGACGATGCCCGACCAGCGCTTTTTGACTATGCCTGTGATAATGAAGGCGCAGACCGCAAGAAACCCGCAGAACACAAAGAAGCCGATGGGGAGATACCAGAGTCCCGCAAGGTAAAACTTCCTGAATATCTGGTAAAACATATCCGTGAAATATGAGGCGGAAAACTCCTCCGGGATATAAATACTGCTCCCCGCAGGTATCTGAGAGCCGAAATCGACCACCGAAGTGACGACAAGTCCAATCAGGAATTCAAGGACGATGCCAATCGCCGCCGGAAGTATGACCGTGAGATATTCCCTGATGAATCGGGGACCCTTCGCGTCTTTGCCCACAGACCGCTCTCCGGGCATTTTTCCGGGACCGAAAAGGATCTTTGTGAAAACGTAAAGACTTGCCAATACAAGATAAACGGGGGCAAAGGCCTCGTACATGGAGACCGTGAACATCATGATCAGTGCCGTGACGCATAGCCTGATGACGGCTCCTTTAACAGGCGATTTTTTTGCGGCGGTGCCTTGCTCTTCGGCAATTTCTTTTTTATCAAAGATTCCCGTGACCGTGAGAAGCGCGACGACGGTGAGAAAATACCCCACCCCCGTGTAAAGGTCGGAGCCCTTGTAAACAAATATCTCGTTGATCAGAGGATAGGACAGAAAAACGCAGGCGAGGACCGTGAGAACTCCGGAGTAAAGCTTGCCGCCGGAAGCCCTCTTGAAGAGCAGAATCATGAGAAAAGCAGAGGCAATCAGGAACAGCACCCCGAGGAACGGTTCAAAGAAAGGGAAGGCTTTGACAAAGCCGAACATATAACTTACAACCGGGGATGCGAAACGTCCCTGGGAAAACAGCCCGCCGTTGAGATAGCGGAACCTTACCATGTCGTCGACGCCAATGTTAAACCTTGTGAGCTGAAGACCGAAGGAAAGAAGGGCAGTGACAAGCACCGGCACCGCGCAGCGCCAGTCTGTGATGATACTCTTCATTTCACCGAAAAATCTCTTCATTTTCTCAAAATTCAACGGTCACCGCCGCGAAAACCGCAATTCCTTCGCCACGTCCGAAAGCGGTGAGACCCTCTCCGCTGGTGGCGGTGATGCCGCACATGTCGGGGGAGATTCCAAGGATAGTTCCAAGACTGTCTCTCATCTCGGGAATGCGTGCAAAAAACTTCGGCCTTGCGGCTTCTATGGAGACGGAAACGCTTATCAGCCTGCCGCCTGCTGTCACGAGGTCATTCAGGGCGACCTTCAGGTATTCCCGGGAGTCAGTGACGCCTTCCCGGCACATTTCATCGGCCTTGCCGCCGAGTATGTTTTTGCAGGTGATGCCGGAGATCGAATTGGTGATTGCGTGCAGCACAACGTCGCCGTCGCTGTTGGCAACGAGGCAGGGCATGCCGTCAAAAAGGATCCCCCCGAGGATGAGGGGCTTTGTGAACTGCTTTTCCGGATCCCTCTCGAAAGAATGGGAATCCTGGCCAATGGCAAAGCGCTGTGACATGGTATCACCTCCGACGAAGGAAAGTTTAACACATCGGCATTGAAAAAGCCATATATAAGTGATACAGAGCCGTCAATGACTGCATCATTGGCGTTGAGTTTGGCAAAAAGAAATATGAAAACCTGTCTGCCACAGCCGCATCTTGAAGGTATATTCCGTCAATAATGCGGTCATATGAACGCATTTTCTTGTTGACAAACAGGAAGTGTTGAGTGTAAAATGAAGCCCAAGGGGGTGAAAGAGTGAGTAATCAAACGAGCACGTCTGACATCGCCGCTTATCTTATAAAAGTGAAGAGGTTGCTGTCAGCGGGAAAATACGATTTTGTTCCGAGAAGGAAAAATATGCAGGCATTGGCCAAACACGGTCTTACGATCTCAGATGCAAAAAACGAGATTTTTGGGCTTGTTGCCGGTGATTACTACAAAGGCCCAAGCAGGATCTTGATCCAAACCGTCCGGGTGACGTATGGGAATTTAAGAAGAATGTTGACGGAATACAATTCTACGTAAAGGTTAAAATTGTACGGGAAAACGGAGAGGATATTTTGAAATGTCTTGCATTTCATGAGGACGATTTTGTTTAAGAAAGGAAGTATCGTCAATGAGAAAGTATTGCGAGGAATGCGGAAGAGAAGTTGAGACAAAAGTCATTACAGAGAAAGAAACATATGACGTTTGCGGCGAACCCATAGAAGTGGATGCGCAGATACTGGTTTGTGCAGAGTGCAGAGAACAGTTTTACTGTGAAGAGCTCGATAACGCCACGCTGATCCGGGCATACAATGAGTACCGAATAAGACATAAACTCCTGTTACCTGAAGAAATCAAAAAAATCAGAGAGCAATATGGCCTTAGCCAGAGAAGCTTTGGGAGACTCCTGAATTGGGGCGATAAAACTATCTGCCGTTATGAGAATGGATCAATTCAAGACAAGGCGCACAACAGTCTTCTTTTATTCCTGCGTGAGCCTGAAAACATGAGAACATATCTTACGGAGAATGAAATCGTCCTCAATGAAAAGCAAAAGGCAAAACTGCTGAATACTGTTGATAAGCTTGAGCAGGATTTAGAATACCGGACAGGCAGACGTTTATTTGATATGTTCTTTTCAAGAATTCCATCAGAGGAAAACGGATTCAAAGGCTTTGACTATGAGAAACTCTGTGCGATGGTTCTGTTTTTTGCAAACAAAAGCACAGGATTGCTTAAGACAAAACTGATGAAACTGCTCAACTACTCGGATATGGTTTTCTACAAGGAAAACGGAATATCTATTTCCGGTCTGCGTTATGCGCATCTTCCTTATGGACCGGTGCCGGATAACTTTGATATGATCCTGGGGAGGATGGCAGCGGATCACATTGCTCATATTGACGTTGTTTATGAGGGAGCATATGAAAAACATCAGGTGGTCCCGGAGTGCGATGTCCCGGAAGGCGTTCTTTCGGATCCGGAACAGGAAATGCTTGATCGTATCTATGAAAAATTTAAGAGCTTCGGCTCCGTTGAAATTTCAGATTATTCCCATAAAGAGAAGGGGTACAACGCCACAAAGACAGGTCAGATCATATCCTATGCGTATGCGAAGTATATCCAGCTAAATTAACTGCGAAGCCGCGCTGCCTGACGATATAAAAAGAATGATCAGCAGTTTAATCAGTCATCAAGGAAAAGATTAATAACAAAAACGTATTACAAAGGGATTTATGTGATTGGTGACCAAATAATCTGCGTTGATTCAAATAATTGTTTTAGCTTTCTGTCATTGCAAAAGAGCTGACGATTCCTTAAAAATCCACCATAGAAGATCAACTGTCAGCAGGTTGATCAGTCATCAAGTAACGGAGTCGATCTTGGTCCTTGGTCCGTCTTGACAAAAAAATATTTTGAAGTATAATCAGGCGTCTCTTTGGGGAGCAGTCCGATTGGCGGCAGACAGTCCCGCCGCGGCAACGCTTCACAGGGAAGGGTATAACTTCAAATGGAGATACTGCTTTCGCTCTCGATCGCCTTGTTGGCCGGGCTCGGTCTGTCAAGGCTCACAAAACTCTGGAATCTGCCGGCGGTGACCGCCTATCTCGTGGCAGGTATCCTTATCGGTCCCTTCTGCCTTGGCAGGCTGGGGATCCCGGGTCTCGGATTTACCTCTGAGGCAAACGTCAACTCCTTCAGCATCATCTCGGAGGTGGCCCTTGGCTTTATTGCCCTTGCCATGGGCAACGAATTCCGCCTTCAGGATCTGAAAAAGATCGGCAAGCAGGCGGTGGTGGTTGCGGTGTTACAGGCGGTGATGGCAACGGTCCTTGTGGACGCGGCGCTGATCGGCCTTCACTTCATCATTCCCGACAAACTGCCCCTTTCCGCGGCGATAACCCTTGGCGCTGTGGCCGCGGCAACGGCTCCCGCTGCGACTCTCATGATCGTAAAACAGTACAAGGCCTCGGGCCCCGTCACACGGATGCTTCTTCCGGTGGTGGCTCTTGACGACGTTGTGGGACTGGTGCTTTTTGCGGTGTCTTTCGGAATCGCCAAGGCGTTGGAGCACGGAACCGTTGACGTGTTTTCCGTGGTGGTAGATCCTCTGGTGGAGGTGTTCTGTTCCCTCGCTCTTGGCGTGTTGCTGGGCCTGCTTTTCCACTTTACCGAGAGGTTTTTCCACTCCCGGAGCAAGAGGCTTGCGATCTCGGTGTGCTTCACTTTTCTCGCTGTGGCCCTTTCAATGCTGACATTCAAGATCGGGCCGGTCACCGTTGGCTTTTCGTCACTGCTGGTCTGCATGGTCCTCGGCACCGTTTTCTGCAACATGTGCGACTTTTCGGAGGAACTCATGGACAGGCTGGACCGCTGGACGGCGCCCCTCATGGTGCTGTTCTTCGTGATCAGCGGCGCAGGGCTTGACATTGCGGTATTCGCCAACTGGGAAGTGGTTGCCATTGGCGTGGTGTTTATCCTGGTGCGGTCTTTCGGCAAGATCCTCGGCGCCGGCGTCTCTTCAAAGATGGTAAAGTGCGAGCCCACGGTCCAAAAGTACCTCGGCATAACCCTTCTGCCCCAGGCGGGAGTGGCTCTTGGCATGTCCCTTACGGCAATGACTCTTGGGCCTTCCGGCATGGTGGTCAGAAACATTGCTCTTTTTGCGGTGCTGATATACGAACTTGCGGGGCCGCTGCTCACCAAGATCGCCCTTGACAAGGCCGGCGAAATCAGCGAAAAGGAACTGGCGCCAAGAAAAAAGGCGATGCAGGAGGCGAAAAAGGCAAAGCAGGAAAGCGGGGACCGGAAGGGCACCTGAAACTGCCAGTAAAAACAAAGGCGGCCGGCGATCCTCTTTGCGAGGCAGCCGGTCGTTTTATACAAATATCCATTCGACAGTCTGGGCCTCAGAAGGAAAGGGCGGGACTGTCTTTTTTTTCATCTCAAGGACCGCTTTTTCAGGCACTGCCTCGGCCCTTCCCGCATTCCTCGCGGCTCTTGTCTCCTCGGAGGTCTCAAGGTAGACGATCCTGACCCTTGCCCCGTACCGTTCAAACAGACCCGTCAGCTTTTTCCTGACGTCGGGTGTGAGATCCGTGGCGTTCCAGACGAAGGGCTCCTTCCTGCGGAGAAAGGCCTTTGCCCGCTCTTTTGCGGTATTTATCACCAGGCCCTGAGGTTCCGATGGCTTGATTCTCAGTTCTTTTCTGATCCCGTCGAGGGAGATCTCGGGAAGGTTTGAAAAATAGTTTTTTACGTAGGTGCTTTTGCCGGTTCCCGGAAGGCCCGACATCATGATCACTTCGCCCCAGGTACTGTCATAAAGGGAAACGTCCGGAGGCACGTTTCTTCCCGAAAGATAGGCATGTTTTGTGAAGCTGTCAGGAAAGGCGAAGGGGAATGATAGGCAACCTGCTTCCGCTGCGATCTCTTCGGAGAGGGCGACGGCGGAGGAGTGCCTTTCGGCATCTGAGGTGATCCTTCCAAGGGCGTCCGCACAGGCGAGCATTGCCAATAGTTTTAGAGAAAAACCTCCCGCAAGTTCTCCAATGCTTGCAACGGTCCTGGCCGCCTTTAGAGGGTCTTCTTTTTCCGGGAGAAAGAAGGGCAGCATGTGAAAACGGACAAGCATGCACACGGTCTCTCTGAACGACGCAAGCTCCGGACTGCCGCAAAGGCCCAGCCTGTCCCAAAGAATGTCTCTTGTCATACGGCTTCCCAGAGCCTGGTGACCGGGGGACCTGATCTCCCCGTTTTCAACGGCTGTGGTCCCGGGCTTTCCTATGTCGTGAAAAAGGGCGGCCGGAAAGAGCTGAGCCTTCAGTTCCCTTGTCAAAGCCTGAAAACCGGGGCTTTCCGCAAGGCATTCGCAGACCATTTTTGTATGGGTAAAAACGTCTCCTTCGCCGTGGTAAACCGGGTTTTGGGGAGTGGATTTCATTGGCGAAAACAGGGAGGCCCCGAAAAAGTCCTCGATGCCCTGCCAGTCTATGCCGCAGGATATTAAGCTGATTATTTTATCGGTAACGTCCAAGGTTTTCAGCTCCCTTCGCCGAAGAGGCTTTCAAAGGGCACCGCCAGTTTGTTGGGGATGATTGGCTTGTCGATCCAGTGGGTCTCGGAAAAATCAACGCACTGGAGAAATGCCCTCCGAACGTATTTCATCCTGTCCGCCACCCGGCCGTCATCTTCGATCTTGATGTAGAGGCCCTCCATGTTTCCCGAAAGATCGGTCTCGCTGCAGGCCCTCTCCGGATCGAGACCCAGCTTCTCCGCGCTCTCCGCAAGATCGGCACGCTGCGCTGAAGTTATGAACCTCGATTTTCCAATGAGAGCGAGAAGATCCTCCTTCCGCTCAAAGCAGCCCTCGTAAAGGACCGGAACGGACACCACGGGGCAACCCGAAAGCATGGCCTGCCTGGAGGGCGTGTCCAGAAACAGGCCGGTTTCCTTGTCGAAAACGTCGAATTCAAGAAAATAGTGGGGCAGGGCGTTGTAAAAAACGGTGTGCTTTGCGTACATCCACTCGCCGTACATGATATACCTGGTGCCGAGAACGTCGAAAAGGGCGTCTCTCCTCACCGCCGCCCACTGCTTGAAAAGGTCGTAGTGCCTCTCCCGGTAGCCGGAGGTCAGGTAGTGGCCCCTGCTCTGAAGAAGCAGCTCCCCGCCGTCGCCAAAGGATATCCCGGTGTTCGCACCGTCGCATTTCTCCTCGACGACAACGTGCCTCCCCTTTATAGCCTCGAAAGGTATCTGACTCAGATCCTCGTCCCCGAGCTGGAGTCTTGAGCCCTCGATGTGGGGCGTTCTGGGGTATTTCTTTATCTCAAGTTTAAAAATATCCATGGTTTTTCTACCGAAATTATGCGGACGTCACAGTTATTTGTCTCCGACGGAGGCTGTCATGAAAAGGTGCCCCTCCACGGCGTCGAAATGAAGCCTTGAAGCTCCGGCTGCGGTAAACATTGCCGTGAGTTTTTCCTTGGTGAGAAGGTGGATGTGCTCGGGATTGGAGTCGGGCTTTGAGGGCACCGTCACCGCCACGAACTTTTTCGCAATTTTAACAGCCGCTCTCACCGCTTTTTCAACGTCCGGGATGTGTTCCAGCACCTCCAGCATGGTGACAACGTCGAAACTGTTGTCGGGAAAAGGCTTTTGGCAGATATCGCCAATGACAGCCGTAAGCCCGGTAAAGCCTCCCGCCGCCAGCTCGTTCAGAAAAGTCACCCTCTTTTCAAGGAGGTCAACGGAGGTCACCCGTACCTCCGGAAACTCCTCCATAAAGGGAAGAAGAAAAACGCCTCTGCCGCTCCCCACGTCAAGCATCGTTTCAAAAGAGACCGAGCGGAGAAATCCGAAGGTCCGTCTGACCCGGGCAAGAGTCCCGGTGCCGCGCTTGAAAGGATACAGTTTGAGACCCGCATCAAGGCCCGCCTTCACCGCCGCAAGCTGTTCTTCGGCGCTGCACTGAAAAGCATTCCTGCCAATAAGATCAACAGGAAGATCAGGCTCCCCGGTCCTCAAACTGTGGCCAATGATCCAGGCCGCCGCCGCGGCAATATCGTATTTTTCTGAGGCCTGATCGTTCATGAAATACTCCGGGTGAAAAAGAGTCAGGGGAAACATTAGTTCCCCTTGAAGATTTTACCATCTTAAAGGGCAATATTCAACTTTTACGGGGAGACAGACGGAGAATATTCAGGGCCTCTGAGGATATCGTTGCCCTTGAGAGAAAGCAAAAAAACGGGTATAATATACCTTGCGGTCCGAAACGGAGATTAAAATGTCCGGCATCCGGAACCGCTTCGGCAATCAACTTAAACGGAGCGGAAAGACCTGCCCCAAAAAGGCTTGCCGGACGTTGAAAAAACTGATAATTCAGGCGGGAGTCATTGGCCATGAATACTTTTGAAGCAAAGAAAAAACAATACGCCGCGGCCGCGAAAACGGTCATTGCAAACCTTAAGAAAAGACACATGGAGGGCTATTACGCCGAAACGGCCGGGGAGGCAAAGAACATTGCCCTGTCTCTTATAAAAGAGGGCTCCAGCGTAGCCTGGGGCGGCTCCATGACCTGCACCGACATCGGTCTTATCGACGCGGTGAAGAACGGCAACTATCAGGTGATCGACAGGGCGGAGGCGGGAAAGTCCCGGGAAAAATACAAGGAGATCTACGGTAAGCTCTGCACCTGCGACTACTTTTTGACCGGCGCCAATGCGATAACCCTTGACGGCGAACTGGTCAATATCGACGGGACCGGAAACCGGGTGTCGTTCATATGCTTCGGACCGGAGAACGTAATCGTTGTGGCGGGCATGAACAAGGTGGTGAAGGGCCTTGACAATGCATTGGCGAGGGCGAGAAACGTTGCCGCACCGATAAACACCGCAAGGCTTGAAAGAAAGACACCCTGCACCGTGACCGGCAAATGCGAGGACTGCCTGAGCCCCGACTGCATCTGCGACCAGATTCTGATCACCAGGCTGTCGAAAAACGGAAGAATAAAGGTCATTCTGGTTGGCGAGGAACTGGGATTCTGATAGGGCTAAGACGACCGAAGTAACGGTCATAAAATACTAAAAAGCGCCGCCCCGGAATGCAGTTCTGCAGGACAAGGCGCAAAACGTACCGAAGAATACCGCCCCGAAGGCGGAAACATACAACGGAGGAAAATAATGTCATACAACGCAAGCAACATTTCTGTTCTTGAAGGTCTTGAACCTGTGAGGAGCCGGCCGGGCATGTACGTCGGATCGACCTCAGTAAAGGGTCTCAACCATCTTCTCTACGAAATTCTTGACAATTCCGTAGACGAGCATCTCGCCGGTTTCTGCGACAAGATCACCGTTTCACTGAATAAAGACGGCTCCGCCACGGTCATCGACAACGGCCGGGGCATTCCTGTTGATCTCCACGAAAAGGGTTACCCCGCAGAGCGCGTCATTATGACCACTCTACACGCAGGCGGAAAATTCGACAACACAAACTACAAAACCTCCGGAGGTCTCCACGGCGTGGGTTCTTCCGTCGTCAACGCGCTTTCAAAGAAAATGATCGTTGAGGTCAGCCGTGACGGAAAGGTACACTACGACGAGTATGAGCGGGGCATTCCCGTTGTCGAGTTAAAAGAGGGGGACCTTCTCCCGGTCACGGGTACCTCAAAGACCACAGGCACCAAGGTCACCTTCTGGCCCGACCCCGAGATATTTGAAACCGTGGTCTTCAAGGCGGACGCCATAAGAAACAGGCTGAAAGAGACCGCCTACCTGAATCCTTCGCTCACCATCACCTTCACCAATGCAAGAGACGGAAAGAAGCCGGAGATATTCAGCGAGCCCGAGGGAATTTCGGGTTACGTGGATTCATTGGCGGCTGCCAATCCCGAGGCAAAACGGCTCACGGAGACCGTCAGTATAAACGGGGCCAGGGACGGCATCGCCGTAAGCATCGCCTTCTGCTTTATGCAGACCTTCGGCGACACCCTGGTCAGCTTCTGCAACAACATCAACACCATGGAGGGCGGCACCCACGTCAACGGCTTCAAGGCGGGCTTCTCCAAGGTCATTAACCAGTACGCGAGAGAGCTTGGCAATCTCAAGGGAAAAGACCAGGGCTTTACCGGAAACGACACCAGAAACGGTATGATCGCGGTGATCTCCGTCAGCCACCCTGCGCCAAGGTTCGAGGGCCAGACCAAGACCAAACTTGACAACAGCGACGTCCAGAGCGTGATCACCGCTGTTATGAACGCAAATCTCCAGCACTACTTCGACAGGAACCTCCCCACTCTCAAGAAGATAATCGAGAGGGCGGAGATGTCCGTAAAGGCCAGAAAAGAAGAGGAGAAGATCAGGACCAGCTTTGCCGATAAAAAATTCGCCTTCGAGGGCAACGGAAAACTGGCCCGCCAGGAGTCCAACGATCCGTCAAAATGCGAGATATTTATCGTTGAGGGAAATTCCGCAGGCGGCACCGCAAAGACGGGCCGTGACAGAAGGTTCCAGGCGATACTCCCGATAAGAGGAAAGATACTAAACGCCGAGAAGCAGAGCATGGACAAGATCATCGGAAACGAGGAGATCAAGGCGCTGATATCCGCCCTTGGCTGCGGCTTCATGCAGGGCTACGGCAACGATTTCGACATAACCAAGCTGAAATACTCGAAGATCATAATTGCCGCCGACGCCGACGTGGACGGCGGACACATCTCCGCTCTCCTGCTCACCTTCTTCTTCAAATTCATGCCTGAGCTGGTCTACGCCGGCAACGTATACCGGGCGATGCCTCCTCTCTACCGAGTCAAGCCCAAACGGGGAAAGACCGAATACATCTACGACGACAAGGCCCTCGCCGCCTACAGAAAGGCCCACGGGAACAATTTCGACATCCAGCGGTATAAAGGACTTGGCGAGATGGACGCTGAGCAGCTCTGGGAGACGACAATGAACCCCGCCACCAGAAAGCTGAAGCAGATCAGTGTGGACGACGTGGTGGAGGCCAACAACATCACCCAGATACTTATGGGCGACACGGTGGCTCCCCGCAGGCAGTATATTGAAGAGAACGCCGACAAGGCGAACGTTGACGTGTGAGGTGACGGAAGATGGCCAAGAAAAAACAACCTGTTGAGGAAGTAATAACCGAGGATATCATCCGGGCGGACTACACCGACGAAATGTCCTCTTCTTTCATGGATTATGCGGTCAGCGTCATCACGGACCGTGCCATACCGGACGTAAGGGACGGACTCAAGCCTGTCCAGAGAAGGATACTCTGGGCAATGAAGCAGCTGGGCCTTTCCTCCTCCGGCGACTACAAAAAATCCGCCAGGGTCGTTGGCGAGACAATGGGTAAATATCACCCCCACGGCGACAGCTCTATCTACGGGGCAATGGTCCACATGGCCCAGGACTGGTTCTTCAACCACCCGCTGGTGGACGGCCACGGCAATTTCGGCTCCATAGAGGGCGACGAAGAGGCCGCCTCCCGTTACACCGAGTGCAAGCTGGCGAAAATAACAGAGGACGTGCTGCTCTCGGACCTTGACAAGGACGTGGTGGACCTGGTCCCCAATTTCGACAACAAGGAAAAGGAGCCCACAGTCCTGCCCGCCGTGATCCCGAACATTCTAATTTCGGGAACCGACGGCATTGCCGTGGGAATGACATCCAAGATGCCCTCTCACAACCTTGGCGAGGTGATCGACGCAACGGTTGCGCTCTTGGAAGATCCCTCCCTTACCACCGATGATCTGCTTGAGTACATCCAGGGACCTGATTTTGCCACCGGGGGCATCATTGTCAATAAAAGCGAGCTGGCTGAGGCCTACAGGACCGGCGCCGGCAAGATGCGTGTCCGGGGCAAGGTGAAAGTCGAGAAGGGCGAGCGGGGCAGGATCAACATAGTGATCACCGAGATCCCCTTCACCATGATCGGCGGCATCAGCAACTTCATGAACAGCGTGGCCAAACTGGTCCAGACCAAGGTCATGCCCGACGTCACCGACATCAGAAACCTTTCCGGCAAGGAAGGCGTGAGGATAATCATCGAACTCCGCAAGGACGCGGACGCGGAAGAGAACATAAACATCCTCTACAAGAAGACCGCCCTTGAGGACACCTTCCAGTACTACGCGACCCTTCTCTCCAAGGGCGTGCCGGTGCAGATGCCTCTCGACAGGATCCTCCGGGAGTTCGTGGAATTCTACCGGGAGACCCAGATTAAGAAATACACCAATCTCCTTGCCAAGGAGAAAAAGGCCGCTGAGATCAGAGAGGGCCTCATCGCCGCCATCGACGTTATCGACACCATCATCGAGATACTGAGGGGATCGGATACCGTTGCCCAGGCGAAGGCCTGCATGATGAACGGAACGGTGGACGGGATTAGGTTCAGGACCGCTGCCTGCAAAAAGATCGCCGCCAAGCTTCACTTCACCGAGATCCAGGCTGAGGCCATTCTGGAGATGAAGATGCAAAGGCTCATCGGACTCGAACTGAATGTGATCGTGAAGGAACTGGAAGCCTGCAGAAAGAACATCGAGACCTACAGCGGATACCTGACCAGCAAAGCCAAACTGAACAAAAAGCTCAGACAGGGGCTTCTCGACGTTAAGGAAAAATATGCCGTGCCCCGCAAAACCAAGATACAGGACGCCGAAGCAGTGGTGCTGAAAAAGCCGGAAATAAAGGAAGAAAAAGTGTTTGCCCTTGTGAACCGGTTCGGCTACGTCAAGCTCATCGACGCCGCCACCATGGAGCGCAACAAAGAGAACGTGCCCAAGGATTACCCCTTCGTCCTGGAAGTGATGAACCTCGGCCGGCTGTACGTTTTCACAGAAAACGGCAAGTGCCACCAGATAAAGGCCAAGGACGTGCCAATGGGCCGCTACAACGACAAGGGCGTGCCTCTGGAGCAGGTCAGTGCTCTCACCACCAAGGAAAACCACGTGTGCGTTGTCTCTGATTTCAAGCCCAAGGACAAACTGCTTTTTGTAACCGCAGGGGGTAACGTTAAAAAAGTGCAGATCTCGGAGTTCGACACCTCGAGGCGCACCACCGACTCCACCAAACTACAGGAGGGTGATACGGTGGCCTCCGTGATACCTCTCACGGGGAAGGGAAACATAGTTCTGATCACAGAGGGCGGCTTTGCAGTTGCCTTTGAACAGGGCAGCATCAGTGTCCTGAAGAAGAATTCCGTTGGCGTCACGGGCATAAAGCTCAACAAAGGGGACAAGGTGATCTTCGCCTGCGAGACGGACGAAAACGGCTGCTTCGTGTTTGACGAAAAAGAGTACTGCCTGAAGGATCTTGACTGCGGCAAGAGGGCAACAAGGGGAAAACCTCTGAAAAACTAGGCAGAAAGGCCCGACTTCCGGACGAAACGTCTTGCCTGACCGCGAAATAAATGATAACATTCAGCTTAAGACAGATCCCGGTGAGGGAACGATTTTGGAGGTTATTTATGAGAAAAGTATTGTTTTTTACCGTATTGATCGCTGTGTCACTTGCGCTCTGTGCGGGTGCGTTTGCTTACGAATTCCATTCACTGGATGCTTTTTACATCAACAACAATGTCTACAACTCCGGAGAATATGCCTTCGGCGGAGGACAGCCCGGTACCGAGGGCGAAGCCTTCAAAACGGAAATTACCATCTATCAGGGGGATAAAATGTACATCCTCGGATGGTTCGCCAGCACAGATCATGCGGTGGACAGGGTGGTATACAGAATCGACGAAGAGACCGAGTACGAGTGCCAGGACAACTACAGGGACAGATGCGAGATAAAACAGTATGCGTATATGCTTCCCTGGGTGGACGAAAACGGTTTCGAAGCTGAGGATTTCGTCAAGTCCGGCTTCGGCAGAGATGCGGAAATGCAGGAACTCCTGGGAATCGGCGACCTGCCCATTGGCGACTATGAACTGGAGATCGTCGGAAAGTTCACCGACGGCGAGGAATACGTGCTCCACTCCTACTACCTCTACGTGGAGGAGCGTCCGCTGAACGTAAGAGACTTCAATGCGGAAACCGACAAGCAGTATTTCGACCAGATCCTGGTCAACGGAGCGGAAAAGGCCAACGGAAACGAAGCGGTTGCCGCTCTCAAAGCGCTGGTAGACGGTTCCGACGGAAACACCAATACGATAACCATGTTCGGCTGGTTCGGCCTTGTGGACGCCAATACTCCTTTTTCCGACATGCTGGACAGCTTCGGCTACATTCTGGACGACGGCGCACCGGTATTCGACAAATCCTTCACGGTGGCGGAGACCGAACAGGCTGTCCTTGACGGCAACGGCATGCGCTACAAGATCACAGCCGACGTGTCAGGCCTTGACGACGGCGCCACCCACGTGATCAAGGGCTGCGTCAAACTGACCAACGGCGACGTAGTCATTTTCAACAGAGAAAACAGAGAAGCGATCATCAACTACAAGGCGCCTCTTGCGGCCACACCGGAGCCCACTGCAGAGCCCACAGCTGAGCCGACGGAAGAGCCCACAGATGAGCCCACAGCTCCTTCCGCAGGTGAAGAACCCACGGAAGCACCCGAACCCGAAAGCGAACCCACTGAAGAGCCGGAAAAGAACAAGGGCTGCGGAGGCTTTGTCGGCGGAGCGGCAGTTATAATACTTGCGGCAGCGGCGCTTATCGTGAGAAAAAAGCACTGATTCCCAAGGATTTTGAAACCTTTTTAAGGCATTAGCCAATATTATTTTCTGAAAACGGGCACTTCTTTTGCTTTATATCGGCAAAACAGGGGGTGCCCGTTAAATTATGCTTGAAAAACCTTTAAAAAAATTGTAAAATGACAGGGCTTATAAGAATGTGCCCGCTGAGGGCACAAATAATCCATGGAGGTAACAATATGAAAAAGTTATTCGCAGTTTTGACTGTGATCGTCGTTGCAATTGCTCTTTGCGTCGGCTCTTTCGCAGCTGCATCTCTTGACCGTATTCACATTGATAATAACGTTCTTGATGCAAGCGCTGATGTTAAAGGCGACAACCCGATCCAGATCAATCCCGGCCAAAAAGTTTACATTCTCGGATGGGCAGCCAAGGAAGGAACAAACCTTGACTATGTCTACTGGACCTGCGACGGCGAAGTCAAAGACACTGACGGTACTGAGAGCTATCTGCCCAGAACTGACGTTGCCGGGTTTATCGGCCTCAACCCGGATTATGCTCAGAGATCGTCCATCGGTGCAAACGGCGCTATGATGGAGCTCCTCGGAGCAGATGAACTTGCAAACGGAAAATATGCAATCAAGATCATAGCCAAATACCAGGACAGCTCTGAGGATCTCATCGCTGAGAAGAACCTTCAGGTCGGTGAAGCTGCCGAGAAGAACTATGTTCTTATCGCCGGCGCAGGATCTCCTCACGTTTGGCTCTCAAATGACGGCGATTCTGTTGGCGTTAAGTTCACGACCACTATTCCCTTCTCTGCTATTTCTATTCCCAACACCTGGGCAAGCAGACAGGATGCAAACAGGTCCGCACATGTTGTTCTCAACCTTTATAAGTTCGCTTACAACATTGAGAACTCCATGAGCAAGGCCCCTGTAAAGACCACCGAGTATGACACAATTGCAGACGGTGTTCCCGCTTGCTCCTTCGAATTCGGTGAGGCTCTTGCCGCAGGAACTTACATTTTCGAGATTAAGACTGTTGGCGCACAGCACACAGGCGATACACAAAACGGCAGCGCATATTTCGTTCTTGACAAGGCTGCAAACGACGTTGATCCGGAATACTTCGAGTATTTCGGCACCACGAAGCAGTTCTCTCTCTCCATCTACGGCGAGAACGTTCAGGGCGAAGTAGTTGCTCCCAACCCTGAGGACACAGAAGCTCCCACCGGCCCTGTTTACAGGAACGCATCCTTCGACTCCTTCTACGTTGACGGCGTGCTCAACTTTGGTGAGGCTGACGGAAACGCTTCCGATAAACTCGATGCACGGGGCAGAAGAGTTG
>CAMZBI010000036.1 GCA_947304585.1 uncultured Clostridia bacterium | reverse complement strand
TTCTGCCAAATTGAGTGAGCTAAAGTGAGACCTAATACATTAAGCGATTGCCCTGTCTGTTCAAGGCTCCCGTATTGCGAAACGGTGCGGTTTGTGATATAAACCCTTTCAAGGCCGCTTGACGGCAACAGAACTTGAACAACCGATAACAACCTGCACGGAGGTATCCAATGGACAGGATCGCTGCGACAAAAGAAGATTTCAGTATGAACGCCAATGTTTTCCGCTTTGACGGCAAGAATTTCGACGGGATACCGGTCTCGTTCACATTTGACGGACGGCGGATACAGGGCATCCCGGAGGAGTTTACACCGGCGGTGACAGAGGTCAGGGCAGATCTGACTGCGGGCAAAAAAACCACTGTTATCTCGGGAAAAAATGCGGAGGGGCTCGAGATCGTGGCCCACTGCAACGAATACGAAGATTTCCCGGTCTGCGAGTGGCTTTTCTTCTTCAGCAACGCCTCGGACCCCGAGGAGGGGAGAGGGGAACCGACCGTAAAACGTATCCTCGAAGACATCAGGGTCGGTGACCGGGTCCTCCCGGGCACGTCTCCTGTCCTCTATCACGGCAACGGGGACACCTGCGACGACAAGGGCTATGAGTTCTGGAAAGATCCGGTTGACAGGGAGCTTGTTTATGCACCCTTCGGCGGCGTTTCCTGCCTCGGAGCATTCCCGTACTACAGACTGACTTTTGACGAATGCTGCGTGAACATTGCCGTTGGCTGGACCGGAGGCTGGGAAGCCGGCTTCATTCCGGAGGAGGGCGGCGTAAGGATATACGCCAAACAGAAGAATTTCAGGGCATACCTGAGACCCGGCGAGACCGTAAGGACCCCCAGACTCACGCTTATGTGTTCAGTTGGCGATGAGACAAGGAGCATGAACCTTTGGCGCCGCTGGATGTTCAAACACATTGTACCGAAGTTTGAGGGAAAACCGATAAGGCCCCTCCACTGCCTCCACACCTGGATGATCGACGGAAAAGAGGAATTCACGGGCTGCACGGAGCAGAACCAGCTCTTTGCGATAGACGAATATATCAGGAAGGGCCTGACCCCGGATATCTGGTGGATCGATGCGGGCTGGTACCCCTGCGACGGCCACTGGGTGGTGACCGGAAACTGGTGGCCGAATCCCGAAAACTTCCCTGATGGTCTTGCAAAAGTAGGGCAAAAATGCAATGAAAACAATATAGCGCTCCTGCTTTGGTTTGAGCTTGAGCGGGTCCACGAGGGCACCTGGCTTTACGAAAACAAACCCGAATGGATACTGCATGAAGAGGAGGGGAAAAGACTCAACGCCCCTTCCTTCAGCCTTCTCAACCTCGGCAACCGGGACTGCCTCGAGTGGGCCATCGATACGATCGACAAGATCATAAAAGAGTCCGGGGTGAAGGTCTACCGCCAGGATTTCAATTTCGCACCCGCCAATGCCTGGGCGGCCGCCGACGGAGAGGACCGGGCCGGAATGACGGAGAACGCCCACATTGTCGGCTATCTCGCCCTTTGGGACGCAATACTTGAGAGGAATCCGGGACTGATCATAGACTCCTGTTCCTCGGGAGGTCGGAGAAACGACCTTGAGACCATGAGAAGGGCGGTAAGTTTTCACTACACCGACGTGGGCTACGGGGTCCATCCTGTGAAGCAGAAACAGCACAGGGAGATGTTCGAGTGGATCCCCTATTTCAGGGCCCACGCCCAGAACTGGGACGACGAAAACGGAGAGTACACACCCGGCGCCCACAGACCGGTGGACGAGTACGCCTACCACGTGGCAATGGCTCCCGCCCTCACTTCGATGATAGAATATTATGACGGAGAGGAACTGTTCAAGGTCGGGATAAAGATGGTGGACATTTGGCGGAGAGCGGCGGAGTACATGATCGGCGGCGATTATTACCCCCTCACTGAATGCCGCAAATCCAACGGGGATTATTACGCCATGCAGTTCGACCGGCCGGACCTCGGAAGCGGCTTTGCCCAGGTGGTCAGAAATACCAGGGCGGAGCAGGATGCGTTCACCCTGAAGCTGTGCCTTGACGAAGACTGCGTATACGTTTTTGAAGATCCCGAGACCGGGAAATCGTTTACTTCAACAGGCAAAGATGCCGCAAAGGGCATAACAGTAAAAATACCTAAAAGAAGTGGGATTATTTACTTCTACCAGAAGCTGTGACAGGCTTTGAAACGATCGGGACAGGCCGGAGCGAAGGCGAACGGCAGCTGTCCCCGGGAGTATATCAATGAACAACGTTTTATCCGACAACGACATGATCCTGACCCTGACCGGGGCGGAGGGACATATAAGAATGATCGCCTGCGAGTCCACAAGGACCTGTGAAGAGGCGAGAAAAATACACAACACGTCACCTGTGGCCACCGCAGCCCTGGGTAGGACTCTCACCGCTGCAGCCCTGATGTCGAGCCAATTGAAAAACGAGACTGATTCCATAACGGTCAATATCTGCGGCAAAGGCCCCCTGGGAAGCATTCTCTGCGTGTCCGACGTCCACGCAAACGTGAGGGGCTATGTCATGAACCCCTCCGCCGATCTTCCTTTGAGGGAGACTGACGGAAAACTGGACGTTGGCGGTGCAGTGGGAAGAGGCTATCTGAGAGTGATAAAAGACCTGTCCCTTAAGGAGCCTTACGTCGGCACCAGCGCTCTCATAAGCGGTGAGATAGCGGATGATCTGTCCTATTACTTCGTCACCTCCGAGCAGGTGCCGTCAAGCGTTGCACTTGGCGTAAGGGTCAGACCGGGAGCTGCCGGGGACGGGTCCTTTGAAGTCGACAGGGCCGGGGGATTCATTCTCCAGCTGATGCCCGGCGCCGACGACAGTCTTGCGGAGGAACTGGAGGCCAGGGCATCCGCCATGCCCAGCGTCACGACAATGCTTGCGGCCGGGGCGACCATTGGCGATATCGCAGAGGACGTTCTGAAAGGCTTTTCTCCCCAGTTAAAGGAGAAAAAGACGTTCGCATACAAGTGTCCCTGCTCCAGAGAGAGGATGCTGGAAGCCCTTGCGGCCATTGGCAGAAAGGACCTCACGGAAATCTATGAAGACGGAAAAGGAGCGGAGCTTCTCTGCCACTTCTGCAATAAAAAATACAATTTCACCACTGAGGAGATCGGCCTGCTGCTGAAGAGCGATTGACCTTGACAGGGCGGACTTCTATGGGTTAAAATTGCACGAAAACAAACCTGCAACGGCATAGGAAGGATTATTTATGGAATTTGCTTCGGTCATCTTTATTGAACTCTTTCTGCCGGTAGTTCTGATCGTTTACTACCTGCTGGGATTTATAAAAAAGGAGCCTCTGAAAACGACTCTGAGAAACGGGTTCCTGCTTCTGGCGAGCCTTGTTTTTTACGCATTCGGAGGCATAAACGAGCTGCTGCTGTTCATCGCGCTCATTGCTCTGAACTTCTTCGCAGGGATCGCTCTTGGCGCCATTGACCCGGAAAAGAAAAAAGGACTCAGAAGGACTGTGTTCGTGGCGGCACTGCTCCTTAACGTCGGCGTGCTGATCTTCTTCAAGTACACCACCATGTTCGTAAACATGATCAACATGTTCCGGGAGAGCGGCAGCTTCGGCGCTTCACTTGCGGGACTGCTCACGTTCAACGGCACGTCTGTTGCGGAGGGGGCTCTCAAGATCGTCATGCCCCTTGCAATCTCCTTCATCGTCTTCCAGTCGATATCTTACATTTCAGACGTATATTTAGGGAAAACCAAACATTCCAAAAACATCCTCACTTTCGCCCTGTATATGACGCTGCTCTGCCAGGTCACCCAGGGCCCGATCATGAGGTACGGAAACCTTGGCGCCCAGATCGAGAGCAGACAGCACACCCTTGACGGATTCATGGCGGGTCTCAAACGATTCGTGTACGGCCTTGGCAAGAAAGTTCTCATCGCCAACGTGGTGGCCGTTGCCGTGGACAAGATCTTTGATGCGAACAAGACCTACATGGACGTGACAAAGATGGGCGCACCGATCGCGTGGCTGGGCATACTGCTCTACACGCTGCAGATCTATTACGACTTTTCCGGCTATACCGACATGGCCATCGGCGTCGGCGGTATGCTGGGATTTAAAATCGACGAAAACTTCAATTATCCTTACACGTCCCTGTCGGTCCAGGAATTCTGGCGCAGATGGCACATCTCGCTGTCCAGCTGGTTTAAGGACTATATCTACATTCCCCTCGGCGGAAGCAGATGCAGCAAGGCAAGGGCCTGCTTTAACGTCGCCGTCGTGTTCTTTGTGACCGGAATCTGGCACGGAGCGAATCTGACCTTCATTTTCTGGGGACTGATCTTCGTGGTCGCCAGCATCGTCGAAAGGCTTTTCCTGGGGAAACTGCTGCAGAAGAACCCGGTCAAACCCATTAACTGGCTGTATGCAACGCTGGTGGTGATGATCGGCTGGGTGTTCTTCAGATCCGACAATCTTGATTTTGCCGGGAAATTCATTGGCCAGATGTTCTCCTTCCAAGGCTCCACGGCGGGCTACTCGGTGCTCTCCTACCTGAGCCTTGAGGTGATAATCGCCCTGGTCTGCGGCATCATATTCTGCGGCGCGATTCAGAGGCCTCTGTCCGGTGTTTACGGAAAGATCAAGGATAAAACGGCTGTCAAGGTGATCGAACTGATACTTCTTCTCGCAATATTCGCGCTTTGTCTCATAAGAATTGTCGGCGGCTCCTACGCGCCGTCCATCTACCAGAATTTCTGAGGAGGTGTGACCGCAGTGAAAAAGATCGTATTGCCGGTGATTACCATATGCCTGTTCGCCCTGGCGGTTGCTTTGCCCTGGGTGCTCGGTATTGCCGGACTTGACACAGAGCAGGACCCCGACTCGGGAGAGATAAGAGAACTCGCCAAGTTTCCTACCGAATATTCCAACGATTATTTCGCAAAGATCAACACGTTTGCAAACGACCACTCGCCGATGAGAAACTCGATCATTTCGGTGGTCAACGGCATGACCCGCAGCATGGACAAGGCGTATCAGGAGAAGATCGTAGACCCGATCTATGCCGCCATAGAGCAGGCAAATCAGACTCCGGAGCCCTCCGCCACGCCCGAGGTGACTCTGGCGCCGGACGAGACACCGTCACCTACGCCTGAACCTACCCCCACGCCTGACTTCGGCGGCCTTTTCGGCGACGAGACCGAGGAACCGACGGACGTTCCCACGGACGTTCCGACTCCGGAACCCACGCCGACTCCTACCGAAGAGCCAACGGACACCCCCACGCCGGAGCCCACCGAGGTCCCGACGTTTACGCCTACGCCGGAGCCCACCGACACTCCTGCTCCGGAGACGGGAACGGCCACCCCCGAAGCGGCTACTCCTACGCCAACGCCGACAGCCACTCCCACCCCTACACCCACACCGAAACCAACTCCCACCCCGACTCCGACTCCCACACCCACGCCGACACCCTGTCCCCACAAGTTCGGGGGAGTCAAAGCGATCACAGAGCCGGGCTGCACGTCAAAGGGCTACGGCCAGAAGACCTGCGAGTATTGCGGCAGGACCGAGACCGTGGAGATCGCAGCCATTGGCCACAGTTATGCGACTGTAAGGGAGCAGACCGCATCCTACGCCCACGACGGATATAAACTTGAACGATGCACAAAATGCGGAAAAGCCCAGGTGAGCAATATCGTTCTCAGGACAACCGTTGCAGGCTTTTATAACGGCAGAAGACCTATATCCTACTCCGGCGCCGGGTTTAAAGGGATCCACGACTGGTATTTCTATGCCGGCGACAACAGCCTTGGCTATTTCCAGGGGGACAACGTCCTCTCACTCACGGAGTACAGAAACTGGACTGCCACCTATGAGGATCTGCACAGCGTATGTGAAGCCAGAGGCATAAACGTGGTGTTCCTGATCCCGCCGAACAAGGAGCAGGTCTACGGGGAGTACATGCCCTCGGGTGTCACTATAGTTGACGATTCAGAAAAACGGGAGCCTCTGTTTGTGGAGTATTTAAAAAAACAGAACAGCCCGATCCGCTACGTGTACCCGCTTTCCGAACTGAAATCCGCGAAGATCCTTTATGAGACGTATCTCCAGCAGGACACCCACTGGAACAGCGTGGGCGGCTTTATAGGGGCCATGCAGGTATACAAAGCCATCGGGATGAGGACCACCGGACTCCAAAACGTTGACGTTTCGACCTATGATTACAGGGGCGGAGATTTGGTCTCCCTCGGCGTGGGCGACGCCACCGTATACACGGGCTATTCCGTAAATTACAAACCTGAAGTGACAGTCTCCACCACGTATTTCTCAAACAACGTGGTCGGCGGCAACGGCAGCCCCAACTCCGAGCTCCGGATTCTGGAGAGCAACGTTTCCAACGACAGATACTGCCTCGTCATCGGAGACTCCTTCAGACACGCCATCTCGCCTTATTTCGCCAAGGATTTCAAAAAGGTCACCGTCAGCCACAGAGGCGACTTTAACACCGTATCGAATTATTACATGGGCGACGACGGAAACGTCAGGGATTGTGCAAAAACGGTCATACAGGATGCTCTCCGGGAACTGCGGTCGGGAGACCTGCTCGTGGTGATGGCTGTCGAAAGATACGACAGCGCCAACGTCGACATGGCGGCGGTCCTTGCAAACTTCATGAGGAATCTGCCGATACAGAACTGACAGTTTGTTAATATGAAAGTTGTTTTGACAGGAGGCCCGGCCCTGCGCCGGGTCTATACAGAGGAGACCGTAGAGAAAATAAGCAGGATCGCAGGCGAAAAAGCGTTGTTTGCGGACACTGTTCCGCCGGACGCCGAGGCCCTGTTCTCCACCTGGGGAATGCCTGCATTTTCTTCGGATTTTATCGAAAAAAACTTAACTTGTCTAAAGTACGTATTCTACGGCGCGGGGAGCGTAAGAGGCTTCGCGCGCCCTTTTCTTGAAAACGGTGTGAGAGTGTTCTCGGCCTGGCAGGCAAACGGGGTGCCCGTTGCCGAATTCACTGCTGCCCAGACCGTCCTGTGCGCCAAGAGATACTTCGACGTTTTCACAAAGGCGGGTGGAACGCCCAAAGGCATCCAGGGCATTAAGGCGGGAATCATAGGTCTTGGAGCAATTGGCTCGCTGGTCTGCAGGATTCTGAGAGCCAAGGGCATCTGCGTTTATGCCTACGACCGGTTCCTTCCGGACAAATACTTTGAAGACATTGGCGTCAGAAGGGCTTCCCTTGAAGAATTATTCTCGGAGTGCGACGTGATCACAAATCATCTTGCCGACAATGCAGAAACCAGGGGCATGCTGGGACGTGATTTGATCATGCGAATGAAGCCCGATGCATACTTCATAAACACGGGGCGAGGCGCCCAGGTGGATCAGGATGCGCTGCTTGACGCGCTGAAAGAGTCGCCGGAGAGAACCGCACTTCTCGACGTGACGTATCCGGAACCATTGCCGGAGGGCCACGGTCTTTTGACCTGCAGGAATGCAATCATCTCACCCCACATTGCCGGCAGCCTCGGAAGCGAGGTCTCCGAAATGGGAAGGTTTATGTGCGACGAGTTTGAGAGGGTGGTTTCCGGCCTGCCGCCGCTGTATGAGGTCACCGCTGAGATGCTGGAGATAATGGCATGAAAACAGGACTTGTTTCGGTGACTTTCAGGTCTTTCAGCCCGGAAAAGATAATCAGCCTTGCTGCGGACGCGGGGCTTGAGGCAATAGAGTGGGGCGGAGACGTTCACGTACCGCCGGGCCGTTTTGATGCTGCGGAGGAGATCTCCTGCAAGTGCAGCGAACGGGGCATCGTACCAACAGGCTACGGAAGCTACTACAACGCCGCGGACGCATACAGCGGTTTTCCGGAGGTACTTGAGACCGCTGTTTGCCTCGGCGCGACCTATGTCAGGATCTGGGCCGGGAGAGGAAAAAACTACGACTCCGAGGCTGAGGTCAACATAAAAAGAGCGGTCCTTGCGGCGGGAAAAAAGGGGTTGTACGTGAGTCTTGAATGCCATAGAAACACTATGACAGAGAACCGGGATATTGCCGTAAAATTAGCAAAAAATACAGGGTGCAGGCTTCACTTCCAGCCCAACCCGGATATAAGCTTTGGCGACAATCTGAAAACGGCCGAAGCCTTTGCGCCACACCTTGCTGCGGTCCATGTTTTCGCCTGGGAAAAAGGTCCTGAAAACAGGGACGTCAGGCTCCCGCTGGCGGATCATTTCGAGGAATGGAAAGCGTACAAAAACTCCCTGCCGGGGGTCCCGTTCCTGCTGGAATTTGTGAAAGACGACCTGGAAAAGTCCTTTTTCGGGGATGCGGAAACGCTTAAAAAACTGGCCGCTTTTTGAGGTGTCTCACGGACTCTTTCCGGATGGTTGCTTTGCCGGCTGTGAAGGCCGGCTTTTTTTGTATCATTTTTATATTTTTCAAGCCGTTTTTTTGTTAGATTTGACCAAAAAATCGTTGACAGGCATATACGAAAATCCTATAATAAAATTGTTTATTTTGTATAAATGGTTCGTTTGAGGAACTGACGGTGTTTGGCAATGCCGCGTTTTACATTATGCGCGCGTTATCAGAGCCGTTTCTGTCCCCGAACGGGCGTTGAAAGGTTGATTTTGTATGGACAAAAAACAGAAGCGTAGAATCATCATCTTGTCTGTTTCCGCCGTGCTTGTCATTGCCATAATAGTGGCCCTGTTCGTGTATGGGAGCCGCTCGGCGAAGATAAAGCAGTTTACGGTGGAAAACAATGACAAGCTTGAATTCAACCCCTTTGTCGAAAACGAGGAGAGGTCCGATAACAGCCTCCTCGAATACGGAAAGGTGCTGAGAAAGTACGAAAAAGACAAGTATTCCATGTACGAAGGCGAAGATATCGTTCTCAACGCTGCGGATTTTTACGGCATCAGCTTTAAGATCAGCAGCGGCGACACTCTTTACCTTTACCGGGGAAACGACGGATCTTACGAGAGAGTGTCCTACCGCGGAAAGTACTTCGATTACCAGAAAGTCCTTGCCGGCGAAGAAGCTTTTGCCACAGCGGATGTCATCAGCAAGATCCACAGGATCGTTGACAACATCAGCTTCAACGAGGACTACGGATTTTCGTACTATGTGGACCTCGAGGAGGGCAGAGAGGACGGTTATACGAAGGCTGCGGACGCCTCCGAGCGTTACACCGAGAAAACAGGTGTGATCTCCGCCGAGCCCGCCGCGATCTATTTCGGAAAATCCGAAGCCGGCGATCCTTCGTCCAGCGCCATCGAGGAACTCACTTTCATCTATAAGCCGAACGTGCCCGAGGCCGCTCTCTACTCCATGGAGGTGGAATATTTCCTTCCTGAGAACAGATCGAACAACACTCTCGTCCGTCTCAGCGTGGACAACAAGTACCCATTCAAAGAGGCTTCCGGTATCGAGCTCAAGAGACTCTACGGCATGTATGACAAAAAGAGCCTTGACATTGGCGGCAACGAGATCCGCTGCCAGCAGCAGGAAATCTTCGAATGGCAGAAGACCGTTCTTTCGAATCCCGAAGGGCTCTACAGAAATCCGTACAGGTTTTACATAAATTCGAGCGCAAAAGCTTCCGCAGAGAAACCCAGAACCATATCTCTCACTTTCGGAAGAGAGCCGGTTGTCGTGAAAACGATCGCCCTGGTGGCTCCTCTCCAGTCACTTTCGTACACGGAGTACAAGACCGCCAACGGCTTCTCCGAGTCCGGCATCGTGAAGGACGGCATGACTCAGGTCGAGTTTGAGATTCCCGAGGTCAAGAACACCATCAGCATCAGAAGCGAGTGGGACGGCGACTACGCATCCTATCCGGCTTCCTACGAAGTCACCAGATATAACTACTTCGGCGGCGACAGATGGACCAACGGCGGCGACGGTGCCACCTGGAAGTTCAACGTGGAAAAAGACGGCTGGTACCAGATAGGATTCAGATACCAGAACACCCTGACGGACATTGCCGTTTACGCCGAGATAAAGATCGACGACACGATCCCCTTCGCCGAGATGGAAGAGTACTGCTTCCCGTACACGGACGGCTGGGCGGGATCATCTCTCATTGGCGAAGACCAGCAGCCCTACTACTTCTACCTGACGAAGGGCGAGCACAAGATCACCATCACATCCAAGGTCGGTCCCCTTAGAGCCGCTATCCAGAGTCTCCAGGAATCCATGGACTCCATCTCGAAACTCATCAGCATGGTGGTCAACATCACCGGTGCCACAAGGAGCTCCGCCGGCGGATACAGCGTTGACAAGAACAGAGACTGGGACCTCGATAAATACATCATGGGCATCGAGGAAGAAGTTGCCAATTACAAGGACACCTTCGAGAGGATCTATGATGAGATCAAAGCCGCCAACGGAGACGTGCTTCCCTACTACGGATCGTCCGTTGCAGTCGCCAAGGCTCTCTTCACCAGACTTTCCAAGGGCACTGAGGGGCTTGAGGACATACCTGCTTCCCTCAATGAAATATCAAACGCTCTTTCCAGCCTTTCAACAACACTTCAAAACATAACAGAACAGCCCATAGCCATCGATTACATGGTCGTCCACGGCGGTGAGTTCAACTACAACAAGTGCCGCAGCAACGGATTCCAGTCTTTCTACGTCGGCGCCATCAAATTCGGCGACTCTTTCACCAAGGATTACACGATCGTCGGATCCAGAGAAGACCCCAACGCCGGCGAGGCTAAGGAAATCGAAGTATACGTGGCAAGAGGCCGTGAATACGTTGAGATGCTGAGGTCACTGATTGCCGAAGACTTCACCCCGAAGACAGGCATCAAGGTAAGCGTGAACATGGTCTCCGGAGGAGTCGAGGGCCTGGTAATGCTCAGATACGTCACCGGAACTGCTCCTGACGTGGCCATCTCCGTCGGAGCCGGCGCTCCTGTCGAATATGCGGCCAGAGGCGCGCTCGTTGCCTACAACGACCTTGACGGAGACGGAATCAGCGAAAACCAGGCGGATTTCGACGCATTCTTCGAGCAGAACTTCCTGCCCGGCGCAAAGACACTGTCGAGATACAGAGGCAACTATTACTCGGTGCCCGAGACCCAGAGCTGGGCCGCACTCTTCTACAGAACGGACATCATGGAAGAGCTTGGCATCGAGAAGATCCCATCCACCTGGGAGGACGTTTACGAGCTGCTGCCGAGGCTGCAGGAGAAGAGCATGGATTTCTGCTACAACTACGGCACAGGAAACCTCTTCCCCTTCCTCTACCAGCATGAAGCCAGCGTGTACGACTACAACGGTCTCCACTCCGCTCTTGACTCGGCAGAGGCCTATGACGCTTTCTACGAGTACGCAAACCTTTACAACAAATACAATATTCCATACGCCGCAAACTTCTACATGAAGTTTAAGCTTGGCGACATGCCGATCGGAATCGCCGACATGGGTATGTACTGCCAGCTGAAATATTCTGCTCCCGAGATCAACGGCAAGTGGACCATGGCTCCCGTGCCGGGCCACGTCAAAGAGGACGGCACCATCGACAGAAGCATGGGCGGCAGCGGAACCACCTGTATAATGATCAAAAACAAAGGAGAGAGGCTCCAGTCCAAGGAAGCGTGGGAATTCGTCAAATGGTGGATGAGCGAAGACGTTCAGGTGGCTTACGCCCAAGAAGTTGAAGCAACCTTCGGCGTTGCATCCAGATGGGCTACCGCAAACAAGCTGGCCATCAACTCCATGGCTTACAGCGACGAGGAACTTGAGGTCATCAACGAACAGTGGTCCTACTTTACCGAGACGCCGGTCGTCCTTGGCGGTTACTACACCACACGTTATCTCACAACGGCTCTCAACCAGTCTGTTCTCCAGGGCAGCAACATCAGGATCGCCCTTGAAGATGCGGTAAGAGAGATCAACAAAGAAATGAAACGTAAGCAGAACGAGTTCTTCCCCAACGGGGTAGACTCCATCATCTGGTCCGAGTACAGAGAGAAGGAGGAAGGCTGATATGAAGAAAAAGCAAAAGCTTGAAAACGAGCCTTCTGTCGCAAACTCAGAGGTCGTGGTTCAGGACAACAAGCCTGAAAAGAAAAAGAAGGACTATACGAAATCCTATTTCCGCTACACTCTCCACGAGATGGGCACTCATAAGATGTCGTATGCACTCATCGCACCCTTCTTTATCTGCTTTATTACATTTACATTGCTGCCGCTGATCGCATCAGCAGCCCTCAGCTTCTTCTACTTCGACTCGCTGAGCTGGCCGCAGTTCATTTTCTGGGACAACTACATCTACCTCTTCGTAGAGGACTCCCTGTTCCTGAAAGCCTTCAGCAACACGCTTTACTACGCGGTGATCGTAGGCCCTGTTTCGTACATCGCTTCATACTTCTTCGCCTGGTTCATCAACCAGGTGCCGGTAAAACTGAAGCCGATCTACACGCTGGCGTTTTACGCACCGTCTCTCTGCAGCGGAATCGCTATGAGCGTTGTCTGGCTGGTTGTATTTGCCAACGACAGCCAGGGCTACATCAACTCGGCCCTGCTGAACGCCGGACTCATAACGGAGCCGGTCCAGTTCCTCCAGGACGTCAACTGGATCATGCCTGTCATAATCATTGTCGCTCTGTGGTCATCACTCGGCGCCGGATTCCTTTCCTTCGTCGCAGGCTTCACCAACGTTGACAAGGAGCTCTACGACGCGGCAATGGTGGACGGAATTACGTCCAGATTCCAGAGACTTATCTACATTGACATACCGCAGACGATGCCTCAGTTGCTCTTCTCCGCGGTTCTCACGATTACGGGTTCATTCACGGTGGGCGGACTCAGCCAGACTCTCGTCGGCCACCCGAGCCCGGAAGACGCAGGTCTTACAATAATGCTTCACCTGTCGGATTACGCCGGCCAGCGTTTCGAGGTCGGTTACGCCTCGGCCATAGCCGTTGTTCTTTCCGCCATGGTTTTGGGAATAGGCAGACTTGCGTTCAGGCTGCTCAGTGATAAGGGGTGATGAACGGTGTTTCAAGTAGACGTTGATTATTTAAAGAAAGCGAAAAAACGCAGAGAATATGCGCCGACCGTCATTACTATCGTATTGGCGTTTGCCGGAGTCATTTCCGCTCTGCCGATCATCTATCTTTTCGTTACGGCATTCAAGCCCGCGGAAGAGCTCTTCCTCTACCCGCCGAGGTTTTACGTTGCAAACCCCACGCTGAAAAACTTCAGCGACCTGGTGAGCATCACATCGAACACGATGGTGCCTTTCACAAGATACCTGTTCAACACGGTCATTATCACGGCCCTTTACATGTTTGCCCTGATAGTGGTCGGAACAATGGCCTGCTACCCGCTGTCAAAGCACAAATTCCCCGGAGGAAAAGGACTTTTCAAGCTCGTTACCAACGCGCTCCTCATCATCTCCGGTGCGGCCACCATTCCGGCGTACATCATCATAACGGGTCTCCATCTTGACAACACCTACCTCGTGTATATCATCCCGGGACTTGCCAACTGTACCTGTATGTTCCTGCTGAAGCAGTTCCTTGACCAGGTACCGGACACGATATTTGAGGCCGGAAAGATAGACGGCGCTTCGGAGTGGCAGCTGTATACGAAAATCGCATTGCCGCTGCTGCGAAATGCCCAGGCCACCTGCGTCATCCTCACGTTCCCGGGAATCTGGGGCGACGCTTCCACATCCACCACTTACATTTATAATGAACAGCTCCGTACGTTCGCCTTCTTCATGAGCACCCTCCAGGGCGGTCTTGCAAGAACAGGCGCCAATGCCGCGGCTTCGCTCATTATGACATTGCCGAGCATCATCGTGTTCGTTGTATCACAGTCAAGCGTTATGGATACGATGGCCCACTCGGGTATTAAATAAAGGAGGCTGCAAATGAAAAGAAACGTTAAAAAATTTGTGTGCCTCGCTCTCGTGTTGGCGTGTCTGCTGTCTCTCCTGACAGTTGCTCCGGTCTTTGCGTCAACACCTTACACAAACTATTTCATGTCCTCTTCCGACGACTACAGCTGGAACCTGCCTACACCGGAGGCCTATCAGGTCAGCAAGGTGCTGGACTTCCCGGACAAGGCGTCGGGAAAACTTCTCAACCCTGAGGACATTTTCATAGGGCCCGACGGCAGGATCTATATTGCCGACACCGGAAACGACCGTATCGTGATCCTCAAGAAGGACCTCACCTTCGACTTTGAGATTACCGGTTATGCGGAGGACGGAAGCAAGCTCACGAAGCCCACCTGTGTGTTCGTTGACGACGACGGAACGATCCTCGTGGCGGACTACGGAAACAAGAGGCTGGTGGAGTTCACAAAGTACGGAAACTTCCGCTTCGCATACCCCACGCCCTCCAGCGATATTCTTGCCAAGGACTTCAACTATCAGCCTCAGAGGGTCGTAAAGGACGAGAAGGGCTACATCTATGTCTGCTCCGTCGGCGACTCCAACGGTATCCTGATGCTCTCCTCGGACGGCGAGTTCAGAAACTATTACGGCACAAACAAAGTCGCTCTCACTTTCTGGGAGATGGTGGCAAGGCTTCTCTGGTCAAGAGAATCCCGTAAAGGTACAGTCGTTACACTGCCTTATACTTTTAATAATATATTCATCTATGATGGGTACATTTACGCCACCACCACAGGTTACTCAAGCGCACAGATGCGTAAGATCAACCCGGCGGGCTCCGACGTTCTTTATGCGGGCAAGGATTTCTCCGACATGGGACTTCTCAGGAACTCCAACGACCTGCAGAACTTCATCGACGTCACCGTTGACAAGGACCTCAACGCCTACATAATCGACTCCACCTACGGACGTATTTACGAATACGACGAGTGGGGCAGAAACCTCTTTGCCTTCGGTACTGTCGGAACCGGCTACGGCCAGTTCTCCATCCCGAAATCCATGGAAGTGGACGACGAGGGAAGGATCTACGTGCTGAACGGCGGCAACAACACCATCTACGTTTTCGAGCAGACAGATTTCGCAAGGCTGGTCCACAAGGCCAACAAAAACTACAGCCGCGGCATCTACGAGAGCGTGGACAATCCGGAGGACAAAACAGAATCCGACAACGCCTTTGTACAGTGGACCGAGGTCAAACGGGAGGACAACTTCTACGTACTGGCGCTCCAGTCCATTGGCCAGATCCTTTGGAGGAAAGAGAGATATTCCGAAGCTCTCCAGTACTTCTATGACGCGGAGGACGCCACCTGGGCTTCCAGTGCTTTTAAGGAACTGCGGGCGGACTTCCTTGGCGATTATTTCTCAATCATTGCCACTGTGATCATTGCGCTGCTGGTGGGACTTCTGGTGTTCAAGGCGGTGAGAAAACGGTACAGGATGAAGCATCCGAAGGGAGAACCGAAAGTCAACTTCTTCACGAAGAGCGTGGCCTTCTTTAAGAATATGGTCCACGTATCCATCCATCCCGTGGACGGTTTTGAAGATATCAGGTACGAGAACAAGGGAACATATCTCGACGCTGTCATCGTCATGGCGATCTACCTTGTGACCCACTGCCTCTCAAAACTTGTTACAAGCTTCATTTACAGAAACGGCAGATCGATAGAATTTATCGACTGGGGCGAAGAGATCCTCTGGTGTCTCCTGCCCTGGGCAGTGATCTGCATTGTCAACTACGGCGTTACGACGATCCTCTACGGAGAGGGCAGATTCAGAGACGTGGTCATTGGCGGCGCTTATTGCCACGTGCCTTTCATCCTTCTGCAGCTTCCTCTTGCGATAGTCACCCAGGTGCTCACCCTTCAGGAAAAGCCCCTTTACGACATCATCGTCTACATCTCCTACGGCTGGGTGGTCCTGCTGGTCTTCATGTGCATGAAGGGCGTCCACGGATTCAACCCGCTTAAGGCGGTACTGGTATTCATACTGACAGCCGCAGGCGTTGCCGCGGTGGTGGTTCTCTTCATGATCGTGAGAGGACTGACAGAACAGTTGTTCGATTTCATCGTTCAGTTTGCAAAGGAGTTGAGCTATCTTGTTTAAAGACAAAAAGAAGAAAAAGAATGAAGAAGACGTCGCTCAAGTCGCCCCGGAAGTAAACGAGACTACGGCAGAACAGGGACAGGAAGAAAACTCCAAACCCACTGTCTTTACAAGGTCTATGGACGATGACGAGCAGAGAAAAGGCGTCTACATCGACAAGGAAGAGGCCGAGAGATTCCTCGAAGAGCAGAGAAAAAAGAAAAAGCGCAAGAAGATCATCGTTACCATTATTTCAGTAGTAGTGGTTCTGGTGGCACTCTTCGTTGTCTACAAAGTCATATTCGGCGGAAACGTTGGTTACATCAAATTCTCGGACGATTACATCAAGGAACTTGACCCGAAGCCCGTCGGAGATCCCATCGACATCACTGCCGGCATGACGGAGATCGCAAAGGTCGCCAACAACCAGGGCGGACAGACCACTCTCAGCTTTTCGCCGTCGGATTCGCTTATGATCCTTGAGGTGACCAACGGAAAAGGGGACAAAGAAGTCATAAGAAGCTGGCCGGCTCCCCTTGACGACGAGGTGGATCCCAAGACCGTTGGCAACGAGTATCCCAAATATGCGAAAAACCACGACATGATCTCGTCCCTGGTGAGACTTGTTTACACGGCCTCCAACCTGGACGGCGGAAAAGATTTCGGCGTAAACCAGATAGACAAGATCAAGATCCGGTACTTCAAGATCGAGAACGGTTTTAAAGTAAAATACACCGTTCCTATCGAGGTCACAAAGACCAACAGCAATGCCGAAACTTACAAACTCAACTATGAGTTCAGCTTTTCCAGCGAGTTTTATCTTGACGAAAACGGCGATCTGATCGTCAACGTCCCCAAGAAGGACGTTGTCGAGGACAAAAAGGAAGAGGAATACGACAAGGAATCCGACGAGATGCCGAGAGTTGCAGCCATTGCCTGCCTGCCTTTCCTCAATGCGAGAAGACAGGGCGACAGCGGTTACTACGTGACTCCTGACGGCTCCGGCGGTCTGACATATTTCGACGTTCCCCGTATTGCCCAGTACGACGAATACCAGAAGCGGGTCTACGGATATGACGACATATTCGACGTGTTCAACTATCCGAACATGACCAACGAGACGATCTGTCTTCCGGCTTTCGGCGCTGTTGACGGCGGCAAGATGCTGACCTGCTACGCTCTTGAGAGCGAAGCCAATGCATCCATCCTCATGGGCCAGCCGGGAATGAAGAACCTGAAATTCTACTACATCACATATCTGTTCAAGTGGAGAGAATTCTATCAGGCGAAGCTTTCGAACAACGGTTCCACCTACACGTTCCTGGAGATTCCCTCCGGCATTGGCGACTTCAAAATGAAGTACTCCTATCAGCTGGACAGCTCCAAGAAGTTCACCTACGTCGACGTGGCCAACAACGTGAGAGACTTTATCGTCGACAAGTGGGCTGATGACAAGGCTGATATTGATTACCTGAAGAACGCAGAGATCAACACCAGGGAAAACAAGAACCAGAATCCGGACGTCCTCAACCTTAAGATCTTCGTTGCCGACATCAACAGAGCGTCTGTGTCAGCTTTCCCGACCTACAAGGTAATGACCACCTTTGGACAGGCCAAGGACATCGTTGCCTCCACAAAGACCGATATGCCAAAGATGCGCTACTCGGTTCTGGGTTGGCAGCAGAACGGATACTTCGGCAACATAATGCGCAAGTATTCCATCGGCCTTCCAGTCGGCGGTTCAGCCGGACTTAAAGAGCTCAATGCGTACGCAAAAGAAAACGACGCAACTCTTTCGGCCGACGTCAATATGCTCATCCTCTACGGCAACCCGAAGGGCGCAAGTCTCAGACAGGCGACTGTAAAGAATCCGGGCACGTTCTACGTTCAGTACAAGCTTGTAAGCACAGCAGGCGTTTTCATGAGGAGTACGGACTACTACTACATGAGCCCGCTTTACTACAACCGCAAGATGCTGAATAAGGATATAAACAGCCTCGGCAAACTTGGATTCGCCAATGTGGACCTCCAGCAGCTCGGAAACCTCCTCTACACCGACTACAACAAAGAAAATGCGCTTCTCCGTCAGCAGGCGCTGGAGTACTACCGCAGCTGGATCGTATCCTACAAGGAGAAATTCAATTCGGTCTCGGTGTATTACGGATATGAATATGCGGCGTCGGTTGCCGACAATATCCTCGACATCCCCACGGAGACTTCGAAGCTGTTCATTATCGACGAGTCCATACCTTTCCTTGAGATCGTGTACCACGGCATCGTCGACTACTACTCCACGGCTGTAAACAGAAGTTCCGATTACACGAAGACCATTTTGAGATCCGTTGAATACGGAGCATTCCTCACCTACGAGGTCACTCAGGAGCCGACTGAGGAACTCCGGTACACGCTTTACAACTCCCTGTTTAAGGCACAGTTCAACGACCTGTCCGCCGACATAAAGAAGGGCTACGTGATCTCCGACAAGGCACTTTCGCCTGTGGCAGGTGCCGAGATCGTTGACCACCACTGCGTGGACGGCGAGAGATCCGGCAACGTGTACTGCACCGAATACAGCAACGGCACAAAGATCTATGTTAACTACGGCGCAGGCGCTTACACCACCGCCGACGGAACGGTTCCCGCATACGGAATAGGTATTTCCGCAGGCGGCGCATTCGACACAATAAATGTAGGATGAAGGGAGGCCGGTTGATTTGAAAAAACAGATTAAGGCAAAAAAACAACTCGCCCATTCTCAGAAATACACACTGCTGTCTTTTGAGAAGAGGCGCTCCATCGAGGGATTTTTGTTCTCGATTCCCTGGCTTATCGGATTCCTCGGATTCATAGTCATTCCGCTGGTACTCTCCGTAAGGATCAGTTTCTTCCAGACGGTACTTACAGACCTCTACGGCTTCCAGGGCACCAGTACCTTCGTCGGGATCAACAACTACGTTAAGGTCATCCAGGATCCGTCAATAGGTCAGACCGTGTTCGAGTCCTTCGGAATGTCCATAATCAAGGTTCCTGTCATAGTTGCATTCTCCCTCTTCGTGGCGGTGCTTCTGAAACAGGAATTCCCCGGCAGAACGGTGTTCCGTATCATATTCTTCATCCCGGTTATCCTCGCAGGTACCATCATGACTTACCTCTTCGCGGACGGCGTCGGAAACATGAGCGTTTTCAGCACCATCACCACCGGAGTGAACGAGATCAACACCTTCTTCGGAACCATCATGAGCAACATTGGCTCGATAATGTGGGCCAGCAGCGTTGAGATACTGATCTTCCTGGCAGCCCTCCAGAGCGTTCCTGCGACTCTTT
This sequence comes from uncultured Clostridia bacterium, assembly GCA_947304585.1. GTDB lineage: Bacteria > Bacillota > Clostridia > UBA1212 > UBA1212 > UBA1212. Next base: position 4,682 of record CAMZBI010000036.1, on the reverse strand, counting down.
ACGAAGTCGTGGAGATCGACGGAGCCACAGCCTGGGAAAGCTTCTGGCACGTAACGCTTCCCTACATCTCGCCTTTCGTCATTCTGAACTGCGTATATGCTCTGGTGGACTCCTTCGTAGCATCCGACAACCCGGTCATGAGCATCATGAACACCATGACCCAGGAGGGTACTAAGTACGGACAGGCTTCAGCTCTCAGCTGGCTTTACATGCTCGCCACATTGGCGGTAATTCTTATCTTCATTCTTCTTACGAGGAGGTGGCTGAAGTGACAACTGAAACTGTTAATACTGCGGGAGCGGACGTCAGCGCTTCTCAGAAGAAAAGCTTCGGCGGGATAAAAGGTCTCATCAAGAGGTATGAGAATCTCGGCTACAAGGCCAAGAAGAAGATAATGCACTTTATCTCGAGAATATTCGTTTATTTCGTATTGATCGAGATGGCGTTTCTTTTCATACTTCCGTTTATTTACATTTTCTCCACATCCCTTATGACTTCCCAGGATTACATGGATCCTACGGTCCAGTACATCCCGACGACGGTCAACTGGGACAACTTTGTGAAGGCATACCAGGCTCTTGACTACATCAGGTCCTTCTTTAACTCCTTCGGAACGTCGGTACTTTCGGCTCTGTTCCAGACGGTGGCCTGCGCACTCATCGGCTATTCCCTTGGCCGTTACAAATACAAGGGCAGGAACCTTATCTTCCTGTTCGTGGTGCTCGTGCTCCTGATACCGCCGCAGGTTATGATACTCGCATCCTATGGTCTGTGGGCAACACTGAGCATGGTAAACACCTGGGGACCTGTGGTTTTGCCAACGGTATTCGGATTGGGCCTTCGCGGCGCGCTGTTCGTACTCATCTATATGTACTTCTTCCAGAGGATCCCGGACGTTATGGACGATGCGGCAAGGATCGACGGCGCAGGACCGATCAGAGTTTTCGGAATCATCATGCTTCCTCTTGTCAAGTCCGCTATTGCCATCGTGTTCATATTCTCCTTTGTGTGGCACTGGAACGACAACTACGAAGCGCCTACTTACATGTATCTCGAAGGCTACCAGACCCTTCAGCCCAGACTGGCCAATATCAGGAACTATTTCAGCCTGTACGCCCAGTCCCAGATGATGTCGGAACTTGACAGGGCTCTCTCCGAACCGATGCTGTTCGCCGGATGTCTCATGGTCATGGTGCCGGTGCTGCTGGTCTACATTTTCGGACAGAAGCAGCTGGCAGCCGGAATCGAGCGTATCGGTGTTATCGAATAAGGGGGCAGGCATATGAAAAAATCATTTAGAATTATTGCTGCGGTTTTGCTGGCACTGATCATGGCAGTTAGCATCTTCGGCTGCACCAAGAAAAAGGATGACGATGCCGCCAAGGCGACGCCAAGGCCGACCCCTGAGAATCTTATCAGCGAGATCAGACTGTCAGGATATATCTATTCCGACAGAGCTCAGAATCTTGAGAGATACAAATCCGCTTTCATTTCCGATTACCCGGGCGTTGAGATCAACATAGATCTTGACAGGGTAGGCACGGAACTTTACTTTGACACAATGGACGACCTGATGTCCGGTGACAACCTGGACGAGGCAGGCGACGTGATCTTCCTTGACGCTCAGAGAATGGAGAAATACGCCCAGGAAGGCAAGCTTGTGGATCTTACGCACTACATCGGCAGCGTGCTGAACTTCGACACCTATAAGAAGATCAACCCGGAGACGGATCTCCTCCCGGCAGCCTACGAGGCCTGCTTCTACAACGGGTCCATGTACATGGTGGCCATTGAGTACAACCACAAGTTCGTACTCCTCAACTACTCGCTCATCAGTGACGCCGGATATACCTTCCCAAAGGACGACTGGACCTGGAACGATCTGATCGAAATGGCTGAGGCCATCAAGTCGATGGGCGTTGAGACTCCGATCGCAATGGATTATACTGATTATTCCATCTGGGGCGCCTTTGCAAGGAGTTACGGTCAGGACGTGTACGATTACATTGGCAATTCCACCGAGGAGAAAGAACTCAATCTCACACACCCCAACGTTGTGAGAGGCCTTGAAGATCTGGCGGATCTTGTGAACCCTGAGAGAGGCCTTGTCAAGTGCATCGACTCCAAGGACATCGAGCCCGATGAAATCTCAAAATACGCTTTCATCATTGCCGATCACGAGGACATTGCAAGGTGGAGCGAAAAGCTGCTGGACGCCGAGGATCCCGAGGCAGAGGGCGAAAAGTGGATCTGGGACTACATTCACTTCCCCCGCTGGGAGGATGAGAACTACGAAGAGAACGGCATCTACCACCAGGCCATTGCCGCCAACGTCTACGGCTTCGCAGTTGTAAACCACGGCAAGACCGAGACTTATAACGACGACTTCTACCGCACCTGCGCATACCTCGCTCTCTACGGGACCGTCAAGGACGCCGCCAAGGGATATGCCGACGAGGGTCAGTCGGTTCCCGCCAACAAAGAGGCCAATTCGGAAAAATTCTGGCGCGAATACCCGAAGGCCGGTAAGAACTCATCCGTTTTCTCCAACTTTGCCGAGACTGCGGACTTTGCGGGATCTCTTGCCTGCTTCATGCCCACTATGTCTGCCGGCGAGATCAACATATCATATGCCATCGACGGATACCTGTCCGGCGAGAGGACAATGCTTGAGAGTCTGCAGAAACTTCAGGAAACCGCTCAGGCCAGCTGGCTGACGAGGTAAACTGATCCTGATGCTTGGCACAGAGAAAAAATGACCTGCACCTTCGGACTGCGGATGAAACTGCGTCCGAAGGTGTTTGACTCTGAAGGGTCCCGGAGGCGCTGAAACATTGGCGTTTCCGGTTCCTTAAACAGGAAGGATTTTTAAGATCAAATGAACGACGGAGTAATTGAGAGTTTTATAAAAGCGAGAAAAAACAAAATGCTGCCCCTCTGGTGCATTCTTATTGTATTGGCGGCGGTGGCTATCGACGTTGTGGTCTACCTGCTTGTCCAGCTCATCGGCATGTTGCTGTGGATACTTGTGTCCGGGATCGCCTTTTACGGAATACTCATTCTTATCAGGTTAAACAGGCTGGAATATGAGCTTTCTGTGGTGATGGGCGAGATGACCATATCGGAGATCAGAAACCAGACCAGCCGCAAAAAAGTGATGAGCTTCGACATAAAAGACGCGGAGAACTTTAGAAAGGCTACCCCTGAAGACGTTGCCGCAAAGGAGCAGGCAGCCAAGGAAAACCAGCACAAGGTGCTCTGCTGTTTCGGCGACGAGGATACGGATCTTTACTATTTCACCGCAAGGGCCAAGGACGAAGGCGTTACCTACGACATCTTTATGGCCCCCGACAACAGGATAAAAAAAGAGATCGCCGAGAGAAATTTTGAGGCAAGACGGGTCATAACCTTTGAAGACAGACTCTGATGATCAAGCCCCCAGGACGAGGAAATTGTTATGATTAAAAATAAAGAACGATCGTTTCCGAAAAGAAACGGCTGGGCTGTAAAAAGAATGATCTGCGCAGGACTTGCACTGCTCCTGCTGGCGGTCTTTTTCTGCAGCACGGGATGCGGGATCATTACTTTGGTACCCATCGAGACTCCGGTTCCGAAACCGGCAGAGACGCCGGAACCGACTCCTTACGAAAAACCGGTGAAGTACAAGGCTGTTTTTGATCCTGACGAGGTGTTCCCGGACGATCTGGAAAGGGAAGCGTCGGAAAGGATCGACGGCATCATCCTCCGGGCGGTGAGCATCATGAATTCGATGGACGAAGAGCTGGCAGGCGAGCTTGACCTTGGCGATTACTCGAAGAAAACATTGGCGAAGGACGGGCTCAAAAATGAGCTTGACATCGAATTTTATGAAAAAATAGAGAAAGCCGCGGAAGAATTCGGAAGCCTTGAACTGATCAAGGAGGACTACGGAATCGACCTCTTTTACTCCGTGACCAATGCCGTTGACGCCCTCAGGATCGACAGGCAGGAGCTGTTCCTCTACTGCGACATGAGGGGGACAACGGATTACCACGGCACGTCCTACCGCCTGGCGTATTACATGCCCAACGAGTGGCTGAACCACGAGACCGAGGACAAGGAAGCGGTGAAGGAGAAGGTGGAACTCTACTACAGGATACTTGACCGCATTGTGGACGCCATGCCGGAGGGACTTACCAATTACGAAAAGTGCTGCTACTTTATATTCGTTGTGACCTGCAGCACGAAATACGACATCCTCGAATCGACCCTTTTCGACATGTATCAGGCTTACAACGTGCTTGTCCTCGGCAATGCGGTCTGCAGAGGCTACGCCGACGCACTTTACGAGCTGATGAGAAAAGAGGGCATCAAGTGCGAGGTCATAACAGGCGAGGCTCCCACCGGAGGCCGCCATGCCTGGAACGCAGTTGAGACCGGGGGCAAAAAACTTTACATTGACGTTACCTGGTACGACAACGACTTCGAAACAGACGATTACAGAGACGGAAAGGACTGGTATCTGTTTATGACGGAAGAGGAACTTCTGGAGTACGGATATGTTCCGGACTGAGAACGGTTTCTGCACAAAAGGCAGAATACCGCCAAAAATCCGTGAAAACCGCCGGGGCTTGAAGATGGGGAGAAAGGGATGGTGTAAAATTTTGACGGAGATTTTTACCGGCAGACTGCTCAAAGGCAAA
>CAMZBI010000035.1 GCA_947304585.1 uncultured Clostridia bacterium | reverse complement strand
GCGATGCGTTGCATCGCAAGTGGGCGCAGCGCAGGGCGCTGCGAGTGGGTGCGGCTCTGCCGCAAATGATACACTGTAAAAAGACCCCGGAGGCCGATGCTTTCCGGGGTCTTTGAACAATTGTATTGATCCTGCTCGATCATCTCTTGGAGAACTGAGGAGCTCTTCTGGCTTTCTTCAAACCGTACTTCTTTCTCTCCTTCATTCTCGAGTCTCTTGTGAGGAAGCCTTCCTTCTTGAGCTCGGGTTTGTTCTCTTCGGAAGCGACCACGAGGGCTCTTGCGATGCCGTGTCTGATGGCACCGGCCTGGCCTGTGAATCCGCCGCCTGTAACCTTAACTGTTACGTCGTACTTGTTGAGAGCACCCACCAGCTCCAGGGGCTGACGGCAAATGTATCTCAGAGTCTCAAGTCCGAAATAATCGTCAAGTGTTCTTCCGTTAACTTTGAAGTCGCCGTTTCCCGGTACGATCACGACCTGGGCGACAGCTTTCTTTCTTCTGCCTGTTGCGCAAAATCTTTCTGCCATGTCTTAATCCTCCATGCCTTAAAACTCGTACTTTTCGGGTTTCTGAGCTTCATGATCGTGCTCGGGACCTGCGAAAACTTTCAGCTTCTTGAACATAGCTCTTCCGAGGGAGTTCTTGGGAAGCATACCTTTTACAGCGTACTCAACGGCGTATGTCGGATGCTTGGCCATCATAGTCTTGAAGTTGACTTCCTTCAGGCCGCCGGCATAACCGGTGTGATGTCTGTAAAGCTTATCAGTGTATTTCTTGCCGGTAACAACAACTTTTGATGCGTTCACGACAATTACGTAATCTCCGGTGTCGAGGAAGGGTGTGTACTCGGGTTTCTTCTTTCCCATAAGGAGCATGGAAACTTCGGTGGCAAGACGGCCAAGGGTCTTTCCCTCTGCGTCAATGACGTACCACTTTTTCTCGATCTCTCCGGCTTTTGCAACGTATGTGCTCATGTTGAAAAATCCTCCTGAATCTTTTCGGGAAACGCCAATGTCAGGCGCTGCCGCAGTTGCTTTTGATCCGAACCGCACTTGCGAAATGGCATTGCGGCGAATTGCGCTCCGCAAGGAACAGTCCCCTGACAGGCGCGAGTGCAATGATACCATGACGGAAGACGTTTGTCAATCGTTCAAAACGCAATTAAACATAATTACAGAACAGAATATATAACAATTATTAATTTTTAAGTAAATACATCACTGTTTTAAACAAAATTATTGTTTTTCTTTGTTTTTCTAACTGTTTCATTAATGCGAATGTGGTTTTTGCGGTAGAGCATGTGATTCGGAGCCATGAGAGCAGTCCTTATAATAAATAAAAAGAGCGGCGGGCGGAAGAAAGGTCCTTCCGCCCGCCGCCTGTGTAAGATTTAAAACTGAGTTATACCTTGGCGACTGTGATGGTTGCGTTTTCGCCGTTGATGTCCCAATCCTTGGTGAAGCCTTCGGAGGGGGTTGTGGTCAGCTGATCCGCAAGGACGTCGTGAGATATTTCAGCCTTCAGCACATTGGCCACGTTTTCGACAACGGCAGAGCCTGTGATTGAGACACGAATGTGGTCGGTGACGTCAAAGCCTGCGTCTTTGCGCATGGTCTGGATCTTGCTGATGAGCTCTCTTGCGTAGCCTTCGAGGATCAGTTCCTCGGTGAGGGTGGTGTCGATGGCCACAGCATAGCCGGGTTCGGAGACGGAGGCGAAGCCGGGAACCTTGGCCACGTCGATCAGGAGGTCACCGGGTTCCAGTTCTATGGTTGCCGAGGGCAGGGCCAGGGTGAGCTTGCCGGTTTCGTCAAGTTCGCGCTTTGCGGCGTTTCCGTCAATGTTTGCAAGGGCAGTTCTGATCTCGCCAAGGAGCTTGCCGAACTTCGGGCCGACGGTCCGGAGCTGGGGCTTGAAGGTGTAGGTGGAGAACCTTGACATGTCGCTCACGAATTCGACCTTCTTGACATTCAGTTCGTCGCCGATCACGGCTTTGTACTCCTCCTTGAGGTCCGCAGGGGCTGAGACGTACATGACGGAAAGGGGCTGGCGGTTCTTGATGGCTGCGTCGTTGCGGCAGGCACGGCCCATGACTACGATCTTGAGGACTTCCTCCATGGAGGACTCCAACTCGGGATCGATCAGCGATTCATTGGCGACAGGGTAGTCGCAGAGGTGAACGCTTTCGGGGGCGCTTCCGTCAACTGAGCATACAAGATTCTGATATATCTCTTCAGCCAGGAAGGGAATCATTGGCGCTGCCAGCTTGACCAACGTCACCAGAGCGGTGTAGAGGGTCATGTAGGCGTTGATCTTGTCCTGGGTCATCTCTTTTGCCCAGAAACGCTCTCTGCTGCGGCGGACGTACCAGTTGCTCATCTCGTCCACGTAGTCCTGAAGGGCTCTTGCGGCTTCGGTGATCCTGTAGTTTTCCAAGTCGCCGTCAACTTCCTTGATGAGGGTGTTGAGCTTCGAGAGGAGCCAGCGGTCCATGCCCGAGAGGGACTTGAGGTCCAGGGTGTGCTTTGTGGGGTCGAAATTGTCAATGTCGGCGTAAAGCACGTAGAATGCATAGGTGTTTCTGAGGGTGCCCAGGAACTTCCTCTGACCTTCGTTTACCGCATCGGCGGAGAACTTGTTGGGGAGCCAGGGTGCGCTGTTTTCGTAGAAATACCATCTGACTGCGTCGGCACCGTGGTCTGCCAGGGCCTTGAATGGGTCAACTGCATTGCCCTTTGACTTGCTCATCTTCTGGCCAAACTCATCAAGCACCAGACCCAGCACGACGACGTTCTTGTAAGGCGATTTGTCGAAGAGGAGGGTGGAGATGGCCAGCAGCGAATAGAACCAGCCTCTGGTCTGGTCAACGGCCTCGGAGATGAAGTCCGCAGGGAAGTTTTCTTCGAAAATTTCCTTGTTTTCGAAGGGATAGTGCCACTGGGCAAAGGGCATGGCGCCGGAGTCGAACCAGCAGTCGATGACTTCGGGAGTTCTCTTCATCACGCAGCCGCAGTCCGGGCAGGGAATGGTCACGTTGTCGATATAAGGTCTGTGGAGCTCGATGTCATCGGGGCAGTTGTCAGAAAGCTCCTTCAGCTCGGCGATGGAGCCAATTGAAATGCGCTTTCCGCAGGAGCATTCCCAAATGTTGAGAGGCGTGCCCCAGTATCTGTTGCGGCTGACACCCCAGTCCTGAACGTTTTCCAGCCAGCTGCCGAAGCGGCCCTTGCCAATGCCTTCGGGGACCCAGTTGACCGTGTTGTTATTGGCAATGAGCTGATCCCTTACGGCGGTCATCCTGATGAACCAGGAGTCTCTTGCGTAGTAGATGAGAGGGGTGTCGCATCTCCAGCAGAAGGGATAGCTGTGCTCGAATTTCAGCTTTCTGAAGAGCAGGCCCCGCTCCCGCAGATCGTCCATGATGAGGGGATCCGCTTTCTTGCAGAAGGTGCCTGCCCAAGGGGTCTCCTTGGTCATTTCGCCCTTGGAATCCACCAGCTGGACGAAGGGCAGGCCGTACTTTTTGCCAACGTTGCTGTCGTCCTCGCCAAATGCGGGGGCAATGTGAACGACACCGGTACCGTCGGTCAGCGTAACGTAACTGTCGCAGACTACGTAATATGCCTTCCCCTTGGGCTTGGCAAAGTCAAACAGTGGCTCGTACTCTTTGAACTCCAGGTCCTTGCCGACAAAGGTCTCAAGGATCTCCGCATCCTCGCCAAGTACGCTCTTCACCAGGGCCTCGGCCATGTAATAGGTGTACTCGCCGGACTTTACCTTGGCGTAGGACTCAACGGGGTTGACGCAGAGCGCAACGTTGGAGGGCAGGGTCCAGGGTGTGGTTGTCCAGGCAAGAATGTACGCATCCTCGCCTTTTACCTTGAATTTTGCGATCACGCTGGTCTCTTTGACGTCCTTGTACCCCTGAGCGACCTCATGGGATGAGAGAGGGGTTCCGCAGCGGGGGCAATAGGGCACGATCTTGTAGCCCTTGTAGAGAAGCCCCTTCTTCCAGATCTCATTGAGGGCCCACCACTCGGACTCGATGAAGGTGTTGTGGTAAGTCACGTAGGGGTCGTCCATGTCGGCCCAGAAACCGACGGTGGCGGAGAAATCCTCCCACATGCCCTTGTATTTCCAGACGCTCTCCTTGCACTTGTCAATGAAAGGCTCGAGACCGTACTGTTCGATCTGCTCCTTGCCGTCAAGGCCCAGCTGCTTTTCCACCTCAAGCTCCACCGGAAGCCCGTGGGTATCCCAGCCTGCTTTTCTCAGCACCTTGCATCCCTTCATGGTCTTGTAGCGCGGGATCATATCCTTTATGACCCTGGTCAAAACGTGGCCAATGTGGGGCTTTCCGTTGGCGGTCGGCGGGCCGTCGTAGAACGTAAAGACGGGATGTCCCTCCCGGGTCTCCACGCTCTTCTCAAAGATGCGGTTGTCGCGCCAAAACTTCTCGATCGCCTTCTCGCGCTCGACAACGCCAAGGTCTGACGAAACCTTTTTGTACATTAAAATCACCTCGTATATCTGATTTGTCTCGTTTTTGTATCAAAAAACGCTTTTCCCGCTGTAAAAAGCAATGGGAAAAGCGCCTGCAAAGCACTATCCTGGTATACCCAATGCCCCATACAGTCATATGTGCCCGCTTTAACGGTCGGGAACCGGCTCCGCTAATAGCACCGGCAACGGATGACCGAAGCCAATGTTTTCACTTCGCTGCTCGGGAGTGATATTCGGAACGTGCCTACTCATTCAGGACCTTTCACCAGCCGCCTGCTCGCTTTGATTTTCAGCGCGTCTTACTGTCTCCGTCAACGCATTTCGGATACGGGTAAGAGAATAGCAGATGCCAAGGGAAAAGTCAAGCGAAAGAAGCGGAGAGACGACGGTTTGAACTGATAAGCGTCGTCTCCGCTTCTTTCGAGTGGGTGTGATGCTGCGCATCGCAAGTGGGTGCGTAGCGATGCTCCGCGAGTGGGTGCAGCAAAGCTGCAAGTGGGTGCGCCTGCGGCGCAAGACGATGCGATGAATAGACAGTTGCGGTGCGTTTTCTGCCGCAGAGTCACTCGGCGAAGCCACACCACTCGCGCGTCAGCGCGTCGCAGCACGTTGCCTCCCTCGGCGCTCGCGCCGCACCACTCGAGCCCGGAGGGCTCGCACCACTCGGCGAAGCCGCACCACTCGCGGAACGAAGCGTAACTCGAAACGACGCTTCGTTCTGCGTTTCCCTTGCACGCAGCACACCACGCTTGACTATTTCACGGGGGGGGTATATAATAAGAGGCGGATACGGAAAGTGTATGAAAACGTCCGGGCCGTTGCATATAGGAGTTTTACCTCAGATTCATTCTGTATGACCGCGGCAGGACATCTGATTACAACGGGACTTGACTGAAAGACATTGGCGGTGAGGTTTTAACGTCAACGGATCATTGAATTTTAGAGGAGTTGAGGAACATGAGGCATCGCAGCATTTTGTTCATTGCAATAGCAGCTGTTTTGTTGACGGTCGCGATAATTGCGGGATGTGTCGGAACCGGCGGCGGAATTGGCAGGTTCGGTGCAGACGGGCCCGAGGCATGGGAGAACGATACGCCCGGCTCGGAGCATTTTGTGGATGTACTTAATACCGAATCCCGGGATACTGTTTCCGCTGAAACAGAGGCGCCTTACGAGAATACCGCTCCGCAGGAAACGGCTGCTCCTAAACAGGAGTCTGAACATGCCGGAAATCCTGAAGTAACCGATGCTCCTGAAGAGCCACAGGTGACCTCTGCATCTTCCGAAGCAACTTCAGAAGCTTTTCCGAGTGCTGTGCCTTCAGAGGATGAGTCAACTGCTTTGCCTGTGGATCCGACTGAGGCTCCCTCTACTCAGACACCGGCCGGGGCTACAGTTACGCCTGCTCCCGCGACCCCGACGCCTGTTAAATCAACGGCAACCCCTGCGCCTTCAACTCCCACCCCTGTTCCGGCCACGCCTAAAAGTGATGCCACACCTGTGCCGGAGGATCGTTCCGGGGAAGAGTTCGAAGACGGGTTCTTTGGCGTGTTTGATCCGCCTGTCTACAGCGAATACTCAAAACGTTTTATCAACAGCCGCGTAAACAGCAGCAATTCGGAGACAGAGTCGTTCTACGAGACGGTCTTGATCGGGAACTATCATTACACTGTTTACAGGCAGGAACACTTCCTCCGCTTTGGAACCACAATAATTACGGAAATGGATTACGATTCCGAGGGGCGTATTGTCAGCAGAGAAGAGATTGATTCCGGCACCGGCCGCAATTTGAAGGAAACCCATGAGTACCACGCCAATGGCAAGACTAAATCGTTAGTAAGTGAGAGCCGTTATGCCGACGGTTATTGGGTCATAGAACATGAGGACCGGTATTCCGACGGAAGATATCATTCCTACGGGAGACGCGAGTCAACCGGAAAATGCACTTATACAGAGTTCAGACCTCACGAAGATGGAGGCTCCACTATTGTTCAGAGAAACTATGATCCCCGGAGACCGGGAAACAAGAATTTCTGTTTTGCCAGGTATTTCGATAAATCAGGTGTTATGACAAGCTGGAAGCTCCTTTGCTTCGACAGTTCAACGGGCGAGTACACCGAAACCGACCCATCCGCAACGCTAACGCCAACTCCCGAAGCCCCGACTCCTACGCCGGAGCCTACGCCGGATCCGCAGAACGTTCCTTCGTTTGACGCCCCGGAGGGTGCGACCGAGACTGTTGTTTCCATTGACGGTTCGATGGCGGAAATTTACCCGGACAACATTCCGTCTGTCATCAGAATTGCCGGTGACGGGAAGGCGTATTATTCTTTGGATGTTGAAGTTGCGCCGGACGGGCTGTATCTCAGAAATGAAGCCGGTTCTTCCTTCGAAATATACAGACTGCGGGGCAGAGTTTTTGTCCGCATGAAATATATTGGCACGTGCACAACGGACGGAGATGGTGTAACGATCTCCACCGACGGAATCTTTATGACCCTTGAGTGCACCTCGGAGGAAGATCTTGCGGCGATGAGACGCACTGTGGAGTATTATATCGCCAACTCACCGACGGGCTTGGCAGATTACGGCTGCCTGCTTGATCTTCTTGGCGACGGCCTTTACTACAAAGACAGAAGCCATTGCTGGAACAGTGCGCTCTTCCAGGTGGATACAGTTAAAAAGATCGGCCTGCTGCTGAAGAACGGGGAAGAGGGATACCTCACGCTTATTCAAAGAGCACCTGCAAGCGCCGGAACCACGTCATACGGTTCTACTCGCAGCTACGATTACGGACAGGACCGTAAGGTTACCAAATATGTTGAAACCGAAATGTCCAATACCGTTGAGCGAAACTACACAAACGGAACCCTTTGGCGTGAATACAGGGTCTATGGAACGCAGAAAACCTATGAGGTGATCTACGGATACGGTGATGCGGACACATACGTCAGGACTGTGGAAAAGAACGTCGAGACGGTTCAGAAGACATACAACGACCGCCAAGACTTGCTCCATATGATCACGGAAACGACCGACAGCGGTGCGAATCCTCCTGTGTATTCCGAGTCTCTTACGTATTTTAAGGACGAGAGCCGCTCGGCCACATACGTCAAGAAGACCACCACCGTGAAGAATTACGGCGACCACAACGAAACGGAGGTCAGAGAGTTTAATACCGACTCCAACCCGGTTAAGATAACGGTGAGCGGCGCTCTTATAAACTATGTAAGGGAGTTTTTCTATGACGGGACAAGGCTGATCGAAGAGACTTCGACAGAATATATGGTCTATAACGATACCCACGAGTACTTCACCAGGAGATACAACGCCAATGGAATCGAGATCTACCGCAGTTCCCGCTGCCCGGAAACGGGAAAACTGAGCGAGTTCGTGTGGGATGAGACCGGAAAGAACATCCTCATATCAAGAGCATACGAAATCGACGACTGGTCCGGAGAGCCGAGGCGGATAGCCATTTACTACGACATTGACGGCAACATCATCCGGACGACGCAGATCAGCTACGTCAACGGAGAGTGGATAGAAGAGTGAACTGCGCTACGCACAAGTGGTCAGTTGGTTTGCGCGGCATTAACTGAACAGATCGTTTTCATACTGAAACAAATACTTTTCTTCAACAAAGAGCCCGGAATGGTGCGGATCTTCCCGCAACTTTACGGGCTTTTTCATTGATGAACGAGGTGCGACACGTCTCATCGCAAGTGATACAGTGCAGGTGCTTTTGAGAACAAGAAACAGTTTTGGTGAGGCTCTGCCCCAGAGTCACTCGGCGAAGCCGCACCACTCGAGCCCGGAGGGCTCGCACCACTCGCGACGCAGCCGCGTTGTGCCGAAGGCTCGCACCACTCGCGATGCAGTCGCGTTGCAGTGCAGTGAACAGTAGCGGTGCGTTTTTGCCCCAGAGTCACTCTGCAAAGTCGCACTACTCGGAGTTCGCGCCGCACCACTCGAGCCCGGAGGGCTCGCACCACTCGCGACGCAGCCGCGTTGTGCCGAAGGCTCGCACCACTCGGCGAAGCCGCACCACTCGCAGAACGAAGCGTAACTCGAAACGCTGCTTCGTTCTGCGTTTCCCTTGCGCGCAGCGCCCCCGAAGTGATATCATTAAAGCAACCATGAAAATGCGGGGAGACGCTTCTGCCGGAGGTTTTATGAGACGGTTTTTGATAATTTTTTGCGTTGCGGCGCTGCTTATATCGCTCCTTTCAGGAGCTACTTTCGCTTCTTTCGCTGCCGGTGAGGATAACACAATGAACAGAGACAAATACGGGCTTCACGTTGAAGCCGACGGGACAATAACACTTCGCGGAGAGCCTTTTTACGGCTTTGGCGTGAACTACTTCGCGGCTTTTGCAAGGCATGTGGAGTCTGAAGACATGACGACGGAGGAGTTCAAGGCCGGACTTGCGGGGTTGGCCTCCTATAACATTCCTTTTGTGAGGCTGCCGCTTTCGGGTTATGCGGCGTCCTATTACGACGTTTACGACGAGGATGCGGAGAGGGTCTTCGGCTATATGAAAGCGGTGCTTGACGAGTGCGAGAAGAATCACATTGGCGTCATCGTAAGCCTTATGTGGTGGGACGCGGCACTGCCGGCACACGTCAAGGGAAAGCGCTCGGACATGGGAAATCCGGAGAGCGAAGTGGTTAAATACGCCAAAAAATACGTGACGGATGTGGTGTCACGGTTTGCGGACCATCCGGCTGTCTGGGGATGGGAGATCGGGAACGAGTACAACCTTGGCGCCGACCTTTGCGATAAAGAGTGTAAGGAGTTTCTCTGGCACCCCTACGAGAGCATGCCTCTTGACGGTGTGAACGGGTACGATTACTACACTTCCGAGGAAATGGCGGTCTTTTACAAAGAGATCGCAGGCGTGATCAGGAAATACGACACCTACAGGATGATCACCACCGGCAACGGCGAGATGAGGCCGTATTCATATGCGCTCTATCAGCAAGGTAAAGAAAAGGACGAAAACCATTTCTGGGAGCTTCGATGGGACCAGAATTCCAGGGAAGAGTTTGTGTTTATGAATGAACTGATGACCCCGGACCCGATCGACACGGTGTGCTTCCACCTCCAGCACGGCACGGCGGACGGAAAGAACAGGTACGTCATGAACTTCCGGTATTTCGGGAGAAACATGTCGCCTGACGAGTACTTCAAGGCATACCGCGATACGGCGAAGAATTTGGGGAAAGCCTGCTTTTTCGGAGAATTCGGCGATATGCTGGACATGGAGAACGCTCCCGATATGCTTGACAAGTTCAAAGAGGTCACAAGCGCCATCTCTAAGGCGGACATACAGATCGCATCCCTTTGGCAGTTTCAGGACTACACCGATGAGGGCACCGCAGGGCAGAAACTTGAAGTTTTGTCGGACCTGAACAAAAAACTTGCCGCCGAGGGGAAACAGGGAAGCGAAAGTGTCTGGCAGCCGCCAACGGGAGACGAGCCGGTGTACGTGCCGGAGACGCCTGTCCCGAGGACACCGAACGTGGAGGACGATCCGGAGGATAATCCTCTTAAAGTTGTGATACCTGTGGCTGCGGGAACTCTGGGAGCCTGTGCTGCGGGAGGTGCCGCGGCGGCAATAATTGTCCACAAGAAAAAGAAGAACAAGAAACAATGAGTTGCGTTTGGCTTTGTTTTCGTCTAAAATAGCGAAGAAAGGCACGTTCGCCAAATCCTTTGATCCGGTTTATGGAGAGAATGATCATGAAAAACAGTTTCAAAAATAATTTCAGTTTGATGAGTAAGACCGCGGCCGTTCTGTTGGCGGCAATCGTTTTGATAACGGCCTGCTTTTCGCTGGTCTCCTGTGTCGATCAGGGCGGCGACGATCCCGGGACTGAGAGCGGAAGCACGGCTTCACCGGAAAAAGATGTTCCGACTTTTACCGTTGCCGAAAACGGCGCCAGCGCCTACAAACTTGTGATCGAGGGCGATCCGGGTGAGAGCGTGGAGGATGCGGTCAGCTTTCTTTCGTATAAACTTGGCAGGGACGGCATAGAGATCCCGGAGGCCGAAAAAGGGGAGAAGCCTGAAAAGAGGATAATCGTAAGGATCTCTTCCGACTTCGAGGACCCGGAGGGCGGCATACTGAGTTTTGAAGGCTACAGGATATTTGCCGACGGGAACAATAACATTGTCATAACAGGCGGAAACGTTGAGAGCACCTGCGCCGCCTGTGTGTACTTTGGCAATATGTTCAAAGACTGCTCTCTTAAGCTTGAGGAGGGCTTTGAATACAACTACCATCCCTTTAAAAAGCTGGACGGTTTTTACGTAAAGGGCGTTCCGGTGGCGGAATTCTCGGTGGAGGGGATCTCCGGCGATTCGCTGACGGAGAGCGCTGCGAAGTATGTGAAAAAACTGCTGTTCACCCATGCGGGGGCCTACGTTGGCGACAACAAAGACACGGAGCACAAAATCTATTTTAAATACGGTTTTGAGGACTCGTCTGAGGGCGTCGTTACGGTTGAAGAAGGAAACCTTTGCGTGACGGGAAACAAAAAGATAGGTTTTTACAGGGTGTTCAGGGATTTTCTGGAACTTCTTGCGGGTATCAGGGCTGACTATCCGGACAAGAAGATTGACTGGTTCGGCGAGGATGGGTCCGAGAGCCGGGCGTTTGCCTTTGACGTCGATTACGGTGATTTTATAACCTATGAGGAATACGGCGCGGTGGGAGACGGGACCACGGACGACAGCAAGGCCATAAAAGATGCCCATGACGCCCAGAAAGAGACGGGCAGGGCGGTATTGGCAAGAGAGGACGCCACCTATTATTTCGGAAAATCTGCGAAAATATCAAAGATTACAGGAAACGTTGACTGGTCGACTGCCCATTTCACGATCGACGACAGCGAACTGAAGGGTGCAGGATCCAACATCTTTTCGATCCCCGCCGCAGGCAAATCCTCCTCGGTCAAGAGCGACCTGAAGCAGCTGTCCGCAGGGCAGGAAAACGTTGGCGTGACTTTCCGGAGTAAAGGCCTTTTGACGGTCACCAATGACAGCGTCAAGCAGTATATCAGAAAGGGCGCCAACCAGGATGCGGGCTCTTCTCAGAAGGAGATAATTCTCGTTGACGAAAGCGGCAACGTGGATCCTTCCACGCCTGTGATCTGGGATTATAAAAAGATTACCTCGGCAACGTTTACCCCGGCGAATGACGAAGTCATCACTGTGAAAGGCGGCATCTTCACCACTGTCGCCAATCAGGCCGCGAGCCAGTACAACTATTACAACCGGGGGATCGAGATACAAAGGTCTAACGCAGTCATAACCGACGTTGCCCACTACATCACCGGTGAAGGGGACACGGGGGCGCCTTACAACGGCTTCCTGTACGTTTCCAACACCTACAATCTGACGGTCAAAGATACGGTCCTGACGCCCCACATGACCTATATCACCATGGGCTCCGGCAACACACTGACGCCAATGGGCTCCTACGACTGCCAGGTCACAAACACCGTGGGTCTGAACTTTATCAACGTGATCCAGTCCCGCAGCATAAACGACGCAACTTACTGGGGCACTTTTGCCTCCAATTATTCGAGAAACATTTCATTTGACGGCTGCGTTCTGGGCCGCTTTGACGCCCACAAAGGCGTGTACAACGTGACCCTGAAGAATTCATCTTTCGGCCACCAGGGTATCAACCTAATCGGCCACGGGGTCGCCCTCATCGAAAACTGCAATATTTTCGCCAAGAACATTATCAACCTGAGAGACGACTACGGCTCCACCTGGGACGGAGATCTTATCATCAGAAACTGCGTTTACTATCCCAGATTCGGGGTGTTCCAGGACGCGGAACTCATTGGCGGGGACAACACGTTTGACCACAACTTCGGCTACACCTGCTATCTGCCCCGGAACATCGTCATCGACGGCCTCTACGTCAACGACTCACACTCGTTGTCCGGCAACGCGCCAATGCTTTTCGCCGACATCAACTCCAAGTGGACCTCCGCTGATTACAAAGGCAAATTTCCTATGGTCATGACGGAAAGCGTCAGCGTGAAGGGTTTTGAATCCTATTCCGACAAGGCCCTTGAACCTTCCGCCAACATGTTCATGTTTAAGGATCTAACCATAAACTATGTCAACTAAGTTAAGAAGACTGATCGTAATATGCCTTGTTGCTATTGCCGCGGCGTTGCTGATGAGCTGCGTGACGGATATTTCTCCTGTGCCTCAGCCGACGGAGAGCGTTCTTTCGCCAACGGAATCGCAGACCACCGGAGATCCGTCAGTCACGCCGGCAACGGCCACGGAGCAGCCTTCGGAGGAACCGGAAACGGACAAACCGGAAGATACTCCGGAGATTTCCGAAACATCCGACATACCTGCCGAAACGCCCCGGACGCCTGAACAGACGGTGGAACCTGCAACGGAACTGCCTTCGCCTGAAGCAACGGAAACCGCTGAACCGTCAGCCGAACCCACTCCGGCGGATACCGGCGCCGAGGCCACGGGAACGACCGAAACGGCTACCCCCACTCAGGGACCGACTCCAACACCGACGCCTTATCCTACTCCTACTCCGACATCGATGCAGCAGATAACACCCGGACCCACGCCCACGCCTGTCCTGACTCCTGCACCAACCCCTACTCCCACGCCTACTCCCACCCCGACACCGACTCCGGTTCCGACGCCCCCTGACACGTCGGATATTACGGTTGCGAAAAACGGAAACAGCGACTACAAGATCGTTGTCGAAAGCAAACTTGAATCCGTTGAAGAAATGGGCCGGGCCCTGTCCGCGACCCTTGCAAAGAAGGGCGTAAACATTGGCGTTGCCGGGAAAAACGAGTCCCCGGCCCGCAAGATAATCGTGGAGATTTCCGAGGATTACGGCGATCCGGAGGGCGGAATACTGTCCTTTGAGGGCTACAGAATTTTTGCAGACGGCGACAGGAACATCAGGATCGTTGGCGGCAACATCAACAGCGTGAGCGAAGCCATTGACTTCTTCGGCGGTCTGTTTGCGAACAGGTCACTTACACTGAGCCGGAGTTATGAATACTGCTTCCACCCCTTCGTGACTCTTGACGGGTTCAAGATAGACGAGGTTTCCATCGGCGAGTTCAAAATCGTTGCGGATCCAGGGGACAGCCTTGCGGTGAACGCGGCAAAATACATCAGAAAACTTGTTTTCACAAGGACGGGCACGTATATAGGCGCCAATGAAAACAGCGGACACACCGTCTCCTTCGTCTGCGGTGCGGACAGCCTCAAAACCGGTAAAGTCGAGATCAAAAACGGCAACATTATCGTCACAGGAAGCAGAAAGATCGGGTACTACAGAGTTTTCAGGGATTTCCTGCTTAAGGATGGCGCCGTAAACAGTGCGTCCAGCGGGGATGTTTTTTACGCAGATTACGGCGATTTTGTCACTTATGAGGATTTCGGGGCAAAGGGCAACGGCACTGCGGATGACAGCGGGGCGATAATCAACGCCCACAGCGCCCAGCGGCTTGACGGCAAGCTTCTTTTGGCGAAGGAAGACGGGGCCTACTACATTGGCAAGTCTGCCGGCGTTGCCTATATTTACGGGGATACCGACTGGTCCACGGCACATTTCATAATCGACGACAGCGAACTGAATACAACAGGGTCAAACGTTTTTGTGATACCTTCGGAAGGCAACCCGGTCTCCGTAAAGAGCAGTATTTCGAGTCTTACAGCAGGCCAAAAAAATATCGGCATCTCCTTTACGGAAAAGACTCTGGTCACGGTGGAAAACAGCAACGTCCGCCAGTACATCAGAAAAGGCGCCAATCAGGACAACGGCTCACCTCAAAGGGAAGTCATCCTGGTGGACGAAAACGGCAACGTGGACCCCTCCACCCCGATTCTCTGGAACTATTCCCGGATCACAAGCGCCAGTGCGCTCCCGGCAGACGACAGACCGCTTACCCTAAAGGAAGGTATTTTCACCACAGTTGCCAACCGGGCTTCCAGCAACTACAACTACTACAACAGAGGGATCGAGATACTTCGCTCAAATACGGTTGTTGAGGGCATTGCCCACTTCGTCACAGGTGAGGGCTCCAGCGGCGCGCCGTATAACGGTTTCCTAATGATCAAAAACACCTCCGGCGTGACGGTGAGGGACACGATCCTTTCAGGCCACATGACCTACTACACCACGGGATCCGGCTTCTCCATTACGCCAATGGGCTCCTACGATTGCCAGGTCGTTGACAGCGTTGGCCTGACCTTCGAGCGGGTCATCCAGTCCCGGGACATCAGCGACATATTCTATTGGGGAACTTTTGCATCGAATTACTCCAAAAACATCACCTTCGACGGCTGCATCCTCTCCCGTTTTGACGCCCACAAAGGGGTCTGCAACGTGACCCTTAAGAATTCGACTTTCGGCTATCAGGGAATCAATCTCATTGGCCACGGAACAGCCCTCATCGAAAATTGCAAGGTCTACGGAAAGAACGTTGTAAATCTCAGGGACGACTACGGCTCCACCTGGGACGGCGACATCTACATCAGAAACTGCTTCTACTACCCCTATTTCGGGATCGCGGAGTCTGACCCGGAGATCATCGGCGGCGCCAATACCTTCGACCACGATTTCGGCTACACCTGCCGCCTGCCGGCCAATATCATTATCGACGGCCTCTATGTTTACGACGCCAAGCCTTTCACCGACGCCCCGCCTGTCATCTTTGCGGATATAAACCCCAACTGGAACTCGAACAGTTACACCGGCACGTATCCAATGATGGTGACAGAAAGAGTAGAAATCCGGGGGTATGAATCATACTCGGGAAGGGCCCTTGAGGTCTCAACGAACCAATATATGTTCAATAACGTCACGGTCAGCATACAGTGACCACAGATCCTCGCCAATGTCCTTAAACGGAGACTCCGGATAATATCCTGGTCTCTGTTTAAGGCTTTTAAGAGGGTCTTCTCTGCGATTGCGTTGCAGGCGCACACTCGAGCCGGAGGCTCGCACCACCCGGCGCAGCCGCACCACTCGCACTGAAGGCGCGGTCCGGAACGAAGTGAAGTGCATACTCGAGCCTGCGGCTCGCACCACTCGGCGCTTGCGCCGCACCACTCGCGCTGAAGGCGCGGTCCGGCGTTGCCCTTGAAAAAATGCCCCGAATGTGTCATAATCTACGGGTCAGAATTATTTGGAGGCGTATTCGGCTTGAACAATATAAAGGAGACTGTTTCCGGAAATATATTGGCGCTTCGGCAGGCTGCGGGCATGACCCAGGCTGAACTTGCGGAAAAACTGAATTATACAGACAAGGCGGTGTCGAAGTGGGAGCACGGAGAGGCTCTTCCGGACATTGGCACGTTGGCGGAGATCTGCAGGCTTTTCGGAATCACAATGGATTCCCTGGTCTTCAGTCCGATTTCCGATATAGACATTAAGAACGAAGAGGATGCCGCCGCAAAGCGCGAATACAGTGAAAAACAGAGGCTCAGGACCCGCATCGTAATTACGTTGATGAGCTTTTTCCTGGTGTGGTTCGTTGCGGTGCTGGTGTTCATTCTGCTGCAGTTCTTTGAACATGACGGCAAAGCCTGGATGTCTTTTATATACGCGGTGCCTGTTTCGATGATCGTGCTGCTGGTGCTGGTCAGCGTCTGGTTCGGCAGAACGGTAAGGTTCATATCCATAACGGCTCTCGTCTGGTCCCTGCTGGCAACAGTTTTCATATCTATGCTGGTATTTGCCGGTTTTAATTTCTGGTTCGTTTTTCTTCTGGGCATCCCGGGGCAGATCATAATAATACTGTGGTGGAGCATGAAGAGAGTGAACAGTTGACAGTTGGCGCAGCTGATGCTGCGAGTGGGTGCGATGCTGCGCATCGCAAGTGAGCGCACCTTCGGTGCGAGTGGGCGGCTTCGCCGGTGCGCCTTTGGCGCAGTTAATAGTTAATAGTGTAGAGTGAATGCGGCTGGCGCCGGTGCGCCTTTGGCGCAGGTAACAGTGAACAGTGAGCGCGCCTGACGGCGCGAGTGAAAGGACTAAAAATGAAGCAGATTCCTCTTTTCCCCGGCAATGGGAAATTCTACAAGACAAATCTTCACTGCCATTCGACGTTTTCCGACGGCAGGTTCACTGTGGAAACTCTGAAGGAGGCTTACAAGGCTCAGGGCTACAGCGCGGTGGCTTTCAGCGACCACAACACACTGACTCCCCACAACGAGCTCACCGACGATGAATTTATCGCTATAAATGCGATAGAAATAGATTTCAATCAGCCCTCGGAGCTCAGCAAAAGAGGCTGGTTCGGCGTCTCCGTCTACCACCTGAATTTCCTTTCGAAGGATAAGAACAGGACCGAATTCATCCCCTTCGAACGGGTCTACGGAGTAAATGAAGTGCAGAAGGTCATTGACGACGCCAATGCGGCAGGCTTCCTGGTCTCTTACAACCATCCCCGCTGGTCCTTCCAGACCGCTGAAGACTTTATTCCGCTGAGAGGTCTCTTCGGGTTTGAGGTGTTCAACACCGGCTGCGAAGTCACCATGGCTGACGGTTACGGCGATTATGAGTACGAGGTATATTGCCGGAAGGGCGGCACCGCCTGCGCTATCGCCACGGACGACAACCACAACGTCAGCAAGGATCTCAGTTCCCCTTACTCCGATTCCTTTGGTGGCTGGACAATGGTCAAGGCGGAGGAGTTTTCCTACGGAGGGCTTTTTGACGCCATGGAAAATAAGAACTGTTACGCCTCAACAGGCGCATCGTTTAAGGACGGCTGCTTCTTCAGAAGAGAGGACAACAGTATTGTGGTTAAAGGAGAGTGCGAACCCTGCAGTTCCGTATTTATCCTAACGGACGCCAGACATTCGGATGCCAGACGGTCTCACAGCGACGACATTACTTCTTTCGAATTTGTGATGCCCGCCGATACTGCCTGGTTCAGGCTGGAACTTAAAAACAAAGATGGCGGCAGAGCTTTCACAAGAAACTATCTTGCCGAAGAATTAAATTGATTTACGGCGGCTGAGAGAGACCGGTTGCGGAGGATCATCATGGGTATACTTCTGAAAATATTGAAAATAGCTCTTATCGCGGTGGGCGGGGCATTGGCGTACGTTCTGTTCTTCGTTGCTGCAGGCTTTCTGTCGGGACTGTTTACCGGCTGGAAGAAGGAATATTTCCGGGACAGCAAATTCTACAGATTCGTGCTGAACAGCATGACAGGGCTCGTGCTTTTCCTTGCCGGGATAAGGTTTGAAGTCAAAGGTGAAAAACTTCCCGAGGGACGTTTTCTGATCGTCGGCAATCACCGCTCGAACTGGGATCCCATAGTGTCCTGGTTTGCTTTCAGAAAACACAACATTGCCTATATATCGAAACCTTCAAATCTCAAGATTCCTTTTTACGGCCGCATCGTTAGACGCTGCTGCTTCCTTCCCATAGATAGGGGCAGTGCGAGAAATTCGGTCAAAACTATTGACAAGGCTGCAAAACTCATTGAAGACGACGCGGTGAGCATTGGCGTGTATCCCGAGGGCACAAGGAGCAAAAACTGCAAGCTCCTCCGGTTTCACAACGGTGTATTCAAGATTGCCCAGAAAGCCAACGTGCCGATAGTCGTTGTCTGCGTTACAGGGACGGAAAAGGTTAAAGACAACGCCGTCAAGAAAAAGACAAAGGTCACTCTGAACGTGGTAGAGGTCATACCGGCGGAGAGAGCTGCGGAGATGACCACCCTTGAGATAGGCGAGGAAGTGAAAAAACTTCTGGGTGAGACGCTCATCGCCGCAGGTGAACAGCCCTATGACAATGAAGAAGGTGCGGCCTGAGGCCTGTGTCTCACAAAGACCTGTGGGGACCGCGGGGAAAAATGCTCGCAATATTCAGGTCTCAAACAGCCGGAAAAACATTTAATAAACCTGCAGAAGCGCCAGACCGGCACATTTTCAAGATAAACAGTTATATTTTTATATAATTGTGATATAATCGGTGCGGACAGACGATGCGTTTATGCGCATAATTCCGCAGAACCCGGGGCCCGACCGTTTCAAACAACTCCGGCCCGGAATCTATTACAAAAGTGTTTGCGCAGCCGTGGCGTTAAACGGCACAGGAAAGGAAAACCGTTCATGGGTCTTATTGTAGATATTATCATCATAACGATCTCCATTGTGGCGATCATCATCGGTGTTCTCAGGTCGATGAAAAGAGGACTGTTTTCGACTCTGGTACACGTTGCGGGAATTGCGACTGCGGCAGTTATTGCTGCTGTTTCCACCGGCATACTTGTTCCGTATTTGAATAAGATACTGGTTCCTGTCATAAAGCCGCTGATCACAGGGCAGGTGGCAGAATTTGTTTACGGCAACGAAACACTGAGCGCAGTGGTTAGCCAGGCTCCGGGAGCGCTTTTCGCACCGTTGGTGTTTGTTCTGATATTCTTCATCTTCAAGATCACCTTCGATATAGTGATCGCTTGTGTGATCAAAGGCGAAAGAAGAGGACTCATCAGCTTCAAGGGCGATAAGGCTGTGTCCGCAGTAGTCGGACTGATACTCACAGTCGCATGTCTCTGGATATTCATGATGCCTGTTGCCGGCACTCTCAGAGTTGCGGGAACTGTGGTATCCTGGGGCGTTGAAAACATGGATAAGATAACAGAAGGCAAAGAACTTCCTCAATACGCCAAGGCGGCGATCGGTTTTGCGTCCACCCTTGGGGACAGCAAACTTGTCAAGTTCTACGACAAGACTCTTGGCACTGGCCTTCTTTTCAACGAGATGGCTTCCGTGGAAGTGAAGGGAAAGAGAATGTCCCTGCCCGCAGAGGTCGAAGCCCTCACAGCCATTGCAGACACCGTTCTGAAGTTTTCATCCAACGGTAAAAACGGTGAAAATGCGGACTTTTCTCCCAAGGAGGTCTCTGCAGCACTGAGAGATCTGTCGGCTCAGCTCGGCGACGCACAAATCACTTCCTCCGCAGTCAAAGAAGAAGTTGATGCGGCCGTCGCCAAGTGGAAAGTCGGCGAGGAATACATGGGCATCAAACTGAAGACAGGAGAGGAGAGGATCGACGAACTGTTCGATGACCTTCTCAAATGCATGGAAAACAGCGATGAAGAAGCCGTTTCCGACGTGCTCCTTTTCGTGGCCGACGTGGCGGAAATAATTCCGGAGGGCGGCTCGGAACAGGGCGGCAAGGAACCGGTGGACGTCTACGAAGGATACTCCGATGACGATTTCCCGCCCGGATTCAAGGAGTCATACCCCGAAGGCCTTAAGCCTGAGGACCTTCCCGAGGGCATGAACGAGTCAGATTTTCCCGAGGGATTCTTTGAAAAAGTTAATGAGAACGAGAAAAACAAGAACAAGGACGACGCCAAGGGGCTCCTGGCCGGCATAGACGTTGAATCAGCCGTGGGACTTATTGGCAAGGCCTTTGATAACGACACAATGAAGCCTTTCTCCGAGGCCCTCATTAAGTGGATCCTCAGAAGAGCCGCTGAGGCCGTTGAAGTCAACGCAGACGAGGAGATCGACAGGATCTCGCTGTCGGAATCCTCCTCCGAAGATGTTAAAGAGCTTCAGGATCTGCTTGCCGGAATGGTCAATACTGCCATCAAGTTCCAGGAAAAACTGACCAACGATGAAAAGCTGACCAAAGAGGAACAGGATATTCTTGTGGATGCCGTCGGCAAACTCCAGGAGAACAAGATCATCGGCGCCGCAGTCAAAAAGATCTACGATGGCGCAAAACAGAAACCGGGAATCGATCTTCCCGATTGACTCTGATCAACGCAGGAATTTGTACCGGACAACGAGGCATACGGAGGCAATATGAAGATTTCTTTTTCAACACTTGGCTGCCCTGACTGGAGTTTCAGCGAGATCTTTGCCACGGCAAAGGATCTTGGCTATGACGGTGTGGAAATAAGAGGCGTTAAAAAAGAGCTCTATGCCCCCGATATTCCGGAATTCCGCCCGGAAAAGAAGCCTGAAACGATGGCTACGCTTAAAAGGCTGGGGATCTCCATCCCCTGCCTTACCACGGGCATTTGCGTAAAAGATTACGGAACCAACGAGTCTGCGGATGAAAAAGCCCGTAAAGACGCACTGATGTATGCAAAGCTTGCTTCTGAGTTGGGCGTCAAGTATCTCAGAATACTCGGGGACGGAGACATCATGCCCAGGGGCGACGTTGACGACGGTCGTGTGGAAACAGCTCTGAGAGATTTTATCGAAGGGTCGCCTGAGTACGGGGATACAGTGTTCCTGCTTGAGACCAACGGGGTCTACGGAGACACAGTAAGACTTGGAAAGCTTATAGAAACGGTCGGCAGCGACAGGCTCGCAGCCCTCTGGGACATCCACCACCCCTACAGATTTTTCAAGGAAACGGTTTCCGAATCCTTCGCCAATATCTCACCTTACATAAAACACGTCCACATAAAGGATTCGGTGGTCCTTGAGGAAAACAGGACTGTGCGCTACAAAATGACCGGCAAGGGTGACGTGCCGGTTGCCGAGGCCATAGGCATCCTGAAGGACAGCGGGTACGAAGGATTTATTTCTCTTGAGTGGGTCAAGCGCTGGTGCGCAGAGCTGGAAGCTCCGGGAATCGTTTTCGTACAGTATATTAACTACATGAGAAGACTCCTCAGAAAATAACAGGGCTTCTTCTCACCCGGAACAGCGATGGGATTGATTTCTTTTTTCAAAACAGTATCAAAAGGAAATGATAAAAAAAGCCGCCTTATAAGGACTTTCGTTTTTACGGCGGCTTTTGTCCTTCTCAACGGGCTGATCACGATTCCTTTTATGATATCCGGAGAGTTCGGGGAGGGCACAGCTATAGGGCTTCCGTTAAGGATAGCAGGCTTTGCCGTGTCTGCGGCCTGGCTGGGTTCAATTATTGCGGCAAGGTTTCTCAAGCTGGAATCGATCCTCCGGGGATTTTTTTTCTACGGTCTTCTGGGAATGTTCTTCTTTGCCCTGGGTTTTGCGGCAAAACTCATTGGCGGCCAGAGCGCGGGCTACGGAGTCCAGATCGTATTTGACTGGTTCTCGGTTATGCAGAGACCTCTTGCCTACGTTCTCCAGCCTTTGATCGGAATGTCGGAATTCTACGGAAAAGCAATAGTTTTCGGCCTCCTTGCCGTGGGTTCGGGAGTTGCCGCGAGGAGCATTGTCAGGCAGCGGGAGTTTGAAGAAAAAATGGCCGAAAAGGAACAATTTGAGGAACAAAGTAAAAAAAGTACTTGAAAAGCTCAAAAAATATGATACAATGGCTTGGCTGAT
This sequence comes from uncultured Clostridia bacterium, assembly GCA_947304585.1. Classification (GTDB taxonomy): domain Bacteria; phylum Bacillota; class Clostridia; order UBA1212; family UBA1212; genus UBA1212. The sequence continues at coordinate 3,106 of CAMZBI010000035.1, read as the reverse complement.
TAACCGGAGGTGTCAGAAAAATGGTATTGAAAATAGTTTTAGGAATAGTTTACGTTTTGATTTGCATCGCCGTCGTGGTGATCACTCTTCTTCAGGATTCGAAGGAGAGCGGTGTTTCTGCCCTTGGCGGAGCTGAAACGTCTATATTTGATAAGAAAAACGGTACAAAGGAAGCTTTCCTCGCCAGAGCTACTGTTGCTCTCGGCGCTGTCTTTGCTGTAGTTGCCATTACACTTACAGTTATTATTACTTTCCTTTGAAGAAACAGTTCCGGACCGTTCCGGACCTTATCGAAATTATAGGAACTGCGGTTTGAGTTCATTCGGACCCGCAGTTCTTTTTTGCGCTTTTCGGTGCCGTAACGTCACGCCGGCGCTGTGCAGTAATCGCACCAAAGGTGCACAGCAACTGTTCACTGTTAACTGTTAACTATTCACTGCGCGCGCGTCAGCGCGCTTGACCCAAGTACTAAAATGTAATAAAATAAAAGTGTATGTGCCGGCTTCTGCTTCACACTTTTTACCCCTTTGCCCGGATCAAACAGAGAGGTCAAAACGCAGGACAACCGGCCGCAAAATTCATTATATCGGAGATGAGAATATATGTTTGAACTTGATCAGTACAGCCTTATGCTGCCGTCAATGCAGAAAAATTTATATGATTTGAGGGATTCACTTTGACACAGAGGGGATGTCAAACAGATTAGAAGAACTCGAAAACAAAGCCACCGAACCTGACTTCTGGAACGATTCCGCGAAGTCCCAGGAGGTGCTGAGAGAAATAAAACTATTAAGGGACAAGCTTCTCAAGATCCAAAGGCTGTCGGATCTCTACGATGAGATAGAGCTTATGATCATGATCGGCAACGAAGAAAACGATCAGAGCGCTCCGGAAGCCGTTGCCAAGGAAATCGAAAAATTCAAGACTGAATTTGAATCCCTTCGCCTTGAGACACTTCTCACCGGGGAATACGATTCCTACGACGCAATCGTTACAATACATCCGGGCGCCGGCGGAACCGAGGCTCAGGACTGGGCCCAAATGCTCATGAGAATGTACATGCGCTGGGGCGAGATGCATGAGTACGAAGTCAAGGTGCTGGATCTTCTCGACGGCGACGAGGCCGGAATCAAGAGCTGCTCTCTGCAGTTCTCCGGGATCAATGCCTACGGATTTCTGAAGAGCGAGCACGGAGTCCACAGGCTTGTAAGATTTTCGCCTTACAACGCCGCAGGAAAAAGGCAGACATCTTTTGCTTCCGTTGAAGTCATGCCGGAAATCGACGACACGATACACATTGATCTCAGGCCTGAAGACATGGAAATCAGCTATTTTAGAGCCAGCGGAGCGGGCGGCCAGCACATCAACAAGACCGACTCGGCTTGCCGTATCGTTCACAAGCCCACCGGCATCATGGTTTCCTGCCAGACAGAGCGTTCTCAGACTCAGAACAGGGAATATGCAATCAGAATGCTCACCTCGAAGCTGTTTGACATCAAGCGCAGAGAGAACGAGCAGCTGACCAATGAGCTCAAGGGCGAGCAGGGCGATATTGCTTTTGGCAATGCCATCCGGTCCTACGTTTTCTGCCCCTACACCCTTGTCACCGACAGACGTACTGGATTCAAGGACTCCAACGTTCAGCGGGTCATGGACGGAGAATTGGACGGTTTCATCAATTCCTTCCTTGCCGATGAATTCAACAAAAGAGCCGGCAACGGAAGCAATAACAGTTGACAGTTTCAAAAGAGCATTGCGCCGGTATGACGGAATGCTCCTTTGGCATAAAACGGACCACGATTTAAATTGGAGGTAATATGAAAATAGGAATAATCAGTGTCCTCTTGGGTGATCTTTCCACGGCAGAGGCGATGAAATATCTTGCGGATGCAGGCGCCCAGATGGTGGAGATAGGCTGCGGCGGATATCCCGGCAACGCCCATTGCAAACCGGAGATCCTTCTTCACGACGAAAAAGCTCTGGATGAGTTCAAAAAAGCGGTCTACGGCAACGGCCTCGAGATCAGCGCATTCAGCTGCCACGGCAACCCGGTTCACCCGAACAAGGCCATTGCCAAAAAGTTCCACGACGAATTCATCAACACCATCCTTATGTGCGAAAAAATGGGCGTGGACACTATCGTTGGCTTTTCCGGATGCCCCGGAGACTCGCCAACGTCCCAATACCCCAACTGGGTCACCTGCGCCTGGCCGGAGGACTACCTTGCGATCCTGGACTACCAGTGGAACGAGGTCCTGATCCCCTACTGGAAAGAAGTGGCTGCCTTTGCCGAGGCTCACGGCGTAAAGAAGATCGCCTTCGAGATGCACCCGGGTTTCTGCGTTTACAACCCTGAGACTCTTCTCAAGCTCAGAAAAGCGGTGGGCTCTGTGATAGGCGCCAATCTGGATCCCTCACACCTCGTCTGGCAAGGCATTGACGTGCCTGAGGCGATCAGATACCTTGGCGATGCGGTATACTATGTCCACGGCAAGGACGTGAGGGTCGACAAGGCCAACGTTGCCAAAAACGGAGTCCTCGATACAAAGCATTACAGCGACGTGCTGAACCGCTCCTGGGTGTTTAGAACCCTGGGCTACGGCAACGATTACACCTACTGGAAGGACATCATCAGCATGCTGAGGACCGTTGGCTACGACGGAGTTATTTCCATTGAGCACGAGGACAGCCTGATGAGCCCGAAGGAGGGACTTAGAAAGGCAATCGATTTCCTGAGAGAGGTCCTGATCACTGAACAAGCCGGCGACATGTTCTGGGCATAAATCGAAAACGCAGATCTAAGGCTCTTTACGCAATTTGCCCGATGATATGAAGCATTTTTGCAGTACAAAGATGAGACGGTTTTGATTGCTGGGCAAATTGCTTGACTCGTCTGTTGAAAATCGTCGACCGCGTTTCGTTGAGGAACGGTTCCGCACAAAGTGCGGCTTTAGTGACGCAACGCAACGCGCGAGACGTCTCGAAGTACCTTCGTACATCGTCGGGTCCGTGCAGGCCAAAATAGCTCTTAGCTTTGCGTTTTCGCCTGAAGCAGATCTAAGGCTCTTTACGCAATTTGCCCGATGATATGAAGCATTTTTGCAGT
>CAMZBI010000034.1 GCA_947304585.1 uncultured Clostridia bacterium | reverse complement strand
GCTAGCAAAGCGAAGCAGGCGGGCGACCCCCCCGTCTCCACCAAGGCGTGTAGTCTATTTAGATGCACGAGCAAAAATCGGCTATTTTTAGCCGATTGGAGCGGCTTGAAAAGCTAATAGCAAAGCGAAGCAGGCGGGCGAACCCCCCCGTCTCCACCACGAAAAAGGACTCCCGCGTGGAGTCCTTTTTCGTGGTAAACAAATATTGAAAAGGGGGCCCCGAAAGTGCTTGCACTTTTGGGGAGAGGAGCCGTAGCGGAGCGACTGAAGTCTTCTGACAGAGTATAACATAAATAGCTGTCGGAAGACGAGGTGGTGAAGCTCACGGCGACGAAACCCGTGAGGGTCGAGGCGTTAAACAAATCATCCGGTGGATGATTTGTAGCCGAGATCGTTTGAGAAAAAGGGGCCCCCGAAAGTGCTTGCACTTTTGGGGAAGAGGAGCCGTAGCGGAGCGATTGAAGTCTTCCAACAAAGGAGAAAAAAAGAAAACCGTTGGAAGACGAGGTAGTGAAGCTCACGGCGACGACGAGCAGCGCGACCGCTAGCAAAGCGAAGCAGGCGGGCGACCCCCCCGTCTCCACCAAGGCGTGTAGTCCATTTAGATGCACGCGCAAAAATCGGCTATTTTTAGCCGATTGGAGCGGCTTGAAAAGCGAAAAATCGAATGGTGAAATCAAAAGATGCAAAAGCCCTTTTTCGAGGGGAACATATAGGGGACCCCGAAAATGCTTGCATTTTTGGGGAAAAGGAGCCGCAGAAACGCAAACGGAGACTTTCAAGAAAAAAAGAGGGGAAGCATCTTGAAAGTCGGAGACTTTCGTTTATGGGGGCCCCGTAAAATCATTAGATTTTGCGGGGAAGAGGAGCCACAGCGATGCAAACGGAGACTTTCAAGAAAAAAGAGAGGAAGTATCTTGGAAGTCGGAGTCCACATCGCTTGTGGCGACGAGGCGACGCATTCGGACGCTATTGAGGCTTTTCAAACACAAGTTTTAAGACTGAAAAACAGTCTGTTTAAAGGTTTGTCTTAAGTTTTTTTACCGAAATCAACGACCGATTTACGGGGAATCTGAGACCGTGATCAAAATTCATAACAACGATATGTTGCCGACTGAGTGATGAAAATTCAGCCGGCTTCCGGAATATGTCGAGAGTATTGGTCTGTCAAACGGGATCGTCATTGGCGAGGGAGAAACGGCGCAGTACGCCACAAACTACGACAACGTATGCGCACAAACGTTCACATTGGATATAAAACTGAAATACAGGCGAAGGTACATGGTGTCGCTTTATTTTCCTTCCGGGGATGATGAAAAGAGTCTGGCGGTCGAGATGTTCGACGGAAGAACGCGAGAGCTTATTGCGCCTGTGAAAGTGCTTTCGGACTACAAGGGCGGCGAATATATGGTGTATGAATACGACAGGTCCGCAAGGTTCAGGATAGATCACGTGAGGGGTGATTTTGTTTCGCTGAGGGAGATCTGCTTCGGTTAAACATTTCCTGCGGGGGTGGCCTCAAGAAACCTTGAAAAACCCCTTAATTCAAGACCTTTAATGTAAACCTGCTGCGGGGTATGTTATAATTTTCTCATAAATCATCAGAAAGGGCCTCAATCAGTGATAAAGGGGTTTGCTTATGGGACGAATTACTGTTAATAAAAAAGAGAAAAAACCGAAGCCTAAGTATAATATGCTTCAAAACGTCGGTTTCATGCTGAAAACCGCGGCGGAAGCAAAAGAAAAGAAGATCTTTGCCATAACAGCGGCCTTGATCCTGTTGTCGGTCGGAAACGGACTGCTCTCGATTTACGCCGCTCCTCTTGTAATTAAGGGGCTTCAGGAGAATGCTTCGCTTCAGTCTCTTCTTCTCACTGTTTTGTGGGTGTTTTCGTCAATGGCGCTTATCGACACTGCCTTTACCTACATCAACGTCAATGCACCTTACCCGCAAATCTCCGTACGCATGCATATCCTGAAGAAGGTGAACGAGAAGGCATGCACCGTATCGTTCCAGAGCAGGCTCGAGACCAGGTACAGGGAACTCTCCCGTGGCGCATACTCGTACTGCAGCAATAACAACTCTGCGACGGAGGCCATCTGGAACACGTTGTTCTCACTTGGAAGCAGTATCATTGGTTTTGTTGTTTTTGTGGTGATGCTCACAGCCGTTCAGCCTGTCCTGCTGGCGATCGTGGTCGTGACGTCACTGATCGGCTATTTTTCCACGAATTACATAAACGGCTACGGGTACAGGCACAGGGAGGAGCGGGACAAGACCGAAAACCGCCGGTGGTATGTAAACGACGTCACCGAATCTCTGGAGGCCGCAAAGGATATACGCATTTTCAATATGCAACCCTGGCTGACGGCATTGGCGAGGGAGGCGGACGAGGTTATGACCGCTTTTCACAGAAAAGCTGCTTCGGTGTACATCTGGTCAAAGATCATCGATCTGGTGCTGACGTTTCTTCAGAACGGTGCGGCATATGTATATCTGATCGGCGCTGTGGTGCTTGGCAGGATGGACGTGGCTACATTCACCCTTTGCTTTGCGGTGGTGGGCAATTTCACAGGCAGGTTCACGGAGATCCTGGGAGGGTTCAACACGCTTTACCGCCAAAGCCTCGATATTTCCGCGCTTAGGGAGTTTCTCGAATATCCGGAGCCATTCAGGTTTGAGGGAGGCATCATACCGGAACATATCGGGACCGTGGAACTTCGCAATGTGAGCTACCGCTATCCGGGAACTGAAAAAGACGTGCTCTCGGGGATCGATCTTACGCTGAGACCCGGTGAAAGGCTTGCCATCGTCGGCCTCAACGGGGCGGGGAAAACAACTCTTGCGAGAATAGTATGCGGGCTTCTTGACCCGACGGAGGGGACGGTCCTCGTAAACGGCGTTGATCTGAAGGAATACAACAGAGGTGCCTATTACAAGTGTTTTTCCGCAGTTTTTCAGGACTTCAGCATACTGGCAGAGACAATTGCCCGGAACATATCCCAGACTGACGGGGAGCAGGACATGGCCAAGGTCATCAGCTGCGCAAAGCAGGCAGGCATTGACGAAAAGATATCAAGCCTCAAGGATGGCTATGAAACACATTTAAACAGGAGCGTATACGACGACGCAATAGATCTTTCGGGAGGCGAGAAACAGAGGCTCATGCTGGCAAGGGCACTCTATAAGGATGGGGAGTTCCTGCTGCTTGACGAGCCGACTGCCGCATTAGATCCTCTGGCTGAGGCTGATATTTACAACAAATACAACGAGATCACTGCCGGGAAAACGGCGGTATACATATCACACCGACTTGCATCCACACGCTTTTGCGACAGGATAATACTGCTGGACGGCGCGGTGATAGCCGAGGAGGGGACCCACGAGGAACTGATATCAATTGGCGGGAAATATGCGGAGTTTTTTGAGGTCCAGAGCAGGTATTACAGAGAGGAGGGCGGAGAAAATGAAGAAGAATGAAGAGAAGGTATCATTCGGGGAGGCTTTGAAGCTCAATTGGCGTGGATTTATGCTGGTCTATAAGCAGAGACCTCAGATGATCGTTTCGAGACTTGTGGCTCCCATCTGGGATACCGTTGTTTCCTATCTGGTCATCTGGCTTTCCGCCCGGGTCATAGACGAACTGGCCGGGAACCGTGATGTGGAACGGCTTAAATTTCTTGTCATAATGACATTGGCGGTGACCGCGGTCTCAGCCCTCATTTCAGCCTTCATCAGGAGATGGAGGGATATCGAAAACGTGGCGACCTGGTTTGAGGTCATCAGGATATTTATCAATAAAAAAGCGTCTCTTGACTATGCTGACCTGGACAATCCAAAGACACACGAGCTCATTTCGGCCATCGAGATGAACCGCAGATTCACGGGAGGAGGCTTGTTCCGGGTGGTAGGTTATTTCGAGAACATATTCGGGAGCCTGTTTAAGATCGGGGGCGGCCTTTTGCTGACGATCTCCTTCTTCACAAGCAGATCCACAGTGAACACCGGATCTGTGATATCTCCCGACAGCCCGCTCATTACAATAGCCGTCGCAATTGCGCTGACCGTGGCAGTTTTCCTCAGTTCACATATGAAAAACAAGGCCGATGGAATATGGGCGAGCAAAGCCAAGACCCGCGTCTACGGCAACAGGGCCTTTGGCCATTACGGCTGGCTGGGTTGCGATGACGGCGCCGCAGCGGATGTGCGCCTTTTTGAGCAGTGGAAGATCTGCGGTAAGTACGTGGCGAACAAGGTCTCAACCTTTGAATCCAAGGGCCTCTATGCCAAACTGTGCAGATACCCCGTGGGTGTCTACTACGCAATTTCGAACGGTATAAGCATCCTTTTCAGCGCAGTGGTCAATGCGTTCATATGTGTAAAAGCTTTGGCAGGGGCCTTTGGCGTCGGCATGGTGGCCCAGTACACCACGTCCACCACCAGGGTCTTCTTCGGCATAGGCAGCCTCATTCAGCTCTACGGCTCGCTTAAGAACAACGTTCCTTACCTGAAGCTTGAGTATGAGCTCCTTGACATGAAGAATACATTGGCGAGAGGCACCCGTCACGTGGAACCCGCACGGGAGGATGAGGGCATAGAATTCAGGAACGTTTCCTTTAAGTACCCGGGCTCGGACGAATACGTGCTTAAGGATGTTAACATAAAGTTCAGGACAGGCTCGAGGCTTGCGGCTGTGGGCATGAACGGCTCGGGAAAGACCACCTTTATAAAGCTCCTCTGCAGGCTCTATGACCCCACCGAGGGTGAGATACTCTATAACGGCGTCAATATCAAGGAATACGATTACGACGAATATCTGAATATGTTCGGAGTGGTCTTCCAGGACTTTTACATCACCGATTTCAAGCTGGGAGAGAACGTTTCGGCGGGGCCAATAACGGATCCGGAAAAAGTGAGGGAATGTCTCGAGGAGGCGGGCTTCGGAGACAAGCTCCGGGAGTACAAGGACGGCATCGATACCTACATCGGCAAAGGCTACGGTTGGGAAGGCGTGGACGTCTCGGGCGGCGAGAACCAGAAGATAGCTATAGCGAGAGCTCTTTACAAGGACGCTCCATTCATAATACTCGATGAGCCCACCGCATCCCTTGACCCGCTTGCCGAAGCTGATATATACTCTAAATTCAATGAAATAGCCAAAAACAAGTCGGCTATTTACATAAGTCACAGGCTTTCAAGCTGTAAATTCTGCGACGAGATCGCCGTGTTCCACGAGGGCAGGATAATAGAGCAGGGGACCCATGAGGCTTTGCTTTCCAACGAACAGGGCAAATATTACGAGCTGTGGCACGCTCAGGCCCGGTACTACACATGATGTTTTGCAGATAACGGTCTGCAAAAGGAGATGGCATGAAAAACATCGTATTTATGAGAGCATCGGAGGAGTGGCAGCGCGCTGGCGCATATTCCGTCCGCATACAGGGCATGAACTGCCGCTACCACATTTCCCTCAGGGATGAATTTGACGGACACGACGGGGACGGCACCTTGTACATTGTCGCCCTTGACGACGGCTACCCGGTGGCCACCTGCAGGTTCTATGAAATAACCAATGACACCGCCTCCCTTGGACGGGTGGTGGTGCTCCCGGAGTACAGGGGAGCGGGGCTCGGCAGCAGGGTGGTCGAAGAGGCGGAGGCCTGGATCGGAGAGCTTGGTTATAAAAGGATAGTCATCGACAGCCGCGTGGAGGCTGTTCCATTTTATGAAAAATTAGGTTTCAATATGGAAGCAGGCGCGGAGGCCGAAATGAACGGCGTGTTCGAGTGCGTAAAAATGACGAAGACGCTTTAAAAAAGGATTCCGGCGGCGCTGCTTTTTAAGACTGCGTAAAGAGGTGATTTCCCCATGACCTGGATGTCGTTGTTTTTTCACCTAAATTACGCTACCATCAGGTCGGCGCTATGAACGCTTGACACTACCTGCGCTTTCTTTTGTAGATGCACTTTTATGTTTTGAAAAGAATGTTTTGGAGAAAACCGAAATGATGAAAAAACTTATTGCCGTTCTTGTCTGAATATAGCGCACCAAACCGGACACTTCGGCTGCACTGATTGAACAGTTGCGACGCCGAAAACTAAACACTTACGTCGCTGAAAAATGAACAGTGTTACTGTGTGGATTGAATACCAAAGGGGCTTTTTTTACAGCCCCTAGCCGAGATCGTTTGAGAGAGGGGCCCCGAAACTCGCTTTCACACATTGGCCCGTCACTAAACCGCTGACGCGGAAATCGTTCCGGGTCCAATGTGTGGCGCGAGGCTGCCCCGTTTATGCACTTTTGGGGAGAGGAGCCGCAGCGGAACGGGCGATGTCATCATTGTAATATTTTTTATAACTTGATGACGAGCCTTTGTAGCTCGCGGTGACGATGAGCGGTGTGACCGCTAGTGAAGCGATGCGATCGCCGAACCCCAGTCCTTTTCGTGGAAAAAAACGAGAACGAAATGAACATCAGATAAAATATCCTAAAAATAGGAAAATTAAGTCCGGCGGCATCCTTGTGCTGACGGCTTTTTTCATATGACTGCGTAATCCGTGCCCGGTTGATTTCAGCATTGAAACAGGAAAACCGACACTCCAATTTTTCTTCAAAAGATTGCCCCAAAACGCAAAAAAGTGCTTGACAACACCTTCGGGGCGTCGTATAATTTGAGTGTAAACGGAATAAATATTCCGAATGCGGCCGCTGATATTTGAATAGCACATGAAAAGGAGTGAGATTGGAAGACGGGATAGTTGGATAGAAGTAATAATGGAAAGGTAAGAATGAATATTAGAAGTAATAGGAGAGTTTAATCATGAGAAAATTGGCAAGTATACAGAGAGTATGGAAAACAGAACCCATTGACGGTGCTGACAAGATTGAACTGGCACATGTGCTTGGGTGGCAGTGTGTCGTAAACAAAGGACAGTTTTCGCCAATGGAAACAGGCGTTTATTTTGAGATTGACAGTTTTTTGCCAATACGACCCGAATTTGAATTTTTGAGGGCGACGAGCTACAGAAAAACGGATATTATGGGGGAGGGTTTCAGGTTAAAGACCATGAGATTTCGGGGTCAACTGTCTCAGGGACTTCTCCTTCCGATCAGCGCTTTCTCGGTATTATCTGATAATATGGATATTGGATCCGATGTAACTGAACTGCTCGGTGTAAAAAAATGGGAAATTGAGGAAAGAGCAACCACCGGGGGAACGGTTATTGGGACGCTTCCGTATGACATCCCTCATACGGACGAGACCAGAGTGCAGGAGGAACCGGAACTAATCCGAGCTTTTGCGGGTCTGCAGTATTACATAAGCACAAAAATGGACGGGTCTTCTCATTCCATTGGCATCGATGAGAACGGATTTCACGTCACCGGTCACAATTACGAGTATAAAGACGATGGCTCCAGTTCGTTTTATGAACTTGTAAATACCCGTGGTTACAGGGAAACAGTGGAAGCATTTGTCAGAACCGAAGGACTTAAAACACTGACAGTACAGGGGGAACTCTGCGCTCCCGGTATTCAGCAGAACAGGCTTCGGCTTGCAAAACCGGAATGGTACGTGTTTACCATACGTGAAGACGGTAAACGTGTTGGCCTTTTCAGAATGCTTGAAATCTGCAAAGCGCTTGGAATGGAACACGTACCGATAGAAGAGATAGATTTCGATCTGCCTTCCAGATATCCTGATGTCGAAGCTCTGCTGAAAAGAGCCGACGGCGACTACCCTAAGGGCGGGAAAAAAGAAGGAATAGTTATACGCCCCGTTGATCCTGTATTCTGCCCGCTGATAAGCGGAAGCCTGTCCATGAAGGTAGTAAGCAACAAATATCTTTTGAAGGATGATACATGAAAGACTTGCAATAATGATACTTTTAAGACCGGACAAAAGAAAAGGCAGTTATATGCACAAAAGAAAAGCTAAAAAGTTAACCTGATCACATGCGGATATCGTGTTTTAGCGGATTCGTATGACTAAAACAATATTCGGGAGCAGCTTCGCAATGGAGCTGCTTCCCCGGGATTCCCGGATTTTTACAACGGGCTTCCCTGTAGCGACGAACTGGAGGACAGTGCACGCGCGAAAGACGAACCTTATAAACCGAATAATAAATACTAATTCTTCACTGATCTTGGCCTGCCTCTTTTGGGTTCCGGAATATCCTCAAAAATGCTGTTCAGAAGAACTGCCATGAAATCCCGGTTATCGATACTGTCGACTGCAATCATCGGCCTTGCGCCTTCATACGGATATTCCATTGGCGCATCCGGCATAAGCTGCTTTGCGGACTTAGTATCTTTGACAAGAAATCTGTTGTCGAAAATTCCGCCAATGACCTTTCCTCGGTAATAGATTACATATTCGCCCATCATTGCCCTGTATGAGACGTCGCCGACGGACGAAAGCTGGTCCATAACAAACTCAAGATATTCTTTTGAAGATGCCAATTGCAATCACCTCTTTCTTCTGAAATATCGGTTTTACAACGCTTCCCTGGAAGCATTGATATTCTAACAACAGGGCCTTTTGGCAACCGATGTATGCCTTGACCGGATCTATTTTAGCACATAATATTGAATGTAAAAAGGGGCGTGAGAGAGGCCGGCGTCATTTTTTTGTTGACAAAGACAATTTAGCATGATAAAGTTAAGACTTCATTATAGCATTTGCCGGCCTGTGAAAATCCTTTCTTTGAGAGGACAGTGTATCACCGAAGGCCGCATTTCCGGGCAAGTTTCAGCGGATATCCGTCAGATAATGTACGGTGCAGGAACTTTTGCCGGGGAGAGAACGAAAGGCAGGTGTCACAATGACATCAAAAACCCTGTTTTATATCTTTAAGAGACTGCTGCTGGCGTTACTGACGATTTTTCTTGTCATAACGATCACTTTCTTTGTTATGAACGTGATCCCCGGCGGTCCTTTCAACTCCGAAAAGGGAGTCTCCCAAAGAACCAAGGAAGCTCTCGATAAAAAATATGGTCTCGACAAGCCTCTTATAGTTCAGTATTTTAACTATTTGGGTGGAGTTTTGAAGCTTGATTTCGGAGAATCCCTTAAGCGTACCGGTTCCTCGGTCGGCCAGATCCTTCTCGAAGGTCTTGGAAATAGTGCAAAATTAGGTCTCTGTGCCGCAGGAATTGCCATAGTGTTCGGCATCTTGTTCGGAACGGTGGCGGCTGTATTCCGGGGCAAGTGGATAGACAAGGTAATAATGATATTTACGACAGGGTCTGTGGCGATGCCTTCCTTCGTTATCGGAACTCTGCTGCTGATAATCTTCTGCCTGCTGGTACCGATCTTGCCGCCTAACGGGGCGGAGCCCGGCGGACTTGTTTTGCCGGTGATATCATTGGCGCTTTATCCGACGTCGTACATAACGAGGCTTACCCGTTCGTCCATGCTCGACGTGCTTGGTCAGGACTTTATAAGGACTGCAAAGGCAAAGGGAGTTTCAAGGGGAAAGGTCATTTTCAAGCACACCCTCAGAAACGCTCTGATTCCGGTCATTACTTACATTGGCCCCATGATAGCTTATATAGTCACAGGAAGCCTTGTTGTGGAGCAGATATTCAGTGTTCCCGGTCTCGGAAGAGAATTTACAAGCTCGATCATCAACCGTGACTACACCCTCATAATGGGTACCACGATAGTTCTCGCTACCCTGGTGGTAATCATGAACCTGGTGAGCGACATCCTTTACACGGTCGTAGACCCGCGTATTGATCTTAACTGAGGAGGTGCGGGAATGGAAGAAAACAAAAAACCAAAGTTTAAGAATGTCCTGTCCTTCCAGATAGACACTTCGAAACTGATTCCTGCCTCCGATGAGGAGAAGCAGCAGGTCTCCCGGATGAGAGAGAGCCGCACGTTCTTCAGAGATGCCATGAGGCGTTTCGTCAAGAACAAGGTGGCCCTTGTATGCTCTGTGATTATAATACTAATAATACTGTCAGTAATCATTCTCCCGATGGTATGGCCCTACAAGTATTCTCAGCAGCTGGGAATCAAGGACAGCGACGCGTCCTACAACAATCTTGCACCCTTTGAGTACGGTGCCACCGAGAAGGCGAAAATGGAAGCCGGAGAGTTCGTATTTCCCCATATTTTCGGAACTGACAGCGTAGGAAGAGACTATTTTATCCGAGTGGTGTACGGAACAAGGGTATCCCTTGGCGTCGGCTTCTTCGCAGCGCTGCTGGTTTTGATCATAGGCCTGGTCTACGGCTCAATTTCGGGCTATGTCGGCGGAAAGGTCGATATAGTAATGATGCGGGTGGTGGATATCATCTACTCGCTGCCGGATATGCTGATGATCATTCTGCTCTCCGTTGTGCTGAACAAGGTGTTTGAGAAATCACTCACCGGAGTCCTGGCAAACCTCGGCGGTAATATGATCAGTCTGTTCCTGGTATTTGGACTTCTCTACTGGGTGGGCATGGCCCGTCTTATCAGAGGGCAGATACTTTCGCTGAAAAATCAGGAGTATATTCTTGCCGCCAAGTCCATTGGCGCTTCGTCAGGGAGGATAATATTCAAACACCTCATCCCCAACTGCATGAGCGTGATCATCATTACGATGGCGCTGCAGATACCGTCGGCAATATTTACAGAGAGCTTCCTGAGCTTCCTGGGCCTTGGCGTCAATGCGCCGATGCCTTCCCTCGGTTCTCTCGCATCTGCGGCAAGGGGCGGTATTTTCTCCTATCCCCACAGGCTGCTCATTCCTTCGCTGGTAATATTCCTGATCGTGCTGTCGCTTAATCTTATCGGCGACGGTTTAAGGGACGCTTTCGATCCCAAACTTAAGAAGTAAAGGGGGGCTTGAAATGTCAGATCCGGTAAAAGTAGTCAGATTGGATGATTCGGATGAGCCATTGGTAAAAGTCGGCGCCCCTTCCGAAATACTTCTCAAAGTGAGGAACCTTAAGACGTCCTTCTTCACGGACAACGGTGAAGTCAAGGCGGTTGACGGCGTGTCCTTCAACCTCGACAGAGGAAAGGTTCTGGGCATCGTCGGCGAGTCGGGCTCCGGAAAATCGGTCACGGCTTATTCAATACTGCAGATACTCTCACATCCCGGCAAGATCGTCGGCGGAAGCGTGCTTTTCGACGGAAAAGAACTGGTAGGCATTGACGAAAAAGAGATGTCAAAAATCAGGGGAAACAGGATATCCATCATTTTCCAGGACCCTATGACCAGCCTCAACCCGGTGTTCACCATCGGAAACCAAATTGAAGAGGCAATCATCCTCCACACCAACAGGCCAAAGAACGAAGTTAAGAGCAGAGCCAGAGAACTTCTGGAACTGGTGGGCATCAACGAGCCCGAAAAGAGGCTCAAGCAGTATCCTCATGAGCTGTCAGGCGGTATGCGCCAGCGTGTTATGATCGCCATGGCCCTGGCCTGCGAGCCGGACATCCTGATCGCGGACGAGCCGACCACCGCTCTCGACGTAACGATCCAGGCCCAAATTCTGGACCTTATGCAGAAGCTTCAGAAAGACATAGGAATGGCTATTATAATGATCACCCACGACCTTGGCGTTATTGCAGGTATGTGTGACGAGGTCATTGTTATGTACGCCGGAAAGATCTGCGAACAGGGCACAGCCGAAGAGATATTCTACAATCCGAAGCACGAATACACCAAGGGCCTGTTGGCATCCATACCCTACGGAAACAAGGCTACAGGCAGGCTCAGCTCCATCGAAGGAACTCCTGTTGACCTGCTGGCTCTCCCCAAGGGCTGCGCATTTGCACCGAGGTGCAAGAACTGCCTTAAAATATGCCTCGAGGAACACCCCAGAAGGATACTGATCAACGAAAACCATATGTCTAACTGCTGGATCAACATTCTTGAAGGTCTTGGGGACGGAACGGTTGAAGTGGATCCGGATGCTTTCGACGAAGAAGGAGGGGCTTGATATGAATGACGATATGATTAAAAACGAGCCGGTTTCCTATACGTCTCCGGAAGATGAAAACGTTCTGGTTCGGACGGAACACCTTTGTGAATATTTTGACGTGCCTACGGGCTGGTTCAGAAGCGCAAAACTGAAGGCGGTCGAAGACGTCAACCTCACGATAAAGAGGGGCGAGACTCTCGGCGTGGTTGGCGAGTCGGGCTGCGGCAAGACGACCCTCGGCAGAACCATGATGTTCCTCTACAAACCGACAAGCGGCACCATCTACTTCAAGGGTAAGCCTATTAAAACCAAAGAGGACATCACCGAATACCGCCGCAGAATGGCCATGGTTTTCCAGGATCCCTATTCATCTCTCAACCCGAGAATGACGGTGGAAGACATAATAGGAGAACCTCTCGACGTCCACAAGCTGTATTCCACCAAAGAAGAGCGGGGTAAAAAAGTCAGGGAACTTATGGCCCTCGTAGGACTTCCCGAGGAGCACGCCACAAGGTATCCACACGAATTCTCCGGCGGCCAGCGTCAGCGTATCGGCATTGCCAGAGCTCTTGCGGTAAATCCGGACTTCATTATCTGCGACGAACCTGTTTCCGCTCTTGACGTTTCCATCCAGGCACAGGTCATCAACATGTTTGAGGATCTGCAGAAAAAACTGGGATTGACGCTGATGTTCATCGCTCATGACATTCTCGTTGTAAGGCACATCTCTGACAGAATCGCAGTCATGTACCTGGGAAGAGTCGTGGAACTGGCGGATTCCGATGAGATATGTGACAGACCCCTCCACCCGTATACGGTGACACTCATGTCGGCAGTTCCCATGCCGGACCCCGATATTGCCAAGAGTTCCCAGCGCATAATTCTCGAGGGCGATATCCCCAGCCCGCTGAAGGCACCTTCCGGATGTCCTTTCCGCACCCGCTGCCCCATCGCAGGCCCTGAGTGCGAACAGGCAACGCCTCCTCTTGTGGAAGAAGCTCCTGGCCATTTTGTGGCCTGCTTCAAGCCGGGACAGCTCTCCGGCAACAACTCTTCAGCTACCTGAAAAGGATGCGACCGGCGCTCAAAATTTGTTTTTCATGACAAATTAGAAGAATAATTACACTTTAAAACGATAAAGTGTCTTTACAAAAGCGCTCAAATGTTGTTTAATAGGGTCTGTGTCTTTTTTGACACAGAGTCAATTAATAAATTTTTATTTTACGATAAGGAGAAAAGCTATGAAAAAAGTTATAACCATTGCTCTGGCCGGACTTCTTGCAGCAGTTATGCTCATGCTCGCAGGATGCGTCGTGACCACAGAAAACAACTTTGCTACCGCAAAAGTGTATTCAATGGATCTTACAGATATTGCAGGCTATACAGACAAGGTGGTTAACGGCACCTGGGCTGAGACCTACGATAAGCTGATCGATTACGTCAAGAAAGAGGCTGACCCCGCAAAGCGTTTTGCTCTCATGCACAAGGCTGAGGATCTGCTCATGTCAACAGGCGCGATCGTTCCGATCTATTACTACACCGACATTTACATGAAGAAAGAGTCAGTAAGCGGCTTCTATTCTTCGCCTCTTGGATACAAGTTCTTCCAGAAGGCAACTGTTAACGGGCAGACCGATAACATCAACGTATGTCTCGCTTCTGAGCCTGACACCATCGACCCCGCTCTCAACAGTGCGGTTGACGGCGCTACCATCATCAGCCACTGCTTCTCCGGCCTTTACAGATGGGCACTCAAAGACGGCGCTCTGATCCTTGAGCCCGACTGCGCAGAAGGCTACACAAAGAGCACAGGCGACGACGGAGTCACCTATGTATTCACCCTCAGAGAAGGCCTCAAGTGGTCCGACGGCACTGAGCTCAAAGCTTCCGACTTCACCAAAGCTTGGCAGAGAGCAGCTGCAGACGAGACCGGTGCTGACTACGGCTACATGTTCGAAGTTGTAGCAGGCTACGGCACAGAGGAAGGCCTCAAAGTTTCTGCAGACGATGCAGCCAGAACCATCAGCGTTACACTGCCCGTTGACGTAGCATACTTCATCGAGCTTTGCGCTTTCCCGACCTACTTCCCCGTTCCGGCAATTGCTTACACAGATTCCGACTGGGCTACAAAGGTTGAGACCTACGTTTCCAATGGTGCATACAAGCTCACATCCTGGACCCACAAGTCCGTTATGACATTCGAGAAGAATGATCAGTACTGGGATGCAGAGAACATCACAATGAAGAAGATCACCAACTACCTCTCTGACGACGACGTTGCAATGCTCGTTGCCTACAAAGCAGGTACATATGACTTCATCGACTCTGTTCCGAACGAAGAGATCGACAACCTCAAGAAGGACTACCCCAATGAGTTCGTTGTTGCAGGTCAGCTTGGAACCTACTACGTAATTTTCAACAACAACGCTGACATTCTTCCCGCTTCCTACACAGCAGGCAAGTCCACCGAAGAAGTTGCCAACGCCCTCAAAGAGGTCAGACAGGCTCTCTCCCTCCTCATCGACAGAAACTACATCTGCGAAGAGATCGGCAAGGCCGGCCAGGTTCCTGCAGCTTCCTTCGTTGCTATGGGTCTCACAGACGCTGACGGCGCAACTGAGTTCTACAAGAATGCCAACAAGAAGTCTGACGGCAGCTACGGCTACTACAGCGTTGCCAAAGAGGACCTCGCCAAAAACAGAACACAGGCTGTTGAAATACTGAAGAAGTATTACACAGTTGACGGCGAGACCGTTACCAACTTCCCGTCCATGACCTACCTCTACAACACCAGCTCCGGCCACCAGCTCATCGGTGAGTACATCCAGGGTGTGTTTGCAAGCTACGGCATTGACATCAAACTCGAGAACCAGGAGTGGAACACATTCCTCGAGACCAGAAAGAAAGGCGACTACACCATCGCAAGAAACGGCTGGCTCGGCGACTACAACGATCCGATCTCCTTCCTCGACATGTGGACAACAAAGAGCGGAAACAACGACGCTCAGTTCGGTAAATAATACTTACTGATTTCGTAATGATTTAAGCGCGTCTTTGATCATGGTTCGGACCTCGATGATAGTTTAGGTTTTTGAACCGCCAATGTAAAGTGACACTTCCTGTCACATTTTACCGTATGAATAGAAAAAAGGCCGCGGCTCAAAAGGCTGCGGCCTTTTTTCTATTAGTTTTATCTGCGCCTCAGGCACCCACTTTGGCGTAGTTGCATCACTGCGGCGTCAGCCGCTTTACTCGCACTGAAGTCGCACCCACTGTGACGTAGTTGCACCACTACGGCGCTTGCGCCGTCTCACTCGCACCGAAGGTGCGCATCACTTGCGGCTTTGCCGCATTACGGTATTCTGTGAAGCTTGATCACGTTGGTATTGCGGGCTTCTCTTACAGGGACGCCGGCGGTGACTACGATCAGGTCGCCGCTCTTCGCAAAACCGCACCGGACGGAGCAGTCCGCGGCTGCTTCAAACAGGGCGTCTGAGTGGCTTTGAACGTATTCCAGCACGGGGAAAACGCCCCAGCTGAGGGCCAGCTGGTGGTAGGTCTTGACTTCGGGGGTGGGGGCGATGATGGGCTGGGAGGGACGGAAACTGGACACGCCTCTGGAGGTGAGGCCGGAGATGGAGAATGCGACTATGGCCGCGGCGTGGAGGTCATTGGCCATGGTGACGGCTGCGTCGCAGATGGCGAGGAGGGGATTCTCGCGGGCTTCTTGGCTTGTTGTTTCAACGTAGGGGTCCACGTATTCCGCGTCCTTTTCGGCCTGAACGGCGATGTTGGCCATGGTTTTGACCACAAGGGCAGGGTGCTTGCCCATGGCGGTTTCGCCGGAAAGCATGATGGCGGAGGTGCCGTCGAAGACTGCATTGGCAACGTCTGTGATCTCCGCACGGGTGGGGGTGGTGTTGTCGATCATGGATTCCAGCATCTGGGTGGCGGTTATGGACATCTTGCCGTCGCTGCAGGTCTTCCTGATAAAGGTCTTCTGAAGGCCGGGTATGAGGGCAAAGTCGATTTCCACACCCATGTCGCCCCGGGCCACCATGATGCCATCGGAAGCCGAGAGGATCTCGTCAAAATTCCGGACGCCGGAGGCATTTTCGATCTTTGAAATGATGCGGATCTTTTCACCGCCGTTTTCCGCAAGAAATTTGCGCATCTCCAGCACGTCGCTCTTGTCGCTGACAAAGGAGGCTGCAACGAAATCCACGTCTTCGCGGATGCCGAAAATCAGGTCATTTTTGTCGGCTTCACTGAGGAAGGGCATGTCGATCTTTATGTTGGGAACGTTTACGCCTTTGTGATTGCTGATCTTTCCGCCAATGACTACGGAACAGACAACGTCCGTCTCGGTGGTATCTTCGACTTTCAGAACTACCAGACCGTCGTCAATGAGGATCCTGTCGCCGGTCTTCACGCAGGCGGGCAGTGTTTTGACGGTCACGGAAACTTCATTGGCGTTTCCGAGAATAGCCCTTGAAGTCAATGTGAACCTGTCGCTGGGATTCAGGACAACGGATTTGTTTTCAAAATCGCCAAGCCTTATCTCGGGACCTTTTGTGTCCAGAAGAATTGCCAGCGGAACGCCCATTTCACGGCGCAGCTTTTTAACTCTTGATATCAGTGTGTGGAAGTTGTCGTAGGTTCCGTGGGAAAAATTAAGCCTTGCGACGTTCATCCCGTTTTGGATCATCTCTTTCAGGACGCTTTCGTCTGAACTGGCGGGTCCCAGAGTGCAAACTATTTTGGTTTTTCGCATCATATGCGCCTCCTTTCGGGTAAAAACCTTGCTTAGAAGAGTTTACCACATGCGAAAAATTTCGGCAATGTTTTTCGGCATGTCGAAGATTGCAAAAACAGCTTGCAGAACGTACAAGCTGTCGATTAAAAACTTATTGCAGGTGAACTGTTTTTCAGCAAACATGGGAATGGTATTAGGCCACAGAGGCCCAAAAAATATCCGAGATCTTCCGGTACAGATCCAGCTTCTCCTTTTCGTTCAGGGACTCTGAGGAGAATACGATTCCGGCAAGTGCAAGGAATGCTTCAGAAGAGACGTCATCTCCGCAGACGGAATAAAAGGGCAGGTAGGAGAGCTCGTTTTCGTTCCTGAGAAAAGTGGGATCGGTGTTCAAAACAGCCGCGAGAGAGTCATAGATATCACGGCTTTGAGGGTAGGTGTGGCCTTTTTCGTAATTGCTGATCGTGTTGACGCCAAGGCCGACTATTTCCGCAAGCTCCTGCTGACTCATCTTCATGGCTTTTCGGGCTGCTTTCAGTTTTTCACCAAATTTCATAATCCGGGTCCTCCTTTGGGGTGATGTGGGCGGTCAGCGGGACGGAATAAACGTGCTGATCAGATAGTCTGCAACTGTTTCCACGTCCTCAACGCAGCCGTTCGTTATCCATTCAAGCAGTATTGCTCTGCTGCCAACTCTAAAATTCCTTATCAGGAAAGAGCATTCCTTCTCGTCATTGGATACTGCGCGTATTTCCGCTTCGTAAAAACGACCGATGCTTTTGTCGACAGGTATGCCGTCGGTCCAAACCGGATTAGAAGAGGTTAGAAAGGCAGTGACAAGAGTGAGATTGTTTTTTACAGCGTCCAGAACGTCGATCTGGACCTCTCGCAGGCTGTTGTCGTAGCATATTTTTTCAAAAAAACTGTATTTAAGGTCATTCAGTACTTCCACTGTGTTTCTGTAATATTTGTAGAAACTTGCACGGGTGATGCCGGCGTTTTTGCAGAGCATACTGACGGTGATCGATTCGAAGGGTTTCGAAGCGACCAAATCAGAGAGCGACTGTTTGATTTTCGACCTCATGTTTTCTCTCATTTCGCCAATACCTTTTGTCTACAAATCGGGAAACTCAGTACATTTTATCTACAAATCGGGAAACAGTGTAATTTTAATAGTTTTCCGCCAATGCCGCAACAGGTTTCAAAAGCAAAAAAGCCCTAAAAATAGAAAACATACAGTTTTTTTAAATATTGTATATTTTTTGAACGATCAAAAAGGGACGGCAATGTTGATCTCCATGCCGTCCCGGGTCGTTATCAAGAAATAATTACTGGGCGCCCGCAGGGCTGCCGAATTATTTATAGTAGAGAGATTCCCACATCTGGTTGGCCTTTTCCTGCATCTTTGTAAGGTGGTATTCCCAGGAGGCCTCTCCGGTGCAGTAACTGTTGAAGAGTTCGGTGATGCCGTCCTGGATAATATTGGCGATCTCCGGAGGGACACAGGTGCCCAACTGACCGGGGACGTAGTTCTCGTAATTGGCGGTGAAACAGTCGTAATTCTTACCGTCAAAGCCGTCACCTCTCAGGTGCCAGAAATCCTGCTCCCCAAGTTTTTTCAGAAGCGGCACGTCTCCTCCGATCTGGGAATGGATGGCGTACTGACCTTCTTCGGTGAGAAGAGACAGGGCCAGAGCGGCCGCAGTATCCCTGTTGCGTGTATAGCTGAAGACCGAGAAGCCGAGAGAGCCGCAGGGAGAGGCGGCTTCCGGGAAGAGGGGGAAGGGCGCGCAATCCCATTCGGTGCCCGGGGCATAGTTTCTGACCATCGATGCAAGTGAGGCATATGCGGCGGTGATATTAAAGACGCAGCCCCTGTATTCGCCAATGGTACCATACTCTTTCCGCATCGCAGAACTCATCCTGGTGTCGCAGGGGTAGACGAGACGTCTGTCGATGACTTCAATTGCCTCTCTGATGCCTTTACGCACGTTTTCATTGTCCAGATTGACCCGCTTGTTCTCCTTGTCGTACCACTTTCCGCCGTAAGCGTAGAGAAAAGGAGTGAACATGTTCTGCCAGGTAAACCTGTAGGCCGCACCGACCTGTGTAAGAGTGGTGCCGTCCACGTCGTACAGTTTCAGCCGCTCGCAGATGTTTTTGAAATCCTCCCAGGTCCAGTCATTGCCAATCTTTTCGCCCGGCGCAAGAACGCCTGCTTCGACCATAGCGTCAACGTCATACGTGAAAGTGATATTGCCGCAGTCCATGCCGACGAAGTACAGTTTGCCTTCCACGTACCCCAAATTAAGAATACCGCCGTAAATGTCCGTGAGATCGATACCGTAAGCCTCAACGTAGGAATCCAGGGGCATCATCGCCTCGTTGACGATCGCATACTGGTAGAGAGTGTCTTCAGCGTTAAGCCCTCCGTCGGTGATATAGAAAAGGTCGCCAAGGGACTTTGATGCAATAAGCGGCGAATAGTCGTTTATGTTAAAATCAGTCTCAATGGTCACGTCCGGATGCTTGTTTCTGAACATGTTCAGCCAGTTTTTAACGCCTCTCTGGGATTCCTCTGTGGAATATATGCCGTTTATACAGGAAAGTTTTAACTTTCCCCTGATTTCCGGCACATAGTCGTCCGGTAGTTCTCCGGTTTCTTTGACCCTGTTGTCGCAGGCCGCAGAAACGGCAAGCATAAGAACTGCCAGCACTGCCGTCAGGATCCTGATCACAAGTTTTACGGTAGATCTCATTGTTAATTCCTCCGTTTAACCTTAGGTCTGGCATGATGGTGTCCTGCATAATTTCGGAATCGCCTCCGCTAATTGCGGGAAAACAGCCCTGCCGGGAACGGTTATTCTATTGCTGAACCGCTGGGGTCAGTATAGCACTTTTCGAGTGCGCAACGCAAGGCGTTGCGAGTGGGTGAAGCTCAAAGCAGAGCGCTGAGTTTCAAGTGGGTGCGATGCGGAGCATCGCAAATGGGACGAAGCGGAGCTTCGGAGTGAGCGACAAAGTCGCACAACTTGCAGCGTCAGCCTCGCTCACTTGCGCGTAGCGCACCCACCGGCAACGCAGCGCGTTGCACCCACTTGCGCCGCAGGCGCACACACTCGTGGTGAAGCACGCTCACTTGCGCGAAGCGCACCACCCACTTGCAGCGCAGCTGCACCCACTTGCGCCGGCATGGCGCACCCACTCGCTGTAAGTCAATGCGCAGCACAGCTGCGCATTGACTTACAGCGGACTAATTAATATAATTTAACCGACAAACAGGACTGCCCTGCGGGCGATGATACAAATACGGAGGCATCCAAAATGAGATCTTTTTTCAAGAAAACATGCGCAGCGGTACTTGCGCTGGCACTGATAATATCCTGCTTACCCATTGGCGTGACTGCCGCAGACGGCGAGATAACCTGCGGGACCAGTATCCCGAATTTTTTCTACGATTTTAAAGACGGGGACGTGGAGAGCATTGGCAATGCAAACCACATGACCGCCGAGGAGACAGATAACGGGGTGCTTCTGACCGCCACTGCCGACGACCCTAATATTAACCTTGATCCGCCGGCCGGAAAGTGCAGCGAACTCATGTACATGTCGGTGCTGTTCAGGTCAAAGTTTAACATCACGCAGCGGTATGCGGAGATATATTACGCCACTGAGAGCCGGGCACTTGCTGAGCAGTACAAAAACAAGTGGATCTGGAACACTTCAGAGGGCGAATGGGTCTCCCAGGTGATCACGCTTGGCAAGTGGGAGGGCCTTGACGAAGAACTCGTTACGCTCAGGTTCGATCCCATCGCCTCCAACTCCCAGGTTGACGTTGAGGAGGGCGAGTATATCGAGATCAGCTGCATAGCCTTTTTCGGTGACAAGGCTGAGGCGGAGCGTTTTGACAGCGCGGTCTATAGGGAATACATTGAAGCCTTGAGGAACAGCGAAAAAGATACGGGCTGGAAGAAGCCTGAATATAAAGAAATAAAAGCTCTTGCCGCTGACAATGCGGAGGGCACGCTGAAGTTTACCGAGGCCTCTGACGGGACCTACAAGATGTCTTACGTTTTCAACGGCAAAGAGGTCAGCTACACCCTGCCTGACAGCGATTTTTACAGAAACGGACCCCTTGCCGGCACCGACGACCTTGGGAGAACCATACTGAATCAGTTTTCGACAGTGGACCCGGACTATACCGAATTTGACGGGGAAGGCAACTTGAAATACGTGGATGCGGATAAGCGGACCGTTGGCGTTTACGGATCAAACGGGGAGCATTACGTTGGCATCTTCTATTTCCTCTGGCTCGGTACGAACAGTTTCAGGAAGGGGAAGAATATTGAGGAGATAGTCGCCGAGTACGGTAAGGATGCGAGAAAGGCAGACCTGGCGGAGTGGGGGAACGTGTACGACGTGTTCTTCTTTGCCGAGCCTCTCTACGGGTACTACAGTTCCAACGAAGAGTGGATAGTAAGGAAGCACATGGAGCTTCTCACAAATGCGGGCATAGATTTTCTCTACTTTGATACCACCAACAACTACATCTACGACAAAGTGGTCAAGGTCATCCAAAAGGTCTGCCACGAGATGAACGAGGAGGGCATGAAGGCCCCGAAGATAGTTTTTTACACCCACACAGACGCCAAGACCAGGGTGAAACAGATCTACACTGCAATCTACAAGAAGGGTGAATATCAGGATACCTGGCTGTATCTCGAGGGCAAGCCTTTGGTGATCGCGCCGGCGGACTGCAATGTCGACGACTTTTTCACGATAAGAGAGCCCCAGTGGCCAAACGAGGAGAAGCAGGACAACACCTGGCCCTGGATCGATTGGCAATGGCCTCAGGAACTTTACGGCCCTGCCGACAACCAGCTGGAGGCGATAAGCGTGTCTGTGGCTCAGCACAGCGGCAACGGCGAGTTCTCCGCCTCAGGTCTCTACGGCTACACCGGAAACCGGGGGAGGTCCTATGACGGTACAAACTCCAATCTCACCGACGACTCATACAAGCTGGGTCTTAACATTCAGCGCCAATTCAATTATGCCTACAACGCCGGCAGCAAGTATATTCTGGTGACGGGTTGGAACGAGTGGATCGCATCAAGGCAGCAGCCTGTGAGCAAGAGCCGTCCCATCTGCTTCATCGACACGTTCAACTACGAATACAGCCGCGACATCGAGATGTCAAAGGGCGGTTATTTCGACAACTATTACATGCAGCTGGTCTCCAACGTGGCAATGCTGAAGGGTGCGGTTCCCGGAATCCTCAGGGACGACAGACACCTCATAAACGTCACAGGCGATTTCAGTCAGTGGGATGCGGTCAAGCACGTTTACAAGGACGTTTACTCGGACAACCTTGACAGAAACTCCCGGGGCTCCATGTCTGGCACAAGGTACAAAGACGAGTCGGGCCGCAACGATATTGTTGCCGTCAAGGTGACCAACGACGCCAGCTATCTCCATTTTATGGTGGAATGCGCCGAAGATATTGTGGAGGGCACGGAGGACTCCTCCTGGCTCCAGATTCTGGTGGACGCAGACTCCTCCGCATCAACGGGCTGGCTTGGCTACGATTTTATAGTCAACAACAAACCCGCCAAGGACGGCCTCTCCACGACCCTTGCAGCCTACAGCGGCACCTCCGGTGAATACTCATTCACGGACAAGAACAAGATCTCCTGCAGAGTAGAGGGCAAAAAGTTCATGGTCAGCGTTCCACTTGAGGAAATCGGCGTTGAGTACATCAACAAGATCAACCTGCAATTCAAAGTTTGCGATTCAAGGACCAAATACACCACCTGCGAACAGTTCTACACCGAGGGAGACTGTGCGCCTCTGGGAAGACCGAACTACGTTTACAGCACCTATTTCCCGGAGGTCACAGAGATCGAACTCATCAAGACAGTAAAGGTCTCCGAGAGAGCCGCCAAGCTTTTAGACGACGATTCGATGACTGTCGCAGGAGTTGAAAAACCTGCTGCCAATGAGGAACCCGGACAGAAAACAGGCTGCGGAGGCTGCTCCGGATCCTTCGGAGGGGCAGCGATGCTCGCACTTGCGGGGGTCGCGGCGGTGCTGCTGAAAAAGAAAGGGCGGCGGAGCCGCAGGGAAGAGTTAACAATTAACAGTTGAGACTGTACGCTGCTTGTACCTCCAAAAGGAGGATCTCATATCAGTGCCCTATGAGCCGAAAGATGCGGAGAATCTGAAGTATCATTCATGAGATCAATATATTACGGGTTGCGAAAAGGAATCTATTATGATCAAAAGAGCAGAAAAGACGGAAGCCCGAGATCTTGCCATCATATGCTTCAGAAAGGATTTGCAAGTTTTATGAAGAACGAAATCATACTTTTTGAAACAGAGGATGGAAGTGTTACATTACCAGTACAGGTAACTGCAGATACAGTATGGCTGAATCGAAACCAACTGGCGGAGCTATTTGGCAGAGATGTTAAAACCATTGGCAAGCATATTGGGAATGCGTTGAAGGAAGAACTGGAGGAATCTGAGGTGGTCGCAAAATTTGCGACTACCACTCGACATGGCGCAATTGAAGGAAAAACCCAGACTCATCTTACAGAGTATTATAATCTCGACATGATCATCTCTGTAGGCTATCGTGTAAAATCAAAGCGCGGTGTGGAGTTTCGCCGTTGGGCAAACAATATATTGAAGCAATATGTGATGCAGGGATATGCGGTTAATCAAAAACGCCTCAACGATCTCGGCAATGTAGTGAAACTGTTGAAGCGAACCGAAAACTCTTTAGACGCAAAACAAATACTTGCTGTTGTTGAAAGATACAGTACGGCACTGGACCTTCTGGATTCCTATGATCATCAGTCGTTGCTGCGCCCAAAGGGCAATTCTGCCACATACCGCCTGACATATGAGGAGTGCAGACAGGTAATTGATAATATGAGATTTGGAGAAACGTCGGATCTTTTTGGCCTTGAAAAAGACGACTCTTTCAAGGGCAGTATCGGGAATATTTACCAGTCTTTCGCAGGAGAAGAAATCTATCCGAGTCTGGAGGAGAAAGCAGCGAATCTTCTCTACTTCGTTACAAAGAATCATAGTTTCGCTGATGGAAATAAAAGGATCGCCGCTACGATGTTTCTGTATTTCCTCGACAAGAATGATGCCCTGTTTATTGACGGAGAAAAACTGATTGACGATCATACGCTCGTGGCATTGACGATCATGATTGCTGAATCCCGACCTGAAGAAAAAGAAATCATGATCGATGTAATAATGAATTGTATAACCTGAACCAGTGGTACAATTACAACCCGGTTGACAGTGAACAGTTGATGTGCGCTGATGGCGCATCACTCGCGTGGTGTTGAGCCACCTCACCACCGCGGGCGAGTCAACTCTTCACTGTTCGCCAAAAGCTAAAACAAAGGCAAGATTTTTATCAACATCCTCTTCTTGAAAACCAATGCCGGCGTACTGGTCTGCGGTCATGTCATAGGGGATGAACCCGGTTTTCTGAAGAAGAGCTTTTGAGGCATTGTTGATTTTTTTACAATTGGCATAGACCTTTGAAAAACCGTGATCTTTTGCATATTCAAGGGCCCGGCGGACAAGTTCCTTGCCGATGCCCCTGCGCCTGTATTCTTTCTTTACGGCTATCTGCTCAAAATAGATCCCGTCAAGGACATCATAGCTGCGCAGGCAGATATATCCTGCAATTTTACCGGAAATTTCGGCGGTAATGATCACATCTGATTCTTCTGCGGCGTCTTCATATTGCAGTATGCCTCCGTTTCGGACCGAGAGGGCCGTGGCAATTTCTTTGCAGTTTTTTACAGTCGCTTCATCAGGGTCGTCGTAAGTGTAGAACTTTGTGATTTCGCTTTGCTGATTCACAAACCTTTCCTTCACTGTACTGTTTTGCAGAAGATCAGATACCCTGATTCCGTAAAGATATCCTTTGAGTTGATTGGTAAGTATTTCGGTAAAGCCAAGGCTTTTGAGGGCCCTGACCTGGTAGTTGTTGTAGATGGAAAAAGCAATACGACCGATATGAATGTCTTCCTCTTTCCATTTCAGGATCAGATCGATCATCCATTTGAAGAAGAGCAAATAATTGGCGGGGGAGGCAAAGTTGGGGTCAATGGAAAACATGCTCACGTATATGTCAAAATTGCCTCCGAACATGTACATTGCGACAAAGTCTTTGGTAAACGGTTCTTTCTGCAGCACATCGTAATCGGTGGGCGTGACGGGAATGAAATCCATGTATCCCACGATAGTGTCATTGACAATAAGATTTGCGGTGCAGTCTGCGGTCTCGGAGATCATTGTCTCCCAGGTTTCCGCATCTCCCTCGACGTCGATTGCCTCCGGAAACTGGGCGGCGTCAACGGTGAGATAGTCCAGATCAACATGTCTGCGGGATATCTCTTTGGCGGTGAAGTATTTGTGATTGAGCAGGTACTCACTGTCTGCAATGACCGGACCCGAAAAGGACGGGGCACTGTCATCTGCAGTCTCAGCTTTGGCAGGTGAGGATACACGGCTGGCTTTCTGAAGCCTTTCAATGAGACTTTTAAAGCTTTGAGGATAATTTGTCTGTTCCAGATCGTCAAGAAATGAGGCTCTTTGGGGGTATTCTTTGTGGAACGGATCCCGACAATAGCTGGGTGAACATCTGTATCACATTTGATCCTGTTGGCGCCGGCGTAACCGATTCGGTCACGGTGACAGACTTGCCGGTCGGTAATTATACGGTCAGTCAGGGAAGCTGGGCATGGAGATATGATGATCCTGCGCCAGTATCGCAAAACGTGACTGTACAAGATAAGGAGTTGCCGGGCAGCACCACGGCTTCAGCCTCATTTACGGAATCATTCATAAAAACAAAGTGGCTGGACGGCAACGCCGCTCAGGACAACGATTTCGGAGAATAACAAGAACAATAAATGGCTTCGCCGGCATACGGAGAATCCATTTATCACACACAAAGCATGTATTCTATCAAAAAAGCCGCTTTAGCGGAATGCGCAGCCCACTCGCTGCGTGGCAGCGCATCACTCGAGCCGCAGGCTCGCACCACTTGCGCCGCAGGCGCGTTTTGCGTCAGCCGCATCCACTCGCGCTGAAGGCGCGCACAGATAATTTCCAACAACTAATTACCTCAACTGTTCACTAACCACTGATCACTAATAACTAATCACTAAAAAGCAGTGCCCTGAAACTCAGAACACTGCTTTTTTGAGTGTGCCGGGCACGGCACAGTTCTTGCGGGTGAAAGTCCCGCCACAGGTATTTA
>CAMZBI010000033.1 GCA_947304585.1 uncultured Clostridia bacterium | reverse complement strand
TTTTAATGATGTTGGAGTTCATTAAATCACAATTTTTAGCGAAATATTTGCTCCAGAACAACATGTTGCGGGTCATGGCAGGCAATGGAACAATATGTGTGCAAGCGTTGCTGCTGCGACATAATAATAGACTGTGAAAACGTTTGGAATTAACGGGAGTGTTGATTTAATGATGTTATATTGGCTCGTGACATTGGCGGCAGGGTGATTGCCTATGGGGACGTTTCCGGAATCTTCTTCAAGGATGACATCTCGTTTTAGTTCCCAAGAGAAAAACGCTACGTCTGTTTTCCGTGATTCCTGTTGAAAAACGTTGGCGGATGTTGTATCATTTTGGTATCAATTGATACCGTAGAGGTGGTTTCATGGAAATGAAAGTTATTGGCGTCGAGAAAAAACTGTGCACCTGCTGCATGGAAGAACATGAACTGAAAACCGTTGCAGTCAGTGAAAGCTCCACTTTTAAAAACCGGAAAGTTAGCTATACGGCGGTATATCTTTATTGCGAAAATGCAGACGAGCTCTTTATGGACGAGAAAGAGATGCGTGAAAACGACGTCAGCATGAAAGACGCCTATCGCAGAGCGGAAGGTCTTTTAACTTCCGGTGAAATTTGCGCCATTCGCGATAAATATGGAATAACACAGAGCGATCTTTGCGCGCTGCTCGGCTGGGGAGCAAAAACCGTGACCCGGTATGAGACCCATCAGGTCCAGGACAAAGCCCATGATTCAATTCTGAAAAAACTTGACCGTGATCCGGACTGGTTCCTGACGCTTCTGCTTGAGGCCAAAGATGCTTTGCCAGAGGAATCCTACAAAAAGTATTACCGCAAGGCGCTTCGGCTCTACGATGCGGATCAGGATCTGTACCTCAGAAAGGCGATCGAGGCAAATTATGCCCGTTTTCAGGGCGACCCCGAAGCTCACGGAAACACCGATCTGTCTTTGGATAAGGTTGTCGACGTTATCCGTTATTTTGCTTCATCGCCTCGAGTTGCGAGCCTGTTTAAAGTTAAGCTGATGAAAATGATGTGGTATGCGGATGCCCTGTCTTACAAACTCAGGGGCCATGCCATCACAGGACTTGTTTACAGAGCCTTGCCAATGGGAGCCGTTCCCGAGGCCCACAAATACATTATCTGCCTCAAAAACGTCCCCTGCGAGGAAATCGATACGGGCGAAACAAATGCCTACCGTTTTCTGCTGACCGGCGCAACAGATTTCCCTTCACTTTCTGCCGACGATATAAGATTGCTGGATGTTGTGATAAAGAAACTGGGAAAAATGACGACTGATGAGATCGTCACGTTCATGCACACAGAGCGGGCATATGTCGAAACCACGCCAAGAGATGTGATCCCGTTTAAATACGCCGAAAGCCTGCAGATCTGACATTCAGTTGTGCTTGATTTTTGACCTTAAAAAAAAGAAGCCTGCTGAAAAGTTCCCAAGTGAAAACCCGAATAGTTCCCAAGCGAAAACCCGAAAAGTTCCCAAGTGAAAACCCGAAAAGTTCCCAAGTTGCTTGACCGGGCCTAATTTAGGGTGTATAATTAACGGCGGAGGGAAGAATATGAACGTTGCGGATAAAGCTCTTTACAAACCGCGATTTGCGGACGATATCATTGAAAGGTACTTAACAGTAGCTAAAGCTCTTTGCATCGAAGGACCAAAATGGTGCGGTAAAACCTGGACCTCGTCTTTCCACTCGCATTCAGAGTTCTTTGTAGGTGATCCTTCAAATAATTTTGGGAACAGAAAAATTGCAGAAATGGATCCGTCCTTTATTTTGAATGGTGCCGTTCCGAGACTTATTGATGAATGGCAGGAAGTCCCGGCAATCTGGGATGCTGTCAGAATGACGGTAGACAAAAGCACCGCCAAAGGACAATACATACTGACCGGTTCATCAATGCCTGTCAGGAAAGGCGTTTTGCATTCAGGTACAGGAAGGATCGTTAAGATAAGAATGCATACTATGAGCCTATTCGAGTCCGGAGATTCTGATGGAAAAGTTTCGCTTAAAGACATCTGCCGGGATTCTTTTGACACGCCAATATTTACAGGCAATGTTTCTCTGGAAAAACTTGCATACCTGACTGTTCGGGGAGGCTGGCCGGACAGCATTGGCGTAGATGAGAACGATGCAGGACTTCTTCCGATGAGTTATATTGACTCGGTCATCCATGAAGACATCCAGCGGCTTGACGGCAACGTTACCTACGAAATTCATAAGCTGGAACTGCTTATACGGTCATTGGCGAGAAATGAGTCCACGACTGCATCTTATTCGAAAATTTCCGGCGATATATCTGAAAATGACAACGGTAGACTCAGCGACGACACGGTCAGCAAATATATCGCGTCCCTGTCGAGACTGTTCCTGATTGAAAACCAGCAGCCTTTCAGGCCGGGATTGCGCTCATCTTTGCGGGTGAAGCAAAATGAAAAGAGACATTTTTGCGATTCTGCGCTTGCGTGTGCAGCCCTTGGCTTAACTCCCGAAAAACTTCTCAACAATCCTGATACGTTCGGCTTTTTGTTCGAGTCAATGGTGGAAAGAGATCTCAGAATTTACGCAGAACATTTTGGCGGCAAGCTTTATCACTACCAGGATTACAAAAACAATGAGATCGACGCAGTCATTGAAGATGAAGACGGAGAATGGTGCGGTATTGAAATAAAGCTCGGTGCCAATAAGATCGATGAGGCATCTTCCAGGCTCATTTCGATAAAAAACGATATTATTGCAGCCGGCGGAAAGCCGCCAAGGTCACTGTGCGTGGTATGCGGTCTTACAAACGCTGCATACAAACGTCCCGACGGAGTGTATGTGGTTCCGCTGACTTCATTAAGAAGCTGAGGCATTTCGTTTCATTATAATCCGATCAGACTCCAACATCGTTAAGGCCTCGAGCCTGCAAAAACGCCTGTTTTTCCGGCTTTTTTCGAAATACACAAACGGAGAGTTTTCATGAAAAAAACGTTTAATTACAAGACTGTTATTACTGTTGTCACGGTGGCGTTATTGGCGTTGCTGCTGACGTCCTGCGGGCTGATACCGGGCCTTGACGATATTATTTCGTCGTTGCCGTCGGAGGGCACCCCGAAGGCGGGGTCGACCGTGAAGGCGGAGTTTTACGACAGGGGAGAGAAGGTTGGCGAGAGCGGGGACCTTGCCCCGGGGACCATCCTTCAGCCTGTTGAGTACGACATTAAAAACGATGCGAAATACGAATACGAGTTTCTCGGGTGGGACGCCGACGGCGATCTGGTGCCTGAGACTTTTCCCTATACTTTGACGAAAGACACTGTCTTTACGGCGATGCTGAATATGACCCCAGTGGTTTACCACTACGACATTTACGTCCGGGGGAGCCTTGCGGTGTCGAAGGATTGCGAATACGGCGATGAGATCGAGTATCCTGAGGTGCAGTCGTCCATCGAGGGTGAAGAGGTCTATCTCTTCCTGGGCTGGAGCCACAACGGGACTTTCGATACATATTTGATCAAAAATGTAACGGAAAACCTGCGGATCGAGGCGGTTTTTGCCGACAGCCAGGTGCTGAAGCTTTATTACGGCGGCGGGCTTTTTGCCAAATACGTTGAGGAGGGCGGGGCGATCCCTGACCTTTCGGAGTGGGGCGTGACGCCGGACGCGGGCTATTCCATTGTGTGGTACACCGACAGCGCTATGACAAAAGAGGCACCCAAGGCTATGGTCAAGGGCAATCTGACCCTCTACGGCAGGCAGGAGCCCACCGGCGGAGATGAGGGCTACCGCATTGAAAACAGCGAGCAGCTGAAGACCGTCATGAACTCCGTGATCTTGTCGAGGACCACGAAGGTAAATATGCTGGTGACATATAATTACGGAAAACTTGGCGATCTTCTGGAGTTCATTTCCAAAAACTGCGTCGACGTTTACGCCTTTAAAATGTCCGCTGAGACCAAGGACGGCCAAAACCTGACCCTCTCCATCAGCTATCCGCCCCTCGCCACAGTGAAGAGCAAAAACGTGCTCTACACCCAGCTTCCCAGCGCCAACGTGGTCCTGGAACAGTCAGACAGGCCCGAAAGTTTTAACGGTTTCGCTGTCGAAAAGATCGCCAAGACCTTGGAGGTGAACAATTCCGAGGCCCTGGTCTACGCCCTTGAGCAGGGTATGCGGCCGGTGATCGACAAGAACGCAAGCGAGCTGAATGAGCTCTACGCCACCATGAAAAACGTCCTTCGTGCCTACGTTTCCGACGATATGACCGAGGCGGAGAAGGCCCTTGCCATTTACCAGTACATTATCCTGTCCACGACTTACGACGGCGAACTGCTGGAGAAGGTCAAGAGCGGCGCCAATACCGACGGCAACCGCAGCTTCTGCCTTGAAGGTGTGTTTTTGGATCAGTTGGCGGTGTGCGACGGCATGAGCAAGGCCTTCATGTGCCTCTGCCGGATGGAGGGCATCGAGTGCGTGAGAGTTTTGGGCACAAAGGTTGACGGCGGCATTGCCCACGCCTGGAACAAGGTCAAGGTGGGCGGCTACTGGTTCGTGACCGACGTGACTTCCGGGGGCATGATCGTCGGCAGCGACGAGGT
The DNA here is from genome assembly GCA_947304585.1 of uncultured Clostridia bacterium. Classification (GTDB taxonomy): domain Bacteria; phylum Bacillota; class Clostridia; order UBA1212; family UBA1212; genus UBA1212. Next base: position 21,661 of record CAMZBI010000033.1, on the reverse strand, counting down.
GATGACCCTGAAGTATTTCCTCATGACGGATTCGGAGAACGAGAAGATGAACGTTCCGGACGCCGGGTCACACACCGACATCAAGTGCGACACCGCCTTTGACATCCACGGAGCCCTGGGCTTTGAGGCAGGGAGCGTTGACGATGCGGCCGCACTCCTAAAGCAGTTTATCGCCATCGCGCCAAGCGGCAAGTCCACCTTCGAGCTCAGGCTGGCCTACGCCGTTTCCTCCGACAGCGCAGCGGTGAGCAGTATACTATCTAAAGTCGGCGGCGGGGTTTCCTTATCCTACGTGGGGCTTGGCGGGGTCATCTGCTTCGTTTACACAAAATAGTTTAATACTGCTTTTCGAGGGCTCTCGAAGTTCACAGACAATAAAGATCCGCCCGTTGGGACCATCGGCTCCGACAGGCGGATTATTTGAAATTATAGGTTTTTTCAGAAAGTTATCACAAAGTTGAAGAGGCTGTGGCCGGAAACGGTTGCTTCAACAGTGTCTCCTGATATCTTAATGTCTCCCCCGGGCTCTTTGTTTCCGAAATAGTCTGCGAAATATGCCTCTTTGATCTTCTTGGCAAATTTGAATCCGACAGTGGAATCCTTGTCCGTCTGGGAGAAGCCTCTTATCAGCAGGTCGCCGTTTTCGGAGGTCTCAACTGATGAGATCGTGACGTCCCTTACGTCTGTTTCAAACAGTGCGCCCTCTGCCTTAAGAGTGCCTTTGTGGGAGGAGGCGGTGACGTAGGTGAGCTTCCTGAGAACGCTTTCCGCATAGGCGAAGGCTTCCTTCGGGTCGTCGGGGATCAGGGCGACGGAGAGGGTGAACTTGTGGATGCCTCGCTCCGGGTACTTGTCGGGGGACACCGCAGAGTTGATGAGGGTTGAGATCAGGGTGCCGTCGGGCCTTGCCCTGTAGCCGTACTTGGAGTCGTTGATGAGGGCTGCGGAAGGGCCGTAATCGTCAGGCGCCAATGCGTAGGAGAGTGCGGGTGCGTCCTGCTCCATCGGTCCTCTGAGAACTGCTCCTGCGGGCACGTCGTATTGATATTTATCGCATTTATAGGAAAGGGGAAGGGCGAAGGCCAGCACCGGCACTGTCTCGCCGCCTGCCTCGTTCCAGTCCACTTCGGTCTTGAAGGAGACGTGGCGGGAACCTTTTTCGATAAACACCTCGCACTTGATCCTGCTGCCCAGAACTGTGGCTTCAAAGGTCATGGAGGACCTGAGATTTCCTGCTCCCGCATTCAGCCGCACGGTACGATCCACGGGGATTATACGCTGATACTTGCCAATGTGCCAGGCGTCGGAACTCTGCCGCTCCGTGTCGATCAGCACGAAGGAAGCGGTTTTGCCTTTTTCAAGGTACTCAAAACCGGTGGCCTTGTCCTTCAGCGAGATCATGTGTCCCGTGGTGTGGTCAAATTCGGCCCTGATGTATTCGTTCTCAAGGACCACGTTCACGTATGGGATGTCGATGGCGGAGTAGGGCAGGAAATAGACCGGATAAAGGCCTTCCATTTCTGCCGGCGAGAGTACCACGGTGGTGTAGCCGAGGGCTTTGACGTTGGCCCTGACCAGGATCCTGAAGAATTTGTGATCCCAGTAGTGCTCGATGCCCGAGAGAAGCTGGAATTCAAGGGGATTGCCGTCCGCATCAGTGATTTTTATGTACCTCAGGTCGCCGGGCCAATCCCAAACGGTGATCTCGACGTTTTCCTCCTTGTCGTTTGGGGTCGGATTGAAAACGGTGAAAATCCTTGTAAGGCCGTTTCCCGTCTCGCCAACGGCTTTCCCTGAAAATGCGGAAAAACCGCCTGCGTAGCCAACGCCTGCACCTTCCGACTGGGATGCCGGATCCTTTTCGGTGACTATCATTGAGGTGTCCGAGGCCTCCGAGACCGCCTTCATGGCCAGGAGGGCCTCGTTATTGGCAAGTGCAAGAGAAGTGGAATAGAGCCCCATCGCATATTCCCGGCTGTCCTGCACGCAGGAACCCGTTAAAATATCGTGAAAATGGGTAAAAAGTACGTTTCTGTAGGACTCCTCGAGGCGCTTTCCGTTGGACTTTCTGCCCGCCAGGATCTCCGCCGCTGCGCCAAGATTTTCGGCGTCCCTGAAGGCGTTTTCCGTCATTCTGTTGCCCATTTTGATGCGGCTCTGGGTGGTGTAGCAGCCCGTGGAGAAGTAATTCATCTCCCTGTCGATCACCGGAACCTTGTCCCTGACGCTTTCCGCGATCTTAAAGAACTCCCGGAAGGTGCCGAACCTGATCTTCGGGAAAACAGGCCAGCTCATCATGTCAATGGCGCTCTCAATGTCCCTCCTGGTGGGCCCGCCTCCGTGGTCGCCCACACCGTAAACGTAAAGGGATGTCTTAAGGCCCGCGGAGCGCCTGGCAACTTCAAAAACGATCTTGGCGATCTTGGGGGTGATGCCTCCGTTGTACCACTCCTGCTCCTTGTAGCACAGAAGCTCCCTGCCCGAGGGCGCCCTGAACCTGTACAGGCTGTAATCGCCGACAAGGCCCCTGCACTGGTAGTAATACTTCACGCCGCCGTGACTGTCGATTTCAGGCAGATTGGCGCTGTGGCCAAATGTATCCGGCGAAAAATCGATCTCAAGGTCGTCGGGATCAATGCCCCACACGTCCTTCATGTAGTTTTTGGTGTACTTTATGTGCCGCACAAGGGACTCGGTGGAGGGCATGTTCTTGTCGGTCTCGACCCACGCCGAAGCGGTGACCTCCCAACGCCCCTCTTTGATCCTCTTTTTGATCCGCGCCATCATCTCCGGCTCGTACTCCTCTACGATCCTGTAGACCGAGGCCTGGGACTGGGAAAAGCAAAACTCCGGATACTCGTCCATCAGCTGCAGCATGGTGCGGAAAGTGGCCAGCGTGACGGCAACGGTCTCGTGCCAGGACCACATCCAGTTCATGTCGATATGGGAGTGACCCGCCAATATAATGTCGTATGCCTTGGCGTCCTCCTTTATGGGCAGCAGCATCTTCTCCGCCTTTTTGCAGGCCGGAACCGTGAGAGCGCCGTTCTTCTCCATCTCCTTTTCAAGGAAGTCCAGCTCCTCGCCAATGAGCCCGTCGTACTTCCCGCCAAGCTCATTGGACAGGCCAATGGCAAACTCGGTCTCCGCAAGGATCCGCTTGTTCGCATTGTTGGGCATGGTGATGTTCATCTGCTCTTCCACGGGCTTGCCGAAGGTGTACTCGAAGCCTGTGATCTCTCTGTTGCCGCCAACTTTTTTCTTCAGTGCGGCGTATCTTGCGCTGAGTGTCATAAAAACCTCCGTGGTTAAACGTTATTTTGTAGTTAAATTATATCATGGCGGCGCTTTCAGCGCAATGCGCGACGTAACACGTCGCCTTCTCACGGCGCCAGCCGCACCCACTCGAGCCGAAGGCACACCCACTTGCAACGCGCAGCGTTGCACCCACTGCGCCGCAGGCGCACTGCTCCCTTGTGCCGCAGGCACACCCGTTTGCACCGCAGGTGCACCCACTGCGCCGCAGGCGCACTGCCCCCTTGTGCCGCAGGCACACCCACTTGCAACGCTTTGCGTTGCACCCACTGCGCCGCAGGCGCCTACCCGACACGCTTCATCAGATTCATCATCCCCCGCTTGTGCTCCTTGGTGGAGTGGGTGTATATGTTCATGGTGACGGAGGGCGATGCGTGGCCCAGGATCACGGACAAGGTTTTGAAATCCATTCCGTTTTCAATGGCTCTTGTGGCGAAAGTGTGGCGCAGACAGTGGAACGTAAGGTGCCTGAGGCCGAGGGTTCTCAGCATGCGGTCGTAGATATTTCGGCAGGTCCAGGGCGTGAGCCTGGTGCCGTCGGGCTTGGCGCAGACGTAATCGCTCTTCGAATGCCTCCAGAGTTTTTCCAGCATTTTCAGAATGTGGCGGGGTAGGGGAATGTCTCTCACTGACGTGCGGCTTTTTGGCGTATCTGTGATGAGGACCCAGCGGCCGTCGTCATTGGTGCTTGAATATACGGCACTGTTCACGTAAAGCGTTCCGGTTGAAAAGTCAATGTCACTCCACTTTAGAGCGCAGAGCTCGCCGATGCGGAGTCCGGTGTAAAGGTCAAGAATAAAACAATAGTACTCGCTGGACTTTTCGCCGTCAATGAACTGCTCGATGCGCTTTTGCTCGTTTATGGTGAAGCACTTGGCGTCGGTGTTCTCCTTCTGTACAGGCATCCTGCGTATCTTATGACAGGGATTTTTCTCGATCAGTTCGTACTCTTCTGCGTGGCTGAAGGCACATTGCAGTACGATGTAGGTGTTGTTGATGGTGCCCGGCGCAAGAGGTTTTCCCGTACGTCTGCTCTTGATGTCCTTCATGCCGTTGACAAAAGCCTGAACGTCTTTACGGGTGATATCCTCAAGTTCCATCCTCCCGATGACACTGGTCCTGATGTAATTGTTGATATTGCTTTTGTAGCGCACATAGGTCTGATGCTTCACAAGATATTTGTGATAATTTTCGATCCAATCGTCAAGATACTCAATCAGTTTCATTTTTTGTTCTCCTTTGCCAATTTTATTCCGACGCCCGACGATAGCGTTCTCCGGTTTGCTTGGAAAAATGATCCGCTTCCGGGGTCTTGAGGGCGACGGGCTGAGAAGTATAATACAAGTGCGGCGAAGCCGCAAGTGGGTGTGGCTGACGCCACAAGTGAGTGTGCTGCGCGCAAGTGGGTGCGCTTTTGTGCAAGTGAGCGCCATTGGGTGCAGCTGATGGTACGGCTTTAACACTCTTCACTGATAGTTTTCCTTGAGAATAATTTAAATAGAAGTGTGGAACAGTTGCGGCAAGCCTGGAAAAGTGGTATTATTATTGTGTGTATCCTCTTTTGATGTGTACTCTCAGAAACATCGTATTACCTTGGTGGAGGAACTGCTTTGCTTAACAAACGTGGTGCAACACTGACTGAACTAGTGATCGTTATGGCCGTCGTAGGCATTATGTCTGTGATGGTTGTTTCTTTTACGATTTTGTGCAACAGTTGGGTCACCCTTGGCATTAAAAGATATAATGCAGTACGGGATTCGCAGCTCTTTTCAAAATCCTATCACCAGTTCGTAACTCAACATGATGTGGCCGGTTCGGTGTTCAGTGTCAGCAATGACGGCCGTGAACTTAAGGCAGTTGTAATCGAAGACGGTGTTGAAAAAGCATATGCTATATCTTTTGATTACGAGAATAAAACACTTAGGTTTATTATTGACAATGAGATTGAATCTGATTCTTATATTCCAATCGACGACATCGACGATGTGTCTTTTGGGTTGGTTCAGGGCACAGCGACCTCAAAGCCAATGATATACGCATCGCTTGAATACACATTTGTAACTCCGGGGAAAAAAGTACAGGAGCAGGAAAGAAGTTACAAAACGGTTATTTCTCTCAGAATGGCAAACAGCGATAACAACAGCGGAGACTAAAAAGCTCTATGGGACAGACAAAAGCATTCAAAATGAATAACAAAGGCGTTACGATACTGGAGGCTGTTATTGCGATGACTGTTATTGTTATTGTCAGCGCCGCTGCGATCTCCTGCATTGAATCTTTCTCTGTATCGTCTGCTGTTCTTAACGCTAAAAATGAGACTTCTGTAATGGTGGAGAACCTGCTCGAAATATTCAAGGCAACGAATAGTTTAGAAGATTACCGGAACGCAAGGGAACGCTTTGTTGGCCATGCCAGCGGCGGTTGTAATACCGAGAGTAACGGAATCGTAACATGCAATGAGAGCTTCAATGTTTCCGGCTGCACTGTTGACGTGTACCTGAGGTACGAGGAGAATACTGCAACCATTACAATAATTGCCAAGGATTCAAAGAGAATTACTTTCCTGTCGATCAAGAATTACGAGAAGACAATAGTGAGAGTATAAAATGAAAAAAAAGTTCTGCAATCAAAAAGGAGTGGCTATTGAGCTGGCAATTGTAACGTTGCTTGTTATTTTTGCGCTTTGCTCTATTCTTTTGACCGTTGCAGAGATTGGCGTTTCCACAAACAGGCACGTTGCGCAGGATGTAAAACACAGGGCAGAACTTTCACAGATCATAGACGATATCGTCAGTTCGGTGCAGGGAAATGAGACTGCCGGACTTGCGGATCGAATCAGCGAATATGCCAAATACTATTTATTCGATTGGTCGGAAGATCTTACAGTATGTACTATAAGGGATAGAGAGACCCAAGAGGTGATTCTGGTCATTCACTTGAGTGATTATATTAATACTGAACCTGAACCGTCCGGTGAGCCGAGCGGAGAGCCTACAGAACCGCAAAGCGGAGAACCCACTACGACGCCCGGCCCGTCGGAGCAGCCGACAGAAACGCAAGGCGGAGATCCGACAGAAACACAGAGCGGAGAACCCGCTGCAACGCCCGGCCAGTCTGAACAGCCGACAGAAACGCAAGGCGGAGATCCTACAGAACCGCAAAGCGGAGAACCCACTGCGACGCCCGGCCCGACTGAGCAGCCCACAGAAACGCAAGGCGGAGATCCGACAGAAACACAGAGCGGAGAACCCACTGCGACGCCCGGCCCGACTGAGCAGCCCACAGAAACGCAAGGCGGAGATCCTGAAGACCCCGAAAACGGCGATAAAAACGACCCGGGCGGTACGGAGCCCGGGCAGCAGAATGCAGGAGATTAAATCAGGCAGAAAACGGACCTGAATGGCGCTCAGAAGAGATTCTGAGCCACGTTAACAACGGTATTCTCAAAAGGAGTCCTTTATAAATGGCAAAAAACGGATTTTCAACCATAATATCCTTAAAACCGAAAGATCAGCAGATCCTTTTCTATTCTGCGGTCGGACGTGATAAAAACACGCTGAAATTTGATGCCAAAACCTACAAGGCCAGATATTTAGACGAGGAATTTTTCAGAGAGTTTTCCCGGTGCCTGAATGAGTATGCGAATTCAAATCCCTCCTATGCAGGAAAGTCCGCGTTTGTTACGGTCATTTTGCCCAACGAACTTGTTTCTACTTCGAGTTTTAATATCCCGGGCATGAACAAGAAGAACACGATGGATCTTTTTAACGTCGCAGTCGAAGGGTGTTACGCAAATCTCAAGGAACTGAAACTAAACAAACTGATGGTAAAGCAGAACAAGCAGTATTCGACTTTCTGTGTTGCGGCCATCAGACAGAAACTCGTACAGGAAATTTATGCTTCCTGCGCCGGCAGCAATATGTTCGCCAAGACAACCACTTTTGAGGCCTCAACAATAGGCTGTGCTGCTGCTTCACTGGTCGGCAAAATCTCAAACGAGTCCTGCATTGTGGTGGATATAAAAGAAGCGGAATCTGTACTGACTTATCTCACAAAGGGGCTTTCCATAGGATGCATGACTCTCCCCTTCGGGTGGAGCATTTTAAAGCAGCCAAAGCCTGTAGCGGACAATATGCTTTTCTCCCATGACGTCGCAGAACTTGCGGTCGTCAACGCCAAAGAAAAGGCCAAGGCCAAACAGCTCACCATGATGGGAGGCGACAATGCTGATGAAACACAGGATGCATCAGCGCTTGACGGAGAATCTACGCTCCTCACAGATGCTCAGCCTACGGTACAAAGACAGACCACCCAGGTTGTGAAGACATTGCCGAAGAAGACCCCGAGGGTGCTGCCGAAATGGATGCAAAGGCCCCTGCCTGATACCCAGGAGGGAGTTTGCTACGAGAATTTCAGGATATTCATGAAGTATATTCTTGAGTTTATCCGGGCCAACGGGCGCCTTACCGCCATAGCGGAGCCTTCCTGCGTGTATATCAATATGCCGGAAGAATTTGAATTTCTCTTAAATCTTGCCAATGAAGAGGCAGATGAAAATAAGATCAAATTTGTCGATCTGGGGATCAAAAAAGAGAAACCGGTAATTAAAGAGCATCTGGAACTCTACGGCGGGCTGTTTGCCGACCAGTTCGGTACACTGAACAATTTCTGAAGCGGAGATCACGAAATGATTGGACTTGTTTATTTTTTTGCGGTACTGCTTGGCCTTTGCGTTGGAAGCTTTCTCAACGTGCTCATCTACAGGCTTCCCAACAATATGAACATCGCTGTGCCGGGCTCCCACTGTCCTCAGTGCGGTTACAAGCTTAAATGGTACGACAACATTCCGGTGGTTTCCTACTGCATACTCAGGGGAAAGTGCAGAAGCTGCGGCGGCAAAATCTCTTTCAGATACACTCTGGTGGAACTTGGCAATGCGGCACTCTGGGCCGGTTGCGTGGCGATTTTCTGGAACACCAGCATTCCTGTGGCCTGCATTTCGGCGGTTTCGCTGTCCATTCTCCTTACGATGACCTGCACCGACCTGGAGTATCTTATAGTACCCGATTCGCTCCAGATAGCTCTTGGAGTGCTTGCAACAGCGCTGATAGTTCTCTCGGCAACGGGCGTTGACAAGTCGGTGACCTGGTATTCCCGTCTCATTGGCGGCACAGTGTTCGGCTTAGGTTTTCTGGTCATTGCGGTGCTTTTCGAGAAAAAGGCCGGCAGAGAGTCCATGGGCGGCGGAGATATAAAGCTTGCTCTTGTCGGAGGCGTTCTCCTGGGCTGGGAAAAAATGCTTGGCGCAATGCTGGTGGCGACGATCGTCGGAAGCATTGTGCTCATAATTGTGAGAAAAACCGCAAAACAGGACAAGAATACCCAATATCCCTTTGTGCCTTTCATGGCTCTCGGGATGGCACTAATGATCTTCTTTGGCGATTTCCTGATAAAGGGTTATATGGATTTCATGACCGGGCTGATCCCCGTCTGACGGATTTGACAGGATCCGGCAAAATGCCCGCTTTACGGAAGATTTTGACTCTCTCTGAAAGGAACAGAAAATGCAAAAGTACAAGTATACGGCAGTGAACATCGCTAAAGAAAAATTCAGCGGTATATTTATTGCCAATGACGAACACGACCTTGCGGTCCAGCTCTCAAAGCAGAACCTTTATCTGATCTCCTATAGAGTTTATAAAGGGACGACCCCCTCGTCCTTCTTTACCCTTGGCACGGGAAAGCTCACAACCAGCGACCTCACCACGTTCTGCCGCCAGTATGCGATCATGATCAACTCCGGAATGTCTCTGATGGCGGCTCTGGATATTCTGAAAGCTCAGCCTTACAACGCCTTTTTGAAGTCCATCCTTGAGGTGGTGGCAGAGGATGTTAAGAGCGGCAGCATGCTTTCGGATGCCTTTAATAAACACGACAAGGCTTTCCCTGACTTCTTCAGAAGCATGGTCTACGTTGGCGAGATCAGCGGAAAACTGGACATGGTTTTCAATTCCCTGGCGGATTACTACGAGAACGATGCAAAGATCAAGAAAAAAACGAAAAGCGCCATGGCTTACCCCAGCATGCTGGGCCTTATGACTCTCGGTATCTTGATCGCAATGCTGGTTTTCATAGTTCCGACTTTCAGAAGTTCGCTTTCGTCTCTTGACGTTGAAGCGGAGGGCATCACAAAGGTCGTATACGATCTGTCGGATTTCGTGTTGGAGTACTGGCTCTACATTCTTTTCATTATTGTTGTGGTTGGGCTGATACTCTTTGTTTTCCTGAAAACGGAAAAGGGGAAATATGCTTTTGACGTGTTCAAACTGAAAGCTCCTATTCTGGGGACGGTTACCACAGACCTGGTCACGGCAAGGTTTGCCAGAGGCTTCAGTCTTCTTCTTTCCAGCGGAATGGATATAGCCGACGCCATGGAGTCCATACAGGTGGTGCTTGGAAACAGGGATGTTACAAGAAGATTCAAAAAAGCAACGGAAGAAGTGATGCAGGGGTCGAGTCTTGCAGTGGCTCTCCAAAAGTACAAAATTTTCCCGGACATGATGGTGCAGATGGTCGCCGTTGGCGAAAAGACCGCTTCTCTTGACGAGGTTCTGACCAGGTCCTGCAACTTCTTCGACGAAAAAGTCGAGAGCACTCTTCAGTCCGCAACGTCCAAGATCCAGCCTGTAATGCTTCTCCTCATGGGCGGCATCGTTGGCGTCCTCTTCATAGCGATCTACTCGCCAATGCTTTCAATTATGACCACCATTGCCTGAACTGCGGCATCTTGGCAAAAAAATATGAAAAAGGCTCTGCAAAAACTGCTCAGCCGGTAAACAGGAAACAGTATGAACCTAGATTTTGAGATCCTTCAGTATTACATAAACAAAAAGATCATTAAGAAGAAAGAGGCGGATACCATACTTACGGAATGCAACCGTCTCAACATCCCTGTGCGGGAATATATGCTGACCAAGGAGTACGTCACCGAGGCGGGCGAGCTTGACGCTCTTTCCGATTATTACAATATCCCCTGCGTTGAACTGGACATGCTTGACATAGACAGGGAACTGTTCGACAAGTTCTCCTTCGAGTTTATGAAGAAGAACAAGGTGATCCCGGTCAGCATAGACAAGAACGGTGTGCTTCTTGTAGCCATTGGCAGGGTGCTCGATTCCGCCACGATGTCGGCAATATCCATTTGTTTCTCCAACCCTGTGGACTACGTGCTGACTGCGGGGTCCCAAATCGACAGATACGTGGACTCCATTGCCGCGGTAATAACCACGTCCACCGCCCTCAATGACCTTAACGAGGAAAAGGACCGTGAGCTTTTTGCCGACAGGGGCGAGGAACTGAATGCGATCTTCAAAAACGACGACGGCGTTGTCAACAACCCGGCCGTGCGACTTGTTGACTCCATCATAAAAGAAGCTATCCCCTACAGGGCATCCGATATCCATATTGAGCCTTTTGAAAAGCGTGTCAGAGTCCGGTACCGTATCGACGGTGATCTTCAGGAGAGGGCGGACTTCCCGATAGAATCATACTCAGCCATCTGCGCAAGGCTTAAGATCCTCTCCGGCATGAACATTGCCGAAAGGAGGACCCCTCAGGACGGCCGTATCAACATGCGGGTGGGCGGAAAGGAATATGACTTCCGTGTTTCCTCGATCCCCACGATCTACGGCGAAAAGTTCGTTATCCGTATCCTTGACAAGACCTCCTTCCACTTCACAAGGCATGATCTGGGCTTCACCGAGCGTGAAAACTCCTTCATCGACAAGATGCTGATGCGGCCCCACGGAATCATCCTTCTTACAGGACCGACGGGTTCCGGAAAGTCCACGACCCTTTACTCCTTCCTCAAGGAGGTCAATAACGCAACCGTCAACATCATCACAGTCGAGGACCCGGTTGAGTACACTATGGTGGGTATAAACCAGACCCAGGTCAACGCCAAGGCCAATATGACCTTCGCCGCAGCCCTCAGATCCATCCTCCGTCAGGACCCTGATATAATCATGATCGGTGAGATCCGTGACGAGGAAACAGCCGAGATCGCCGTCAGAGCCGCTATCACGGGCCACTTGGTCTTCAGCACCCTCCACACCAATGACGCCCCGGGCGCCATAACCCGTCTTGAAGACATGGGAGTGCCGGACTACCTGATTGCCGACGCTCTTGCAGGCGTAATTGCCCAGCGTCTTGTTAAAAGACTGTGCCCTGCCTGCAAGAAGAGAGGAAAAACAAACGCCAAGGAGATGGAGATCCTCGGTCTCCAGGAGCCGATCAGTATTTTCAGGCCTCAGGGTTGCCAGTTCTGCAACAACACAGGTTACAAGGGCCGTATCGGTGTCCACGAGGTAATGCTTGTGAACGAGCAGATGAAAAACGAGGTCACAAGGAGCAAGAGCCTTGAGTCCCTGAAGGCCATGGCGATCCAAAACGGCATGGTGACCCTGTGGGATTCCTGCAGAGAGTTTGTGCTTGCGGGAATAACCAGCATCCAGGAACTTATGACCATCAACTCTGACTGAGGCGGAGCTCCGCAGTGAGCAGTGGACAGTTGCGGTGCGGCTGCGCGGTGCAGCAAAGCTGCAAGTGATGCGCTTCGCACAGTGAATAGTGAAAAGTGATAAGTTGCGGTGCGACTGCGCGGTGCTCTTAAGCGCTGAGTCCTGCGGAAAGATTAAGAATAAAAGCCAATGAAAGAGATTGGGCTGACGCAAACGGCAAACCGAAGCGCCGGCTCATTTCTATATTTAAAACGGAGATACATCAACCAATCACTTTTCACTGCAACGCGCAGCGTTGTCCCACTAATTTGCGCGTAGCGCACCGCACCGCAGCACTCGCCGAAGGCGCACCACTCGAGCCGCAGGCTCGCATCACTTGCGGCGAAGCCGCAAATTAGTTGATGACAAACGCCGCAATAATTTGTAAAATATAAGTTGGATAACTGTTGGCGGTGAATTCCGGGTAAACAGGAATCCGGATTCTGTATACAGATGCTGAAGCAGGGTAACGCAACTCCTGCGGCTGTACGATTGTATTTGGAGGGTAAAAATGGCAAAACAACACTTCTATTCACGGGTACCGTTCAGAGCCAGTATGTTTAACAGAACAGACGGTTTTGACACCTTTGCATGTTCTGAAGGCGTTGAAAGGGAGTTTATTGACAAAGAACTCGGTATAGTTTGCGAAAATAAGCCGACTCCCGAGGATGCGGTGCTCATAAGAAAGAATGAACTTCCGCCGCTTTACTGTGTGTTTACTGCAAAAGACGGGACCCTTGTTCAAAGCTGCACCACCTATTTTCCCCTTGACTATACGGGAGAGCGCACCACGTATATGGTCCACAATTTGCTCTTTACACCTCAGGAAACGGCGTCTTTGTTCTACTCGCCTTCCAGAGCTTTGATCAATGTGGACATGTTTGACCATGACATTGACCATTTCGATATCACTTCCCCAAGCGCCAAACCAAACGCCAGATACCCAGAGATGGATTATAAATGTATTCCGGCGGAGGATACGGGCTGGATGACCGAAAGCCTTGACGGGGCAATGCTTCAGAGAATGGTCTACTGCGCTGTTTCCACTGCCTGCGGTACGATGAAGGGAGTTTATTTGCAACTCCCCGACAGTTCCAACGAGTACGCAATAAAGCTTTTCAACTCTCTTTACGGAATATTCCCTTATCATCTCAGGCCTCAACTGTCATTTATGACAAGGCTCAGCGATATCACGCGCTATCAGAACATAAAGATTAAATGCATGTCCTCCAATTTCATGGTTCAGCCGTCGAAGGGGGCAATGCTTAATTTCAGAATCAACCAATACACCGGCATGAAGGACGAAGACGTGCAGTCCCTTCATCAGATAGTGGAATTCTTCTACAACATGCTGGAAAACGAAGCAATAAAGCAGGAGTTTCTCGTTTTCTGCGACAAGGCAGTAAAAGCCGTGCCTTCTCTTGCCCAACCAACCATCAAGAATCTTGGATATCTGGTGTTCATGTTCAAGGCCAGCAGCGGTCTGTACGACGAAAGGCTTGTTTTGTCCACCGATGACAAACTGCTCGAATTCTTCACTATATACGAAAAATTCAGAAATGCCTTGAGCACCGAATTCCGTACCACTGCCGTCAAGAGTTTAAAACGCTATCCTGACAATCACGCAGCGATACCGCCAAAGCTTTTTGCCAAGATCACCAAGATCTACCCCACCGACGTGCCTCCGGTCCGTTTTGTGATCCTTCAGGTGGTGCTGGAACTCATCCACATGGACATCATGAGGGACAAGCTGTTCCAGTTCGTCAAGGCCAATTACGCCTCCCAAAGCCGCGAGGAAAAAGAGGAGATCATTAAAAACATCAGCAGAGTGTTCTACGGCGGATTCCTCCAGACCCAGATACTGCTGTTCTTTGAGCAGATATTCCTTGACGAGACACCCGAATCCCAGGTGGAGATCATGGACAAGCTGCTGCTTTCCATCCGCAACAAGGATGTGAAGGACCAAATCCTTGAGTTTCTGACCAATAACTTCAAAGGCTTTACGCCGGAGATAAGACACAACGTATACCTGGCCGCCATTGAGCATATCCAGGAGGGCGATGAACTGGCCTCCAAGCTTACGGATCTTGTGGACGCCAATATAGAACAGGAAACCGAGGAGGAGAGACAGTGGTTCTCTTTGAAACTTGTTTCTGCTGTAAAGGCAGAGCAGCGCAAACGCAATCATCCCATGATCAAGATGCTGGCCACGAAGCAGGGATACTGCGCCGAGATCATTCTCAGGAAGGTATTCAACGAGGAAATCGGCAAAAAAGCGTATAGCGAAGTGGTCGCCGGCTTCTGTACAGGCAGCCTTAAAGATCTGGCGCTTTCACTGAAACAGGCTATGCCACTGTTTCCGGATATTGACGAAGAAACCAATGAGAGGCTGTTTGCAACGATTAGTGAATGCATGGAAGCGGAACAAAAGAAGTTTGACCTGCCTTCGGTGATCAGTGCCGACAAGATCATTGGCGAGTGCTATGACGAGGAAGAGGAACCCTTTGCGGTGGTTTTCTGGCAGGACTTCTCGGAGAAGATCATCGCTCCGGCGCTGAAAGATTCGATACCCGACGTTTTCAGGTATCTCAACCAGCCCCAGATCCTTGACGACGCCTTTGAAACAGCCGAAAAATACGACATGGTGAAGGCTTCAGACGGGTACAGAATGATGCTGGGTTACAAGAAGATCGTCAGGGCGATAGATTCAAAGGACCTTACGGCTCTCCTTGCCGCAGCGGACGCCATGCCCGGGGATCTGATACGCAGAAAACAGGCCGCCGAGTTTATGAAGAAACATCTGTCGGAAAAGCTTGGCGGGTCTTCGGCGGAAATGAACGCCTGGGGAAACTCGATCATTAATTATCTGAGAACGGGCAATTACGATCTGCCCGGTATGTACGATGCGGCCCTGCAGAAGCTGGACGAGGGCAAACCGGATGACCAGCCTGCGAAGGGCAAAAAAGCCGTTCCGGCGGACGACAGTCACCTTGAGGCGATCGGCGCGGTGCTGAATTTCGGCAATACCGTCAATGCCAACTGCGGCGAGAAGATGAAAGAGGCCCTTTATTCGGACGGGTCGTCACTTGCCGGGGCGCTGAACACGTACATTGGCGCAGGTAAAAACCAGGAAAAGAAGAAGCTGGCTGCCGCTATTGCCGCCCTCAGACCGGAGAATAACGAGTTTGCCGTGAAATGCCAGAGCATTATAAAGGGTGCCTCCAAGCCTGCGCTGCCCTCGTTCATCACGGGTCTCTTTAAGAAAAAATAAACCTTTATGAAAGACTTCAGAGAGGAACTGAAAAAGGTGCCGGAGCTTCCCGGGGTCTACCTTATGCACGACGCAGAGGACAGGATCATCTACGTTGGCAAGGCCAAGATCCTCAGGAACAGGCTCCGTTCCTATTTCAACAACTCTCCCCACAACGAGCGCATCACCCAGATGATCGCCCGGATAGACCGCTTTGAGTATATTATCACGGGTTCCGAGTATGAGGCGCTGCTGCTTGAGTGCAATTTAATAAAGAAACACAGGCCGAAATACAACGTTCTGCTGAAGGACGACAAGAACTATCCCTACATAAAGGTGACTGTAAACGAGACTTTTCCACGGGTCTTGTTTGCCCATAAGAAGCAGGGTGACGGGGCAAGGTATTTCGGTCCTTACTATCTGAGCTACACCGTAAAATCGACTCTCGACACGCTGTACCGGGTCTTTCCCACCAGGCACTGCACCAAGAAGATAGTTCCGGGGAAGCCTTCACGGGTGTGCCTCAACTATCACATAGGTCTTTGCCCGGGGCCCTGCGCAGGGTATGTTTCCGAAGAGGAATACGCCAAAAACGTTGAGGCCGTGTGCGATTTTCTGTCGGGAAGAAACGGGGACATAGTCAAAAGGCTTCAAACGGAGATGGCGGAGGCCAGCGCGGCCCTTGATTTTGAGAAGGCTGCGGAGCTTCGGGACAGGATACACGGCCTTGAGACCGTCAGCGAGAAGCAAAAGATAATGCTGGGCGGGAAGGATCCAATGGACGCATTGGCGATTGCGGTGAACGAGACGGATGCGGTTGCCCAGGTGTTTCATATCGACGACGGCAAGATCCTTGGGCGCGATCTCTGCGTGCTGGAGGCCGTTGGCGGGTCCGAGACGGAAGAACTCTACATGAGCTTCCTGACCCAGTATTATTCCGAGGCTTTGGTTTTGCCCTCCAAAATATACATCTGCGAGATTCTTCCGGAGGATCAGACAGCTCTTGCGGCCGGCATGCTGACGGAGGCTGCGGGGCGAAAAGTTGAGATAACTACCCCGAAAAAGGGCAAAAAGCGTGAGATCTGCGACATGGCAATGGAAAACGCCAAGATTGCCCTCGAAAATTACGAAACGACAAAGAGGACCGAACGGGCCGGGAACTTGCTTGTACTTGAAAAACTTAAAGAGATCTGCGGACTTGAAAGGCTCCCGGTGAGGATAGAGTCCTTCGATATTTCAAACCTTGGCGATTCCGACATTGACGGAAGCATGGTGGTGTTTGAGGGCGGAAGGGCCAAAAAGAGCGACTACAGAAGGTTCAAGATCAGGACGGTGGAGAAAAGAAGCGACACCGGGTCCATGAACGAGATGCTTTCCCGGAGATACAAGAAACTGGCCGAGGGGGACGTATCCTTCGGGCAGAGGCCGGATCTGATACTGATGGACGGCGGAGTGACGCAGATCAACGAAGCGATAGGGGTGCTGGCGGAGCTGGGGCTTGAGATCCCGGTGTTCGGCATGGTGAAGGACGACAGGCACAGGAGCAGAGGATTGCTTTCGAAGGAAGGCAGGGAGTTCCGGCTGGAGGACGATCCGGACATCTGGCGCCTTGTGACGGACATCCAGAACGAGACCCACCGGTTTGCCGTTGAGTACAACCGGAAACTTACCGAAAAGCGGTACAAGAAGTCTCCGCTGGACGGGATAAAGGGCATTGGCGACAAGAGAAAAGTGGCGCTATTACGGAAATTCGGTTCGGTGAAAGGAATCAGGCAGGCCTCTGCGGAGGAGATCGCAGAGTGCATCAAGGTGCCTCTTGCCATTGCGGAGACCGTAAAAAAGACCCTTGAAGAGGCTCAGAGGCCGGGAGGCAATGGTACAAATGGGTGAACTGTTCGTTATAGGCGATCTCCATTTTTCCCGGGGCGTTGACAAGCCAATGGACATCTTCGGCAAGGCCTGGGAGAACCACACCGAAAGGCTTTGCGAAAACTGGCGCAGAATCGTCGGCGATGAGGACGTGGTGGTGGTCAACGGCGATATTTCCTGGGGTCTGGACCTTCAGGAGGCCGTGCCCGATCTGCTCCTTCTTGACTCGCTGCCAGGCACCAAGATCATAATGAAGGGCAACCATGAGCTCTGGTGGACCACAATGGCCAAGGTCCGGAGCGTTTTTAAGGAACATGATATCAAGACACTGCGGCCCCTCTACAACAACGCCTATTTATGGCCGGAAAAAGCCGTCCTGATCTGCGGGACGAGAGGCTGGAACGTGCCGGGGGACGAAGGCTTTGGCGAGAACGACGCCAAGATCTACCGCCGGGAAATGATGAGATTCGAGAGTTCTCTGGCCCACGGGAGAAAGCTTGCGGCAAACTATTACGACTTCAGGGAGAGCCTGAGGGATGACCTTGGCGCGGATCCATGCGAGATCATCGGGCCTTCGGAGCAGGACTCTGAAATACCGGGGCGGAACGAATTGGAAACTCTTGCGTTCACCCATTTTCCGCCTTTCGTGTTTGCGAAGCGGGAGTGCAACGAATTTACGGATCTTATCGAGAAAAACAATATCAGCCGCTGCTATTTCGGACATATTCACGGTATGACCATGAAAGAGCGGGAAAACGGCGGACTTCCTCCTGTCTGGAGGAAAAACGGTGTGGCCTACTTCCTCACCGCCGCCGACTATCTTAAAATGGAACCTGTGATAATAACAGGCACTGACATCTGAGGTGAGCTTATGGATCTTGAGTACCTTGTGGTAGGTATTGCCAAGGGAAACGAAGAGGATTTTGAAGAGTTTTACAGGAGGACCGCAACAGGCGCTTTCTCCTTTGCCCTTGTGCTCACCGGGGACAGGATATTGGCCAAAGAGGCCGCTGCGGAGAGTTACAGAAGAGTTGTGTCCGAGGCCAAGGTCTTTGACACCGGGATGTCGGCGCTTATCTGGCACCTGGAGATCGTGAGGAATCTCTGCCTCAACGGCATGGCGGACGGGGAAATCTCAAGGCAGGCATCCCTGAAAAGGCGGGAAAACTTGTCGATCCTGCTGTCGTCGGCTCTGTTTGGCACGTCGGAGGACCGGGGCAAGATAATTGCCGCAAGGCTCGGAGCGGGTCTTTCGAAAGTTGATGCCGCAAAGCTCCTATGGTACTCAACACTGTCCTGCGCGGCGGAGTACAAGCGGGGAGTAAAACAGGCGGCCGAGCTTGCCGGGTTTAAAGGGGAGGACGCCAAGTCTTTTTCCGACACCGAGAGGCTTCTTGAAGAGGATTTGAAATCTGCAACCCCGGATTATCTTGAACTTGCAAAGGGCGGAAGAGATACCGCTTTTTCGAATATTAACGGTTCCGTACTGCTGGCCGGGGAGAGCGACAGGGCCCTTCCGGGAGAGGGCAGGGCGGAGAGGCAGGAAAGAATTGCCGGTGAGACTGTTAAAAGGACCAGGCGCAGGGTGATCGTGATCGTGGCCATTGCCGCGGCGGTGCTTGTTGCCGTTGGCGTCGCTCTTGCTGTCTTCTTTACGAATCTTTCGCGCACCGTGATAGACGACCCTGACGGTGATTACACAGAGGTGACGGAGCCCCAGTACAGGACTGTTGCCGAGTGCTTCGTGTCCGGCGGCAAGGTATTCTACTCAAACTACGCCGACGGCGGTGCCTTCTACGTGTACGATACCGCCAACGGTTCTAAAACTAAAGTTAGCGACGCGGTACCCAGAGATTTTTCCGGAAGTGAAGGGGATATCTGCTATTTCAGAGACGCCGGCAAGGGCGAACTCTGCAGCATTGACGTCAAAACACTTGAAATAACCAGGACCGGCATAAAAGGGGCTCTTCCCTGTCCCTCAGGCGGGGACCTTTTCTACTCGTCAAAGACAGGAGTCTCGAAGCTGTCCGGAGACACCGTCACCGATATTTTTACCGACGCCACGGGAAGCGTGTTCAGATTCCATATGGAGCTGATCGCCGGGACGGTGGTCTTCTCTGCGGCTCCATCGGACGGTCTTTATCGGCTGACTCCCGGGGAGGACGGACTTTATACGACGGACGTGAGCTTTGAGGGCTCCGTGATCTATAACTTTGGCGTGTCCGGCAGCAATATTGTTTTTGAAAACGGCGACGGCAAGCTTTTCATCGTCGATCTTGAAAGCGGCAAGAAACTTCCGGACGTGGATTTCGAACTGCTGTCGGGAGCGTTTTGCGTTGACGGTGAAATAATCTATATCTACGGCAAAACAGATAACGGTGAAAAAGGCGTCTATCGGCTTTCGATAGATGATGTGAAGAACGGCACTGCTCCTGAACTGGTTCTTTCCCAGGAAAAGGCTGCCTATCCTCTTTCGGACATATACTCGGAAGATGGTCTTCTGCTACTCTACTATTCGAACGGCGAAAAGAAGGGCGCTTACAACGAGCTCGTTCTTGCTGGCGCGGACGGCAGCCTTACGACGATCTTTAAAAACAAAAACTGAACCTGCCCTGTGAGAACGACTGTGGTTCTACACATTAACACCAATGTCATATGACCGGAGGTAACTTTTGAAAGGTCTTTTTATTATAAACCCCAATGCGGGGATGCGAATATTCCAGAGCGGCGCCCACGACGTGGCAAAACATCTCGCTGCGGCAGGCCTGCTCACGGATTGGCGGTTTGTCTATACACAGAAGGGCGGAGACGCCTTTGATGCCACGTCAAAACTGAGTCCGGGAGAGTACGATTTCGTCCTCACGGCAGGGGGCGACGGTACAATAAACGAAACAGTAAACGGTCTTGTGACCTCGGACTGCGGGATCCCAATGCTTCCCCTTGGCGCAGGAACCACCAACGATTTCGTGACTGCCCTTGGCATCGGGCGCACGCCGGCGACCATTGAGGGGCTGATAAAGGAGTACTGCGTCAAGGACGTGGACGTTGGCGTCTGCAACGGTCACTATTTCATCAACGTGACGTCGGGAGGGGTCATCTCCGCTATTGCCCACAGTATTCCGGCGGAGCAGAAAGCCCAGTTCGGCATTCTTGCCTATTATTCCGTGGGTCTGAAGGAACTTGGCGAGGGAAATCTCCCAACGTCCAGGATCCGCTTCAAAACACCCGAGGAGACCTTCGAGGAGTCGGTCTTCCTTCTGGTCGTGGCCAACAGCTGCCAGGCGGGCGGCTTTCAGAACATTGCCCCCAGATCAAAGCTTGACGACGGACTTTTCGACGTGTGTATCGTGAGAACTCTTGGTCATTTCGACGTGCTGCCAATTATAAGCTTGATGCAGGCCGGCCAGCACACAAACGACAAACGCATCAGGTATTTCCAGACTTCTGCCATCAGCGCGGAACTTGTTGACGGCGACGGTCCGTTTATGCTGGACTATGACGGGGAAAGTGCGGGCCCCATGCCCCTTGACGTCCGTATGTCCGATAGAAAACTGAAACTGATCGTGCCCGGAAGATCGTTAAAGGTGAAAAAACTGTTCGGCAGTTGACGGCCTTTGGATCGCATATCAAAGCCTTACGGGGCAGTGCCCCGATGAAAACGGAGGATAATTATGAAAGTCTATTTAAGCAGCGACATTGAGGGAACCTGCGGCCTTTGCTCCTTCCCGGAGACTGATCCCGGCGCTCCCTTCAGCGAGTATTTCAGAGAACAGATGACAAAAGAGGTGGCTGCTGCGGCAACCGGCGCGGTAAACGGCGGCGCAGACGAGGTCTTCATCAAGGACACGAATTTCACAGGCAGAGGCTTGATCCCCGGCAAGCTTCCCGCCAAGACCACCCTTATGAGGGGCAACGCCTGCGATATTTACGGAATGATGTCCGGCATAAACGTGAGAAAATTCGACTGCGTGATGATGACCGGCTACCACTCCCCCGCCAAGGACGACGCCAATCCCCTGGCCCACAATGCGGTCCGCCACATAGAGACCCTGAAGATCAACGGTGAGATCGCCGGCGAGTTCGCTCTCAACGCCTACACCTCCGGCTACTTTGACATCCCTATCGCATTTATCAGCGGTGACAAGGGCATCTGCGACATGGCTGCGGAACTGATCCCCGGCATCGTGACGGTTCCCGTGCAGGAAGGTTTTGGCGGCGCCACCGTTTCGGTCAGTCCCCAGAAGGCTGTGGAAATGATCCTCGAGGGCAGCAAAAAAGCGGTAAAAGACGGTTATTACAAAAACTGCAACGTGAAAATGCCCCAGTCCTTCGAGATCGGCGTCAGCTACGAGAGCAGAGTGGAGGCCTACAGAAACAGTTTCTACCCCGGCGTTATCCAGGTGGCACCGAAGAAGATCAGGTTTAAATCAACGAACTACCTTGACGTGCTGAGGTTTATACATTTTTGCATTAATGGATAGCGCGACGCGGTGCGGCGCACCGCATCGCGAGTGGGTGCGGCCTGCGTCTTGCGCCGCAAATGGGTGCGATGCGTTGCATCGCAAGTGGGCGCAGCGCAGGGCGCTGCGAGTGGGTGCGGCCTGCGTCTTGCGACGCAAATGGGTGCGATGCGTTGCATCGCAAGTGGGCGCAGCGCAGGGCGCTGCGA
>CAMZBI010000032.1 GCA_947304585.1 uncultured Clostridia bacterium | reverse complement strand
CCGGTACGTACGGTGCAACGGGAGGGAGGGACCGAAATCCCTCTCTACCCTATTTATATTATCCGTGAAAAAGAAATATCAGCCGGCGTACTTTTGCATATTGGCGTCATAGGTCGCCAGCCTTCCGCCCTTTATAAAACTCCTTATTCCTTGAACCTGGCTTCTCCAGGATGACATTGTCACGCCCCAGCGAATTCTGTCTCTCTCCATATCTGCAGAGAGCAGATTCTCCAATTTGTCTATGCAGGAGAGGATATTGGCGTCGGAGAGAGCCCCGTTTTTCAGCTCATTCCACCTGCTCAAGAGCATGTTCTTGAACAGCTGCGACTTTATAAGATTGGTGAATATGGTGTCGGAGGAGTTCTTTATATACCAGTCGAAGGTGTCCTCTTTCTGCCGGTCCGTGAGGAATGGCCAATCCAGATCAAAGCACATGTAGTGCCACAGATTGTCCGCCTCTTTTGACTTGAACATCCGGAAATTGCCAATGTCGTGGTCACCGAAATATGACCTGCACACGTACCAGTCGATCAGTCCGGTGAGGTCCACCCGGGCTGCTACATAATCGAAGTTTTCCTGAACATTCAGGTCTTTTGTTTTGCAGAACTGGGCGAGGGCGTTGTAGTCCTTGGGGTCGCCGGCTTTAACGTAGCCAAGGGTCTCCACCAGTTCCACGTTTTTGGAGTCAACGTTGAAATGCTCCTCAACGTAGTCTTCGTCAAGCCGTTCCCTAATGAAATAGATGCCCCAGTATTCTCCGCCAATGTAAAGCACCACAGGCTTTGCAGCCTGGACGTAAAGGTTGGTCTTTCCGCTCACTGCCGCTGCGCAGAGCTCGTCCCGCATCATTGCCCGTTTGAAGTCCTCGCTTCCGCCCCTTAGCACAAGTGAATCGAAGGCGTCGATGTTAAGATCGTCGAAGACTTTGTAGTTGAGTTTGCTGGGACCGTAGGCTGATTTAAAGCGGAGCCTGAAGCTCTGCTTGGCACCTTTTCGGCTGTCGTTGCCGTTGAGTTTAAAACCGCAAGGCACCGAGAATTTTTCCTCGCCGTCCTCGATCAGCGTGATGAGAACAGGGGCTTCAGTGCCTTTGAAGGGCTCGGTGATGTCGCTGAAAACGCCGCCTTCGCCGGTGAGAAGATCCATGTTAACGGCAACGTTAAGGATCGGAAGCGTTGATGACTCTTTGTCGACAATATAGGTAAAATCAGCCTCAGCCCCAGTCTCGCCGTCGTGGATGCACACGCACCGGAGGGACGTTGGTTTTGTGATCTCAAGAGGTTTTGTGTAAAGAGCGGAAGATGCGCCCGGCGCTGTGCCATCGGTGGTGTAGTAGATCTTGCCGGGGCCTGTCAGAGTGACGGTAACCGCTTCGCTGTAATAACCTGACGAAAGGCTTGCGGAGGGAGCGGCCAGTCTTGTATATCTTCCGGCTGCATTGGCGCCTTCGGGAGTGGGCTTCACTGAATAGACCCAGTCTCTTCCGTAGCGGGCGTAGCTGTTGTCGGTTCCCAGGTCTCCGGGTACGTCAACGGTGTCGAGCAGATTGCCGTTCTTGAAAAGATAGAGAGTCTCGCCGGAAGACGAGATCTTGAAAGGCGCATGAATGCCCGTGCCAAGACCTGAACAGTAGAGGATTACGTATTCACCCGGCGCAAGATTCTTCGACGGAAGCTTGAATTTCTCCGGCTTCATAAGCCTGTCAGACATGGTATAATCCGCAAGGTTTACAGTGGATGAAGATATGTTTACAAGTTCGATCCAGTCATAGTTCTGACCGGAAATCGATACGTATCTGGTGTTTGAGGACATGACCTCGGAGATCACGAGAGCGCCGCCGTCTTTTTCAGGGGCTTTAAGAGGCATTGAGAGCAGCTGCTGTTCAGTGAGAGGAGGGGTCTCTGTGGGGATCTCTGTCGGCTTTTCGGTGGGTGCGGAGGTGACGTAAGGAGAGGGCGAAGGGGTGTTTCCGGGCATTGGCGTGTGGGAAGCAGAAGCAGTCTCAACCGAAGGGTTTCCCGTTTCCGGTAGCGGTGTGTTTGCCTCTAAAACCCCTCCGGTGGGGGAAGCGGTTCCCTCAGGCGATTTATAGTCGTCAATATGATTTAAAGTGATAAGGAGAATGGTCAGAACGACGGTTACTGTCACAAGCAGGATGATCACTGTCTTGAATATGTTGTTAAGAGGTCTGCGGTCAAAAGCCATGGCGTTCTTTCTCCCTCTGTTTTCTTTTCAGGGGTGATTTTAGCACAAACAGGCTGAAAAAGCCAATAAAATCAGGCCGGGCGCCGGAATCGAGGTCTGCCCCGTCTTGAAAAAGGATTGCGGTTATTTTATAATCAAAGCAAGTGTTAAAGCAGATGAAATCTGCCGGAAGGGAGCCCTGAAATGAAAAAAACGATTAGGAT
The DNA here is from genome assembly GCA_947304585.1 of uncultured Clostridia bacterium. GTDB lineage: Bacteria > Bacillota > Clostridia > UBA1212 > UBA1212 > UBA1212. The sequence continues at coordinate 24,679 of CAMZBI010000032.1, read as the reverse complement.
CAAAAGATATTCAAGTTTGATCATCCGGATCGCATTCTATGTATTGATCGCTGCGCTCCTGCTCTCGGCAGTTTCATGCGGTGTTCCCGAAGAGGAGGTTCAGAAAACGACGGAACCGCCTGTCACTGAAGAACCCGAAGAGACTCCCGAACCCGAACCCCTTTCGCCGGAAGAGGCATACGATATAAACGTATCGTATCCTGCAACTGAAAGAGATTCCAAACTCATTTATCCCGACAGTTATTTCGCGGTGGACGGCCTTGGCAGGGTACTTTCGACAGCAGGTTCGGTATACTCCTCCGCGCTCCGAATGGGCACGGTCTCCGGCGAGAAGAACAGTAAAAAGTTCGTGGGCATCTTCTACTCCTCCTGGCACGAGGAACTGGGAAGGACCAACGGGGTCAGAAACGTCACCGAGATCCTGAGCAGCCTCGAGACTGAGGAAGAGCGGGAAGCCGCCAAGCACAACTTCAACGATCCGGTTTGGAAGAAGAAAACCGGCTATCACTTCTGGGACGAGCCGATCTTTAACTATTATTCCACAGCGGACAAATACGTGATCAGAAAGCAGGCGGAACTTTTGGCGGATGCCGGCGTCGACTGCATAATTCTCGACAACACCAACGGCACCTTCACCTGGGAAAAGTCTTACATGGCTCTGTTTGAGGGCTTCAGCGAGGCGAGAAAACAGGGCGTCAACGCTCCGGGCATCGTTTTCATGCTGAACTTCGGACCCAATGAAGATTCCAGGACCCAGATCAAGGACATCTACGCCAAACTCTACGCCAAGGGCCTCTATCAGGACACCTGGTTCTACTGGGACGGAAAGCCCCTCATTATGGCCTATCCGGAGTGCCTCAGAATAGCCGAAGACAAAAAGGACAATGAGATCTACAAGTTTTTCACCTTCAGACGGAACGACGCCACCTATTTCCACACGGAGATGTCCAACGACTACTGGGGCTGGCTTTCCGTTTATCCCCAGTGCGTCTACAAAAAGGCGGACGGAACGGTGGAGCAGGTTACAGTTGGCGTTGCCCAGAACGCGGATTACAAGAGGAACAAGATCACCGCGATGAGCGGCTACAACGTTATGGGCCGCAGCTACACCAAGGGCAAATACAGTTATACTTATAAACTGAACGGCGAAAACGTTATCGTTGACAAGAGTATTGAAAATTCCAAATTCTACGGCCTCAACTTCCAGCAGCAGTGGGATTTTGCGCTGAATCAGGATCCGGAATTCATTTTCGTCACCGGCTGGAACGAATGGGTGGCGATGCGCACCGAGACCTGGGCGGGAGACACGACCCTCACCAATACGATGGTGGACCAGTTTGACACCGAGTACAGCAGGGACTGCGAACCATCCCTTGGCGTCATGAAGGACTATTACTATTATCAGCTGGCGGAGAATATCAGAAGGTTCAAGGGTGTGGAAGACAGAACACCTGTTTCGCCAAAGAAGACCATAGACATCCACGGCCGGATCTCTCAGTGGAACGACGTGGAGGGCATGATGACTTACGTCGGCAGCACCATTGAGAGAAGCCGCAAGAACGGCTCTACCGGCTACGGCGGAAAGGTTTATAAGAGCAACACCGCAAGGAACGACATTGCACTGGTAAAGACCGCCTACAGCGACAAATATATCTATTTTTACGCAGAATGCTCCAATGACATCACCCCGTCCTCCGATGAGGGCTGGATGAGACTGTTCATTGACACAGGCCTTGGCGGGGATTCCTGGGAAGGCTTTGAATACGTGATCAACAGGACAAGCCCCGAGGGCAATAAAGCCACGGTAGAGAGATCGAAGGGCGGCTGGAACTGGGAAAACTGCGGCACCTGCGAGATCAACGTCAACAGAAACATAATACAGATCAGAGTCGAGCGGTCTGTCCTTGGAATGTCTCAAGGCGGCGTTCCCGCAAGCTTCGGATACAAGTGGACCGACAACAATCTGATCGGCGATAATGAAGGCAACATAATGAATCTTTATACCGACGGCGAAGCTGCTCCCGGCGGCAGATTCTGCTTCGTGTTTAAGGGGTGAAACTGATTTGAACGATATTTACAATGATATTGAAAGCATTTTCTTTCTAGTGACCAACTATGCGGTGCTTCTTATCGAGATCATTGGCGTCGCTGTGGTGCTGTGTTCCGTTATCAGGGCCGTGTACGGTCTGCTTAAAAGAGACAAGCTGACAAGGCTGAAACTTGCCCAGGGAATTGCTCTTGCCCTTGAGTTTAAGATGGGGGGAGAGCTTCTCCGTACTGTTGTGGTCAGAGAATGGAAGGAACTGCTGATCCTCGGCGTGGTCATTCTTCTGCGGGCAGCCATGGCGGTGCTCATTCACTGGGAGATCAAGGGCCATAAGCGGGACGTTGAGGAAGAAAAACGCATAATCGCAAGCGGCATATCCATGTTTCCCTTAAAAACCGCCCAGTCGAAAACCGCAAGCGAGAGCAGTCCTTCTGACACGGTCACGACAGATCACGGTGAAAACGGCGGAACTGCCGGCGTTGCCGAAAAGGAAAAACCGGATCCCGGGACTACTGTCAAGACCTGACGAGAGAGGAAAACGGTACAGCCGTTTTATAGTCAAAAACAACCGTTGTCCTGCCGGCAACCCATGCCGGAAGACCGGATTAGCGGAGGTGCTTATGAAAAAAGTTAGATTAATTGCGATTATTGCGTGTCTTATTGTCGCGGCTGCGTTTACTATGATGCCGCTGACAGTCTTCGGTGAGATCACGACCCAACCGCAGAATTACACATACCCGGAGTATTCCGTGGCCATCTATTCCTGCGACTGCGACAGCGAGGACGCTACATACCGCTGGTTCGTCAGATACGACGGGGTGATCTACGATCTTGAAGCCCCGAATATTATGGACGCTCCCTGGGTCGCTTTTGCTGAATCAGGCTTTGGCGTGTCCCCCAACGGCAAGGAGATCTTCTTCGACGGGATCCTGAGCGGCCTTTCCGGTGCGACGGTTTTCTGCGCCGTTAAATCGGGCACGGAAGAGGTCGCCACTCAGGAGGCATATATTTCGGTCTGCGAGCAGGGCCTGCCCATGCCGCCAACGATCCGGGTTGCCGCATACGACTCCTTCTACACCGACGAGGACGTGATCCTGAACTGCGTGATCACACCTAACGAGGGTGTCGAGTACTCATACAACTGGTGCGAGACCTCCAATGGCACGCTACCGGGCATCAAGGCGATCACTTATAACGACACCGCAAGGACCGACCAGCTGGTACTCGGAAAGCTTCCTGAGGGCACGTACCACTACTGCTGCTCCGTTGAGGCCAAAAACTCCAAAGGAACCGCTATTTCGTACTCGTCGATCATTACGGTGACTGTTTCCGAGCCGCCGCCAACGGAAGTCCCCACCGAGGCGCCCACCGAAACGCCAACGGAAGTGCCCACAGAAACACCTGCTCCGCCAACGGAAAAGCCTACGGATGAGCCTGAAAAGACAGACGCTCCCACGGAAACTCCAGACAACACAGCTCCTCAGGAAACGCCTGATCAGGAATCGTCAACACCTTCCTCCGCCGATGCAACAGACATGCCTCTTAATACTGAAGCTCCGGAGAAGAGTGATTTCGAGCAGTTTTTCGAGAAATATGCTCTTGTATTCGTTATAGCGGCTGCGGCTCTGCTTGCTGTCGTGGTGGCGCTGGCCGTGGCGTTGACCGCGAAGAAAAAGAAGTAATGCGAAGCGCCTGGCGCTTCGCAAGTGATGCGCCTGCGGCGCAGTGAACAGTGAAGAGTTGAGGTGCGGCGCTGTAATACTTTCGGCGCCGCATTTGCTGAAACTGCGCTGCGCGACGCAGTGATAAAAAAATCGGCGCAGCGAATCATTATTGCCCTCTGCGCCGAACTTATTACAACAACTGATCAGTGATCACTGTTCACTGATCACTGATCACTGCGCCGAAGGCGCACCAATGTCTTTCGCCGCGATTATGTCGGCCCCTGTCCCAAGGATATTGGCGACGATGACGTCACCTATGTGGACCGGGCATTTGGCGGTGACCCCGGCGAGGGATCTTGCCGCTTCAATTATTTTGTCCTTCGGGATCGGTGCGGAGGTCCTGACGGGGAGCATTTCGCCAAGGTCTGTTACTACGGTGGTGGTGAGGGTCCTTACGGGGAAGGTGAGCTCGGATTCGGCGTATTTGGCGCCTCTCGGGCAGGAGTTGCCGGTGACTTTGATCACACCGTTTTCATCTTTTTCGGCGGTCAGCGTGCAGCCTATGGGGCAGACTATGCAGGTCATTGTTGCCATGTCACTTTTCCTCCTTTTCAACTGTTATAGTGATCTCGCTTCCGGCTTTTTCCAGCATCTGGCGGGTGAGGGTGACGTTTTCCATCTCGCCCGGGGCTACGCGTTTCTTCTTCCTTGAGAGGAGCTCGTTGCCGTCTGATGTTGCTACGATCTTTGCGTCTCTCATGTTTTCGCCAACTCTGAAGAATACCCTTACGTCGTTTTCCTTTGATGTGATGATCTGAGGAACCGTGTAACGAACGATGCCTGAGGGCTTCATTGTGATGTTGGCGTCGGCGGAGGAGGGATTTTTGAGGAACGTTGAGGCGCAGATGCCGCAGACTTCGCCTTCGTCGGAGACGTAGTCAACGAGATCGTGGATGTGGAGAACGTTGCCGCAGGAGAAAATGCCGGGGACTGAGGTCTCCCGCATGCTGTTGACGATGGCGCCGCCTGTGACCCGGTCAAGCTTGATGCCCGCTTTCTTTGAAAGCTCGTTCTCAGGAAGCAAGCCGCAGGACAGGAGAAGGGTGTCGCATTCGATATACTGCTCGGTGCCCGGAATTGGGTTCCTTGAGGAGTCGACCTCTGAGATAGTCACGCCCGTGACTCTTTTCTTTCCGTGGATCTCTGTCACCGTGTGTGAGAGGAGAAGGGGGATGTTGAAGTCGTTCAGGCACTGGGCAATGTTTCTTGCCAATCCGCCGGAGTAGGGCAGAAGCTCGCAGACCGCCTTGACGCTGGCGCCTTCAAGAGTCATTCGCCTTGCCATGATGAGGCCGATGTCGCCGGACCCGAGGATGACCACGTTTTTGCCCGGCATGCAGCCTTTGATGTTTACGTAGCGCTGGGCTGTGCCGGCGGTGTAGACACCTGCAGGTCTTGAACCGGGGATGTTGAGGGCTCCGCGGCTTCGCTCACGGGCACCCATGGCGAGAATGACTGCACCGGCGGAGATCTCGACTTTGCCGTCTTCTTCGCTGACGTAGGTGACAACGCGGTCTTTTGTCAGGTCGGTCACCATTGCCCCTGTTTTTACGGGAATTCCCAGGTCTGTGACCTTCTTTATGAACTTTGCGGCATATTCGGGCCCCGTAAGCTCTTCGCCGAATTTGTGGAGACCGAAGCCCGCGTGGATGCACTGGTTCAGAATGCCTCCGAGGGAGTTGTCCCGCTCAAGGATCAGGATGTCCCTGACTCCGTTTTCCCAGGCCGCCGCAGCCGCTGCAAGACCTGCAGGACCGCCGCCGATAATTACCAGATCTTTGTTTATCATTTTCAGATTTCCTTTGTTTTACCGAAAAGCAGCTCCGAACCGCTGCCGGATTTTGTGATTTCAAGCAGTGACACGCCAAGTTCCCGGGCAAGTATCTCGGCCACGAAGGGTTGGCAGAAGCCTCCCTGACAGCGGCCCATGCCCGCCCGTGTGCGCCTTTTTACTCCGTCGATGTCCGTGGCACCGGGATTTGTATGTATAGCGGAAATGATCTCGCCTTCGCTAATCGTTTCGCAGCGGCAGATTATCCGGCTGTATTTTCCGGGATCCGCTTTGTATACTTTCCTGCCGGGGAGCCAGTCCTCTTTAAGGTCAGGTTCCATGCCGGCGCCAACGAGAAGATTCCTGACGTAAACGGCAATCGCCGGAGCGCTGGTAAGTCCCGGGGACTCTATGCCTGCGCAGTTTACAAAGCCTTCGCTTTCGTTGATTATGAAATCGCCGGTGGAGCCGACGGCCCTAAGGCCTGTGAAGGATGTGATCACAGAGCGGAGGGGTACGTTGGCGACGCTTTCGTTAACACCTTTGGCAATGGCGGAAAGGCCCTCTCTGGTGGTCCTTTTGTCTTCTTTGTCGGAGATGTCGGTGGAGGTGGGGCCAAGGATGAGATTTCCGTGGACCGTTGGAGACACGAGGATGCCTTTTCCCATTTTGGTTGGCACTTTGAAGATTGTGCGGGACACAAGGCCACCCGCCTCTTTATCGCAGAGCATGTACTCGCCGCTTCTCGGATGCACAGTAAAACCGCCTTTTCCGGCAAGTTCAGCGATCTTATCCGAATAAATACCTGCGGCGTTGACAACGTATTTTGCTTCAAATACTTTGCCGGCAGCGGTGGTCAATTCGTAGCCTGAGGCGGTTTTTTTGATGTCTGAGACCTCTGAATTCAGGAAGAGGGAGACGCCGTTGTCCATGGCGCAGCCGACGGCGGCAATGGCAAGGCTGTAGGGGCAGACAATTCCTGCGGATTCTGCGAGAAGTACTGACGTTATGTCGGGGGAAAGGGAGGGCTCAAGGGCTCTTGCCTCGTCCCCGGTCAGGATCCTGAGATTTTTGACGCCGTTGGCAATGCCTCTTTGATAGAGCTCCTTTACTGTCTTGTCCTGCTCGGAACCGAAGCCCACAACCATGGAGCCGTTCTTTTTATAGGGAACGCCCAGCGAAGAGGTGACTTCCTCCATCATTGAACAGCCGAGAACGTTCAGCTTTGCTTTGAGAGTGCCGGGTTTTGCGTCAAATCCCGCGTGGACGATGCCGCTGTTTGCGCAGGAGGAACCCCTTGCGACGTCGCTTTCCTTTTCAAGCAGGGCAACCGAAAGCCGGAACCTTGACAGCTCTCGCGCAATGAGACCGCCAATGACTCCCGCTCCGATAATCAATACATCATACATAAGCTTAACACTACCTCCGTGTCTATATGTGTACACAAATGATAGCACATTTGCGGGGGAATTAACAGCGGAAAATTGACGCTTCAGACTATTCAGACTATTACTACGGTTTATAATGTGGCAAGTGAATTACAAGCGAAGCACCCAGATACAATGATCATAATCAGGACTTTTCTGGAAACAATTGCTTTGATTACCGAAAACGATGTATAATCAAATCAAGTACAGAAAACGTGCATTTTTGCATCGGTTTGTTCGCGTTTTGTTAGTAAAACTCGTACAAATAGTTATTTGCAGTTTAAATAAACACTTTAAATAAACACAAGGTATTTTGCATTTTTTGGAGGTCTTGATGTATGGATAATAAAAAAGTAGCCTCGAGAGGAATACGTATTGTTACAGTCCTGTGTAGTGTGTGTATTGTTTTGGCGATGTTTTTCGTTTTCAAGACGGTCCGGGGCGTAAATGAGGCTGCTTTTGGCGGTACTGTTGACCGGAATGAACAGCAGCTGAATTATCTCCAGCATGGGAGCCCCTACTCGGTTTATGTTGCGGATAATGATCTATACTTTTATTCAACAGAGCAGGAGTGCTTCGGGAATGCTTTGTTTAAGGTCGAGGGGCACCGGGCTGTAAAACTGCTGGATTTTGCGCAGACCTTAGGCAACGGTTCATTTTACACTGAAACGCCACATTTTTTTATTAATAACTGTCTCTACTACAGTGTAAAGAGCTCAGATCCTGCTGAAAATGCCCTCATAGCTTTTGATGTTAAGACCGGAGAAAAACGGACTGTCTGCGACAGTTTAAGCACAGAGGAGACTGGCAGAATTCTCGACAATCTTGGCAGTACAAAACAGGTGGAATTCGGAGCGGACGGTGCAGTTCAGTCGGTAGTCTTCCCTCTGACAGAATATGATCCAAACGCAGGAGAATACGTTAGATTCGGTTTTTGCCGGGTCTCGGAAAACGGAATTGAGATTGGCGATCGTTTTGACGGGGTTACCGCAGACGGCAGTTTTTCCCTTGGCGAGTTTGCGTATAGAGTTGATAGCAACCGGCTGATCCGGACAGACAGTGACGGCAACGAGAAAGAAATCGCTCCGGTCTATCGTTCAGTCTCGCCAATATATGTCCCGGGCGGCAGGTCGGTTTTGATCTTCCAGCCGAAAACGACGGGTGTTTTGAGGATAGATCAGGACGGCACCGCAACGCAGCTGTTTCCTCCGTACGGAGGAGAAAAAGTTTATACCGCCGTTCAGATCCGCGACAACTACCTGTATATCTCTGTCAGACGGTATAAGCATGTTGAATTGCTGAACTCCTCCAGGTTCAAAAACGATGAGGCTGAGGGCCTTTGGCGTGTGGATATTCTGACAGGCGAAACGGAAAAGTTGTCCGGGGAAATGTATGAGCAGCTGTATATATACGATGATTCCGGAATCATTGGGTGTACGTTTTCAAAGGACGTTGTAAAACTTGATTTCGACGGCAATATGGTCAATTACATCGTGCGTGGAACGGTATTTGATCACTTGGGTGAATTTTGGCGCAACACTTTCTCGAAAGCTGATTAAGCCATACCTGCTTTCAGCTTTCGAAAAGTGTCAAGTTTTTAAAAACGTATAATATGTTTGCTATATTCCAGACAAGACAGGTTATATTGCGCAAGGATCCGGCTTAGCGATTCCATTCGGTTGGGAGATTGAGAGATGTTACAGTCAAAAAGGTAAAGTGATTAAAACTATCAAGATTCTCTCTCTGATTACTGTTTTTATTGTTTTCGCGCTTACAGAATCATATGATTCAATTATGCCCATTTTTGGCAATGGATTTACATTGGTGAAAGAATTATCGACACTCTTCCGCCATGTCTTTCACAAGCCTATCTGTTCGCCATTTTTGTTGAGTTTGTTCCGGGTTTATGATATAGTCTAATTAACATTTGGAAACTTATCCGGAGGAATCAAATTGAAAAAGTATATCCTGGCCATTGACGAGGGCACGACCAGCGCAAGAAGCATAGTCTTTGATGTTGACTGCAATGCGGTGGCGTCCGCTCAGTATGAACTTAAACAGCTGTTTCCCCATCCCGCCTGGGTGGAGGAGGATCCACTTGAAATAGTGGAAAAACAGGTCAGATCCATAAATAAGGCATTGGCTTCGGGAGCCGTTGACCCCTCTGAGATCGCCGCAATAGGCATAACAAACCAGCGGGAGACCACCATAGTCTGGAACAGGAACACAGGAAAGCCTGTCTGCAACGGGATCGTTTGGCAATGCCGCAGAACGGCTCCGATCTGCGAAAAGATCGAAAAAGAAGGCCATTCGGATTACATCACGGAGGCCACCGGGCTGAAGCTTGACGCCTATTTCAGCGCTACAAAGATCAAGTGGATACTTGACAATGTGCCCTCGGCCAGGGAAGAGGCGGAACTCGGCAATCTTCTCTTCGGCACCGTTGACACCTGGCTCATCTGGAATCTCACAGGAGGAAAGGTCCACGCGACTGACATGACCAATGCCTCCCGCACAATGATATTCAACATCCACACCCTGGACTGGGACGACAGGCTTCTTGAGATATTCGGCATTCCCAGGTCCATGCTTCCTGAGGTGCTGCCCAGCGGAAGCATTTACGGCAATGCTGAGATATCCGGTGTAGAGATACCCATTGCCGGTGTTGCGGGAGATCAGCAGGCGGCTCTTTTCGGCCAGTGCTGCTGGAACCCCGGGGAGATGAAAAACACCTACGGCACAGGCTGCTTCCTGCTTGTGAACACAGGTACTGTGCCTGTCAAAAGCGACAACGGTCTTGTGACCACCATCGCGGCCACCATTGGCAACGAACCGCCGGAATATGCCCTTGAGGGCAGTGTTTTCATAGGCGGCGCAATAGTTAAGTGGCTGAGGGACAGGCTGGGCCTTATAAAAAATGCGGCGGAGACGGAGACCTTGGCGAAACAGGCGGGTTCCTCGAAGGGGGCCTACATCGTGCCTGCTTTTGCAGGTCTCGGCGCTCCTTATTGGGATATGGACGCAAGGGGCAGCTTTTTCGGGATCACCGGAGCCACCGGCAAGGCGGAAATAGTGCGAGCGGCTCTTGAATCGATTGCCTACCAGACCAACGATCTGGTGCTTTCCATCACCGCGGACATGGGTTCAAGACCTCTCACTCTTAAAGTAGACGGCGGTGCTGCCGCCAATTCCTTCCTCCTCCAGTTCCAGGCAGATATTTCAAACGTCAAGGTTGCAAAGCCCGAAAACAACGAGGCAACCGCTGCCGGCGCTGCGTTCCTGGCGGGGCTCACTACCGGTTTCTGGAAGACAAGGCGGGAGATCGCGGTGAGGCTGAAAACGGAAAAAGAGTTCATCCCCGGCATTGACGAGGCCGAGAGGGAGAGAAGGGTGGACGGCTGGAAGACAGCGGTCAAAGCCTGCAGGAATTTCAAGTGAGACAGGCCCGGGAACAAGTATTGGCAAGTATTTACGGGCAATGATATAACGGAGGTCAACATGGCAGAGGAAAGATTTTTTAGCAAAAAAGTTTTGTCCAGCGACGGCGTGCACATGCTCAGCGGCAGGGTATACGTTCCGGAGGGCAGTCCGAAGGCGATCCTTCACGTGGTCCACGGCATGACGGAATACATCGGAAGATACGACAAGTTTATGTCGAGAATGTGCGACGAGGGGTTCCTGGTGTTCGGCTACGATCACCTTGGCCACGGGCAGACCGCAAACAGCGATGAAGAGCTGGGATTTATTGCCCACAAGGACGGCTGGAAGAGGCTGGTGGAGGACGTTGCCGTTTTCGCCAATGAGATCAAAAAGGAATATCCCGGGATACCCTATTATCTCCTGGGCCACAGCATGGGTTCCTTCATCGTTAGACTCGCAGCGGAGGAGTCGATAAAACCCGACAAACTGATCATAATGGGAACAGGAGGCCCCAATCCCGCAGCCGGACCGGGCCTTGTAATGACCAAGATCATCGGCTTCTTCAGGGGCGAAAAGCACCGCTCGATGCTGCTGGGGGTCCTTGCATTCGGGTCCTACAACAAGAAATTCAAAGAGGAAAACGACCTCCGCTCCTGGCTCACCAAGGATCAGGAGATCAGGGACAAGTACAGACACGACAAGCTCTGCACTTTTACGTTCACCGCTTCCGCCTACGGCGACCTTATGAATCTCACCAAGCGCTCCAACAGCGGCCAATGGTTCAAAAACTTCCCGGATGACGTCCCCGTGCTTCTGGTTTCGGGTGCCGACGATCCGGTTGGCGACTACGGAAAGGGTGTTACAAAGGTCCACGACGGCCTTGCCACAAACGGCAAAAACGTGAGAATGAAGCTTTACGAGAACAACCGCCACGAGATACTGAACGACACCGCAATGCCCGAAGTGGTGGATGATATTATTTCGTTCCTTAAATGATTTGAGAATATAACCTAAAAATCCGGCGCCGGGGCATGACTGAAATCATGTGCCCGGTTTTTTGCAGAATCAGAGAGCTCCTGAGGATTCTTTTTTCATGAGCCTGAAGGTGAGAAGACCGAGGACCGCCGCACCAAGGGAAAGGAATATGAGAATAAGGATTGCCGCATCCCAGCCCAAATTGTCGGCAATGAGACCAAGACCGTAGGCGCTGGCGGTGGAACCGAGATAGCAGCAGCCGTTGAGGATCCCGGAGAGAAGGCCCGACTTGCCTGTATCCCTGAATTTCAGAGGAATAATAACGGTTATGCAGGTGTTTATGCAGTGGGATAAAAAGGCGATGAGTCCGAAGAGGATCGCCGAGACAACGAATGAAAGGCCGATGAGCACCTTCAGCAGCACCGAAAAAACGGTACAGGCGGCGAAGAACAGAGCGGTCAGTATGATGGTGTTTTTGACACGCTTTCCGGCAAAAGACGTGAACACGCCGCAAAATGCCGAAAGAAGTGGAAGAATAAGGGACACGAGGATCGCGATGCCGTCGTCAAGTCCGTATATCTCCTTAATCATGCCGGGGACCCATGTCTGAAGGCCGTCTTTGAGAAAATTGCAGACCACCGCAAAACCGGCAAAAACCGCTGTCACCGCTAAAACACTTTTAACTGAAACAAGCTTTTGAGGGTCTTTTTTTCCGGTTTCCGAAGGGTCGGCGGGTCCATCCCGCGGCATGGGAGGACTGCTTTTAATTTCATTGCAGATCCTGCCGAACCGGAATGCCCAGACGATCGCAACTGTAGTCATTACAACGGCGGCGAAGAGGAAAATGAACATGAACATATCCGCACCGGTGAACAGAAATCCCGTAAAATAGGTGATAAAAGTCCCCGCAGCGGTGGTGGAGCCGAGGACCGCAAGAGATATCCTAAGGTGCCTGGCGTCGAGGTATTCCGCAAGTATGCTCACGATTGAGCTCCATAGCACGGACTGGACGATGCCGTTGGCAAGCCATATGTATTTGATGGCGCCGAAGGGCACGCCGGCGAACACGGCAACATTGGCGACTGACGCAATGACCAGGACCGCCGGAAAAACTATCTTTTTGTTGTACTTTTTGCAGAGAACACCGTTTATGAACTGGCCGGCGCCGTAGGCAAAGAAAAAGAAGGTGGTGACAAGTCCCGCTTCAGCGTGGGTGACGCCAAAGTAGTCCATTATGTTGGTGATGTTTGAACTGAAACTGTAGCGGCCAAGGTAGGAAACGGTATAGGCCACCCAGCAGAGGGCGATTAGCCTGTTCTGAGCGCCTGAAGAGCCGGCGGTGTTTTGATTTGGTTTTACGCTTTTGTCTGTTTCCATGGCTGCCTTATTAAGCGTTTTTGCGGCCTTCCGGAGATTCCGGAAAAACCTTTTTCGACTGAAAATTCTACTTCCCGGGGTTTGTTCTGTCAAGAGTCTAAAGCCTTTTGAGAAGTGAACCGCTTGCCGAAAAAACTTGAAAAATCAAGGGAAAGATAGTAAAATACAAAGTTGTAAACTTTTTCAGAAAGGCTTTAAAAGCAGTAACAGCTTGGTGACGGAAAACTTTAACTTTGAAGGCTCCTACGAGGAAGCCCGGAATATTTTCGGAAAAAACGACGAGAACATCGCTATTATAGAGGATGCATTCATGACCTCCGTGACTCTCGGAGACGGGTTTATTGCCGTTGAAGGAGAAAACAGGGAGGGCGTGAGGCATTCCGTAAACGTTCTCACTGCGGTCACCGAGGCCGCAAAGTCCGGAGAGCACGTCACAAGGCAGCTGGTGGCATATTACTGCGACATGGAAAGCGCGGGGAAGACAAGACTTGCGGGCCGTGTGCTCACCGACGCAGTCTGCCTCAACGCCAAGGGCGCTCCCATAAGGCCCAAGACCGCAGGCCAGAAAGAATACGTGGATGCGATCTCAAGCAATACCGTGACTTTCGGAATAGGCCCTGCCGGCACCGGAAAGACTTTCCTTGCGGTGTGCAAGGCGGTCTCGGAGCTTCGCAGCAACCACGTTTCAAGAATAGTTCTTACAAGGCCCGCAGTTGAAGCCGGCGAAAAGCTGGGCTTCCTGCCCGGAGATCTCCAGGACAAGGTGGACCCTTATCTCAGGCCCCTTTACGACTCTCTTTTCGAGATTATCGGCGCAGATTCTTTTCAGAAAAAGATGGAAAAAGGCATTATCGAGATCGCTCCTCTTGCCTATATGAGAGGGCGGACTCTCGACAATGCTTTTATAATTCTTGACGAGGCCCAGAACACCACAAAGGAGCAACTGAAAATGTTTCTCACCCGAATAGGAAACGGTTCCGTGGCGGTGGTAAACGGCGACATCACCCAGGTGGACCTTCCCCGGGACACACTCTCGGGACTCAAAAGTGCCAAAGACATCCTTGGCGGCATACCGGGGATCGCTTTTGTGGAGTTCACGGAGAAGGACGTCGTCAGGCATGAACTTGTAAAGCAGATAATCAAGGCATACGAAAAATATGAAAAAGGAGAGGGCAAAAAATGAAAGTCGAGTTTTTTTGCGCACCTTCAGTAAACCCCCGTTATGAAGAGGATCTCTTTTCGCCGGATGAGCCCGCACAGGACGCAGACGACGCCAATGCGCCGCAGACCGACGACAAAGGCCTTGTTTCGGACGAAGAACTGAAACAGTATTTCGACGCAATAGAAAAGGTCCTTGAGACCGGCGAAAAACGTTTCCCGGATTTTGCCGCAGACACAGGCACCACTGTAAACGTGTATCTTGTTGACAACGAGATGATCCGCGAAATGAACGCCAGCGAAAGAGGCATCGACAGGCCTACGGACGTGCTGTCCTTCCCCTTTTTGACACTTAAAGAAGGAGACGGCCGTTTTGACGAGTACGATCTGGACCCGGAGAGCGGGGCGGTCATGCTTGGCGAGATAGTTGTTTCCGTTGAAAAAATGAAAGAGCAGGCGAAGGAGTACGGTCACGGCGAGATGCGGGAGATCGCTTTCCTGGTGTGCCACGGCTTTCTCCACCTCATGGGTTACGACCACGAGGAAAAAGATGACGAGGAGAAGATGTTCCCGCTTACGGAGAGCATTCTTGAAGAAGCCGGCTTTGGCGTTTGAGCGAAAAGCATTGGCAACGTCTTCAGACGGGTGTTGACCCGCAGAAAGGATAAACAATGATCAAATATTTGATGAGTTGTCTTGAAAAAGTAGACAAAGAACACACCTATAAAAATATTTTCCGGGTATTCTGCAGCCACGGCGACATGCCGGCGGTGGAGTGGAAGGTGAAGGGCGAGATCAAAAAGCTGTCCTTCGAGGGCCAGAAATACGTTGTCGATCACTGCGCTGAGAGAATCTCGGAGCTCCTCGATGGGTGCGAAAAGGGCTACGTCTGCCTTAAACTCGCCAACTGTCCCGAGTGGTTCAGCATCTACTGGGGCATCCTTGCGGCCGGCTTCAAGCCTTTTCTCATCGACGCAAGACACGACAAAGATCTCACCCAGTATTTTATCGACGAAGCAAAGGCTGTGGCGATTATTGCCAACGACTCCCTGACCTATGAAAACACCAAGACCGTCAGCGCCGGCGACGTGCTGAAACTTGACAAGACCACAATTCTTGAAGTTGCTGAGGAAAACAAGACCTCCGGCGACAGGATCTGGGAACGGACATGGGGCGATGAGGTGGCTCTCTGCACGTCAGGCACCACCAGCACCGCCAAGATATTCCTCTACAACGGCGAAGCCATGACCCAGCAGGTGCTTTCCGCCGAGTGCATCATAAAGGTCAACGAGATAATATGCGACGATAAACCCAAAAAGAACCTCTGCTTCCTGCCCCTCAACCACATCTTCGGCTACATGGCAAATTACATGTGGTATTCCTTCTTCGGAACAGCCCAGATCGTGCCGGACAGGCTGGCCCCATCAGTGCTTCTCTCCACCTGCAGAGACCACGGCGTCACCCACATACTGGCGGTGCCTCTCCTCGTGAACAACATTGCCAAGGGCATCAAGCAGAAGGTGGCAAAACAATCCAAGTTCAAGCAGGCCATGTTCCGCTTCATGATGAACGTAAGCTACTTCTGCCAGAGGATAAACACGACTTTCGGCATTGGCGTTGCCAAGATGCTCTTCAAAAAGTCGGTGCTCTCATCCCTTGCCGGCCCCACAGTTCGCTGCATCATCATCGGCGGCGGTCACGTGTTGCCTGAGTCAATGAGGATAATAAACTGCATTGGCTATTACACTCTCTGCGGTTTCGGAATGACAGAGGTGGGCATCTCTTCGATGGAGAGGCGCTACAACATTAAATACAGACTCATGGGCAACGTTGGCAGCCCCCAAGAGAAGATCGAGTACAGGATAGTCCCTCTCAGTGAGGATGACGCCAACGTGGGCGAACTGGTGCTCAAGGGCAAGTCCATCCACAGCGGCATGCTGAAGGGCGGAAAACAGGTGCCTGCGGATATTGACGAAGCGGGCTGGTTCAGGACCGGCGACATCGGAAGGCTCGACAGCTACGGTGCGCTCTTCATCGAGGGAAGGCTGAAAGAGGTCATCATCAACGAATCCGGCGAAAACGTCTACCCCGACGAGCTGGAGAACGCTTTCCTGTCCCTGGAAAACGTCAAAAATTTCACGGTTCTCGGCGTCAAAAAGCCCGACAGTTCCTACGAGGACATAGTTCTGGTCTGCCAGGTTGAAAAGGGCACCACGGAGGACCCGGAGGCTATGGAAGTTCTGAAGAATTCCATAGCCGCCCAGAACGCCACTCTTCCGGTATACAAAAAGCTGAACTACGCCCTTGTGACGGAGGACGAACTGCCCCTTGCCAATGGCATAAAGATCAAACGTCTCATAGTTAAGAGACAGATAGAGAAGGGCGAAGGAAGCTTTATTAAACTTTAAAGGAGAGAAGAATTAATAGTGAACAGTGAATAGTGGATAGTGAACAGTGGGTTGCGCATTGCGCTGAGCGCATCACCCGCCGAAAGCGGTCACTAATAACTATTAACTGATCAATGCTACTCGCGCATTAAGGAGTACAACTTGCGAATCCTTCGCACTCACTGCAGCGCCACGCGCTGCATCACTTGCGCCGTAAAGCGCATCACTCGCCGCCAAGCGCACACTCTTCACTCATAACTAAACACTCTTCACTCATCACTATTCGCTATAATCAGGAGTCACGTCTTTGGAAAAGTGCGTAAACGTTGTACTGCGAATACTGCTCATTGCCGCCTGCATCGTCGCTATGATTGCAGGTGTCTATCTGTTTTGTGTAAAAACGGTAAACGACTACTACGCACCGGCAGACGATGATATTTTCTTTTCTTCAATGACCGTAAAAGACATTTTCCCGATGAACGACGGCCGGATCGTGGTATGCGGCACTTATCTCCCCGGGGACAGTGTTTACGAAAGGCCCTCGGTCTTTTTCAAATCCTACGATAATAACGGTGATGTCGACAGGATAGCGGGTGTGACCATCGATCAGGGCTACGCTTATTCAGGTGTCTTCTGCGACGGCGAGATACTGCTCCTTGTTGCAAACAATACCGAAGGAGACGTGAAGACCTACGGAATTTCGCCGGATTTTGAAGTGACCCAGAATGAGACCGCGGAAGTTGACGGGACAGACATGACGGGAATAGTTGCGGGTCTTGCCCATTCCGACGTTTTTATTGCGAAGGTCAGAAACGGCCACAACGTGCAGATCAAAAGCCACGGCAGGACTCTCCTTGAAACTGAATTCACGGAAGACGTGTTTATCGACAACGTATATTTTGCCGGCAATACCTTCTACCTCACGGGAAAAGTGACTGTTGGCGAAAATGATTTTCCCTATATTTCCGGCTTTTCATTGTCAAATGTCAAAAAGTTCGAGACCACTGTTTCTGAGAAGTTCAGCGACTTTTACATGGACGGCTTTGTCTTTCTCGCCGACGGCAAAACCTACATCACGGGAAAAATGTTCAACCGTCAGGCCTTTGCAGAGCTTTTCGAAGGACAGGAGATCAGCGCAGAAGACCTTGATGCCCAGGGAGACCGGACGGTCATTTCCGAAAGGGACTACGGTGCAGTCCTGATCGCCAATTCCTACGCCAATGACCCCTGGTGCACCAGGTTCATTTGTCCAATAGATGCCGACAACGGAAAACTTGGCGAAGTCGAAAAGCTTCTTTACGACGGACCGGAACTGGGGATCACCGAGATATTCTATTCCGACGCATATAAACTGGAAACGGGAAGGTCGAAGGACAATCCCGACAACAAGCCGGTTATCGCCTCTCTTGTGGTCAAGACGGCGCCGACCCAGACCTCAGAGTCATACCTCGTGAACGTCTACCTGCTGTTCTCCGATATGACAACGTCTTCCTCTGCCAATATCATTGTCCCCTCAGACCACTATTTCTATCCCGGGACAGCTTCCGACGGGAGCCTGTTCTGTTACACAGGTATTGCGGGCGAATCCGGCAACGTGATCATGTCCATGAAACGTTATTCCGGCACCGAGGCTGCGGCAGAGATGCAGAGGACCCTTCCTGTCTACAAAACGGTAGCGGGATATATAAACGAAAAGGCCTCGCCGGAGATAATCGCTTATGCCTTCGTTTTTCTTGTTCTTTACACAACGGCCAGATACAGGGGCACTGACAACGGGGCAAGGGCCAGGGAGACAGCCGGCTTTAAGAAAATGACCATTTTAGGAAAATAAGTTAAATAAAGTCTTGAAATTTCATTTTAAGGCTTGTATAATGAAGCGAAGAAAATGTGAAACATCTCCCGGAAGGGAGTTTGACCATGTTTTGAAAACACCCAATATTTACATTTTGGAGGTACTAGTTGTGAAAACTAAGAAGATTATAAGAGCCCTTGTCGCTTCCCTGCTCGTTCTTGTCTGCGCTGCCGCTATGTTCGGCTGCGATGGCGGTATCAAACCCCAGCACGGTGATGACGGAAAACTTCCACAGCAGCATATAAACCAGAGATACTATTTCCAGCAGGGTTACAGAACCGACTGGGATATACTCGAGGTTAATTCGGAAAAGTTCATGGTCGATAAAGACACAGGACTTGTAATGGTTCTCGCTCCTGTTCAGACCACTACAAATGCCAACGGCGAGGAAGTTCCCGTTGAGGAAGAAGTGACTCTCGATTCCGGTGAAGTCGTAAAGGTACATAAAGCTGTTGAAGGCGTTGAGTACTGCATTTACTACTACAACGGCGAAGGCATCTACATGACCACTTCCAGAGCTGACATCGTAAGATGGCTCCAGGATCCCGAGAATACAAACTTCTATTTCAACAACAAGCACTTCAGAGGATCACCCCGTGACACCTTCCTCCTCAAAGGCGAAGCAGATCTTTTCACCGCCAAGTACAGTAAGCTCCAGTTCACGTCTCAGGCTTACACCTTCACAAAGGACGGCGAAGACTGGCAGGGCGTTTACAACGTAGTTATGTCCGGCCTTGAGTACTTCATCGTAACTTACGAGGCAAAGGCAGACATTTACGATAAATATTACTCTTCATACTACGAGACCATTGGCGACTTCAGAAAGAAGGGCTGGGAGACTTCCGACGTGGGTTGACCGCTTGCCGGGTTTAGATAGTTAGTATAATTCCACCGGAGAACTCTTCCGGTGGAATTTTTTAAACAATGGAGTTCTTTCGCGATGGAAGGTCCGGATAAGAGAACAGAATATAAAGTTGCTTATATTGATCCGGGCGTGATCGTTGTGGAAAAGCCTCAGGGTCTTTCCTGCGAGCCCTTTTCCGGAGACAATGACTCGCTTATCGAAGCGGTCAGGCGGGATCTGGATCCGGGGGCCTGCCTTTGCCACCGGCTTGACAGAAACACCGGAGGCCTTGTTATAATAGCAAGAAATCCAAAGATGCTGGAACTGTTTGAAAAGGCCCACACGGAGAGAACCGTTAAGAAAACCTACGAGGCCGTTGTTATCGGCAATGCCTTTGAAAAGTTTGGCGACGGCAGAAAGTTTATATCAAAGAAGGCTTACCACTTCAAAGACGCAAAGCTGGGCATGGTCTACATATACGACAATCCCAGAAAGCTGGCAAGACCGATAGAGACTCTCGTAAGGCCTGTTTCCTACGATCCGGCGAACAATACTACCGTTGTGGACGTTATGCTTGTCACCGGCAGGACCCACCAGATAAGGGCCCACCTTGCCCATCTGGGGTTTCCGGTTGCCGGGGACGGGAAATACGGCAGAAATGCGGTAAACAGAAAACTCGGCTATAAGTACCAGGCCCTGTGGGCAAAGAAGATAGAACTTGAGGACTCATTGGCAAAGGCTGCCGGGATGCCGAAAGTGATAAGGTCGGTCCCTGACTTTGAAAGGACACGGGGCAAAGGTTGAGTCTGACCGGGAGAGGGCAGACCGTTGATCCGCAGAAAAGCTCCTGAAATGCATAAAAAACAGGGTCTCTTTCCATAAAAAAACAGTTGACTTTTGGTTTTGGCGGGGTTATAATGGTGTCCGTCTGTTTTGAAGTCAGCGTTTTGCGCGCTGTTTAAGGCAGCCGCGAAACAAAAAATACCAGCTTTTTAGCAGGAGGTGTGTTAAAATGATTTGCCCGAAGAGAAGATGGTCCAAGGCTAGAAGTCGTTCAAGAAGAGCTAACTGGAAGCTTGAGGCACCTGCCCTCGTGAAGTGCCCGCAGTGCCATAACTTTAAACTGGCTCACGCTGTGTGCGGTTCCTGCGGTTACTACAAAGGCCGCGAGGTCGTTAAGATGTCCGAAGAATGATTGCCTCTTAAACAGCTGTTGATAACAAACAGCTGTTTTGGGTTTTATCAGGACTTTATGCCTTTTTTCCAGCAGATACTGCCTTTGAACGGATTCTTTTGAGGTCCGGGACATGACAGTATTTTTTTTAGAAAGACGCCTGCCGAAACTGATCGGCCCGGAGGTTTTGCCCGCAATGAATCCTGACACAAGCAACAAACTCATCAGCTCTGTTAAAAGGGGCGGCCCGGCCTTCAAAGCAGGCATCAGGGCAGGGGACGTGCTTGTATCCGTCAACGGGAAAAAGGTGACGGACGTTTTCGATTACAGGTTTTTCATTGCCGATGAGGACCCGGTGGTCGTTGTGAAGCGCGGCAGGGAGGAATTGGCGTTTGCACTGGTCAAAGACGAGTATGAAGATCCGGGAATCGAATTTGCCAATTCGCTGCTTGCCGAGGAGCTCTCCTGCGCCAACCGCTGCGTATTCTGCTTCATCGACCAGATGCCAAAGGGCATGCGGGAGACACTGTACTTCAAGGACGACGATCTCCGGCTTTCATTCCTCACCGGAAACTACGTGACCCTCACCAACTGTCCTATTGCGGAACTGAAAAGGCTTGCGGGTTATCACATTTCGCCGGTCAACGTCTCCATCCACACCATGAACCCGGAACTAAGGGTGAAAATGCTTGGCCATGCAGGCGCCGGCAATATTGCCGAAAAGCTTAAGATACTCCTGGACGCCGGCATAACCGTCAACGGCCAGATAGTCCTGGTGCCCGGCTGGAATGACGGCGAGGAACTGAGATACACTCTGGACCGCCTGATGGAGCTTCCGGAGAATTTTGAGTCCGTGTCGGTGGTGCCTGTGGGTCTGACAAAATTCAGAGAGGGGCTCACGGAACTTCACACCTTTACCAAAGAGACCGCTCTCGAGGCCGTGAAGCTGATCGAGGACTACAGGACAATGGCCCGCATCACAAGGGGCAATTCCTTTGTCTACGCCTTGGATGAGTTTTACATCCTTGCGGGGCTCCCGTTGCCGGACGAGGATTCCTACGACGGCTTTCCCGCTCTTGAGGACGGTGTGGGCATGCTGACACTTTTGGAAAAAGAGGTCACGGAATATCTCGAGGATCCTGAGACGTCGAAAAAACTCATCAAAAAGCTCCGGTTTAAGAAAAAGATCACAGGCACTGTTGCCACAGGCGAGATCGCATATGAGAAGCTGAAGGAACTTGTTCAAAAAGTCTGGGATTTTGCGGAGAGACAGGGCGTTCATGTTGAACTTACAACTGTTCCCGTGAAAAACAACTTTTTCGGCGAAAAAGTCACGGTCTCCGGCCTGATAACGGGGCAGGATCTTGTGGAAAGAATAAAGAAGGAGAAGAACGTCGGGGGCAGGGTGATGATCACTGTAAACATGCTGCGGTCAGGGGAAACCGTATTCCTTGACGATCTGACGGTAAAAGAGGCGGAAAAACTCATCGGCGCCAGGATAGTGCCTGTGGGCAAGAGCGGAAAAGAGTTTTGCGAAGCAATGCTGTTTGGGTAATGAACAGCAGACAGTTGACAGTGGTCAGTTTACAGTTGAAAGTGGTCAGTGGACGGTGAATAGAGATCAGTGAACAGTGGACTGCGCTGCACTGAAGCACACTCCGGCAAAGCCGCAAGTGATCGCGGCGTCAGCCGCACCTCAACTGTTAATTGTTAACTGTTAACCGCTCACTGCTCACTGATAAGGAGGAAATATGGGAAAACCGGTTGCGGCTATCGTTGGCAGGCCTAACGTGGGCAAATCGTCCCTATTTAATTATATAGTAGGTAAAAGAATATCCATTGTTGAGGACACTCCCGGCGTCACCCGGGACAGGATATATGCGGATGCGGAGTGGAACGGCAGAATGTTTTCTCTTGTGGACACCGGTGGTATCGAACCTGCCTCAAACGAGATCATTCCCGCCCAGATGAGAAGACAGGCTGAACTGGCTGTCGAACTTGCTGACGTGATCGTTTTCATGGTTGACATCAAGGACGGCATGACTGCAGCGGATTCGGAGATCGCTTCCATGCTTATGCGTTCCGGAAAACCTGTGGTCCTTTGCGTGAACAAGGTGGACAACGTTGGCGCTCCGCCTCCGGAGGTGTACGAATTTTACTCTCTGGGACTTGGCGACCCTGTGACGGTTTCGGCTACCCACGGGCTTGGCATTGGCGATCTTCTTGACGCGATATTTGA
Organism: uncultured Clostridia bacterium; assembly: GCA_947304585.1. Classification (GTDB taxonomy): domain Bacteria; phylum Bacillota; class Clostridia; order UBA1212; family UBA1212; genus UBA1212. The sequence continues at coordinate 2,284 of CAMZBI010000032.1, read as the reverse complement.
GAATTTCCCGTACGAGATCGAAGAGCCCGAGGACGGGGAGATCATCAAAGTTGCGGTCTGCGGCAAGCCGAATGCGGGAAAGTCTTCCCTTGTCAACAAGATCCTCGGCGAGGACAGGGTGATCGTCAGCGACATTGCGGGAACCACCAGGGATGCGGTGGACACTTTTGCCACCATTGGCGACAGGAAGTTCTGCTTTGTGGATACCGCAGGCATGCGCAAACGGGGCAAGATCACCGAAAACATCGAACGCTACAGTATAATAAGGGCGCTGGACGCGGTGGACAGGTGCAACGTGTGCGTGATCGTTATTGACGCCACTGACGGGGTAACCGAGCAGGACACCAAGATCGCCGGCTACGCCAATGAAAAGGGCAAGGGCATCATTATTGCCGTCAACAAGTGGGACCTCATCGCAAAGGAGACCGGGACCCTTGAGGCCTACAAGGAGCAGGTGCTGAACAGCTTCAATTTCATAATGTTTGCGCCGGTGCTCTTTATCTCGGCGCTGACGGGACAGAGGGTCAGGAACCTTTTCGACACCATTGTCGAGGTGAACGCCGAAAACCGGAAACGGATCTCCACCGGCATGCTGAACGACGTGCTGAACGAGGCCGTGGCAGTGGTCCAGCCCCCATCCGACAAAGGCAAGCGGCTCAAGATCTACTACATGACCCAGGTGGCAGTGGCTCCGCCCACGTTCTGCATATTCTGTAACAGCGAAAAACTGTTCCATTTTTCCTATTTAAGATATATTGAAAACAAACTCCGCAAGAGCTTTGGCTTCGTCGGCACCCCCCTCGTGTTTAAAATAAGGGAGAAGTCGGAAAAACAGGCCGCCGGAGAGAGCGTGAGGTCATAATAATGCCTGATATTTTATTCATTATTCTATTTGCGATTGAAGGATATCTGCTGGGAAGCATTAATGCCGGCGTGCTGGTGTCAAAGGTGATCTACCGCGACGACGTGAGGAATCACGGAAGCGGCAACGCCGGAACCACCAATATGCTCCGCACCTTCGGCAAGAAAGCTGCGGCCCTGACCCTTGTGATCGATTTCTTCAAGGGTGTTCTGGCCTGTCTCATTCCCTGCATCATCGTATATGCTGCCGTTGGGAACCATGGGCTCGGTCTTAACTGCATGATGGCCGCTGCCTGCGGATGCGTTGCCGGCCACAACTGGCCCTGCTATTTCAAGTTCAAGGGCGGGAAGGGCGTTCTGGTGTCCTTCTCTGTCATGCTTTTTCTGGCGCCGCTACCGGCTCTTATCGCGCTCCTGACTTTTATTGTGATCGTGGCTGTCACAAGGTATGTTTCCCTTGGTTCCGTGACGGCTGCTGCCGTGTACCCGGTCCTGGTTTTCTTCATTGGCGGCTGGCCGGAAAACACAAAGGGACTTACAACTTTCTTCGTGGTCTCCATCATACTGGTTGCCATGCTCATAATCAGGCACGCCTCAAATATTAAAAGACTTTTCAAAGGTGAGGAGTCAAAACTCAGTTTTAAGACAAAAACATCCGGAGCCTCCGGAGAGGTTAAGGAAGAGAATGCCGGAGACGGTGAGAACACAGGTGCCGGAGGACATGATGGGATTTAAAAAATACGTCAACGACTACAAACTTGAAAACGTTAAGGACAAAAACGGCAAGGTCGTGACAAAGACGGTCTACAGAGGGGACTACTTCGTTTACAGGTATAAGGGTACGGAACTCAAAAACGCCAGGACGGCCGTCATCGCCTGCGTTGCCGTCGCGCTTACCTCATTTGTTCTGGGGCTGGTGTTTTACAGGAATACCGGGTTTACATCCCAGTACTATACGCTGGCGCCTTTCCTCTGCTGCGGTTTTCCGCTGATTTACCTCTGCATTGCGGCCTTCAACGTGATCAGGACCGGGGAGGGCAAAAAGGTTGACCGGGAGCACAAAGACGGTATCCATGACAGGATCGCCAAGTGTCTTACGGCGATCATGGTGCTGGACGGACTTGGGGTTTCGGGTATCGCAGTTTCCGCCGTTCTCAAGATGACAGGCGTTGAAGAAAGGCCCTTTACGTATTCGGATGCGATATTCATGGCTGCAGCCGGGACACTGCTGATAAGCGCTGTATTGGCGTTTTCACCGCGGAAAAAGCTCATAATGGACAAGATTTAAAGCGTTTTCGGGGCACTTTGGCCCCGATTTTTGCTTTATACATATTATTTAAAAAAAGGTGTTGACAGGTTTTGCTTTATTACCTGACTTTAGGAGTTCAAGGTTAAAACTAGTGCTAAAACATATATTTTGAGA
>CAMZBI010000031.1 GCA_947304585.1 uncultured Clostridia bacterium | reverse complement strand
ACCGGTACGTACGGTGCAACGGGAGGGAGGGACCGAAATCCCTCTCTACCCTATTGTGCGGATCTTAATGGACCGCAGCTTTTGTGAGAGTGAAGTTATCGGCCCGCTTTTTTTGAGACCTTTAGAAGTTCGCCTGATTGCTCAGCCCAGGGAGACAACCTCGGGCTCCGGCTTTTCGGCCTTCACGCAGGATATGACGTTGAGGATGGGTCCTTCACCATTGTTGTAGATGCGGCTCTTCTCAACGGATATCTTGGCGGTGATGGTCACCCAGTCAAGGTGGTGGAGGGCATTGACGCCGGTCCAGCGGCAGGCCAAACCTCCGTAAACAATGTCGGCGGCGCAGCAGGTCATTATGTGTCTGCCTATGACGAAGGAGTTGGGAGGCAGTTTGCCGGCCTTGGCCACAAGACCTGTGAATTTAACGGTCTTGCCCTCGTATTCCTTTTCCTTGCCGTCCAGGTCTGAATACCAGATGCCGTAGTCGTCGTTGGCGATCTCGATGACGGGCGCGTTGACGTCGAAGGGCAGCGGATCCTCAATGGTATCCGGCTCCATCCTGCCGTCGTAGTTGTAGATTATGTTGCACCTTTTCGAAATGCTGCGGACCACCTTGTGGTAGGGCATCACGTCCATGCCCTCGGCGCAGCCGTTGAAAATGATCATGTCGGCGTTCTTGAGCTTGTCGCCAACGAGGTTGCGCATGTTGGCGTTGTAGGAGAGGTAGTCGCCAACGTCTGCAAAAGTCGCCTCCTGGTAGATGAGCCATCCGTCCGGCATTGCCTCCAGAAAAGCCTGGAAAAGCCACATGCCGTTGTACTCCACCATCACCCGCTTCGCCTTGTACTTGCGGAGCAGGTCTCCGAGATTGGCCTCCGTGAGATCGTCCTGGTCCCGGATCATCTCAATGTGGATCGCCTTGGAATTAGCGAATTTTGAAGGGTCCAGTTCCTCCTCCCCGTCCTCGCAGAGGAGCAACAGAGTGCTGACCCCGTTGTTGAACCTGGAGTCCTCAAGGGTCTTCTGAATAAAAGTGGTCTTGCCGGCGCCAAGAAAACCTGTAAAAACAAATACCGGAATTTCAGTCATTTAAACATCTCCTGTTTGTTTGCTTTCGCCAAACTGTTGGTTGTTGCTGTCGCCAAACTGTTGGTTGTTGCTGTCGCCAAACCGTACGAAGCCGCCAAGCAGCCCCTCAGGCAAAAAGCTCCGTCAGTTTTTCTTCTTTGATCCCCGAGCCGATAACGCAAAGCCTGCCGGTGACCTCCGCAGTGCCTGTCCTGACGTCGGGCTCCCCGGGAACGTAATCGAAATGGATCCAACTGCCGTCCTTGGCAGGTACGATGCCCTTGGCTCGGAGAACGATGCCGTAGGTGCCCTCATCCATAAGGGCCTCCAGTTTCTCCGTGATCTCGGGAATAGTGTAGCTTCTTGTGTTTTCAATGCCCCAGCTCGTGAATACCTCGTCCGCATCGTGGCCGTGGTGATGGTGATGATGGTGGTGGTGATGCTCGTGCTCATAGTCGTCATCATCGTGGTGGTGACGGCAGCAGCACTCCTCGTCGTCGCATTCATCGTCATCATCGTCATCGTGGTGGTGATGATGCTCATGCTCATCTTCGTCATCGTCGTGGTGGTGATGGCAGCAGCACTCCTCGTCGTCGCACTCCTCGTCATCCTCATGGTGGTGATGATGCTCGTGCTCATCTTCTTCGTCGTCATCATGGTGGTGATGGTGATGATGTTCGTGCTCCTCTTCATCATCGTCATCGTGGTGGTGATGGCAGCAACACTCCTCGTCGTCGCATTTTTCGCCGTCATGATGATGGTGATGGTGGTGTGCGTGCTTTCTGGCTTCTTCCTCCAGTTCTTTTAACTGAGCCTCCAGCGAATCGCTCTGCCTGATGGCGTCGAGTATCTGCTTTCCGGTGATCTTGTCCCAGGGGGTGGTGACGATGGTTGCATTGGGGTTGAGCTCCCGGATCTTAGCCACACACTCCGCCAGCCTTTCCTCGCTGACCTTGTCGGTATGGCTCAGGATAACGGTTGCCGCGTGCTCGATCTGGTTGAGGAAGAACTCGCCGAAATTCTTTGAGTATACTCTGAATTTGCCGGCGTCAACAACGGTGACCGCGCTTCCTACTTTGGCGTTTTCATTGTCGAGCCGCGTGATGGCGCCAATAACGTCCGACAGTTTGCCGACGCCGGAGGGCTCTATAAGGATCCTCTCTGGCGCAAGTTCGGAAATGACCCTGTTCAAGGCCTCGCCGAAATCGCCGACCAGACTGCAGCAGATGCAGCCTGAATTCATCTCTGTTATCTCAATGCCGGCCTCCTTCATAAAGCCGCCGTCAATGCCGATCTCACCGAACTCATTCTCAATGAGAACGATCTTTTCACCCGCATAAGCCTCTTTGATCAGTTTCTTGATCAGGGTCGTTTTGCCTGCTCCGAGAAAACCTGAAAAAACATCTATTTCAATCATGTGTATCACTCCTTTATATGATCCCGTCTACATTGCACCTGGAAGGTCTGTTGCCAATGACCTCAGACCTGGCGCCAATGGACGCAGGGGTATTGTACTCCAAAAACAGTGAATAGTTAATAGAGAATAGTGAAAAGTGGGTGCGCTGCGCGCAAGTGGTGCGACTTCGTCGCAGTGGGCGCCTTCGGCGAGTGGGTGCGCTGTGCGCAAGTGGTGCGACTTCGTCGCAGTGGGCGCCTTCGGCGAGTGGGTGCGCTGCGCGCAAGTGGTGCGACTTCGTCGCAGTGATCACTTGCGGCGTTAGCCGCGCCAACTCGTGCCGCAGGCACGCCCACTTGCGCGTAGCGCATTGCCGAAGGCATGCCCCACTCTCGGCGCAGCCGTGCCTCACTCGGCGCTTGCGCCGCACCACTAGTGCCGAAGGCACGCCCACTTGCGCGAAGCGCATTGGCGTCAGCCGCACCAACTCGTGCCGCAGGCACGCTCACTGCGCCGCAGGCGCAAAGAATTTCCCAAACAGTTCTTCCGCCGTAAGGTGGTCGGAGACTGCACCGAGTTCCATTGGCGAGTGCATGGCCAGAAGAGGGGAGCCGATATCGCAGGTCTTGATGCCGAGCGCTGCGGCAAGGACCGGACCTATCGTGCCGCCGCCCCGGGAGTCGGCGTTGTTGGAAAAGCGCTGGTATGGGATGTTGTTTTTTTCGCAGAAATAAGCAAATTCTGCCATTGGCCCCGCCGCTGTGGAATAGCTCTGGTTCCACATGGTTTTGAGGACTATGCCGCCGCCGAGAACCACCGGGGAGGTGCTGTCGCTGAACTCCGGGAAGGAGGGATGGGTGGCGTGGCCCATGTCCGAGGAGAGGAGGAGGCTCCGCTGGCACACTTCAAGGGAATGCTCGCCGGGGAAAAAACGGGAGGCGATGGCTTTTACGGTTTCCGCGGCGAAGGCGCTTTTTGCACCGGTGTCGGTCTGGGAGCCGCACTCTTCGTGGTTGAAGGCGAAGGCGATCCTGACCGACGGGTCGTCTTCCGGAATCCCGTTTTCTACGGCCTCGCAGAAGCCTGTGAAGATGCTGTGGACCATTGCCCTGTCGTCAAGACCCTGGGCCTGGATGAATTCATTGTCGGCTCCGCAAAGGGTTGCGCCTCCGGCAACCACCAGGGAGAGATCAAAGCTCATTATGTCGGAGACCTTAACTTCCGTGATATCAGCGAGGGATGCTACCTTAGAGGCAATCATATTGGCGAAGGCCTCTTCGCCTTCTTCGGTGTCAAGACCGAAAAAGGGGAGCAGCTGGTTCTGAATGCTGAACTTTGCGCCGTCGTTGACGCCGTGGTTCATGTGGATGGCGGCGTTGGGGATCACGAAGCGCTTGCCGAAGTCGGAAACGTCAACGGATTTGAGACCTTCCGGTGTTTTTACCACGACTCTGCCGCAGAGTTTGAGGGGCCTGTCCAGCCAGGGGTGGACGATGGCTCCGCCGTACATTTCCACGTTGAGGCGGAGGATGCCGTTGCCTTTTCTGAGGCCCGTGTTTTTGACCTTGAGAACAGGGTAGTCCACGTGGGCTGCGGCCATCCGGATCCGGCCGGGAGCCTCGGAGGGAGACTTGCTGCCTGCGAAAAAGGCCACGACAGCAGTGTCGCCAAAGGGTATGAAGTATGCTTTGCCCCTTTCGGCCCGGTCAACGCCGGACAAAGTTATCCTTTCGCAGCCTGCGGCGGTCAAGGCGCCGGAGAGCTCGGAAAGGACGTGGAAGGGGGTTGGCGTTTTATCTAAAAATTCGATGAAATTGGCAATGTCGCCTGCAACAAGTTTCATTGTGTTCTCCTTGGCTGCAATTTACAGTAGATAGTGGGGCAGATCCTCGGACCTTTGGACTGCAGCGGTGACGATGCGGGCGGGCAGAGTATCCAGTTTCTTGCTCTGACTGTCGTATCGGACGGCTTCGTTGTAGATCAGCGCTGCGGTCTTGTCGTCGCAGACTATGATCTCTGCGGGGATGGTCTTGAGGCCCAGCTTTTCGGCGGCGTAGAACCGCTTGTGACCCATGATGATGCGGTACACCGGACCCTTGTCGGATTCGATGCGGCGGAGGAGCATGGGGATAAGTATGCCGTACTGCCTTACGGACTCCACCACGTCGTCAAAGGTCGCGGCGCAGGTGATCATCTCCTCGTCATAGGTGGGGAGAATGTCCTCAAGAGGCACAAACTCTAGTTTAACGTCGTCCGCAGAGACGGAGGGGGAGGGCTCTTCCGAAGTGAAAAACCTTGATCCCTCAGTAGCGGTTTCCGGGGACGTCCTGACCGCGGCTTTTCCTGCTCGATTGATACTGCTTTTTCCTATTGACATTTTTTATCGATCTCCTTTGCTAAAGCGATGAACTCCTGGGCGCTTCTGCTCCGGGGGCTGTAGGCGATGACGGGCTTGCACTCGTCCTGGGCCTTTTCGATGTTCACGTCGACCCGCACGTAGTTTTCAAAGATGTAATTGCCGGATTCCGAGAGGGTCTGCATGGTCTGCTTGAAATAATTCTTGCGCTCGGAGACCTTGGTGACGGTTATGCCCAGCACTTCAAGGCCGGGAGCGATTCCGCGGATCTCGCCAATGAATTCGAACATATTGGCAAGTCCGAAAAGTCCCCAGGGGGATGCCTCCACGGGGATGATGACCTTGTCGGAGGCCACAAGAATGTTGACCACCCAGGTTCCAAGCGTCGGCGGAGCGTCGATCAGTATGTAGTCGAATCTGCCTGACTCCTTCACACCCGCCAATGCCTTTTTCAGAATGAACTCCCGCTGAAGCTTCGGAAACAGCTCAAATTCGATGCCGCTCATCAGCGTGGAGGAGGGGATCAGGCTCAGGTTGTCGAATCCGGTCTCCCTTATACAGTCTTCGAGGGAGGCTCTGCCCTGCATGACCCGGAACAGATTATAAGGCCCGGAGGCCATGTCGAACACGCTGTCCTCGTCAAAAAAGGACAGGGTCAGATTCAGCTGCATGTCCGCGTCGACAATGAGTACTTTTTTTCCTTCAAGGGCCAGCGCATAGCCAACGTTTGCGCAAGTTGTGGATTTGCCGCTGCCGCCCTTGTTGTTTGTGAAACAGATGACAGTTGTTTTTTTCATAAAAACCCCCAGTATAAAGGCACCGCCGGAGCCGCCTGCAGACAGCGGACAAAACCCGGCATATTCCGCAAAACTGCGTGAAGTCATTTTACAATATACGGTTACAAAATACAATGTTGATTAAAAAAACACACTACAGAATGTTTTGACAGGGGAGAGACCCGGCGCCCGCAGAAACCTTTCCCGGAGGGCATTTCGGAGACGCTTCCGCTTGAAAAAAGACGGGTGGCCTTGTATAATGGACAAGGTTTGATCACATAAATTTGCCGCTGCGTGGATGAAGGGTCCGGCAGGCGGCTGAATACGGTTTTTACGAGCCCGCAGCGGACCGGAGACCGGATTTGAAAAAGCAAAAAAAGCTATGAAAGATCTGTTTACTGCACTGAAAAAAACATTGGTCATTATGCTGGCATTGTTAATGCTCACCGCACTTCTTCCCGGCTGTGTTCAGGAGACTCAGGATGGGGAGGACGCTGACGGCGACCTTGAGACGATTGAAAAATCAAAGCCTCAGTTTACCGGCGAGGGCGGTTTTTTTGTTGGGCGTTCCTCTGTGAGGATCGTTTATCCCAAGAATTTCAAAGAGGCCGGGTATACCATCAGGATCACTTACGACGGTTCCGAGCCTACTTTTCAGGATCGTTCCTACACCGGCGGCGACATATCCCTTCCGAAGAAAGCTCAGATAACCAAGTTTACGGGCATTGGCGGCAACGTCAGCGTGACTGTGATCAGAGCGGCCTATTTCGACAAACGGGGAAAGCTTGTGGGAAAGATAGCCACGGCCACCTTCTTCTCCCTTGAGGATGAGAGCAGGTTTGACGGTTTCCCGGTGATCTCTCTCACCACGGATCCCGAGAATCTCACGGGTGAGAATGGCATTTTCACCAATCCCTCCGGCAAGGGCAAAGAATGGGAGCGGCCGGTAAACGTGCAGTATTTTGACGAAACCGGAAAACTTGTGCTTTCCCAGGACGGCGGCATCAGACTGTTCGGCGGCAGCTCAAGAGGACTTTCCCAGAAATCGCTTAAGATCTACGCCAGAAAATCCTCGGATTTCGGCACGACCAAATACGACGGAGCGGGCAAATTCAAGTATCCTCTTTTCGGTGAAGAGCGCAAAAAGGCGGACGGCACCGTGATGGACGGATACGACAGTTTCATCCTGCGAAACGGGGGCAACGACTCCCTGCTGACTCCCACCGAGGCTTCCCGGGCTACCTTTATGCGGGACGGCCTTGCCAACGTCATTGCAGGCAAAGCTGCTCCTGAGATCATGAACATGAACTACAAGCCGGTGATAGTGTTCCTCAATGGGGAATACTACGGGCTTCTCAACATGCGGGAGCATGAAAGCGACAACACCATAAGAAACAATTACGGTATCGCGGACGAGGACAAGGACAATATCTGCGTGATCTCCTCGGAACTGGACACCGGCCGGGGCAAACGTTACGACGGCACCTGGTTCTACTACGTTCTGGACGACGGTCCGGAGGGAGAACTTGAAGCATACATGCAGCTTCTTGAAGATATCAAGGCCGGCAAACTGCCCTACGAAGAGATCGCCGCAAAGATCGACGTTGACAATTTTATGAAATACTGCGCGGTGAACCTTTTCCTCTGCAACACCGACTGGCCCCACAATAACGTAAAGGTCTGGAGGTATTGCGGAGAGGGTGAGGGCGACCTTGACGGCCGCTGGCGCTTTGTCTTCAAAGATATGGATCTGGGCCTGGGCAGGTATACCATTGGCAATGAGACCGACAGCAAAGGCGACCCGCCGCTTGAACTCTACACAAAGGCGGACTCGGAGAATTTCAGGCTGATGCTTTGCAGATATTTGAATTTCGGAGACAGTTCGGGCTACCCGGACGTTTCAAATCTGTCCTACCCTGACACGCTGGGGCTTGCGGGCCTGTTTGCGGAGCTGCTTAAGAACAGCGGTTTCAGGAAGGCTTTCGGTGAGTACTGCGAGGAATTGGCGACAAAGATTTGGCCAAAAGAGGCGCTGGTGTCCCTTATAATAGAATCCGCGGAAAAACTGAAGACCGAGATGCGCTACTACATTCAGAAGCAGTACTTCGGAAATTTCAGATTCTCATTTACGATCGATTACGACACCTGGCTGGAAGCAGTTCTTGGCGAAAAAGACTCCTTTGTCACCTGGGCAAGGGACCGCAGCGGTGCGGACGGATACTTTATTCAGGAAGTCCGCGAACTTCTTGAAATGTTTAACTAAATTATTTTACCGGAGACGACATGACAGATCCCTTTTCATTCGGTCCCACTGACGGCGGACCTGATAAAAAAGACGGCGGGAGGAACACCCGCTATTTCGGCATGGCCAACTACGACCTTGACGACAAGGTGGCTGTGGATCTGTCGGATATTATTGAGAACGGGGACGAGCCGGTTCCTGCGGACGGCGGGGAAACTCAGAAGCCGGTCACTGAAGAGGTTCCTTCCGGAGAGACTGAAGAGCCTGAAGAAATACCGCAGGATGATCCGGAGGACAGAGAGCCCCGGATAGAAACAAAAAAGGCCAGAGCTATGGGTTCTGCGGCGGAAAATTCAAGAAGACTTGCGGAAAACATAAGGCGCAGGGAGCGGGAAGCCGAAGAAGCGGAGAAGGAAGAGGAAGACAGAAAAAAGGATATCTTCGGGGATTATGCCGAAAACGCCTCCGAAACCGGTGTGCGGGAATCCACACTGATCGCCGAGGCGGAGCGCAAGAGGGATAAAAACCGTAACAAAAAGAGAAAGAAGCTGGAAAAAGAAGAACAGCGGGAAAACGAGGAAAACGAGATCTGGGACGTATGGCTTCAGCGAAAATCATTCTACGTTGCGGTGGCTGCGTTCCTGGCAACCGTGATTCTGATCATAGTCTGTGCGGTCTCGATGACTGCAGGCGCCTCGAAAGCCGCCGTGACCGGAGGCCTTACGGAAGTTCATCAAGCTGTGGATCAAGCCGACGACGGAACGACAGTCTACTCGATACTGAGTTCTTACAGAGATTTCCTTGCCCATGACGCGGGTGTAAGGAATGATGCGTCCGGACCTGAAAAGAGTGCTTTTCCCACTCCCCGGGAGGCGGCAACGCCATATGTCAAGGTGACTCCGGATCCTGCGGCCACACCCTTTGAAATGCCCACGGAGATACCGGAGGACCTCACTCCGGAGCCCACGCCTGCAAAGCCCACCTCGGGAAATCTGGTGGTGTCTGCGGACGAAGACTTTTACATATTCGATCTTTCAGAAAAAAGTTATTCCTCGGTCCACCTGAAATCAGGCGACTATTACACCTCAGGAGTTGGCCGTGATACCGCGGGAGAACTGACAGTGTCTCCATCGGGAAAGGACATTGAATACGGATTTCTGAGGATCCAGAACCCCTACAGCTGCGAAGGCTTTGATTTGAGAAGCGTCCTTCAGTCGCCGCTGGTGATAAAACAGCCCACCGACAAATCGACGCCCGTAATTCTGTACTACACCCATACATCTGAAAGCTATTGCGTGACCGCCGACGAGCGGAAAATATCCGCTTTCCCGTCAATTGCCGGCTACGACAAATCGAGGAGCATTGCCGGAAGAGGTGATCTTCTCAGAAAAGCCTGCCAGGCGGAGGGAATAAACGTTGCTCTCATCGATTCGGTGAATGACAAGGCTTACGATAAAGCTTACGAAGTGTCCGGATCTGCGGTGGAAGCTTTGGCGGCAAAAACGCCGACTGTCCAGCTGGCCCTTGACATACACGTGAACTCCTTTGAGTACCCCTCAGGCCAGAGATATGCGCCGACGGTGACTGTTGACGGAAAACAGTACGCAAAGATACTCTTCGTGGTGGTCCAAAATGACGAGACCAACCCGGGCTGGAAAGAGAACATAAAACTGGCCATGCTGATAATCGAAAAGCTTGAAAAGCAGGTGCCGGGAATAACTCTCGGAATATCTCTCAGAAACGACGCCAAATACAATTCCGCTGCCACAAAGTTCGGCCTGCTGGCGGAGATCGGTTTTGAAGGAAATCTCGTGACGGAGGCCGACGCCTCTGCGGAACTTCTTGGAAGTACCGTCGGGAGAATATTCAGGGCCGCAGATTGACGAAAAAGCATTGTCCGGATCGCCTCGGCTATCCGGAACTCGCGACAGACAGATAAAAATATTTCCGGATAATAAAATCAGAACTGAAAGAACCGTTTTATGGACAAACAGAAAAACATCAGGAACTTTTGCATAATTGCCCACATCGACCACGGCAAGTCCACCCTCGCGGACAGAATTCTGGAAAAGACCGGCGTTCTGACCTCCCGGGAGATGGCGGACCAGGTACTGGACAATATGGATATCGAGCGGGAACGGGGCATAACCATAAAGGCCCAGTCGGTGAGGCTGAACTACAAGGCCACCGACGGCATTGATTACGTGTTCAACCTTATCGACACCCCCGGACACGTGGACTTCAACTATGAGGTGTCAAGATCCCTGGCGGCCTGCGAAGGTGCGGTGCTGGTGGTGGACGCATCTCAGGGTGTAGAAGCCCAGACCCTTGCCAACGTATACCAGGCCATTGACCATGACCTGGAAGTGGTGCCCATAATCAACAAGATCGATCTTCCCTCGGCAAGGCCCGACGCCGTCAAAGAGGAGATCGAGAACGTGATAGGCATCCCGGCAATGGACGCCCCTCTCGTATCCGCCAAGGTAGGCATTGGAATTGAAGACGTGCTGGAGGCCATAGTGAAAAACGTGCCCCCGCCGTCCGGCGACCCTGAAGGGCCTCTGAAAGCTCTGATTTTTGATTCTTACTACGACGCCTACAGAGGCGTTGTCATCTATGTGAGGATAAAAGACGGCTCGGTGAAAAAAGGGGACGCTATAAAGCTGATGTCCACCGGCGCCGAGTACCAGATCACTGAACTTGGATATCTGAAACCAGGTTTCAAGGTGCCTTCCGATGCGCTTTATGCGGGGGAAGTCGGCTATATTGCGGCAAGCATCAAAAACATTCAGGACGCCAGAGTCGGCGACACGGTAACTACAGCGGAAGCGGGTGCCGAAGAGCCTCTGCCGGGCTACAAAGAAGTCCAGCCCATGGTGTTCTGCGGAATGTATCCCATTGACGGCGGAGACTATGAGGCCCTGCGGGACGCATTGGGAAAACTGCAGCTGAACGACGCTGCCCTCAAGTTCGAACCGGAGACCTCCCAGGCACTGGGCTTCGGCTTCAGATGCGGATTCCTGGGTCTTCTCCATTTTGAAATCGTTCAGGAAAGGCTTTCCAGGGAATACGAGATAGATCTCATCGCCACCACCCCCAGCGTTATCTACCGCATCCACAAGATGAACGGGGAAGTGGTGATCCTGGACAACCCCACCAACATGCCAAATCCTGCGGAAATAGACTACATGGAGGAGCCTGTTGTGAAGGCCTCCGTGATGACTCCCGCGGAATACGTTGGCAATATAATGGAACTCACCTCGGAGAGAAGGGGAACCTTCATCAACATGGACTATATCGAGACCGACAGGGTGGTGCTGACCTACGAGATACCCCTCAATGAGGTGATCTACGACTACTTCGACTCCCTGAAATCCAGGACCAGGGGCTATGCCTCACTTGACTACGAACTGTCAGGCTACAAGAGGTCCAATCTGGTGAAACTTGACATCTACCTCAACGGTGAGATAGTGGACGCCCTTTCGTTCATTGTCCACGCCGACAAAGCCTACGCCAGAGGCAGAAAAATTGCCGAAAAACTGAAAGAGACCATCCCGAGGCAGCAGTTTGAAGTGCCTATACAGGCCATGATCGGCGGCAAGGTTATCGCCCGGGAGACCATCAGGGCGTACCGGAAGGACGTTCTTGCCAAGTGCTACGGCGGCGATATCACCAGAAAGAAAAAACTGCTGGAAAAGCAGAAGGAGGGCAAGAAGCGCATGAGAGAATTCGGCAGCGTGGAGGTGCCCCAGGAGGCTTTCTTAAGCGTCCTGAAACTGGGTTAAAAAAGATGCGGGGCCTTTACGTTCACATCCCTTTCTGCGTTAAAAAATGCAGATACTGCGATTTTCTGTCGGCGCCCTGCGGCCCGGAGATCAGGGAACGGTACGTCGACGCCCTTGTGTCGGAAATAAGGCGCAGGAGGGACAAAACAGGGAAGTGCCAAACTGTTTTTATCGGCGGAGGCACTCCTTCGGTCCTCACGGCCGGGCAGCTTGAAAAGGTTGTAACCGCTTTAAGAGAGTCTTTCGACGTTGCCGAAGATGCGGAGTTTACCGCCGAAGCAAATCCGGAGTCTTTGACAAGGGAAAAGGCATTGGCAATGAGGGCCCTTGGCGTAAACCGGCTCAGCATAGGATTCCAGTCTCTTTCGGAAAGAGCTCTCGGGATCCTTGGAAGAGTCCACAGCAGCCGGCAGGCGGTGGAGGCTTTTTACAACGGACGTGAAGCGGGCTTTGACAACATAAACGTCGACCTGATATTCGGCATTCCGGGTGAGACCGGACCTGAATTCAGAGATACCCTTGAGAGGGTCATCAGCCTTTCACCGGAGCACGTTTCGGCTTACAGCCTTATCGTTGAAGAGGGCACGGCTCTTTGCGACGACATAGCTTCCGCCAGGATCCCGGAGCCCGACGACGGGCAGGATCGGGAGGACTATCATTTTGCGGTGCAGGCCCTCAAGGCTGCCGGGTACTGTCATTACGAGATATCCAATTTCGCAAAGCCGGGGCATGAGTCAAAACATAACCTGGGCTACTGGGAGCAAAGGGAATATTTCGGCTTCGGACCCTCGGCAGCGTCTTTTAACGGAGGACGGAGATACGCCAACGTGCCGGATGTGACCCGCTATATCGAGACCGGAGGCGATCCCGGCTTTTCCGAGGACGATTTCCTTGGCGAAGAGGAATTGGCAAAAGAGTTCATGATGCTGGGCTTCAGGCTGACGGAAGGACCGGATTTCGGAAGATTCAGAGAAAAATACTCTCTTGATCCTTTCGAAAGGTTCCGGGAGAGCTTCGACAGACTGGAGGGCAGGGGCTTGATCGTGAAGACCGAGGACAGGAACAGACCCTTCCGGCTCACGCCAAAAGGCCTTGACCTTGCCAATGAAGTGTTCAGAGAATTTGTTTAAAACGGGCGAAAGCCCGAAAAGAGAGATTCCAAACAATTTACTATGGAGGTTTATTATGAAGTATGAAATCAAAGGTGAGCCGCTGCCGGTAGTTATTTGCTATCCGGAAAAGGGCGAAAAAATCGTTACGGAGAGCGGTTCCATGGCATGGATGACGTCAGCTCTCAGGATGGACACCAAGACCGGCGGGATCGGCAAGGCTTTCGGAAGAATGTTCTCCGGCGAGTCCCTGTTCCAAAACGTTTACACTGCGGAAGCGGATGGCCAGATGATCGCTTTCTCTTCCAGCTTCCCCGGCGCAATAAGGGCAGTGGAGATCACTCCCGACAAGCCGATTATTTGCCAAAAATCCGCATTTCTGGCGTCCACCGAGGGCGTTGAACTTTCGATCCATCTCCAGAAGAAGGTTGGCGCAGGCTTATTCGGAGGCGAGGGATTCATAATGCAGAAGCTTTCCGGCAGAGGAATTGCATTTGTGGAACTTGACGGATCCGTATTCGAGTACGATCTCAAGGCAGGCGAGAAAATGATCATCAGCACCGGAAACCTTGCAATGGCAGACGCAACAGTCGACATCGGCATTCAGTCAGTTGGCAGTGCCAAGAACGCCATTTTCGGCGGCGAGGGCATATTCAACACCTGCGTGACAGGCCCCGGCCATATAGTTGTCCAGTCGATGACAGTCGGAAGATTTGCCGCAACCATATCCGCTGTGACCTCGAAATAAGACCTGCCTGAAACAGCTGATGCCAAACAAGGCTGTTTAAGGCTTTGTAACGACAAAAGAAAGGCCCGCGACCTTGACGGTTCCGCGGGCCCTGTTGTTTATTTATGTTGAAAAACGGATCAGTTGCCGACTTTCTTTTCCACTGCGTCAAGAATCGAATCAAGGACCTCCGGATCGATGCCCTTCCAGAAGGAGAACCAGGTGTTCTCACTGTCTCCGCTTTCCTCCGAAGGCTCCTCAGATGGCTTGTCGCCGATGCCCAGAGCGGCCTTCAGACCCTCTGCGTATTCAGGAACTATTCCGGCGAGAAGATCGTAGGCCTCCTGCAGTGAACCTCCGAAAACGTCTTTCATGTCGTAGATCTTGTAATGGAATTCCTTCATCTTCGATCCGATCTCGCCCTGGATCTCATTGACAATGCCCTTGCCCTCGGTCTCCATTTTACCCAGCACTTCGTCGATATAGGGGATCAGAGCCATCACGTCGTTGATAAAACCGTCCTCATATTCGGAAAACTTGCCGATTATGTCTGTGATCTCTCCTTCGACCTCGCCTTCGATTCCTTCAAAGGATGCGACGATCTCGTCAAAGTGCTCTTCGATGTAGGCGCCCCATTTGTTGGCAAATTCCTGAAGTTTCACCCGGAGCTCGCTGTCCTCGATGAACGCTTTGAATTTCTCTCCGTATTCCTTCCAGAGGTCGTAATACTTCTGCCATTCTTCGGCGGAACCCTCGTACCAGTCGCTGATGATGGTCTGGGTCTCCTCCCAGCCTCTGAAAGCGTCTCCGGCAATGTCTTTTACAGAGTCGGGGATCTGGATCTCCTCAACGCCCTTCATCCCGGAAAAGGCTTCCTTGCCGATCTTCTCGAGTGTCTCGGGAAGCCGTATCTCAACTGCGCCGAGCACGTTCTTGAGAGCTTCGTCGCCAAGCTCGGTGATGCCTTCGCTGACGACTATTTTTTTAGCCTCGCCAACGGGCATTACGGGAGTTTCAACTGCGCCTGTCCCCTCGATGGTCAGAACGCCGTCCTCAAGGATCCAGGATGAATCCTCGCCGCATTCGCCGGTCTCG
Organism: uncultured Clostridia bacterium; assembly: GCA_947304585.1. Lineage (GTDB taxonomy): Bacteria > Bacillota > Clostridia > UBA1212 > UBA1212 > UBA1212. The sequence goes on along the minus strand of CAMZBI010000031.1, from coordinate 12,753 downwards.
GGCAGAACGGGTGTAACGGTGCAGCCGAAGAATAACATGACGGCCGCCAATGCGATTATTGCCATGAAAAAGAGTTTAATTGATTTCATTTGAACTACCTCCGTGATCGAGTATTCAAAAACATTATATCAAAACAGCGTCCCCCGTTCAACCCGATAATCGGCGGAATTTTTCTCAAGCTTATATCAAGTTTTTCGAAGAACTGGGCAATATCGAAGGGTCGGACGGCTGTGGGCTCCGGGGCGCACAGGCCCGGAAAAGCCCGTACGTAAGTCTGCTCCGGAAACCTTTTGGGACGCCGCAAAAACGGTCCGGAAACGGCCCGGAAGCGGGAGTTTTTTATTGAAAAGAAGGCGTTCCGGTTGTATAATTTAAACGTTGACGTGAACTGTTATTTAATCACATCGGAGAACAGTATCAATGGATCATTTAGGCAGCCTGCGGGACAGCGAATTGTCGTCGCTGTACAGAGTATTTGTTGAAGGGAAAGAGATCCCGGTGCATTTTTGCCGGGTGTCTGCGGTGCCCTACAACACCTGCTGGCCCGGAAGACAGAGATCTCTTGACCAGACGGAAGAAGCGGCTTTCGTATCGTTTGCCGCGGAGAAGCAGGCGGCACTGGAAGTTGAAATACAGGAAGAGACCGGGAAGGGCGATCTCCGCGACGCTGATATCACCGTCAGGCCTCTCAAAAAAGCCGTTCATGCAGCAGCTCCGGATCACAACAGGGTCAGACTGACGGTTCCGGGACCGGGCTTTTACACGCTTGAAACAAACGGTCCTTCGAAATGTCTCCACATCTTTGTCGACAGCCCCGAAACACTGAAACTTGACGAAGCGGGAAAAACAGCCACCTACAGATTCGAAAAAGGCGTATTCGATGCAGGTACGATCAGACTTCGCAGCGGAGAAAGCCTGTACATTGGCGAAGACGCAGTGGTCTACGGAACCGTCGAGGCGGATGACGCCGAAAACGTAAGGATCTTCGGACGGGGAGTGCTTGACGGGTCACGGGAGGAGAGAACGGACGGCTCCTGTCTGAAATACGGTACGCTGCACATAAGAAACTGTGAAAACGTGATTGTTTCGGGCATCATTTTCAGAGATTCCTCCTGTTGGACCGCCACCGTGATCAAGTCAAAGAACGTGACTTTCAAGAACGTGAAGGCCGTGGGTATGTGGCGCTACAACACCGACGGTATAGATTTGGTCAACAGTCAAAACTGCACTGTTGAAGACTGTTTCCTGAGAACTTTCGACGACGGGGCGGTTCTTAAAGGCCTCAAAGCATATGATGACGAAAACATGGAAAACATATCGGTCAGGGGATGCGTGCTCTGGTGCGACTGGGGCAGGGCTCTTGAGATAGGTGCCGAGACCTGTGCCGACCGGTATGAAAACATTGTTTTTGAGGACTGCGACATAATCCACGGCGACTGCATTCTGATGGATATCCAGAACGGGGACCGGGCCTCCGTCAGGGGAGTGACATTCAGAAACATACGCTGCGAGTATTCGAAATATCAGAAAAAGCCCGTTTACCAGCAGGATATGTCGGTCCCGTATCCGGAAGGCGGAGACATTTTCGTGCCGGTCCTTTTTAAAGCCCATCTTTACTGCGGACTCTGGTCGGACGACATGATTTTCGGCGAGAACAGGGACATACTCCTGGAAAACATAGAGATACTGAAGGATTTCTGCATCGCCGTACCCGAGATCGTACTCGAAGGGGCGGATGAAGACCACAGAACGTATAACGTAAGGCTTGCGGATATTCGCCTGAACGGCGAAAAAATGCAGGCTTCGGACGTGAATGTCAAGCTTGGAAAATTTGCGGATTTTCCGGAGATAATATAAAATAAGACCGGGGCTGCCGGACAGACCGGCTGCCTGCGCGGCGCGAAAAACGCCGGGAAAGGAAATTCAAATATGACGAAACTTTATGATCTGACCACCGAAAAACTCTCGAGAGCCGCCGCAGTGGACGAGCTTTTCCCCCGTTTCTGCTGGAAGATCGAATCCGACGAACAGGACGTTCTTCAAAAGTCCTACTGCGTGGAAGTGCTTGATTCGCTTGGCGAAATAGTCTGGTCCTCCGGTGAAGTGGAGAGCAGCGAAAACTGCTGCCTCTATGACGGCGATATGCTGGATTTTGCATCCGACTACGACGTGGTGGTTTTGGCAAAGCTTTCAAACGGCGAGACCGTTTCGGGCAAAACGTATTTTTCAACAGGCCTTATGGGTGCCGAGGAGGAGCTTGGCGCCAAGTGGATCACGCTACCCCACAAAGAGGGCTACACCAAGGCCACCGTCCCCGCCTTTAGAAAAGAGTTTACCTTTGAGGAAGACGACGTCTGCGTTAAACTGTTTGTCTCCGCAGGAGGAGTTTACGAGGCCTACATAAACGGCGAGACCGTGTACGACACCGATGCTCTTGGCGTTAAGAGACGCTACGAGCTCAAGCCCGGCTTTACCGAGCCCCTCAAGCGCCGCATGTACACCGCCTACGACATCACCGCCATGTGCAGGCCCGGCGTCAACTGCTTCAGCTCCATAGCGGGAACAGGCTGGTATTCCGACAGGATAGGCTTAAGAGGCGATTTTCCCCAGCTTCTCTGCGTCATTCTAATCGAGCGGGGCGACGGTGAAGTGGACGTCATTGTCAGCGACAGGGATTGGAAAGTTTCTGCGGACAACCCGGTGGTTGCGGCTTCGATCTGGGACGGAGAGGACTACGACGCCAGATACTCCCTTGATTTCATGCAGCCCGGCTTCGACGATTCAGGCTGGGAAGACGCCAATGAATCCGACTTCTTCTCCGGCGAGCTCGAGCCCATGCACGGTGAACCGATAGTTGAAAGAAAGGACAGGGAGAGAAGACCTGTTAGAATATACACTTTCAAAGGCGCCAAAGGCGCAGTAGAGGCTCCGGCGGACAACCCGGCGGCGAAAGAGTTTGGCGTGATAGACGGCAGGACCGATTTTGACGGCGACGGATTCGTGCTGAAGAAGGGCGAGACCGGCGTGGTGGACTTTGGCCAGAACGCTGCAGGCAGAGAGTGCTTCACGGTTAGGGGCAAGTCCGGCACGAAGATCCTTATCCGCCACGGAGAGATGCTGAACGACAGAAACGGCCAGCGGTCAAGGGGCAATGACGGCCCCGGCGGCAGCGTCTACCTTGAAAACATGAGATCCGCAAGGGCTGCCACCACCTATATCATTGGCAGGGACTTTGTCGACGAGAGCTTTGAGCCCGTCCACACCTTCTACGGATTCAGATTCGTGCAGATCACGGCTGATGAAGACGTTATTTTCTCGAAAATATGCGCAAAAACCATTACCAGCGTGGGCTACGACAGCGGCAGCCTCTCAACGGGCAATGAACTTGTAAACAGATTGTTCGAGAACGGCAGATGGGGCATGTATTCAAACTACGTCAGCATTCCCACCGACTGCCCCCAGAGAGACGAGAGACTGGGCTGGACCGCAGACACCCAGGTGTTCACCACCACGGCACAGTATTACTCCACCGCTGCCCAGACCTTCCTTGAGAAGTGGATGCAGGATATGCAGGACAGCCAGGGCGTTGACGGCTCCTACCCCAGCGTTGCTCCTTCGGGTCCCTGGGTCCTGGGAATGGGCTGCATGGGCTGGGCAGACGCGGGAATCCTTGTTCCCTATTACGTCTGGAAGATGTCCGGCGACACCACCATCATTGACGAGAACTACCATTCAATGAAGCTCTATATGGATCACTTCCTCGCATCGAAGGGAACTGCGGGACCGGTGCCCTGCTACGGCGACTGGCTGTCCTTTGAGCCCAACGACAATCCTCTGCAGGTCTACCTTGGCGTGTGCTACTACGCCTGGGATGCGATGATCATGTCCGAGATGGCGGATGCCACCGGAAGACCCGACGACGCAAGACACTACAGCGAGATCTACGAGCAGGAGAAGAAATTCTTCATCGAGACCTATGTGAACGAAGACGGCACCGTCAAGCTCTCCCAGCAGACTGCGGCTCTCTTCGCCCTCAAACTCAGGCTCCTTCCCGACGAAAAGTCCTACGAAGCCGTCAAGAAGCAGCTGCTGGACAACTTTGCCGACAAGGGCAACAGGCTCCAGACAGGCTTCCTCGGCACCAGCATACTTCTCCCGACTCTTTCACAGTACGGCTTCAACGATATGGCTTACACGCTCCTCCTCCAGGATCAGATGCCCTCATGGCTGTACTCCGTAAAAGCCGGCGCCACCACCGTCTGGGAGCGCTGGAACAGCTACTCGCTGGAGAACGGCTTTGGCGACGTGGGAATGAACTCCTTCAACCATTACGCCTACGGCTGCGTCACCGAATGGATGTTTGCTTACATGGCAGGCATCAGGCCGGAGACCTCGGGATTTGAGTCCTTTATCCTCGCTCCGAACCCGGACAGAAGAGTCGGCTTCTGCAAGGCGACCTATGACTCTGTGAGAGGTCCCATCCGCTCAGACTGGCACTACGACGGCGCCAAGCTGATCTACGAGTGCGAGATCCCGGCAGGTACCACCGCCAATGTCATCCTCCCCGTCACAGGCGAAGAAAAGAAACTGGGCAGCGGAACGTACAGATTTACACTGGACGCAAAGGATTGACCTGAAGTACCGTCAAAACCCGGCGGGCTCCGGGATTTGATCCAAAGAAAATACGGTCCTGCCGGCGGATCCTCATGTCTTATGACTTGATGAAAAGCGTCGGGGGACCGTTTCACGAATTAGAAAAATGGAAAAAGAACCGTTAAAAAACGAACAGCCGGCTGAAGCCGAAAGCGGAGAAAAGCTTTCCCTCCTCGACAGGGCGGTGATATTTGCCGTCAAGGCTCACAGCGGAAGCTTCAGAAAAGGCACGAAGATGCCCTACATAGTTCATCCTATGGAGGCTGCTTCCATTGCGGCGTCTCTTTGCCGGGACCTTCCGCCGGAAGAACGGGAAAAGGTCATTGTCGCGGCGGTGCTCCACGACGTTCTCGAGGACACCGGAACTACCGAAGAAGTTGTCGCATTTGAATTCGGCGAAGACGTGCTGAAACTCGTCAAAAGCGACTCGGAAAACAAAAGGCCTGAATTGCCCGCAGCCGAGACCTGGCAGATCCGCAAGCAGGAGACTATAGACTTCGTAAAATACAAAGCGACCGTTGAGGAAAAGATCGTGATATTCGCGGACAAACTCTCCAACATGAGATCGCTTTATGCGGATTTTTTGGTCATTGGCGATGAACTCTGGAACCGGTTCAACGTGAAGGAGAAGAGCAAACATGCCTGGTATTACGGCTCCTTTGTCGAGAACATGAAGGAATTTGAAGGAACCCCTGCCTACGAGGAATTTGTCCTGAAATTCAGGGCTGTTTTCTGCGGGAATAAATGAATTTTGGAGAAAGAAATGAACGAACAGCTGCTTGAAAGACTGAAATCATTTGAAAAATCGGTTTTTGCCCTTGGACATGCCATGGGCGTCCTTTACTACGACGGCAATACCGTCGCACCCAAAAGATCAGCCATTGTCAGGGGTGAGACCATGGGAGAACTTTCACGGATGGCCTACGAACTCACCACGGGTCCCGAAGCCGTAAAACTTCTCGAAGACCTTGAGGCCGCAGGGGACAGCCTCGATCCCGTCACTAAGAGAAAAGCCGTCCTGATGAGACGGGGGTTTGACGAAACAAGCTGCATTCCAATGGGAGAGTACGTGGAATACGTGAAGCTTCAGACCGAGTCCATGGATACCTGGAAGAAAGCCAAGGAGACCGACGATTTCGATCTTTTTGAACCTTATCTCCAGAAAATGTTTGATTTTGCCCGGAAATTTGCCCTCTACAGGAACCCGGACGGCGACCCCTACACCACAATGCTGGACTCCTTTGAAAAGGGGCTGACCGCGGAGCGCTGCGACAAATTCTTTGGGGATCTCAAGAAAAGACTTGTGCCGATCGCAAAAAAAGCGGCGGAGAAGAGCAAAACAATAGATGACAGCCCCATAAACGGGTGTTTTCCGGTGGAAAAGCAAAGGATACTCTCGGATTATCTCATGGACGTCATCGGACTTGACAAGGACAGGTGCACCCTTGGGGAGACCGAGCATCCCTTCACTGATGAGTTTTCAAAATACGACGTCAGGATCACCACCCATTACTATGAGAACATGCCGGCGGCGTCGATGTACTCCGTCATACACGAGGGAGGCCACGCCCTCTACGAACTTGGAACGGCGGACGAACTGGCTTTTACAAACCTTGGCCGGGGAGTGTCCATGGCGATCCACGAGAGTCAGTCACGGTTTTACGAGAACATAATCGGAAGAAGCGAGGCCTTCTGTGAGCTGATACTTCCGAAAATAAAGGAAATATTTGCTCCTCAGCTGGCGGACGTTGGCGCAAGAGAATTCTTCCGGATGGTCACAAAAGTGCAGCCCTCCCTCATTAGAACAGAGGCGGACGAGGTCACTTATTGCCTTCATATCATGATCCGCTACGAATTGGAAAAGAAAATGATCGCAGGAGAGATCAGAGCAAAAGACCTCCCCGGCGAATGGAAGAGACTGTACAAAGAATATCTCGGAATTGACGTCCCCACGGACAGGGAAGGGGTGCTCCAGGATATGCACTGGTCCGACGGAAACATTGGCTATTTCCCGTCCTACGCCATCGGCTCGGCCTACGGGGCCCAGTATCTCAGGGAGATGCAGAAAGAATTTGACGTCCGGGAAGCCGTGAGGACCGGCAATATCGGAAAAATCAATTCCTGGCTGGAGGAAAAGATCTGGCGCCACGGCAGTATGATCGACCCCTGCGAGCTGTTCGAGAGCATCTGCGGACCTCTTGACGCCAATGTCTTCGCCGACTATCTGGAAAACAAATACTGCTGAGCATAAACTGCCCGCCGAACACGTAAAGGGAAGCCTTTTAAGACCGGAGGATAACCTTGCTGGAAATAAGTGTTTTTAAAAAAGAATACGCTGAGATCCTGGAAGGGTGCGGCTTGAAAGGCGAACCCCTTGTCTTTGCTCTGTCCGATCTGACCCTCGACGCGGTGCCGGGGGTCTCGCTTTTATGCGCATACAGTGAGGGAATAACGGCGGTTTCAGGCACTTTTCTCCTCGCCAAGGCCCGGGACGGTCTGACCGCGCCGGAAAGACGGTTTTCCGCAACGTCGGTTGTCAACGTACCTTTTGGTGAATTCGATACTCTGAGACTCGAGGAACTGATCTCCACGGGAAGGCTGATCGCTGTAAGCGGCAAAGAGGAAAAAGTATTGGCCATGGGCACCTTCTCCGCCACAGGCGACCTGCTCCTGTTTATCAAATACGCTATGCAGGTGAAACAGGGAACTTTCAGCGGAGGGGAAGAGGAGGACTTCTCCCCGGAGCTGTTCTGCCCGGTCTGCGGAAGGCGGTACAAAAACCCGAAGACCAGGTCCTGCGTTTACTGCCGGACCGGTGCAAGCGTTGCCAAAAGGTTTGTATCTTTCTCAAAGAAATACGCCCTCAGGATCGGGGTCATGCTGGGGCTGCTTCTCCTTGTCAGCGGCATTGGCGTTATTGCGCCTTATTTTTCGTCCACCTTCTTCTACGACAAAGTTCTCACACCGGGCAACGAGTTCTACGGCAAGGTCCTGATGGTGGTGCTGATCGTCGCAGGCGTTGAGATCGCGGAGATATTCGTCAACATGATCTCCAGGATAATCACCGCAAAAACGGCGGGTTTTCTTGTTTACGACCTCAAAGTCACCATATTCGGGGCGATGAAGAGGCTCTCCCTTGATTTCTTCACGGGGCGTCAGACCGGCGGCCTTATGACCCAGATCAACGAGGACGCCCAGAGCATCCACTGGTTCTTCGTGGAGGGCATCTCCTACTACATTGTCAGCATCGCCAAGATCATTGTCGTGGCGGTGGTCATGTTTATAATGCAGCCCGGGCTTGCTGCGGTATGCGTTGCTGTTCTGCCCCTGTTCTTCTGGCTGGCCCTGAAGACCCTCAGACGTCAGCACTACCTGCATTTCAAGAGACACGCTGCCTCAAGACGGTTTAACGGCAGGCTCACCGACTCCATGGGAGCCATAAAGGTCACAAAAGCCTTCGCAATGGAAAAGCAGGAGGAGGAACGTTTTGCGGGCGTCACCGAAGGCCTAGCTTCCAGCGCCAAAGAGATCATCATTTTCAGAAACATCGCACCCCCCGCCCTCAGGCTTGTGATGTACATGTCGACGATCCTCGTGTGGCTGGTGGGCGGCTGGCTCACGATCAAAGGTCATATGACCTACGGCTTCTTCGCCGCTTTCCTGTCCTACTGCGGGATGCTGAACTCGCCCCTTTATTCACTTGCGGACATGATGGATTCCTTCGCGGATTTCGCCAATGCCCTGAGAAGACTGTTTGAGATATACGACGCGGATCCCTCTGTCAGGGAAAGCGATGCTCCCGCAACCAAAAAAACGGTGGATGGCGCAGTTGAGTTTAAAAACGTCTGCTTTTCCTACGAAAAGAACCGCCGCATCATCGACAACGTATCCTTCAAAGTGCCCGCCGGCTCCTCCCTTGGCATCGTCGGCCATTCCGGCGCAGGCAAGAGCACCATTGCCAATCTCCTCCTGAGACTTTACGACACGGAGACGGGAAGCGTATGCATCGACGGCTTGGACGTAAAAGATATGGAACTGAGCGTCCTCCGGGAAAACATCTCGATAGTATCCCAGGAGACCTATATTTTTGAGGGCACGATATACGACAACATTGCTTACGCAAAACCGGGAGCCCCTAAAGAGGAAGTGGTGGAGGCCGCACGGCTTGCAGGAGCTCACGAGTTCATTGTAAAACTGGAGGAGGCCTACCAGACAAAGGTCGGTATTGGCGGCAAGAACCTTTCCGGCGGAGAACGCCAACGCATCTCCATCGCAAGAGCCATCCTGAAAAAGCCTGCAATACTGGTCCTTGACGAGGCCACCGCCAGCATGGACACGAAGACGGAGCGCATGATACAGCTCTCCCTCGACACACTCTCGAAAAACTGCACCACCATCACCATCGCCCACCGCCTATCCACCCTCCGCAACGCAGACAAGATCATAGTCATCGAGAAGGGACGGCTGCTGGAGGAGGGCACTGCGGCGGAACTCCTGACACACGACGGAATCTACAAACGGCTTTACATGCTTCAGATCGAGGCAATGAAAAACATACTTGAAGAAGACGGGGGAAACTGACATGCCTGCCGACGATTTAATGACCAATGATATACAAGCAGCTGACGTTGCCGGGAGCCGGGGATCCGGACTCTTTGACCGGGAGGCCCTTGCCGCAACGCAGGTCCGCTACCTGACGCCGGGAAACTCCGAATTCAGGGACGGCGGAGGTTCTCTTATCCTCAGAAACAGGGAGACCGGGGAGGACTGCAGGGTGATACTCCATCTGCTGTTCCCCTACGGCGAGACGAGAAAACTTGTGAGCGCCATGAATCCGGAGCAGGAAGAAGTGGGAATGATCCGGGACATCGACGAGTTCTCCGGCGAGAGCCTTGCGGCCATCGAAAAGGAGATAAAGCGCAGACATTTCGTGAGAGTGATCTCTAAAATTCTGGAAATAAAGGACAAAAACGGCATCACCACCTGGAAAGTGGAAACGGAGGAAAACGGCCGTGCCGAGTTTGCCCTTAAGGACACCTACGGCAGCATTTTCCGCGTCACGGACACAAGACTCATTATAACGGACATTGACGGCAACCGCTTTGAGATCAGGGACGCAGATAAACTGGACAAAGCCAGCCGCAGAAAGATCGAACTCTACTTATAATCAAAAGACCATGCACCTGTCAGGCAATTGACGGACAGAAACTTCAGCAGACAGTAAACCGGAGCAACAATGGCAGAAAAAACAGGAAGGACCGGCAAGGGCAGAAAGCCGGGAAAACCGAATAAAGCGGCAGCAAAGCTTGAAGCCGAGATGTCCCGCAGAACGGAGTCCTTAACGGCCCGTTTTGAGCCGGGGGAGTTTTTGCCTGTTGCCTCCGGGCTGTTTGACCTGGACGAAAACAACCAAAGCTGCGAGGGCATTGCCGCAGTTTCCGAAAGCGGTGTGATCGCCGCAGAGTGGACCGCAGGTGACGGGACGAAATACTTTAAGGCGTTTCCTTCCTGTGATGTTGAGTCCTGCGAGCTGAGGCGGGATTTCGGCGTCCTGAGCGCCGAACTGACTCTGAAAACAGGCGAGGTTGTGACTTTGTTTCACGTGACGCCGGGAAATGCCGCGGGTATCATTCCGGTGATCAGGGCTGCCTCAGATGCTGCGGCAAGAGCAGGAAGATACGATCAGGCCGGCTGCACCGGGACCGGCGGCAATCCCGGCTGCCCTGGGGATTCTCATACAGAGAGGCCGGGAGGGCGGCATTCAGGTGATCCGGGAGACCCACGTGTCAAGGGAAACGTCTGTCCGAAGTGCGGAAGACCCCTGAAACCCGGTGAGAGAACCTGCCCGAAATGCTTTGACAAGAGAAAAGCCCTGAAAAACCTAATCAGCCTGGGTACTCCCCACTGGCCCGCCATACTGTTTTCGGTGCTCATATCGTTCGCTCTCATGGGAATCAACATGATATCCCCTGCCATCAACAGGGTCCTTGTGGACGACTATGTGGTAAATGAAAGCGCCTCAAAACTGGCGGATTCCGAACCCTTCAGGGTCCTGGTGCCCTTTGCCCTCATGGTCCTCCTGATGCTTGCCGTAAGACTTGGAACCGTTGGCGTCGGTTTCCTCAAAAGCTACGTAGCCATGAAGATCGGCCTCTCAACGGTGGTCGACCTGAGGAAGAAGCTGTTTGCAAAGATCCAAAGCCTTTCCATGAAAAAGGTCGAGCAGAAGACTACGGGTGAACTGATGACCACGGTATCGAGCGACGCAGGACAGATGCAGATGTTTGTGAACAACTGGCTGCCGAATTTTATCCAGCAGGTTCTAATGCTCATAATCGTCTCCGTGGTGACCGCCCTTTATGACTGGCGCCTCCTTTTGATCTTTGCGCTTCCCCTGCCCGTGACGGTGGTTGCCATCGTCTCTTTCCAGAAACACGCCAGAAAGCTTATGGGCCGCCAGCGTGAAGCCACATCAAAAACCTCAAGCGCCCTCCACGACATTCTCTCAGGCATACGCGTCGTAAAGGCCTACGGCACCGAGGAAAGGGAACACAGGCGGTTCAGCAGCGCCGCAGCCGAAGAACGGGACGTATCCGTGAAAACCGAGATACTCCTTGCCAAACTCTCCCCCTTCATCCGCATCGGCCTGTCCGCAGGCAGCTATTTTTTGCTCTACTATACCGGCAATATGATCCTCGGCGGGCACATGACTATTGGCGAGTGCGCCATGTTCTCGGCCTACGTAGGCATGATCTACGAGCCTTTGGGATGGCTTGCCAATTTCCCCTCTCACATGATGCGTGTCCTCACCGCTGCCAACAGGATCTTCGGCCTTCTGGAAGAGGAGAGCGAGGACGGCGAGCAGCAGGGCGTGGCAAGAAAGATCGAGGGCAACATCGAATTTGAAAACGTCAGCTTCGGCTACGACGAGACCTCCACAGTCCTGAAAAACATCGACCTGGAGATGAAACCCGGCGAGATGATAGGCCTTGTGGGCCGCTCCGGCGTGGGCAAGACCACCCTGATAAACCTTGTCATGCGGCTCTACGAGGTTCGCAGCGGCCGGATCCTGATCGACGGGGTGAACATCCTCGACTACGACCGGGAATGCCTGAGAAGCCAGCTTGGCGCTGTGCTCCAGGAAACTGTTCTTATCAGCGGCACCCTTTACGACAATCTTATCTACGCCAAGCCCGGCGCAACGGTTGATGATGTTCTCCGCTGCAGCAGACTTTCCGGAGTCCACGACTTTGCCACAAAACTTCCCGACGGCTACAACACAATAATCGGCGAAAAAGGCTACACCCTTTCGGGCGGTGAACGCCAACGGGTCGCCATCGCAAGGGCCATTCTTCGGGACCCGAGGATATTGATTCTTGACGAGGCCACCTCGTCCCTTGACACCGAGATGGAAAAACAGGTTCAAACTTCCATCGCCGCCCTCATCAAAGACCGCACCACCATCGCCATAGCCCACCGTCTGTCGACCCTCCGCAACGCCACAAAAATCGTTGTCCTTGACGGTGGCAGGATAGCCGAAACAGGCACCCATGCGGAACTGATGGCGAAAAAGGGTTTGTATTATGAGCTGGTGCTGGCGCAGAGGAAGTGAGGCACCTGCGGCGCAGTGGGTGTGCCTGGCGGCACAAGTGAGTGCGATGCAGCCCGGCGCAACCGTCCTGCATCGCAAGTGGGTGCGTCGCTTCGCTCCGCAAATGAGTGCGCCTGACGGCGCAGGGCGGCTTCGCCGCAAGTGGGCGTGGCTTTGCCACGAGTGAGTGCGACGCAAGGCGTCGCAAGTGGGTGCGTCGCTTCGCTCCGCAAGTGGGCGTGGCTTCGCCACGATGTGCGCTGTGCGCAAAGAAGCGCGATGCGGGGCATTACAAGTGGGTGTGGCTAGCGCCACAAATGGGTGCGATGCGAGGCATCGCAAGTGGGTGCATCGCTTTGCTCTGCAAATTTTCGCCGAAGGCGATTCGTGCGGTGCCAGCCGCACCCCCTTGTGCCGCAGGCACACTCACCTGCGCGAAGCGCACCCACTTGCGGCGCCAGCCGCACCCCCTTGTGCCGCAGGCACACTCACTTGCGCGAAGCGCACCC